>NZ_JBIAIF010000001.1:266309-1234611 GCF_042871255.1 Streptomyces sp. NPDC005955 | reverse complement strand
GTTGATAGGCCAGATATGGAAGCCGGGTGACCGGTGGAGTTGACTGGTACTAATAGGCCGAGGGCTTGTCCTCAGTTGCTCGCGTCCACTGTGTTGGTTCTGAAACCACGAACATCCAACACATCCTTTGATCCCCGGTTTGGGTGGTTGGGGTGTGTGCGGTGTGTGTTTCGTAGTGTTTCGGTGGTTATAGCGTGAGGGAAACGCCCGGTTACATTCCGAACCCGGAAGCTAAGCCTCACAGCGCCGATGGTACTGCAGGGGGGACCCTGTGGGAGAGTAGGACGCCGCCGAACAAATTTTGAATGAGAAGGAGTGGTTCCCCGGCCTTAGGGTCGGGGAACCACTCCTTTTTTGTTGCCCTCTTTGAGGCGACGAGAGTGTGGATGCGATCAGGAGGGCTGCACCAGCTTGGTGTCGTAGGCCAGGATCACGGCCTGGATGCGGTCCCTGGCCCCGGTCTTCGCGAGTACGCGGCCCACGTGGGACTTCACCGTGGACTCGGCCAGATGCAGCCGCGCGGCTATCTCCGGGTTCGTCCAGCCCCTGCCGATGACGGTCAGGACTTCCAACTCCCGTTCGGTGAGCGAAGCGATGCGCTCGTCGACCTTGTCCTCTCCCTGCTCGACGTCGGAGGGGAGGTGCTGCACGTATGCGTCGAGGAGCCGCCGGGTCAGGCTCGGTGCGACCACCGCGTCCCCTGTTGCCACGGCGCGTATGCCGGAGAGCAACTCCTCGGGGAGGGCGTCCTTGACGAGGAATCCACTGGCACCCGCCCGCAACCCCGCGTACGCGTACTCGTCCAGGTCGAACGTCGTGAGGATCAGGACCCGGGTGGGTGCGCCGGCGGCGACGATGCGGCGAGTGGCGCCGATTCCGTCGAGGCCGGGCATGCGGATGTCCATCAGAACGACATCGGGGCGCAGCAGCGCGGTGAGACGGACGGCCTCACTTCCGTCCGCGGCCTCGCCCACGACCGTGATGTCGTCCTGACTCTCCAGCAGCATGCGGAAACCGAGTCGCTGCAAGTGCTGGTCGTCGGCGATCAGAACGGAGGTCACGTCGCGGCTTCCTTGGGTAGGGACAGCAGGGCGTGGACCCGCCAGCCGATGGAGTGGCCCTGCTCGTCGGTGACGGGACCGGCGTCGAGTGTCCCCTGGTACAAGGCGGTCCGCTCACGCATGCCCGCCAGCCCTCGACCGGAGGACGGTGTACCGGGCGGGACGAACGGACCGGGCGGACCGGGCGGACCGGCGGACGGTTCGGTACCGGGTAACGGGCCGCCGCCGGGCGTGCCGCCGGTGTCGGTGACGGTGATGCTGACGAGTCCGCTCTCGTACCGGACCCGCACCTCGGCCGCGGCTCCCGGGCCCGCGTGCTTCATGGTGTTGGTGAGGGCCTCTTGGACCAGCCGGTACACGGTGAGTTGGAGGCCGGGTGGGACGGAGCGGGAGGTGTCCTGGACGGTGGTGCGGATGGGCAGCCCAGCGCTGCGTACGCGTTCCACGAGCGCGTCGAGGTCCGCCAGGGCCGGCTGCGGGGACAGCTCGGGGCCGGCCGCGGCAGGCGGGTCCTCACGCAGTACGTCGAGCAGCCGCCGAAGCTCTGACAGTGCCTGCCGACTGGTGCTCGCGATCGCTTGGAGCGCTTCTCCGGCGCGCTCCGGCGACTTCTTCGACGCATAGGCTCCGCCGTCGGCGAGTCCGGTGATCACGGACAGGTTGTGGCCGATGATGTCGTGCATCTCTCGTGCGATGCGTGTGCGTTCCGCGGCGGCGGCCAGACGTGCTTGCTGGTCCCGCTCGATCTCCAGTCTGCGGGCCCGTTCCACCAGGGCATCGGTGTGTTCGCGGCGACGGCGTACGACCGTTCCCAGGAGAGCGGCCATGACGCCCGCCCACAGTGGTTGGGCGACGGACTGGGACCAGCTCACTTGGGAGAAGCGGAGCGCTTCGGTGACCAGCGGTGCCGACAGCAGGGCGAAGGACCACCACAACATGCGGAAGGGCAGCCGGAGCGTGATGTGGAAGAGGACGAGGAGTTGGAGGAAGGCCGCCTGGAAGAAGGCCCCCGAGAGGGAGTTGGCGAAGGACACCACGGTCGTGCACATCAGAACGGCGAAGGGGTGGGTCCGGCGCCAGAACAGCGGCACCGTGAACCCGAAGGTGAGGAACAGCATCAGCCAGCCGGGCTGCTGGGGTTCCAGGGCCACCGTGCGCCATCCGCCGCCGAGGTAGTCCGTGAGGGCGGCGCATACCCAAGCGCCCGTCACCAACCCGTCCCAGAGGTACGGGCGGTGCAGGTCGACGGAGCGACCGGCCTGCTGCACCCTGTGGATGACCTGGGTGTGCACCGGGGGCGGCCGAGTGGTGTCGACGGTGTCGTACGTTCTTGTCGTGCGCACCTGACCATCGTCGTACGGGGCGGGCCCGCCGCACATCGCACCACGGTCGTGGAACACCTCCCCCGGACCTCGTACCCGGGTACTACGGACACCGATACCGGAGGGGTCAGCGCACCGGCCGGTTCCGGGGCTCAGGGAGTACCGCAGTACGAGCTGAAGTCGCTACGCCAGTGTGATGTCCCCTGACCCTCCACCATGGTCCTCTTCTCCTGCCCGGGTACGAGCCCGAGCGTTCCGAGTGAACCGCTCACCACGGTCCACGGGAGCGAACCGGTCCAGGAGAGAGGTGCACCGATGACGACGGCGAAGTGGCCGGTGCCGGAGCAGCGGATCAGGCGGGAAGTTCGTCCTCGGGCCAACGGGCCCGGGCCTGCTCACGGGAACGCAGGAGCGCCAATGTCGGCAGCCCCCGCTCTTTCCCCGCCGCGAGCAGGGAGGGCAGTTGGGGGAGGGGCGCGACCGCCGCCACATCGTCGAGGACGAGGGCGAGTGGTGGGTCGAGCCGACCGGAGGATGACCGTTCGGCCATGCGCCGGCCGTGCTCGACCACGCTTGAGGCCAGAGCCGTGAGGAGGGGCATGGCTCCGGGGCGGAGCTTGGGATCTTCGATCGCCTCGCCCACCAGATAGATCGTGCCCCCTTCGGACACGAAGGAATCCAGTGCGAGCCCATCAGTTCTGTTGGGTGTGCACGCCTCACGGACGTTCACGGTGAAGAGGGAGGAGAGAGTACGCGCCGTCAGCTCCTGTGCCATGTCCCGTCGTTCGGGGTGTGCGGTGAGTGCCGCTTCCAGTTCGCCCGCACTGCCGGACGCAGCCTTGGGGTTGGTGCGCAGGGCGCGAACCGCCTCCTGGACCTGATGTCCCTGTGCCCACCGGTGGACGTGACGGAACTGCCGTCCGTCGACCGCGGCGGCGTGGAGGAAGCAGCGCATCAGGGTCTCGGCGGTATCGGCCACCGCCGCGTCCAGCTTCGCGGTGGGCCTCGTCGGAGCGAGTAGTGCCCTGGCCCGCTGCGCTGCCGTTTCCCGGTCCTCGCAGCCGCTGCTCGGTGACCAGTGCAGGCGGGCCGGGGTGTCACAGAGATGAAGGGGGTCGTAGAGGAGGACGGGGCCCAGTTTGGCGCGGGCGTCCTTGGTGTCTTCCCACAGGGCGGGAGCGGAGGTGATGACGAGCGCGGGACCCTCCGCGTCTCGCACTGCCTGAGCGGCTACGGGATGGCGGTCCTGCGGGGGCCCAAGGAACAGGGGACCGCGTGCGGACGGTACGGAGGCGTGGACGGGGGCACCGGAGCCGGGCCCGGAGCCGTTCGGCCCGGTGGGTGGCACGGCGCCGCTCGTGGACGGTGTGCTGTGTGCCCGGTCCGACGCATCGGCTTCGGCGGCGACCAGTGCTTGGGCTTGCGCCTGCTGAGGTTCCGGCAGCTCGCTGAGCGGGGTACCGGCAGCACGAGGGGGGTGGGGGAGGGGGGTGGGGGGAGCCCCCCGGAGAGGCTTCTCCAAACCGTGCCGCTCCCCCGCTCCCCCCGCATACCGCTCCCCGTTCCGACCCCCGGGAACGCCGCCCCCTCCGTGCTGCCGAAGTTCGCCGTACTCGTCCTCGTGGGCGCTGTAGCGGTTGTGGGAGCCGTGGGAGCCGTGGTGGCGGGCGACCTTGCGGGCGTGGGCACGTTCGGCGCGGGTGAGGCCGGTGCGCAGGCGCGCGACCAGTCCCATCACGAGGAACCCGGCGACGACGAGCAGGGCGGTCTGGACCGCGAACAGGGTCCAGAACAGCTCGTGTCCGGAGAGCTGCTCGGCGGGGGTCGCGGGCCAGGCCCCGGTCACGTCCTGGGGGTTGGTGATCAAGTGGCGCAGCGCGGCGGGAGTGTTGTCGAAGGTGATCGCGGTGGGCCAGGAGCCGTGTGCCAGTCGGCCGGCGAGTCCGGTGGAGGACCAGATGAGCAGCGTTGCGCAGAGGAGGGCGGCGAGGCCGCCCACGAGGAGGGAGTCGGGCACTCCGCGTCCGCCCGGCCCGCGGTCACCGTCGTCGTACGGGGCTCCGTACCTCCTGTGGTCATGCCGGGACATCAGGACACCGTCCGGTTCCGCATCGCTCCTGCCCCTACGATCGCTCCTGCCAGTCCTGCCAGTCCTGCCAGTCCTGCCAGTCCTGCCAGTCCTGCCAGTCCTGCCAGTCCTGGCAGCGCTGCCGGGGTTCGGGCCGGGGTGCGGGTCATGCGACGGTCGATTCGGACGGGTCGCCCCACTGTTGTTCCACGAAGGCCGCGGCGCGGTGTTCCGCTTCGAGTTCCGCGGCGTGCAGGGCCTCGTCGTGGGTCGCGGAGGATTCGGTCATGGCGCGGTCGGTGAAGACGAGGGGGCGTTCGGCCTCGGTGACCAGGTGTTTGACGACCTGGACGTTGCCGTTGACGTCCCAGACGGCGATGCCCGGGGTGAGGGTCGGGATGATCTCGACGGCCCAGCGGGGCAGGCCCAGCACCCGGCCGGTGGCCCGGGCCTCGTCGGCCTTCTGGGCGTAGATGGTCCGGGTGGAGGCCATCTTCAGGATGGCCGCGGCTTCCTTCGCGGCGGCGCCGTCGACGACGTCGGACAGGTGGTGGACGACGGCGATGAACGAGAGGCCGAGGCGGCGGCCGAACTTCAGCAGCCGCTGGAAGAGCTGGGCGACGAAGGGGCTGTTGATGATGTGCCAGGCCTCTTCGACCAGGAAGATGCGTTTCTTGCGGTCGGGGCGGATCCAGGTGTGTTCCAGCCAGACGCCCACGATGGCCATGAGGATGGGCATGGCGATCGAGTTGCGGTCGATGTGGGAGAGGTCGAAGACGATCAGCGGGGCGTCCAGGTCGATGCCGACGGTGGTCGGGCCGTCGAACATGCCGCGCAGGTCACCGTCGACCAGGCGGTCGAGGACGAGGGCGACGTCGAGGCCCCAGGCACGGACGTCGTCGATGGCGACGTTCATGGCCTGCGCGGATTCCGGTTCGGGGTGGCGGAGCTGTTCCACGATGTCGGTGAGGACCGGCTGCCGGTCCAGGATCGTTTCGTTGACGTAGGCGTGGGCGACCTTGAGGGCGAAGCCGGACCGCTCGTCGAGCCCGTGTCCCATGGCGACCTCGATGATGGTGCGCAGCAGGGCGAGCTGTCCGGTGGTGGTGATCGACGGGTCGAGCGGGTTGAGGCGGATGCCCATGTCCAGGGCGGCCGTCGGGTCGAGCCGGATGGGCGTGATGCCCAGCTCCTGTGCGACGAGGTTCCACTCGCCGACGCCGTCCTCCCCCTGGGCGTCGAGGACGACGACCTGTCGGTCCCGGAACCGGAGCTGCCGCAGGACGTAGGTCTTCTCCAGGGCGGACTTGCCGTTGCCGGACTCGCCGAGCACCAGCCAGTGGGGCGCCGGGAGCTGCTGCCCGTACAGCTGGAAGGGGTCGTAGATGTAGCCCTTGCCGGAGTACACCTCGCGGCCGATGATCACGCCGGAGTCGCCGAGGCCGGGTGCGGCGGTCGGCAGGTAGACGGCCTGCGCCTGGCCCGTGGAGGTGCGCACGGGCAGTCGGGTCGTCTCCACCTTCCCGAAGAGGAAGGCGGTGAACGCGTCCGTAAGGATGGACAGCGGGTCCCGCATCAGTTCATCAGCTCCCGTCCACACACATCGCCCTGTCCCCGCTCATCGCTCGTCATCGGTGGGTCCGGTTCACGTTCGCTGGCCTGGTTGGCGTGTTCACTGACCTGGTTCGTGTTCGCTGGGTCTGGTTCGTTTCCTGGACCCGGTCCATGTGCACGGCCTGGTCGTTCTCGTGGTGCGGGCCCTCCGTGGGGTGCAGGGCCGTGGGGTGGGGTCGGGTCCGTGGTGGTTCCGGCCGGGGTGGTTCGGCTATTTGCGGATGCCGGTGGCGAACGGCAGGGTGTTGACGAAGGCGCGGTGGTGTTCGCGGTCGCACCACTCCAGCTTGAGGTACGACTTGCCGGCGGAGGCGCGGATGGTGCGCTTGTCGCGGGCGAGGGCCTCGGGGGAGCGGGCGGACACGGTGATGTAGCCGACGAGGTTGACGCCGGCGGCGCCGGAGGCGAGGTCCTCGCCGCGTTGGTCGAGTCGGGAGTGGGCGGCGATGTCCCGGGGGTCGACGGTGCGGTTCATCTTGGCGGCGCGGCTGGCGTCGGCCTCGTCGTTGGTCTTCTCGGTGAGCATGCGTTCGATGGCGATCTCGGTGGGTTCGAGGTCCATGGTGACGGCGACGGTGCGGATGACGTCGGGGGTGTGCACGAGGAGCGGCGCGAGGAAGTTCACGCCGACGGGGGTCATCGGCCATTCCTTCACCCAGGCGGTGGCGTGGCACCAGGGGGCGCGGGTGCTGGACTCGCGGGTCTTGGCCTGGAGGAAGGTGGGTTCGACGGCGTCGAGTTCGGCGGGCCAGGCGTTGCGTTTGGTCATGGCCTGGATGTGGTCGATGGGGTGGTCCGGGTCGTACATGGAGTGCACGAGGGAGGCGAGGCGGCTCTGTCCGAGGGGTTGGCGCAGCCGGATGTCGGCTTCCTGGAGGCGGGAGCAGATGTCGGTGAGTTCGCGGGCCATGACGACGGCGAGTCCGGCGTCGCGGTCGAGTTTGCGGCGGCCGGTCTGGGCGCGGGCGGCGCGGGCCATGGCGTTGGCTTCGGCGGCGAGTTCCCGGCTGTGGTGCATGCAGGCGACGAGGTAGGCGCGGTGTTGTTCGCTGCTGGTGGACACCATGGACTGGAGTTGTTCGTAGGAGTCCTGGAGCCAGCCGGGGGCGTGGGTGTCGCCGCGTTGGGCGACGTCCTTGGCGTGGGCGTCGGGGTCGGCGGGCAGGGTGCGGGCGAGCATCTGGATGCGGGTGACGAAGCCGTCGCCGTTGGCCACGTGTTTGAGGAGGGTGCCGAAGCGGTCGACGAGGGCTTCTTGGTCCTCGGAGTCGCGCAGGCCGACGCCGGGGCCTTCGATTTCGATGGCCGCGGTGATGGTCTTGCGGTCGGCGTGGAGGAGGACGGCGATCTCGTCGGGTCCGAAGGGTGCGGAGAGCCAGGCGATGCGGCCGATGCCGGGCGGCGGCCCGATTTCGACTTCGTGGCCGTCGACGCTGATGCCGGCTTCGGGGGCGGCGGAGCGGTAGGTGGTGCCCCGCTTGAGTTGCCGTTTGAAGCTGCGGTCGATCTCGAACCACTTGTAGAAGGTGCGCCGTTTGTAGGGGACGTAGACGGTGGCGAGCGCGAGCAGGGGGAAGCCGAGGAGCAGCACGATCCGTAGCGACAGCACGGGGACGAGGAGTCCGCTCATCATGCCGATGAAGGCTCCGGCGATGATGAGGGCGATCTCGCCGGTCTCGCGGTTGCGGCCGACGACGGCGTTGGGCCGGGCGCGGCCGATGAGATAGGTCCGGCGGGCTGCGGCCGGGTGGGACGCGTGGGACAGCGATTCGGTCGTCAACGTCCTTCACCTCCCGTGCGGTTGGTGCTGGCGTGCGGGCTGTTCATAGGGCTGGAGCGGGGTGCGGGTGCGGAGGCGGGGGTGGTGCCGCCGCCTTGCCCGCTCTGTCCGCCCTGGCCGCGGCTGCTGTGGGCGGCGACGCCTCCGCTGACCGGGTTGCTGGGGCGGGGGGGTGCTCCGCCGCCGCCGTGGTCGGCGCGGGTGCTGTGGGTCTTGATGCCCTGGGAGACGAGGGCGGCGGGGGAGCTGATGACGGCGGCGGCGCGGCTTTCGGCGCCGTGTTGGATGCGGTTGTTGCGGGAGTTCGCGATCTCGTCGCCGAAGCCGGGGACGAAGCGGTAGATCATGGCGCTGGCGAAGATGGCGAGCAGGATGATCGCGAGTCCGGAGACGACGGCGGAGAACGCGTCGGGTCCGTCGTCGGAGCTGGAGAGGGCGCCGGCGAGGCCGAGGACGATCACGATGACGGGTTTCACCAGGATGACGGCGATCATGATGCCGGCCCAGCGGCGTACGTGGCCCCACAGGTTCTTGTCGACGAGCCCGGCGTAGACGACGGTGCCGAGGAGCGCGCCGACGTAGAGGAGGGCGGCGCGGATGACGAGTTCGAGCCAGAGGACGCCGGCGGCGAGGACCGAGACGAGGGAGACCACGATCAGCATGATCGGTCCGCCGCCGATGTCGTCGCCCTTGGTGAGGGCTTCGGAGAACGAGCCGAAGAACACGTCGGTCTGGCCGCCGGTGGCCTTGGCGAGGACGTCGGTGACCCCGTCGGTGGCGGAGACGACGGTGTAGAGGATCAGTGGGGTGAAGGCGGAGGCGATGACGGTCAGCCACAGGAACCCGACCGCTTCGGACAGCGCGGTGCCCATCGGTACTCCGCGGACGGCTCGTTTGGCGACGGCGAGCAGCCACAGCAGCAGGGTGAGGATGGTGGAGGCGGCGAAAACGACGGCGTACTGCTTGAGGAAGGTGGGGTTGGTGTAGTCGACCTCGGCGGTTTCCTTGACGGCCTCGGACAGCTTGTTCACGGTCCAGGCGGCGGCGTCGGCACAGCCCTTGGCGAGGGCGTTGAGGGGGTCGAGGGCGTCGCCGAGGGTGTCCGCGGGATTGTCGGAGGAACCGCTCCCGCCGCCCTCGTCCCGGTTGCCGTCCTCGCAGTAGTCCCTGGCGGGGCCCTGGATGAGGTCGCAGTTGTCGTCACTCTCCGACGGCGACGGCGACGGCGACGGAGTCGGGGCGGCGGTGGCGGGGGTGGCCGGCAGGAGAACGGGCAGGAGGGCGGCGGCCGGCGCGGCGAGGAACGCGGTGGCGGTCCGGGACGCGCGACGGTGGGTCCGTCCGGTGCGGGGCGCGGTGAACGCGCGGGCTTCCGGTTCCCGGGTGAGCGGGGCGCCGGGGCGTCCCGTTCCGGGTGGGGTGCCTGTCCGCACAGGTGAACGGCTACCGGGCATAGGTGAACCCTCCGTACCCCTCGACTGCCTTGGCGATGTCCTCCGCGCTGGACGCCCGGTTGTCGCCGGGGACCGGTGCGGGTCCTTGCTTCTGGGAGTGCGTGGCGACCTTCCAGTCGCCGTCGGTCCACTCCAGGTTCAGGGTGAGGGTGAACCAGGTGTGGGTGACGGGGTTGGTGGAGCCTTCCCCGGCGAGGCCGAGGAGTCCGCTGCACCAGACCTCGACGGTGGCCCGGTCGCCCTCGGTGCTGGTGGCTTTGGTGCCGATGGGGGTGGTTCGGGACACGAAGGTGTATCCGGTGGGGGTGGTTCCGTCGTCGTTGAGGCCGACGGCCCGGTGGAAGTCGGGGGAGTACGCCTTGTCCAGCGTGGAGGCGAAGCCGGACACCTTGGAGGGGACGATGATGGTGCGCAGGACCGCGGACCGTTTGGTCCGGTCGAACATGTCCGCCGACCCGAGTGCGACCGCGTAGTTCGCGGCGGCCGACTGCGCCCCCTGCGCATCGCGGGCGAACCCGGTGGCGATGCCGGACTGCTGGGAGTCGACGGGCCGGGTGCCGCTCGCCGCGGTGGAGTCGGCCTGGGGCCGCTCGGTGTCGGGGCGGGCCGACGACGGTTCGTCACCGCCCCGGTTGGCGAAGGCGATCGCCGCGATCAGGAGGACGACGATCCCGACGACGGTGACGAGGCCGCGGGACGAGGAGCGGACGGGTCTGCGGGGCCCGCCCTGGCGGTCGTCGGCGTAGTCGGGCAGTCGGGTCCGGGTCTGGCCGCTGCCGCCGGGCCCGGACCGTGCGTACGGATCGGCGTGGCCGTCGCCGCGGCCGGGGTCGCCGTAGGCCCCCTCGTCCGGACTCATCGCGGGTGGGTCCCCTCCGTGTCGTGCCGGTCGCCGTCACCGGTAGCGGTGCGGGTACGGGTGTCCGTACCGCGTGACGCGTCCCCGTACCAACCGGTTCCGTGGCCGGTGCGTTCGCGCGGTCCGGTGCCCCCGTGCCCGGGTGTGTCGCCGGGGTGGGCACGGGGTCGTGCGGGTGTTCGCGGGGACGCGGTGTGGTGACGTGGCATCAGGGGACGCAATCTCAGCGGCGGACGGGTGGGCGGGGGCGGCCGGGGCGTGCCCCCGCGTGCGTCCCACCGGTGGGTGCGGGTCGCAGGGCGCGGCGTCGGGGGTGCGGTGGCGGGGTCACACGGTCAGACGGCCATTCCGTACACGATGGTGAAGACCGTGCCGAGTGATCCGATGATGAAGACACCGGTGAGGCCCGCGACGATGAGTCCCTTGCCCTGCTCCGCGCTGAAGGTGTCGCGCAGTGCCGTGGCGCCGATGCGCTGCTTGGCCGCGCCCCAGATCGCGATGCCCAGACACAGCAGGATGGCTGCTGCCATCACCACCTGGATCATCACCCGTGCCTCGTTGCCCAGGCTCCCGAAGGGACCCCAGTCCGGGGCGATCCCGCCGATGATGGTGGTGATGTCGCCCTTGTCGGCTGCCCTAAACATGTAACTCACCGCCCCTGTATGGGTAGTTCCCGAACCCCCTGCGAGGGTGCAGAGGTCACGCTCATTCTCGCTGACGAATCCGCCTCAGCATGTCGACTTGGCGTCTTTGGTCGGCGGGTTTCGTACAAATTATTGTTCACCGGCTCTCGCGGGGGCGTGAAACGGCATACAAGGGACTGCTTGATCACTCTGTGTATCATGCGGTGTCACGCCGGGCAATGATGGCCTTGCGCAACCTCACATCTGTTGGGTCGTTAGACCCTTTTCCCCTCCGTGGCGTGCCCTGCACCTGTTGCGGGTGTGCGCCGGGCGGCCCTCATGGTGCGTGCAAGGGCGCATCGGAGCGGTCCGCACCCCCTCGTTGCGCTCCTGTCGGGCCGTGGTGCCGGGCCTACACTGGCCGACGGCGGACTCGCCGGCGCTGAGGAGGGGTTGACGGTGCGTAGGGCGCGTGGGGCCTGGATCGTCGCCGGTGCCCTCGTCAGCGGTGGGATCGGGTTCGTGATGCTGCTGGTCGTCGCCACGTTCCTGGCCGCGGGGAACCTCGCGGGCGGTGGTGGTGGGCAGGGCGTCGGGCTCGCGAAGGGCGCGGTTCCGGCCGCGTACCAGCCGCTGGTGGAGAAGTGGGGCAACCTGTGCGCCGCGATCAACCCCGCGTTGCTCGCCGCCCAGCTGTACCAGGAGTCGGGTTTCAACCCGAGGGCGCAGAGCCCCGCGGCGGCGCAGGGCATCGCCCAGTTCATCCCCGGCACCTGGGCGACGCACGGCGTCGACGGGGACGGGGACGGGGACCGGGACGTCTGGGACCCGAAGGACGCGATCCCGTCGGCGGCCTCGTACGACTGCGCGCTCGCCAAGTACGTGAAGGACGTGCCGGGCGACCCGACGAAGAACATGCTCGCCGCGTACAACGCGGGCCCGTACGCCGTGATCAAGTACGGCGGGGTCCCCCCGTACCGCGAGACCCAGAACTACGTGAAGATCATCACCAGTCTCCAGGAGAGCTTCGCGCGGCCGGTCGGCCGGGTGGAGCCCTCGCGGCAGGCGGCGGGGGCGATCCACTACGCGCAGGGGAAGCTCGGTACGGACTACCTGTGGGGCGGTACGGGCACGGCCGCGCAGGGCGGGCGCTTCGACTGCTCGGGGCTGACGCAGGCCGCGTACCGGAGTGTGGACATCGAACTGCCCCGGGTCGCCAACGACCAGTACAACGCCGGGCCGCACCCCTCGCGGGACGAGCTGCTCCCCGGTGACCTGGTCTTCTTTTCGGACGACCTCACCAACTCGCGGGCCATCCGGCACGTGGGGATCTACGTGGGAGGCGGGTACATGATCGACGCGCCGAGGACGGGTGCCGTGATCCGGTTCACCCCGATCGATACGCCGGACTACTTCGGGGCGACCCGGGTGACCCAGGACGGCGCGGAAGCGTTGCCGACGCGCACCCCGTCGACCTGAGGAGACCCGTCGTGACCAGGGGCGGGGCGGCGTGTCGGGCGGTCGCGGAGGCGTGTGATGATGAAGATCCGCACGCATCGAGTGGCCGGAATCCTCCCTCCGCCGCCCGTCCCTGAGCTGCGATGACGAATCTCTCTTGGGTAACGTCTCAGTGATCTTTCGGTTGAGAGCGGAACGCGTCCCCGGGGGTTGTGCGTTCCTCGTGTACGTGGACCCCGGGGCCGTCTCGGACACCGGAGCGGGAGACCGCCCCGGCCGGGACCGAGGGACGGGCAGCCGCCGGACGGACCGGCGGTGACCGTCCGACGTGACACGAGGATCAACGGGGGTTGGTCGGTGAGGCGCACAGCCGGGTGCGCCCGCAGTAGCGATGCATGACGAAGGGGCCGCGGCACCATGGCTGGACTCGAAGACTCCGGGTCGAACCCCGATGTCAGCCTGCTCTACGAGATCAATGGCCTGGCCAAGGACGCCCCGACCTGGTTCGACGACGTCATGCACTACGTCGGCGAGTACGGGCTGATGTTCGCCCTCGTGCTGCTCGGGGTGTGGACCTGGTGGAAGCTGCGGGCCCGCGCGGGTTCGCTGGACGAGGCCGCGCAGTCGGCCGCCGCCGTCATCTGGGTGCCCCTGGCCGCCGCCATCGCGGTCATCGTCAACATCCCCATCCGCGGCTTCGTGGAGCGACCGAGACCGTTCAACGACCACGAGGGTCTGGAAGTCCTCATCGAGGGCAAGACGGACTACTCCTTCGTCAGCGACCACTCCACGCTCGCCATGGCCATGGCCGTCGGCATCTTCATCGCGCACCGCAAGTACGGGCTGATCGCCATCGTGATGGCGTTCTTCGCCGGGGTGTCCCGCATCTACATGGGCGTGCACTACCCCACCGACGTCATCGGCGGATTCGCCCTCGGCACGGCCGTCGCCCTGCTGCTCGCACCGCTCGCCGCGATGCTGCTCACCCCGCTCACCCGGGCGGTCGGACGCTCCCGGCACGGCTCCTGGCTGATCGCGCCCCGCTCGGTCACCGATGTTTCCCGTGAAACGTCCGGCACCCCCGGCTCCCGTTCCGAGGAACGCGACCTCGCCGCCTGACGCCCACACCGGGGCGTACCGGGGACGGCGGCGCTACAGGGACTGCGGGAAGGTGAAGAAGCCCGACGGGTCGTACGCGACCTTCACCGCCCGCAGCCGTCCGGCCGCCGCCCCGTAGTAGGCGGTGCGCCAGTCGGTCAGCGCGGCGTCGGTGTAGTTCTGGTACGCGGCACCGGAGGCGTACCGCCGCATCGCGGTGTGCGTTCCGTCGAGCCAGCCCGACGCCGCGGTGCCCGCGGTTCCCGCCGCCCAGGACACCAGGTACTGGGCCAGCACCCGGGAGCGACGGTGGACGAAGGCCGTCGCGGTCGGGGCGACCCGGTTCACGGCTCCGCCCAGCGCGGTCAGCGAGATGCTCCCCGCCCCGCCGCGCACCCCCTCGATCCGGCCGAGCAGGGTCCGCACCCCGGCCTCGGACAGGGACCGGTCGAAGAAGTCGGACCGGGCCGCATAGGTCTCCCGGCCCAGCGCCCCCCGCGGGGAACGCCCCGGGACCTCCCCCGGCAGTCGGCACTGCACCGCCTCGCCGAAGCCCGAGCAGCCCGCGTACACCTCCATCGCCGCCGCGTACGACAAGCGCCGCAACCGGACGCTGCTCGCCGAGGCGCCGATCCGGTCGGCGAGCCGGTCCACCGCGTTCTGGAGCTCGCCGTACGTACCGAGCGAGAAGCAGTTGACGGCCACCCGCGGGGCGCCGCCCGGCGAGCGGTCCAGGTGCAGCGAGGACCAGATCTCGTCGGGCTGCCCGGGTCCCCACGCCTGCCACGCCTTCAGGACGGCCGCCGCCCGGGCCCACGGCCAGGTCAGTCGGCCCGAGACGGCACGAGGCGCGGGACGGGTGCGGAAGCGCAGTTCCGTGACGACGCCGAAGTTGCCGTTGCCGGCGCCGCGCAGCGCCCAGAACAGATCGCGGTTCTGCTCCCGGTCCGCGACCCGCTGCTTGCCGTCGGCGGTGACGATCCGCGCCCCGACGAGGTGGTCGCAGGTCAGCCCGTAGGCGCGGGACACCACGCCGTGGCCGCCGCCCAGGGCGAGCCCGCTGATGCCGACGGTCGGACAGGAGCCGGCCGGGACGGTCACCCCCCGGGCGGCGAGCGACCGGTAGACGTCGATGAGCTTGGCCCCCGCGCCCACGACGGCATCGGCGCCGTCCGCGCGGATCCGGGACAGCGCGGACACGTCGACGACCAGCCGCCCGTTGCCGGAGGACCAGCCGGCGTACGCGTGGCCGCCGCTCCGGATCGCCACCCGCATCCGCCGGGCCCGGGCGTACGCGAGGACGGTGCGGACGTCCTGTTCGTGCCGCACGTAGGCGACGGCGGCGGGGCGCAGCCCGTCGAACCGGGTGTTGTAGAGGATCCGGGCGCTCTCCCAGACGCGGTCGCCGGGCCGTACCAGCGTCCCGTCGAGGTCCTGCGCCAGGTCCCGCCACCGTGCGGGGACCCTGGTGGGCGCCGCGCGGGAGGCGGAGGCGAGCGTGGCGGGTGCGTCCGTGCTCGGGGTCGGGGAGGTGCGGGTGCTGCCGACCGCTGCTCCGTCGTCGCGGGCGCCACCGCCCGTGCAGCCCGCCAAGGTCGTCACCGTGAGCGCCGCGCCCGCGCCGATGAAACCGCGCCGTTCCATGTCCGCCTCCCCCCGGGGCCCGGTCGGCGGCACGCGGTGTGCGTCGTCCCGCCGACCGTCCGGCGTGCGACCGCCCGCCCCCACGCCCGTTCGTCCGTCACCCCCGTAGAGCTGCGGCGGTGCCGTTCGGTTCCCGGGCGGGGCGGGTTCAGCACAGGGGGCCGGCCGTGTGCCCCTCGGCGTCCGAACGGGCCTTGCTCCGGGCACGGCGGGCCGCGCCGCGCCAGCCGCAGCTACAGCGTGCGGTGACGAAGCGGCCCTGCTCCACGGTGGTGGTGCGGTGCTCCGCGGCGGTGGGGGGTTCGGTGAGATCCAACTCGTGCGCCACGGTTCCACGGTAGCGCCGCGGGGGCGCGGTGCGAACCCGAGCGTGACGGGCGCCGGGACACGTCGTTAGGCGGAACGACACAGCACGGTGCCCTGACTCGTATCGACAGCTTCTCGACAGCCATGGGGGTCGGCGATGGTGGTGCGGCAGTACAGGCGGAGCCCGGGCGCGGTCGTCGCGGCCGTCGCCGTGACGGGGCTGCTCGCCGGGACCACCGGCTGCACCGGGACCGGGGTCGTCACCGGGCAGTTGCCCCCGGCCGACCCGGTGGACGCCGTGCACCGGGCCGCCGCCCGGCTGGTGGGCGCGGGGACCGCCAAGGCCCGCACCGCGATGGACATGGCGACCGGCGGTACGCGGGTCACCATCCGCGGCGAGGGCGTGTACGACTTCGCGCGGCGGCTCGGTCGGTTGCGGGTGGTGCTGCCGCAGGACCCCACCGGAAGCCCTCGTCAGCGCCCCATCACCGAACTGTTGGCGCCCGGCGCGCTGTACATGAAGAACCGGGGGGCCGGGGTGCCCGCCGACAAGTGGGTCCGGGTCGACACCGCGTCCGTGTCCGACGGGAACCTGGTGACCGGCGGCGTCACCGATCCGTTCGCCGCCGCCGAGCTGCTGCGCGGGGCCCGCGCGGTGCGGTACGTGGGGCAGACCAGGGTGGCGGGGACGCCGGTGCAGCACTACCGCGGGACCGCGGACCTCGCGCGGGCGGCGGCCGTGGCGTCCCGCGAGACGAGGAGCGCCCTCGCCGCGGCGGCCAAGGGCTTCTCCACCCGGGAGGTGCCGTTCGACGTGTACCTCGACGAACAGGGGCGGGTGCGGAAGGTACGGCACCAGTTCAGCTTCGTGAACGAGCGGCACGCGGACGCGGTGGCCGTCGCGTCTACGACGCTGCTGTTTGGATTCGGCGCACCGGTCGACGTACGGCTGCCGGACGCGGGGGACATCTACGCGGGAAAGATCGCGGAAGGGGCGTGAACCGGTGCCGCACGCGCGGAGTGCACGGCGCGCGAGCCTTGGCGGGACGCGGGAGGGCGCAGAAGGGGCGTAGTCGTCAGGGCGGGGCGGAAATGGTCCGTCCGTGCCATGCGCGGTGTGTAGTCGCTGCCTACTCTAGGAAGTCGGTGGCGGCCAGGAAGAGGTGATGTGTGTGGCTCCGTCCAGTGGAACGGCAGTGCAGGACCACGTCGCTCTTGCTGAGATCGAGCTGTGCGGCGAGTTGATCATCGCTGCGAGTGCGTCGCACGAGGAGCGGTTGAGCGCGGCCCTCATCGACGAGGTGCTGCGGGTGCGCAGTGCGGCGCACGAGGAGCCGGTCGTCGGCAGGACCGACGGCCGGACCGGGTGACCGCACGGCGTACGGCGTTCGCCCGACCGCGTGCCGGTGTCGAGCCGCACCGGTACGCGGTCGGGGCCGCCGTAAGGATCAGGTGCGCAGCAGCCGGGCGATGGCCTTCGACGCTTCCTCGACCTTGTCGTCGATCTCCGAGCCGCCCTTGAGGGCCGCATCGGCGACGCAGTGCCGCAGGTGCTCCTCCAGGAGCTGGAGGGCGAAGGACTGGAGGGCCTTGGTGGAGGCGGACACCTGGGTGAGTATGTCGATGCAGTAGGTGTCCTCGTCCACCATCCGCTGCAGGCCGCGGACCTGCCCCTCGATCCGCCGCAGCCGCTTGAGGTGCTCGTCCTTCTGCTTGTGGTAGCCGTGGATGCCGAGGTCGTGGTCGGTGATCAATTCCGTGGTCCCCTCGGTCGCCGCCGCGCTGGATCCGGAGCAGCAGGCGCCGGTCGTCGTCGAGTCGGTGTCGGTGCTCGCCATGGCGTCCTCCGTACTGTCGCCGCGCGGAGCGGCAGCCTCAAGGTTGTATACCCCTAGTGGGTATATGGTACCGAACTTTTCCGGGTACGGGACGGTTGGACGGACCCGGTGCCGTCCGGTGCGTTCCATGAGCGACACTGGTGGAACGCCGGTTAGCGTGACTGGATGATGCGCCTGGCATCAGCCTGACCGAAACCACAGCATCCCGAGGACCCCACGTGCGTTTTCGTCTGACCCCCAGGGAGACGAGCTTCTACGACATGTTCGCCGCGTCCGCGGACAACATCGTCACCGGCTCGAAGCTCCTGATGGAACTGCTCGGGGCCGACGCGTCCGATCGGGCCGAGATCGCGGAACGGATGCGCGCTGCCGAGCACGCGGGCGACGATGCCACCCACGCCATCTTCCACCAACTGAACTCCTCGTTCATCACGCCGTTCGACCGTGAGGACATCTACTCCCTCGCTTCTTCCCTCGACGACATCATGGACTTCATGGAGGAGGCCGTCGACCTGGTCGTCCTCTACCAGGTCGAGCAGCTGCCGAAGGGTGTGGAGCAGCAGATCGAGGTGTTGGCGCGGGCGGCCGAGTTGACGGCCGAGGCGATGCCGCACCTGCGCACGATGGAGCACCTCACCGAGTACTGGATCGAGGTCAACCGGCTGGAGAACCAGGCCGACCAGATCCACCGCAAGCTGCTCGCCCACCTCTTCAACGGCAAGTACGACGCCATCGAGGTGCTCAAGTTGAAGCAGATCGTCGATGTGCTGGAAGAGGCCGCCGACGCCTTCGAGCACGTGGCGAACACGGTGGAGACCATCGCCGTCAAGGAGTCCTGACCTCCGTGGACACCTTCGCGCTGGTCGCGACCATCGGGGTCGCGCTGTTCTTCACGTACACCAACGGGTTCCACGACTCGGCGAACGCCATCGCCACCTCCGTCTCCACCCGGGCGCTGACGCCCAAGGCCGCGCTGGCGATGGCCGCGGTGATGAACCTGATCGGTGCGTTCCTCGGCAGCGGGGTGGCCAAGACGGTCAGCGAGGGGCTGATCGAGACGCCGCACGGCAACAAGGGGATGGGCATCCTCTTCGCCGCGCTGGTCGGCGCGATCATCTGGAACCTGGTGACCTGGTACCTCGGGTTGCCCTCGTCCTCCTCGCACGCCCTGTTCGGCGGCATGGTCGGCGCGGCGCTCGCGGGCGGCACGGACGTCATCTGGTCCGGGGTGTTCGACAAGATCGTCATCCCGATGTTCCTGTCGCCGCTGGTCGGGCTGGTGGTGGGCTATCTGGTGATGTGCGCGATCCTGTGGATGTTCCGGCGGGCCAACCCGCACAAGGCGAAGCGCCACTTCCGGATCGCGCAGACCGTCTCGGCGGCGGGCATGGCCCTCGGGCACGGTCTCCAGGACGCGCAGAAGACGATGGGCATCGTCGTGATGGCCCTCGTGATCGCGGACGTCCAGGCGTCCGGCGACGAGATCCCGGTGTGGGTGAAGATCGCGTGTGCGGTGATGCTGTCGCTCGGCACCTACGCCGGCGGCTGGCGGATCATGCGCACCCTGGGGCGGAAGATCATCGAGCTGGACCCGCCGCAGGGGTTCGCGGCGGAGACCACCGGTGCGGCCATCATGTTCGGCTCGGCGTTCCTGTTCCACGCGCCGATCTCCACGACCCATGTGATCACCTCGGCGATCATGGGGGTCGGGGCGACGAAGCGGGTGAAGGCGGTGCGCTGGGGGGTCGCCAAGAACATCGTCCTCGGCTGGTTCATCACCATGCCCGCGGCGGCGCTGAGCGCCGCGCTGAGCTTCTGGGTCATCCAACTCGGCTTCGGCTGACCTGACCTGGCCTGACCGGGCCCCGGCGCCGGAGCCCCCGTGACGTGGCCCCGGCGGCGGGGGTCAGAACGCGGCGCGCACGGCGCCCACCTCGGCGGCGCCGCCGGTGAGGGGCGCCCGGCCGATGCGGTCCACCACCTCGTCGTGGACGTCCAACTGGTGCAGCACCCGGGCCAGGACCGGACCCAGGGCCCGCCCGCCACCGTCCTCGATCTTGAAGGCGAGGGCGCGCCCGTCGGGCAGCGCCACCGCCTGCACGGCCTCGGCGCCCATCTTCGCCAGCGTCCCCGGCACCGCCCGCATCAACCAGGTGTCGGCCCGCCGGGTCCCCGCCACGTACTCGGGGTGGCTGCGCATCGCGTCCGCGACCTGCCGCTCCGGCGACCCCTGGGGCGCCCGCACGAAGGAGCGGAACGCCCGGGCGAGCCCGGTCAGGGACAGCGCGAACAGCGGCGCCCCGCACCCGTCGGTGCCCGTCGCCGCGACGCCCTCCCCGGCGGCGTCCTCGACCGTGTCGCGCACCAGGAGCTGGAGCGGATGGTCCGGGTCGAGGTAGGAGTCGAGCGGCCAGCCGTTGCGCAGACAGGCGGCGAGCATCGCCGTGTGCTTGCCCGAGCAGTTCATGGTGACCCTCTTCCGGGTGCCGCCGGCCGCGAGGTACGCCTCCGCCTCCGTCGCGTCGAGCGGCAGGTCGGGCGGGCACTGGAGCTGGTCCTCGGTGAGCCCGTACTCGGTGAGCAGGGTGCGCACCAACTCCAGGTGAAACGATTCTCCTGAGTGGCTGGCGGCGGTCAGGGCGAGCCGCCGTCCGGTGAGCGGGACCCCCGCCCGCAGGATCGCGGCGGCCTGCATCGGCTTGTTCGTCGACCGGGGGAACACGGGCGCGTCGGCGTCCCCGAGCACCCGTTCCACCCCGCCGTCCGCGGCGAGCACCACCAGGTGCCCCCGGTGCCGTCCCTCCACGAAGCCGGACCGCACCACCTCGGCGAGCATCGGCGGCACGTCGGGCCGCGGTTCCGGGGACGTCACGGGGTTGGGTACGGGGCTGGTGGACATGGCAGGTGGCCTCCGGGGGACGGCCCGCGACCGGCCGCCCGGGATCGCCGGGCCGACGGGGTCAGACGAGCAGGTCGTCGACTTGTGCTTCGCCCTCACGGTACCTGCGGGCGATCTCCGCGCTGCACTCGTCGGTGGTCCGCTGGAGGGTCTGTCGTCGTCCTGACACCTGCTGTTCGTACTGGACGAGCCGCCCCCGGGCCTCCCGCAGCTCCTGGTCGGTGCGGGCGGCGAGGTCGGACAGCTCGACCTCGCCGAGCATCTCCGCGGCGAGCCGCCGGTACTCCTCGCCGTGCGGGGTGCCGAGGGTGACGTGCCGGGCGGAGGAGCGGTGCCGGGCGGGCTGGTCGGCGAGGATCTCGGACAGCCGGTCCACGACGGGCGCCTTGGGCGCGGTGCGCCGGCCGAGTTCCGCGCACAGGATGTCGATGCGGCCCTGGAGCAGCCGCCGCACGTAGCTGAGGTCGGCCTCGTCCCGTTGGGCGTCCCGGCGCAGCCCGCGCAGTTCGGGCAGGGTCAGCGCGGTCAGGTCGGGGTGCGGCAGCCGTTCGAAGAGCGGGGTCTGGGCGGTGCGCTGGGCGGGTGGTCGCGCGCCCGTCCGCACGCCGCCCTTCACGGTGCTTCTCGTCCGCGGGCTCGTCCGGGTCAGTGACACGGGTACGGGCTGCTGGCGCCCGGTACTCGGTGTGCTCATGTGATCGTTAACCGTCCCCTCGACCGGTGCGGCCTACCGCCTGGGAAGCATCGTGCCACCCCGAGTGGGCGCTATGTGACCGAGTGCCCCCGATCGGCCCCGGATGGGGGGTTCGGGAGCATGCGAGTGCCCCCGGATGGGCGTGGGGGCACACGACCGGCGGGTGCGGGCATGATGGTGCGCATGCGAGCGGTGGTGCAGCGGGTGGACGGGGCGGACGTCGTCGTCGAGGGCGAGACGGTCGGGGAGATCGACGGGGAGGGCCTGTGCGTCCTGGTGGGGGTGACCCACGGGGACACCCCCGAGCAGGCGGCGCGGCTGGCTCACAAGCTGTGGACGCTGCGCATCCTCGACGGGGAGCGGTCCTGCTCGGACACGGGCGCCCCGCTCCTGGTGATCAGCCAGTTCACCCTCTACGGGGACGCCCGCAAGGGCCGGCGGCCCACCTGGAACGCGGCGGCCCCCGGTGAGGTGGCCGAGCCGCTGGTCGACGAGGTGGTGACCCGGCTGCGCGAGCTGGGGGCGAAGGTCGCCACGGGGCGGTTCGGCGCGTCGATGCGGGTGTCCCTGACGAACGACGGCCCGTTCACCGTACTGCTGGAGGTCTGAGCCCCGCGGTCCGGCGAGGCGCGCCGGACCGGACCACGGGTCCCGGGTGTTCAGGGGGCGACGACGGTCTCCTGGGCCGCGGCGGTGGTGTCCGCGAGGAGGTCCGCGTCGACGGGGACGTTCCGCTTGATCAGCGCGAGGGCGATCGGCCCCAGTTCGTGGTGGCGGACCGAGGTGGTGACGAACCCGATCGCGCGCCCGTCGGGGCCGTCGGCGGCGCGCCGCAGCTCGGTGCCGCGGGGCGGGAGGTGCACCTCGCTGCCGTCGAGGTGGAGGAAGACCAGCCTGCGGGGCGGCTTGCCGAGGTTCTGCACCCGGGCGACGGTCTCCTGACCCCGGTAGCAGCCCTTCTGCAGGTGCACGGCGGAACCGATCCACCCCAGCTCGTGCGGGATCGTGCGGTGGTCCGTCTCGAAGCCCAGCCGGGGCCGGTGGCCCTCCACCCGCAGCGCCTCGTACGCGAGCACGCCCGCCGCAGGGCCGAACGGGCCGCTGCCGGAGAGGTCCGCCAGCCGGGCGCGCGGCAGGAACAGGTCCCGCCCGTGGCCGGTCTCCCGGACGACGACGTCCTCGGGGACGGGGGCGATGGACCCGGCGGGCAGATGGACGACGGCGAACTCGTCCGTGCGGTCGGCGACCTCCACCCGGTAGAAGAACTTCATCGACTCCAGGTACGCGATCAGCGCCTGCTGCGTGCCCGGTTCGACGTGCACCCACACCGTCGTGCCGTCGTCGACGAGGTACAGGGCGTGCTCGATGTGTCCGTTGGCGGACAGCACCAGGGCCTCGGTGGCGCGGCCGGGCGGCAGGTCGCTGACGTGCTGGGTGAGCAGCAGGTGCAGCCAGGCCAAGCGGTCGTCGCCGGTGACGGTGAGGACCCCGCGGTGCGACAGGTCCACGAAGCCGGTGCCGTCGGCGAGGGCGCGCTGTTCACGGAACAGGTCGCCGTAGTGGCCGGCGACGCCTTCGTCCACGCCTTCGGCGGAGACGGCACCGGGCAGCGACAACAAGGGGCTCTTCATATCCACTCAGGGTACGACCCGCTGCGGCCCGGGATTATTTCCCGGTGGTGTCCCTGTCCTCGTCGGCCACCGGTTCCGGGCCGGCCGTCGCTTCCGGTGCGGTGCGGCAGTCCCCGCACCGTCCGAAGATCGCGAAGTGTTTCATGTCGGTGTCGAAGTCGAAGGCGGTGTGCAGCTTCGCGGTGAACTCGTCGGCGACGGTCACGTCCGCTTCGATCACGCCCGAGCAGTCCCGGCACACCAGGTGCAGGTGGTGGTGGCGGGCGGCGAGGTGGTAGGTCGGCGCCCCGTGCCCGAGGTGGGCGTGGCTGACCAGCCCCAGTTCCTCCAGCAGCTCCAGGGTGCGGTACACGGTGGAGATGTTGATCCCGGACGCCGTCTTGCGCACCTCGCACAGGATGTCGTCGGGCGTCGCGTGCTCCAGCGTGTCGACGGCCTCCAGCACCAGCTGCCGCTGCGGCGTCAGTCGATAGCCGCGGCGCCGCAGGTCGGCCTTCCAGTCGGTGCTCACCACGCGACCAGTGTAGGCAGGGCCGGACGGGTCGGGGTCCGGCCGACGCGATCCCCCCGGGACGCTGGCGGAAACACGACGGCCCCGGCGCGAGGGACTCGTGCGCGGGGCCGTCGGGGTTGCCGTGGGCCGTGGGGCCGGTGGGGCTACTTGAAGAAGGCGATGCCGTCGTCGGGGAGGTCGCCGAGGTCCTTCGCCCAGTTGGCGACGTCCTCGGGGCTGACGACCTTCTTCAGATGCGCCGACATGTACGGGCGCAGCGGGACGTCGGGCGTCTGCTTCTCGCCGACCCACATCAGGTCGCTCTTGACGTAGCCGTACAGGCGCTTGCCGCCGGTGTAGGGGCCGGACGCCGCGGTCCGGGCGACCGCGTCGGTGACCAGGTCGATCTGCGGCTTCTTGTCGGCCAGCTCGCCGTACCAGATCTCGACGACGCCGTCGTCCCGGACCATGGTCACCTCGACCTTGCGGTCCGCGTCGATGCGCCAGAAACCGGCCTCGGACTCCAGCGGCTTCACCTTGTTGCCGTCGTTGTCGAGGATCCAGGTGTGGGAGCGGTACTCCAGGAAGTCCCGTCCGTCGTGGCTGAAGGTGACCTCCTGTCCGAAGTTGGCCTTTTCGGCCCCGGGGAAGTCGGTGACGCCCGCGCCCGCCCAGTTCCCGAGGAGGAACGCGAGGGGGACGAGGTCCTTGTGCAGGTCGGACGGGATCTCGATCATGAGCGGAGGTTCCTAGGTGGGGATCAGCGCTGGCCCTGGTACAGCTTCTTCACGGCCAGCCCCGTGAAGGCGAGGACGCCGACGCAGACGAGCGCGAGAAGGACTTCGAAAAAGATGACCACGGGGTGCTCCTCGGTGGGCGGTCGGGCGGGGCCGGCGGTGCCGGGCCGGGCCCCAGTTTAGTGGGCGGGGGCCCGGGCTTCGCGGTGAGGTCAGCCGAGCAGCTGACCCTGGAGGGTCACGGTCTGCTGGAACGGGACGTCACGGGCGCCTCCCGCACGGGACTGGGTGACCAGGCCGACGGTGTCGCCCGCGGTGAGGTAGGCGAGTCGGGTGTGCTCGCGGCCCTGCGGCTCGGCGTCGGTGAAGGGGTACGCGGTGACGTGCTCCTGCTGGGCCTCCTCGGGGAACTCCGTGTCGCGACGGGCGACCGACACGTCCTTGAGCTCGTGGACGGGACCCGTGCTGCTCCAGCCGTGGGCGAGCCGCCAGGACTCCGCCGCGCCCGTGCTGCCGAACCGCAGCAGGTAGACCCGGGTGCGGGTGCCGTCCGGTGTGGTCCAGCCCCGGGCGGCGATCCCCGGTACGGCGTAGTCGATGAGCTGCTGACGGATCTCGGCGCGGTCCTGGGGCAGGGCGAAGAGGTCGGCGAACTCGCCGGGCGGCAGCCAACCGTCCTCGTCCTTCAGGCCCGGGTCGGGGACCGAGCCCCGCGGCGCCGGCAGCAGGAGTTCCCGCAGCGGGGCGTGGTGGACGGCGGCCGGGTTGTCCTCCGCGAAGGGTGCGGGGGAGCCCTCGGGCAGCGCGGGCCGTTCGATCCGCGGGTAGTCCCACCGGCCGTCGGAGTCGGTCGCCAGGCCGGGCACGTCGGTGCGTTCGACCGCGGTCAGGCCGTAGCCGGTGCCGGTCGCCGCGGCGGCGAACACCAGCACCGCCGCCGCCCAGCGGACGAGGGCGCCCGGGCCGCGGCGCGGGTCCTTCGGGGGCGTCTCGTCCGCGGTGTCCACCGGGGTCTGTTCGATCGTCTCGATGGTCATGCGGGCTGCCCCTGCTGGGTGAGGCGGTCGAGTTGACCGCCGATGAGTGCCAGGCGGTACTGGTCCAGGGGCCCGGCGGTGAACACCTGGGCCAGCAGCACCACGTCGCCGATGCGGGCCACGCATTCCAGGAAGTTCACCCGGTCCGCCTCGCCGGTCGTCCCGACCGGGGGAAGCCGGTAGCAGCGGGCGTCTCGGTGTCCCTTCGGTGCCGGCCCCAAGGTGGCGCCGCGCTTCGTGGCGAGCGCGTCCGTCATGAGACGGGCCAGCGGGCGGGCGCCCCCGCCCGACAAACGCGCCAGGGACATGATGACGATGTCGCCCTCCCCGCCGCGGGCGTAGCTCCGCGAGGCGACGGCCTCGACGCCCCGGGCCCGGAAGCCCCGCCGCAGGTCTTCGCGGGGCGCGTCAAACGCGGTGGGGTCCACCGTCCGGAGCCGTTGCCAGTACTCCTTGCCGCTCAGCGCGGTGTCGTGACCGAACGGGTGGTCGTCGGGACCGGGGCCGTAGGCGTGGTCGTAGTCGTCGTACGGCACGAGCAGCGAGGCGAGCCCGGTGGGGTGCTCCGCTCGTTCCGCCGGGGCGTCCGCGAAGGCCCAGCCGGCGGCGGGCGGGGTGCGGTCGGCAGTGGACACCCTCGTGGCGGTGACTCCGGTGACGACGACGGCCGCGCAGGCCAGGACAAGGGCCGTGATCAGCCGGATCCGCCGGCGTCCGGTCGTGGGAGCTTCCTCGTTCACAGCCGGGCCACCTGTCGTCGCGCCAGTTCGCTGATCTCCTGCTCGCGGATCGGAGTGGGGCTCAGGATCTGCACGAGCATCGCCACATCCCCGCGCCACGCATAGGCTTCGCTCACGTAGGTGAGTCGGCCGTCGATCTGTTGAGGCGCCGTGGTGGTGTGCACCATGCCGTTGCCCGATCCGGGTACGGCAGTGCCGGAGGTCCCGGTCCACTGGGCCGAGTCGTAGCTCTGGTGGTCCACCAGGCGGGGCAGGTAGTACTCCTGACCCTCGCGGAACTGGTTGAGCTGAATCTCGATGGACCGGTCGCCGGTGCGCCACGCGGTGACGGCCATCCGGCGGAAGTCGTGGTCGACCAGGTCCTTGAGTCGCGCCGACGGGACTTCGGCCAGGGACACGTTCATGTGGAGCGGTGCCCACCCCCGCAACGTGTCGCGTGCCCCGCGGGGTGCGGGGAGCAGCAGTTCGCGCAGGTCGCCGGCCGTGCGGGCGGCGGGGTCGGCCGGGGCAGTGTCGCCGCGGGGTGCGGTCGGGACGACCGGCTGGGACAGCGGTGCGAGCGGGGTGGGGGCGCGGTCGGCCTGGATCAGGTAGCCGACGCAGGCACCGGCGATGACACCGAGTGCCGCCGCTCCGGCGAGCAGCGGGAGTGTCCTCCTCCGGGGGCCGACGGGTGCGGTCCGGGGCCCCTCGTCGGGTCTCGGTGGTTCCACGGGTTCTCCTCTGAGGATCAGTTCAACGCAGGGGAGACCCGTGGGCACACTGTGTGGTTGCGGGATACACGATTACGATTCGGGCATGGCGAAGAAGCTCGTGATCAAGGTGACGGCGGGGGCGGACGCGCCCGAACGGTGCTCCCAGGCGTTCACGGTGGCGGCGGTCGCCGTGGCCAGTGGCGTCGAGGTGTCGTTGTGGCTGACCGGGGAGTCGGCGTGGTTCGCGCTGCCCGGGCGTGCTGCCGAGTTCGCGTTGCCGCATGCGGCGCCGCTGCCCGAGCTGATCGAGGGGGTGCTGGCCGGGGGGTCGGTCACCCTGTGCACGCAGTGTGCGGCGCGGCGCGACATCACGCAGGGCGATGTGCTCGACGGTGTGCGGATCGCGGGGGCGCAGGTGTTTGTCCAGGAGGCGATGGCCGACGACACGCAGGCGCTCGTCTATTGACGTACCGCCGTTCGTACGGGGGCACCTGCGGTGGGCGGTTTCCGTGCGGGTGCGCGGTGCGTTTGCGCAGTTCCCCGCGCCCCTACCGGGTGCGTTCCGCTGCGCGTGCGCTGTCCTGTGCGGTGCGCTGTGCGTTTTGCGCAGTTCCCCGCGCCCCTGAAGGGGCGCTCCTCACCGCCGCCGTCCGCCCTACCCGGGCCCCGACAGGGGCGCGAGGAACTGCGCGAGCAACCCCCACCCACCCGCAGAGGACAATGCACCCGCAGGGAAGCGCACCGGTAGGGGCGCGGGGAACTGCGCGGGCAACCACAGCGCACCCGCACGGGACAGCGCACGCCCAGCAGGAAGCACCCGCACGGGAACGGCGTCCCCGAAGGGGGGTCAGCGTTTGCCGTCCAGTTCGTCCCACCACTCGTCGGACTTGGGGTCACCCGACGGGGCGTCCCACCAGCGGTCGTCGGGACCCCGACGGTTGGCCATGATCGCGGCGACCGGCGGGATGAGCATCGCGACCAGGCACATGGCGACGGCCGCGGGGATCGACCACAGGCGCACCACCGACCACGCCAGGACGAAGAGCACCACGCACGTGCCCATCATGGCGAAGTACACATGCCGCCTGCGTGCGTACATGTCTCCAGCGTACGTCCGGTGCTCCCGCCCGGCCCGGTCGTGAGCGCACGAAAAGCCCGGAGCGCCGTACCCCGGTCCAGTGGCGTCCAACCCCTGGGGTACGGCCCTCCGGGCCGCTTCGTTGCGCGGTGGCCGTCAGACGGCGATCGCGACCTCGGCGAGTCCGCCGGTCTGGGCGACGACGGTACGGTCCGCCGTGCCGCCGGGCACCAGGGCGCGCACGGTCCACGTGCCCTCGGCGGCGTAGAAGCGGAACTGACCGGTGGCCGAGGTGGGCACCTCGGCGGTGAACTCGCCGGTCGAGTCCAGCAGTCGGACGTAACCGGTGACGGGCTCGCCGTCGCGGGTCACCTGACCCTGGATGGTGGTCTCACCGGGCTTGATCGTCGAGGCGTCGGGGCCGCCGACCTTGGCTCCACACATATGCGTCTCTCCTGAGTGGCTGTCTGGCTGTCGGTCGGGGGGCTTACTTGGCGGGGCCGAGCTCGATCGGCACGCCGACCAGGGAGCCGTACTCGGTCCACGAGCCGTCGTAGTTCTTGACGTTGGTCACGCCGAGCAGCTCGTGCAGCACGAACCAGGTCAGGGCGGAACGCTCACCGATGCGGCAGTACGCGATGGTGTCCTTGCTCAGGTCGACCTGCTCGTCCTCGTACAGCGCCTTGAGCGCGTCGTCGGACTTGAAGGTGCCGTCGTCGTTGGCGTTCTTCGACCACGGGATGCTGCGGGCGCTCGGGACGTGGCCCGGGCGCTGCGACTGCTCCTGCGGGAGGTGGGCCGGGGCGAGCAGCTTGCCCGAGAACTCGTCGGGGGAGCGGACGTCCACCAGGTTCTGCACGCCGATCGCGGCGACGACGTCGTCGCGGAAGGCGCGGATCGAGCTGTCCTGGGCCTTGGCCTTGTACGCGGTGGCCGGGCGGGCGGGGACCTCGGCGACCAGGTCGCGGGAGTCCAGTTCCCACTTCTTGCGGCCGCCGTCGAGGAGCTTGACGGAGTCGTGGCCGTACAGCTTGAAGTACCAGTACGCGTAGGAGGCGAACCAGTTGTTGTTGCCGCCGTAGAGGACCACCGTGTCGTCGTTGGCGATGCCGCGCTCGGACAGGAGCTTCTCGAAGCCGGCCTGGTCGACGAAGTCGCGGCGGACCGGGTCCTGGAGGTCCTTCTGCCAGTCGATCTTGATGGCGTTCTTGATGTGGTTCTTGTCGTACGCCGAGGCGTCTTCGTCGACCTCGACGATGACGACCTTCGGGTCGTCGAGGTTGGCCTCGACCCAGTCGGCGTCAACCAGGACGTCGCTACGGCTCATGCTCGTTCTCCTCCGGGGCAGTTCGGGGCAGTTGCGGCGGGGCAAACACAGGGATCAGGGCGCGCGGCGCGGAGCCCGGGGGATCCGGGGTGGCGCCTGGCTGCGCGGGCCTGGGTGGAACCGGCCGCCGGGGGCGGCTCGACGGGGCGGGACCGCGCGGTTCGTCGGGGTCGGTGACCGAGGGTCGGGGTCCGCTCAGACAGTGCGACAGAGCATGGCGGCGACGCGGCACAGGTCGACTGCCCGCCGCTTCGTCAAATCCGCCTGTCCCCGCGTTCGGGGACCGCTCAAATAGCACTGCATGGGGACGATCGTAGGTAGCCGGGGGCGGCCGTGTCACCGATGTTTCACATGGCGAGACAGGATCATCCGCAATGCGGGATGAGCGGACCTCGGCGGGTCGGCGGGGCGGGGTCCGGCGGACCTTCGCACGGGGTCGTATCTGAGGTACGGACTTCACCGTCTCGCACTGTGGACGGAGGGTGTCCGCGGGCCCCGGGGAGAGGTGTTCCGCGAGGTGGCCGACGACCGGGGACTACCCGACGAGGCGGACGTTCGAACCCTTCACGGAGATGTTCACCCCGTCCGGGGCGGCCTCGACCTTGTCCAACTCGATGCCCGCGGGCAGGTCGCTGATCCGCTGCCGGAAGTCCGTGATCTCGCGGACCTTGTCCTCGGCGAGCGGCACCCCGAGGTTCGGCAGCGAGTCCGCGTCCACGGTCACCTCGCCGTTGCGCACGGTGGCGGAGCTGGTCACGGTGATCGGCTGCGGGAGCTTGCGGCCCATCACGGTCGCCTCGACGGACACCGCTATCTTGCCGTCGCCCCCGTCGGACAGCCCGATGACCTTCGCGGTCACCCCGCGGGCCAGCTGCACCGGCTTGACCTGCGCGGCCTTCAGGAGCTCGGAGTAGGAGACGAGCGCGGTGCCGGTGGCGCGCTGGGCGGTGGCGGAGGAGAAGTCGCCGGAGAAGTCGACGTCCGTCATCCGGGCCGTCAGCTTCTCGATCCGGACCGGCTTCGCGCCGTTGCCGCTGCCGGTTCCGGCGTTCGCGTCGTAGTCCTTGATGCTGACCTCGACCTCGTCCAGGGTGCCGCTCGCAGCCTGGGTGAGGAAGGGGAAGCCCTTGATCGAGACGTCGGGCGTGCTCGCCAGACCCTCGCTGGTGCGCAGCCGCCCGGCGGCCTCGTCCTCGGCGAAGAACACGGCGAGTCGGTCCGCGGCGATGAACAGGCCGCCCAGGACGACGGCCACGATCAGGAGTATGCGTAGTGCGCGCATGAACGGTCTCTTCCCCCGGCTGCATCGGTCGTAGACGGCGAGCCTAACCCCGTCCACAGGCTGTGGACGGGGTCGGCCGAAGGTTGTCGATCAGCTGTGACGAGCGGGGTCCCGCCCCCCGTCGGGAGGGCGGGACCGGGCCCGGGAGGCGTCCGCGCGGGTCAGCCGAGGGCGCGGCCCAGGAAGTACACCGCCGGGCCCGCGGCGGCCAGCGGCAGTGCGACGCCGGCCGTCATGTGCACGAACCGCGACGGGTAGTCGTAGCTGGCGGCCCGGTGCCCGACCAGGGCGCAGGCGCCGGCGGCGAGGCCGAGCAGCGCACCGTCCGAGCCCAGGTCCGTCAGCCCGCCGGCCACCAACCCGCCGCCGGCCGCGGCGGCCACCAGCGCCACCAGGACCGACACCACCGTGGGCAGCGGCAGGGCCCGGGCGAGCACGGCCGCAGCGACGGCGAGCGCCCCGACGACCACCGCGTCCGGTTCCGCGCCGAGGTGCCCGGCGGCCACCACCGCGAGCGCCGCCGACACCACCTGGGCCAGCAGCCCGTACAGCCGTTCGTCCGGGCTGGCGTGGCTGCGCAGGGTCAGCACGATGGACAGCAGCACCCAGACGCCGAGGGTGCCGAGCACCGCGGCGGGCGTGTCCTCGCGGCCCGCGACGAGCAGCGCCACGTCGGCGACGAGACCGCCGAGGAACGCCAGGGCGATGCCCTGCCGGGCGGGCCACATGCCGTTGAGCCGGAACCAGCCGGCCGCCGTCACCGCCTGGAGCAGCGCCACCGGAAGGAACAGGGCGTACTGGTGCAGGGCTCCGGTGCCGGCGATCAGCAGGGCGAGGGCCGCGGTCAGCGCGGCGGGCTGGAGCCCCGGCTCCAGGATCTGCGGCCGGCCCTCCGCACGGGCCCGGTCCGCGGCGGTCGCGTACTGCGGCTCCGCGGCGGGCGTCGCGGCGGGGCCGGGGTCGGCGTTCGCGGTCGTGGTGCTCCCGGCGTCGGTCGGCCGGGGGTCGCCCGGGTCGGTGCCCTGCGGTGGGGTGCGGGTGCCCCGGCCGTACGTCTGCGGGGGGCCGTACGCCGGACCCGGCGCGGGCTCCGGCACGGCCTGCGCCACGGGGGCGACCGGTGCGTACGGGGCGGGGGCGGGCTGCTGGTCCTGCGCGGGTACGGGGGGCTGGAGCTGGGTCTCCCATGTGGGAGCCTGCCACTGCTGGGTCTGCGGCCCCTCGTCGTACGGCTGCTCCGCGAAACCGGGGTGACCCGTGTGACCCGCGTGGCCCGCGTGCCCCGGGTACTGGTCGGGGTACTGGTCGGCCGCCGGGGGGAAGGCGCCGGGTAGCTGCCCCTGCGGGGACGGCGCACCGTACGGCCCCTGCTGTCCGTACTGCTGCTGCCCGTACGAGGGGGCGTGCCCGTACGACGGGTCGGTGCCGTGGCCGGCGCTCTGCGGATGCGACGGGTGCGACGGGTGGGGCTGATAGGGCTGGTGGGCCACGGAGTCGTGGTCTGACTGGTCAGGCATCGTGCGGGGTCACCCTCCTGCGAACGGCGGGAGCACCTCGACCGTGCCGCCCTCGGCCAGCCGTACCGTCTCGTGCCCCCGGGTGCCGACGGGCGTGCCGTCGACCAGGAACGAGCTGCGGTCCAGCACGCGTACCAGCTCCCCGGGGTGGCGCCGTCGCACACCGGCCAGTGCCTCGGCCAGGTTCCCGGCGTCGAACGGTTCCTCCGCCACCCCCGCGGCGGCCTTCGCCGCGGCCCAGTAGCGGATCGTCCCCCTCGCCATGCGTCGCCCCTCCGGAGTCCTCTGGTACGGCTCCCATCATGCCGTGCCCCGGGTGCCCGTCGTGCCCGTGCGAGCAGGCGGAGGAACGGTTCCGTGAGCGGCGGCACACTCCGGGCGACCCGTTGGCCCTGCCTATGGGGGAGGCATGTGGGTTATTCTGCTGGCAGAGGACTCGGGCGAAGTGGCCCCCGGGTCCTTTTGTGCTTTCCGGCGCGTTGTATACGACTCTGGAGTCGTGACGGGACAGAGTGCGCAGCAACATGAGCAGGACGAGCAAGAGCAGTAAGTGCAGCAAGAGCAGTACGAAGCAGTGCCGTAAACGTCCTCGCAGGGACCGAGGAGGAACCGACGTTATGGGCGAGCGAACCGTGCACGCAGGCAGGACGACCCGGGCGGGTGGGGCGCGATGAGCTCCCTCCTGCTCCTGACCAATGCCCTCCAGCCCTCGGCGGAGGTGCTGCCCGCGCTCGGACTGCTCCTCCACAACGTCCGGGTGGCGCCCGCCGAGGGCCCCGCCCTGGTCGACACCCCCGGGGCGGACGTGATCCTCGTGGACGGGCGGCGGGACCTGCCGCAGGTGCGCAGCCTGTGTCAACTGTTGCGCTCCACGGGACCCGGGTGTCCGCTGATCCTCGTGGTGACGGAGGGCGGCCTCGCGGCGGTGACCGCGGACTGGGGAGTGGACGACGTCCTCCTCGACACCGCCGGGCCCGCCGAGGTCGAGGCGCGGTTGCGGCTCGCGACGGGTCGCCAGCAGATCGGGTCCGACGACTCCCCGATGGAGATCCGGGGCGGTGACCTGTCGGTGGACGAGGCGACGTACAGCGCCAAGCTGAAGGGGCGCGTACTGGACCTCACCTTCAAGGAGTTCGAGCTGATCAAGTACCTCGCGCAGCACCCCGGGCGGGTGTTCACGCGGGCCCAGCTGCTCCAGGAGGTGTGGGGGTACGACTACTTCGGGGGCACCCGGACCGTGGACGTCCACGTGCGGCGGCTGCGCGCGAAGCTGGGCCCGGAGAACGAGTCCCTGATCGGGACCGTCCGCAACGTCGGGTACCGGTTCGTCATCCCCGAGAAGCCCGATAAACACGACAAGCAAGACAAGCGGGACAAGCAGAACGAACGAGACGGTGCCGACCGGCGCGACGGGCGCGACCGGGCCGGCGAATCTGAGGGTTCGTCGCGGTCCGCCGCTGCCGCGCCCGTTCCGGGTGGGGTGCCGCACCGGCTGCGGGGGTGACCGGGCGGGGTTCGGGGCGGTCGGCGCGGGACCTGCGGTGGTCGGCGCGGGACCTGCGGTGGTCGGTGCGCGACCTGCGGTGGTCGGTGCCGGACCGGCAGGGTCACCGTTGCATCGCCCTCGGGTCACCGGAAGATCCCAGAGAACGGACGACCCGCTCATTTCGGGGTCTCTCCGCGTAGACTTCGCGCGTGGCCAAGGTGACTCGGGACGATGTGGCGCGACTGGCGGGTACCTCGACCGCGGTCGTCAGCTATGTGATCAACAACGGACCCCGGCCGGTCGCCCCGGCCACCCGGGAACGCGTGCTGGCCGCGATCAAGGAGCTCGGGTACCGTCCGGACCGCGTCGCCCAGGCGATGGCCTCCCGCCGCACGGACCTCATAGGCATGATCGTGCCGGACGCCCGGCAGCCGTTCTTCGCGGAGATGACGCACGCGGTGGAACAGGCGGCGGCCGAGCGCGGCAAGATGGTGCTCGTCGGCAACTCCGACTACCTCGACGAACGCGAAGTGCACTACCTGCGCGCGTTCCTCGGCATGCGGGTCTCCGGTCTGATCCTGGTCAGCCAGGGCCCCAGCGAGACCGCCGCGGCCGAGATCGACGCCTGGGACGCCCGGGTGGTGCTGCTGCACCGCAGGCCCGAGGCGATCGAGGACGTGGCCGTGGTCATCGACGACGTGGGCGGTGCCCAACTCGTCACCCGTCACCTGCTGGAGCACGGGTACCCGTACGTCGCCTGCCTGGGCGGCATCGAGGAGACCCCGACCGTGGGCGACCCGGTGACCGACCACGTCGAGGGTTGGCGCCGTGCGATGGCGGAGGCGGGCCGCTCGATCGAGGGACGGCTGTTCCAGGCCCCGTACAACCGGTACGACGCGTACCAGGTCGCGTTGGAACTGCTCGCCGGACCGCGCCGCCCGCCGGCGATCGTCTGCGCGACCGACGACCAGGCCATCGGGGTGCTGCGGGCCGCCCGGGAACTGCGGATCGACGTTCCCGGGGAACTGGCCGTCGCCGGTTTCGACGACGTGAAGGAGGCCGCGTTGACCGATCCGCCGCTGACGACGGTCTCCTCCGACCGGCCCGCGATGGCCCGCGCGGCCCTCGACCTCGTCCTCGACGACGGCCTGCGGGTGCCCGGTTCCAGGCGGGAACGGCTCAAGCTGTTCCCGTCCCGCCTGGTCGTCCGCCGGTCCTGCGGCTGCCACTGATCCCGGTTGACGGCGCCGCGCCTACCGGGGAATCCGCCTACGCCTCCGAGCGGTACATCAGGTCCGTCTCGTGGGTGACGAAGCCGAGGCGTTCGTACACCTTCACCGCGGCGGTGTTGTCGGCGTCGACGTAGAGCATCGCGGTCGGTGCGCCCGTCGCGGCGAGGTGGCGCAGCCCGATCGTGGTGAGCGCCTTGCCGAGTCCGCCGCCCTGGACGCCGGGGCGCACCCCCAGCACGTACACCTCGCCGAGTCCCTCCTCGGCGTGCACCTTCGTCCAGTGGAAGCCGACGAGTTCGCCGTCCCGCTCGGCGAGGAAGAACCCGGCCGGGTCGAACCAGGGCTGTGACGTGCGCGCGTCCAGGTCACGTTGGGTGAGCGAGCCCTGTTCCGGGTGGTGGGCGAAGGCCGCGGCGTTCAGCGCCAGCCAGTCGGCGTCGTCCCGGCCCACCACGAAGGTCCGTACGGTGACGCCCTCGGGCAGCACCGGGTCCGGGAGGTCCAGGGCGGTCAACGGGCGCCGCATCTGGCGCAGTTCGCGGAACAGGGTCAGGCCGAGCACCTGGGCGAGGTGGCGCGCGGCGGAGTGGCCGCCGTGCGCCCAGACCCGTAGCCGCTTGCCGGTGGCGGCCAGCAGGGCGGTGCCGAGGGCGCGGCCGTGGCCCCGGCCCCGGAGCGCGGGCCGGACGACCAGCTCGGCCGCGGGGGCCTCCACCGGGTCGGTGTCCTCCAACTGTGCGTAACCGACGAGGTCGTCGCCGACGAGCAGCAACAGGTGGCGCACGCCCTCGCGGGTCCCGCCGCGCAACTGGAGCCGGCCCTGCTCGGACACGGCGGGTTGGCCGTCCTCCCGGGCCGCCTCCTCGATCAGCTCCAGTACGGCGTCCGCCTGGTCGGCCGTGAGCGCCGTCAACGTCTCGATCCGCCGCAGCGGTCCGCCCGCAGGCGCAGTCTCACTCGTCATGTCCCCGAGCCTACGTCCCGGGCCGACGCTCGCCGGGGTGGTGGTGCGGTGGCGCGGTGGCCCGCGGTTCCGGCCCCGCAACCACTCCGTAATCCTTACCCCCTGTTGCGCTACGCGCGTTGACTCTAGGCTTCCGACGATTGCCACCGACGACCGCACCCACCCAGGGGGCCCCGTGCGAATCCATTCGACCCCGTCCAGACGGAACATCCGCGTCCTCGCGGCCGTCGCCGCCGCCGCCACGGTCGGCGCGCTGACCGCCGCCCTTCCCGCCTCCGCCGATTCCGGTCGGGGCGACCGCGACGAGCACCGTGGTCACGGCCACGGTTCGTCCCGCACGGTGGACGTCCAACTGCTGTCCTTCAACGACCTGCACGGCCACCTGGAGCCGCCCTCGGGCTCCTCGGGCAACGTGACGGAGCGTCAGCCCGACGGGACGACGAAGCAGATAGCGGCCGGTGGCGTCGAGTACCTGGCCAGCTCCCTGCGGGACGCCCGCAAGGGCGAGCGGTACTCGGTGACCACCGCGGCGGGCGACCTGATCGGCGGCAGCCCCATGCTGTCCGGTCTGTTCCACGACGAGCCCACCATCGAGGCCCTGAACGAACTGGACCTGGACGTCGCGGGCGTCGGCAACCACGAGTTCGACGAGGGCATCAAGGAACTCCAGCGCATCCAGCGCGGCGGCTGTCACCCCACGGCCGGCTGTTACGAGCCCGGCCGGAAGTTCGAGGGGGCCGACTTCCCGTACCTCGCGGCCAACGTCACCAACGAGAAGTCGGGCCGCCCGGTCCTCGCGCCCTACTGGGTGTGGAAGGAGAAGGGCGTCAAGGTCGGGTTCATCGGGATCACCCTGGAGGGGACGCCGGACGTCGTTTCGGCGGACGGCATCAAGGGCCTCAAGTTCCACGACGAGGTCGAGACGGTCAACAAGTACGCGAAGGTGCTGGAGCGCCAGGGCGTGAAGTCGATCGTCGCCGTGATCCACGAGGGCGGCTACCCGGCTTCGACCTCGTACAACTACGAGTGCGACTCGCCGGGTGCGGGCGACGGCATCTCCGGTCCGATCGTGGACATCGCCAAGGGCATCTCGCCGCAGGTGGACGCGTTGGTGACGGGGCACACGCACCAGCCGTACGCGTGCACGATCCCGGACCCGTCGGGCAAGCCCCGCACGGTGACGTCCGCGGCGTCGTTCGGTCGTCTGTACACGGAGACCACGCTCACGTACGACCGGCGGACCAACGACATCGTCCGCACCAGCGTGAAGTCAGCGAACCACGTGGTCCGGCGCGACCAGCCGAAGGCCGCGGACATGACCGAGCTGATCGGCCGCTGGAACAAGCTGGCCGCCCCGGTGGCCAACCGTCCGGTCGGCTACATCTCCGGTGACGTCCCGGGCCGCGGCGCCACGACGCCCGAGACCCCGCTCGGCGACCTGATCGCCGATGCGCAGCTCGCGCACGCCAAGTCCCTGGACCCCAAGGCTTCGCTGGCCCTGATGAACCCGGGCGGCATCCGCGGGGACCTGCTGCACCGGGCGAGCGGGGCCGAGGGCGACGGTGTGGTCACCTTCGGCGAGAGCTTCACCGTGCAGCCGTTCGGCAACACCGTGAACCTGGTGGACCTGACCGGCGCCCAGCTGGTCACCGCGCTCCAGCAGCAGGTCACCGGCTCCAACACGGCCGCCCCGAAGATCCTCCAGGTCTCGGACGGCTTCACGTACACGCTGGACCTGACCAAGTCCGGTGCGGACCGCGTCGTGGTCGACTCGATCCGGCTGAACGGTGCGCCGCTGGACCCGAACGCCACCTACCGGGTCGCCCTGAACAACTTCCTCACCGGTGGCGGTGACGGCTTCGCCGAGCTGGCCAAGGGCAAGAACCCGCTCGTCGGCGGGGACGACCTCAAGGCCCTGAACGACTACTTCGGTGCGCGTTCGTCGGCCGGGTCCCCGTTGGCCCCGCCGAAGGCGGACCGCATCACCGTCGTCCGCTAGCGCCTAGCTCCGCCCTCCTGCCACACCTGCCTCACCTGCCCGAAGGGGCCGTACGGGACCCGCGTCCCGCACGGCCCCTTCGGCGCGTCACGGTGCGGCCAGGGTCACGTTGCTTCCGGGGGGCCGTCCGGGGGTTGTGGGGGTGGGGTGGGGGCGCCCGGGAGGCGTACCGAGACGAGGGTGCCGCCACCGTCCGCGGCCTGGAGCCGAACCGTTCCCCCGGACTGTTCGACCGTGCGCGCCACGATCGAGAGGCCGAGGCCCGAGCCGGGCAGGGAACGGGCGGACGGGGAACGCCAGAAGCGGTCGAACACGTGCGGGAGGTCGTCGGGGGAGATGCCGGGCCCGTGGTCCCGCACCGACAGTTCACCCTCCCGGAGGGTCACCGTGACCTCGCCGCCGGCCGGGCTGAACTTGATCGCGTTGTCGAGGATGTTGATGACGGCGCGTTCCAACGCGGCCGGTTCCCCGCGCACGTACCAGGGGGTGAGGTCCGCGGTGATGGTCAGCTCCGGGCCGCGCAACCGGGCGCGGCGCAGGGCCAGGTCGGCGAGGTCGTGCAGGGCGAGCACCTGGACGCGGCTGGTGCCGTCGGGGCGGGAGAGTTCCTGGAGGTCGCCGATGAGGGAGGCGAGTTCCGTCATCTGGGCCTTGACCGAGGCGAGCAGCGCGGTGCGGTCGTCGGGGGGCAGGGCGCGGCCGGTCTCCTCGCTGCGGGCGAGCAGTTCGATGTTGGTGCGCAGCGAGGTGAGCGGGGTGCGCAGTTCGTGGCCCGCGTCGGCGATCAGCTGTTGTTGGAGTTCCCGGGACGAGGCGAGGGCCTCCGTCATCGCGTTGAACGAGCGGGACAGCCGGGCGATCTCGTCGTCCCCCTCGGTCGGGATGCGCACGGTCAGGTCCTGGGTGCGGGCCACGTGCTCGACGGTCCGGGTGAGTTGGTCGACGGGGCGCAGTCCGGTCCGGGCCACCAGGGCGCCGGACATGCCGGCGACGACGACGCCGAGGCCCGCGGCCAGGACCAGGACCAGGGTGAGGTCGGAGAGGGTGTCGTCGATCTCGTCGAACGGGCGGGCGATCGACAGGGCGTAGGGCGCGCCGCTGATCTGGTACGTCAGGACGCGGTACTCCCGGCCGCTGGCGTCCTTGGCGTCGTGGTAGGTGTCGATGAGGGTGCCCTCGACGACCGCCTTGTCGCTCACCGAGACCTTGAGGGGTTCGCCGCCGAGGATCAGGCAGGTGCTCCCGTCGGGCATGACGGCCTGGAGGGTCATGCCGTACCAGGTGGTCTCCTGGTTGGGCATGCTCGGTGCGCAGCGGGTCGCCGGGAGTTGGGTCTCCATGAGGATCCTGACGTCCCGGTCGTTGGGCCGGTTGGTGCTGAGCGACTTGTCGAGCGAGTCGACGAGTGCGCCGCGGACCACGAGCCAGCTGGTGGTGGCGATGGCGGCGACGGCGAGCGCCACCGTGGCGGCGACGAGCAGGGCGAGGCGGGAGCGCAGCGGCAGTGCGCGGAGCCGGCCCAGGGCGCCCCGGCCCGGGGGCCGCGCGCCGGGGGCCAGGTGTCGCGCGCCGGGGGCCGGGTTCCGCGGGTCCGGGGTCCCGGGTTCCGGTTCTCCTGCCGCGGGGGGAGCGCCGCTCACGGGGTCCCGTCCGTGCTGCCCGGCCGCAGTACGTACCCGACGCCCCGCACGGTGTGCACGAGCCGGGGTTCGCCGCCCGCTTCCGTCTTGCGGCGCAGGTACATCACGTACACGTCCAGGGAGTTGGAGGTCGGTTCGAAGTCGAAGCCCCACACGGACTTGAGGATCTGTTCGCGGGTGAGGACCTGGCGGGGGTGGGCGAGGAACATCTCCAGCAGGGTGAACTCGGTACGGGTCAGCTCCACCGGTCGCCGGCCCCGGTGGACCTCGCGGGTCGCCAGGTCCATGCGCAGGTCGCCGAAGGAGAGGACGTCTCCCTCCGGGGCCCGTCCGGCGGCGGTGGTGTAGGTGCTGCGGCGCAGCAGGGCCCGGATGCGGGCGAAGAGTTCGTCGAGTTCGAACGGTTTGACGAGGTAGTCGTCGGCGCCCGCGTCGAGTCCGGTGACGCGGTCGCCCACGGTGTCGCGTGCGGTCAGCATCAGGATGGGCACCAGGCTGCCGCCCGCGCGCACCCGGCGGGCCGCGGTCAGACCGTCCATCCGGGGCATCTGGATGTCCAGGATGATCAGGTCGGGGCGGGTCGCCGCCGCCTTCTCCAGGGCGTCGGCGCCGTCGACGGCGACCTCCGTCAGGTAGCCCTCGAAGGCGAGGCTGCGCTGAAGGGCTTCGCGCACGGCGGGCTCGTCGTCCACGATCAGGATGCGCTGCGGTTCGCCTTCGGGCGCGGAGTTCATCGGTACGGCTCCGGTGGGTGAGTGGGTGTGGGCGGATCAGCGGTGCGGGTGCGGGTGCGGGTGCGGCGGGAGGTGGGGTGTGGGGCTTACGGGGCGCAGGGTACGGGGGTGCCGGGGTTACGGGGGGTACGGTACGGGGCCGGTCAGCCGTCCGCTCCGGCTCGCAGGGCCGGCAGATCGGCCTTCACCGTGTTGACGGGGATGGCGAACCCCAGGCCCACGCTGCCCGCGTCGCCGCCGCCCGCGCTGCTCGCGCTGTACATGGCCGAGTTGATGCCGATGATGTGCCCGTTCATGTCGATGAGCGCGCCGCCGGAGTTGCCGGGGTTGAGCGAGGCGTCGGTCTGGATGGCCTTGTACGTGGTGGTGGACGCGCCGGGGTCGCCGTTGAACTCGCGGCCGCCGAACTCGAAGGGCCAGTCGCCGCCCGGCTGCCGCGGCTGGTCCTGGTTGTTGGCCACGGTGACGTCGCGGTCGAGGGCGGAGACGATGCCGCTGGTGACGGTGCCGGTCAGGCCCTCGGGCGAGCCGATCGCCACGACCTCCTGGCCGACCCGGACCCGGTCCGAGTTGCCGAGGGTGGCGGCCTTCAGCCCGGAGGCGTCCTTGAGCTTGATCAGCGCCAGGTCCTTCTTGCTGTCCGTGCCGACGAGCTCGGCCGCGTACTTCTTGCCGTCGCTGGTCGTCACCTGAATGGCGGTGGCGCCGGCGACCACGTGGTTGTTGGTGATGACCTCCCCGTCGGAGGTGATGATCACACCGGAGCCGGTGGACTGGCCGGCGGTGCCGGACGCCTTGATCTCGACGGTGCTCGGGGTGACGGCCGCGGCGACGCCGGCGACGGTGCCGCGGCTGGAGGAGGCCACCGGGCTCGCGGCGACGGCGGAGGCCGTCGTCTGGTGGGTGGTGAGCTCCTGGATGCCGTACGCGGTGCCGCCGCCCACGGCCGCGGCGACGATCGCCACGGTGGCGAGCAGGGCGAACGGCCGTCGCGCCCGGCGCCGGCGCGGGCCCGCCGCGGGGGTGGGCGCCGGGGCGCCTTCGGGGACCGGGCTGGTGCCCCAGGCGACCGCGGGCGTCTCGGCGGCTGCCCCGGACGGCCCGTCGGGCGGCTCGGGCGGGGGCGGCGGGTAGGCCCCGTACGACGGCTGCTGACCCACGTGCGGCTGACCCCCGTGCTGACCCCCGTGCGACGGGTGTCCGTGCTGCCGGGGTCCGGGGTCGGTGCTCCACGCGGGGTGCGTGGGGTGTGCGTGCGGGACCGGGCGGGCACCGGTGTGCGGCGCCGCGGCGTCCGGGGTCCCGCCGGTGGGGATGCCGTGCTGCTCGTCGTGGCCGTGGTCGCGTTCGGGGGAACCGCCGTCGCGGCGGGAGCTTTCGGTCATGTCCATGAGCGTGTCGGGAGCGGATGAGAGTGATCTGAGGACGAGCTGAGAAGCCCGACAGAACCGCGTATGCCCGATATAAGGAAGTGGGGCGCTCGGTGCCCCCTGTGGCTCCTGGTGCGAGAAGGTTCGGGATCGTCGCAGGTCAGAGGCGTGTTTCCGGGTTCGACTTGACGATCACCGAGGGCTTGCACCACCCTTTCACTACTCAATTAGTGAAAGGGTGGTTGTTCGAGTGGTCGAGTACCGGATCGACCGGCGCAGCGGCGTCGCCACCTACGTCCAGATCGTCCAGCAGACCAAGCAGGCGCTGCGGCTCGGTCTGCTGGAACCGGGTGACCGGCTGCCCACCGCCCGCGAGGTCGTGGAAGCCACCGCCATCAATCCGAACACCGTCCTGAAGGCGTACCGGGAGCTGGAACGGGAGGGCCTGGTCGAGGCCCGCCGCGGACTCGGCACCTTCGTACGGCGTCGGCTCGGTGCCGGGGCCGCCGACTCGCCCCTGAGGGCCGAGCTGTCCGCCTGGGCCGCCCGGGCCCGGGCCGCGGGGCTCGACCGGGACGACGCGTCCGCGCTGCTCGCCTCGGTCCTGGACGAGCACTTCACCGCCGCCGGCGCAACGCCGCCGGCACCACACCTGACCGGACCGTCCGAGGGCGGACGGACTCACGAGGGGGACACCGCATGACCGAGACCGCCATCGAGGCGGCCGACCTCGGCAAACGCTACGGCGGGCGCCGAGCACGGGGGACCGGCGCCACGGACGGCTGGGCCCTGCGGGGCTGCGACTTCCGGCTGCCGGCGGGCCGCGTCTGTGCCGTCGTCGGGCCCAACGGCGCGGGCAAGTCCACGCTGCTCGGCCTCGCCGCCGGGCTCGCCCACCCGAGCACGGGCACCCTGTCCGTCCTCGGCACCCGACCGGCCGCCGCCCGCGAGCGGCTCGCCTACGTCGCCCAGGACAAGCCGCTGTACCCGCAGCTCACCGTCGGCGAGACGCTGCGACTGGGCGCCGAGCTCAACCCGGGCCGCTGGGACGCCACCGTCGCCCGGCGGATCGTCGGGGACGGCGCGCTGCCCACGGGCGCCCGGATCAAGGCGCTGTCCGGCGGTCAGCGCACCCGGGTCGCGCTCGCCCTCGCCCTCGCCAAGCGGCCCGAGCTGCTGCTCATGGACGAGCCGATGGCCGACCTCGACCCGCTCGCCCGCCACCAGCTCATGGGCACCCTCCTCGCGGAGGCCGCCGAGCACGGCACCACCGTCGTGATGTCCTCGCACATCCTCGGCGAGCTGGCCACCGCCTGTGACTACCTGCTGCTCGTCAGCGAGGGCCGGGTCCGGCTCGGCGGCGCCATCGACGACCTGATGGACGCCCACGCCTTCGTCGTCGGGCGCGGCCCGGTCGAGGAGCTGGCCGCCCACACCGTCGTGGAGTCCCGTGCCACCGGACGGGGCACCACCGCCCTGATCCGCCCCACCGGACCCGTCGAATCCGGCTGGGAGACCAGCGAGCCGACCCTGGAGGACGTCCTGCTCGCCCATCTGCGCTCACCCGGCGCCCCCACGCTGCTCACCCCCGGCGCCGACCCGGCGGTCGGCCGTACGGGGGTGGCCGCATGAGCGCCCCCGCCCCCGCCCCGGACGCCGGGACCGCCGTCCCGTCCGGGCCCGACGCCGTCACCCCGCCGCCCACCGGTCCCCGCGGGCCGGACTCCGGAGGCTTCCGCGCCACCCTGCGCTCCGCCCACCTGGTCCACCGGGGCGCGGTCCGGATCGCGGGCGTCGCCGTGCTCCTCGCCACCGTCGTCACCTTCGGCCTGTACCTGTGGACGCGGCTGGCGCCGGACCGGGAGCGGTGCGACTTCCGCGAGGGGGAGATGCTCACCAAGGGCGAGGACCTGAAGCGCCTGTCCGAGTGCTACGACTCCGCATTCGGCTATCAGAGCGCCTTGTCCTGGTACCGGCTGCTGGTCACGGACCTGGACCTGTGGGTGCTCGTCCCGGTGGTGCTCGTCGCGGTCTTCGTGGCGGGTCCGCTCATCGCACGGGAACTGGAGTCCGGGACCTTCCGGCTGGCCTGGACCCAGGCCGAGACCCCGCGCCGCTGGCTGACCGGCCGCCTGGTGCTGGGCTGTGCGGTGGTGATCGTCGCGGGCACGGTCTGCGTCGGGCTGATCCGCTTCGCACGGACGACGTCCGTGGAGCAGGGCATGCTCTGGTCGCACGAGAGCGTCTTCCCCACTCTGGGCCCGGTACTGGTGGCCTACCTGGTGCTGGCGGTCGCCCTCGGCGCGCTGGTCGGGCTGCTGCTGCGCCGGGTCATCCTGTCGATGGCCGCCGCCCTGCTCGGCACGGGGGCCGTCCTCGTCGGGCTGGCCCAGCTGCGGCCGTACCTGTGGCCGCACGAGACCTATGTGCGCAAGGGCGAGGGGGAAGGGACGTTCCCTCCGGGGAACTCCTACCAGTTCGACTACGGGCTGCTCACCCTCGACGGCGACCGGGTGCCGCACACCTGGCTGAACTGCCCCGGGCGGGAGAGCACCGAATGCCTCCGGGGCCAGGGATACTCCGGCCGGTGGATCGACTACCACCCCGCCTCCCACTTCTGGCCGCTCCAGCTCGTGGAGACCGGCATCGTGCTGGCGCTCGCCGCGCTCGCCGTCTTCGTCTCGCTGCGGGTGCTGCGCAAGATCGCACCCTGAGGCCACGAGGTCCTGGAGTCCGCTCCACGGGGGGACGGGCCGGACGCGCCACCCCGCGCGCCCGGCCCGTACCGGAGGGCCCTTGACCACGGCCCTCGACCACGCACCACGGCCACGGCCCCTGACCACGGCCACGGCCCGCCCCACGGCCCCTGACCACGGCCACGGCCCCCGGACGCCCGCACCACGGCGCCCGGGGGCCGCCTCGCGCTGCCCCGCACGTCATGTCCTCGTAACCACGCATTCAGACGGGGTTGCCACGCTTGGTGCATGCAGCCCGCCGCGCCCGTCCCCCGAGCCAACGGGACGCCCGTGCTCCCCCGCGCCCGCTCCGACGCGCCGCCCCGCCCGGTAAAGCGGAACAATGGGACCATGAGTCAGCCAGACGCCCAGGCCAAGGTCCAGCACGCGCAGCCCTCCGTGGGGTCGATCGCCGCGCACCGCCCGCACACCGTCTCCGCGGCGGTGTCCGATCTGGAACCCGACATCGACGCCGACCTCGACGCCTACGAGGACGACGACACCGAGGGCGCCCAACTCCCCCAGGGCCGGTTCCTGGACCGGGAGCGGAGCTGGCTCGCGTTCAACGAGCGGGTGCTCGAACTCGCCGAGGACCCGAACACCCCCCTCCTCGAACGGGCGAACTTCCTGGCCATCTTCGCCAGCAACCTGGACGAGTTCTTCATGGTCCGGGTCGCCGGACTGAAGCGCCGCATAGCCACCGGCGTCGCCACCCGCTCCGCGTCCGGACTCCAGCCCCGCGAGGTGCTGGACATGATCTGGGCCCGCTCCCGGGAACTGATGGCCCGCCACGCCGCCTGCTTCCAGGAGGACGTCGCCCCGGCCCTCGCCGAGCACGACATCCACCTGGTCCGCTGGGCCGAGCTGACGGACAAGGAACAGGCCCGGCTGTTCACCCTGTTCCGGCACCAGATCTTCCCCGTGCTGACCCCGCTGGCCGTCGACCCCGCGCACCCCTTCCCGTACATCTCGGGCCTCTCGCTGAACCTCGCGGTCGTCGTCCGCAACCCGGTCAGCGGGCACCGGCACTTCGCCCGGGTCAAGGTGCCCCCGCTGCTGTCCCGGTTCCTGGAGGCCTCGCCCTCGCGGTACGTACCGATCGAGGACGTCATCGCCGCGCACCTGGAGGAACTGTTCCCGGGCATGGAGGTGCTGGAGCACCACATGTTCCGGCTCACCCGCAACGAGGACCTCGAAGTCGAGGAGGACGACGCCGAGAACCTGCTCCAGGCCCTGGAGAAGGAACTCATGCGCCGCCGCTTCGGACCCCCGGTGCGGCTGGAGGTCGAGGAGTCCATCGACCGGTACGTGCTCGACCTGCTGGTGCGCGAACTCAAGATCAGCGAGGCCGAGGTCTACCCGCTGCCCGGCCCGCTCGACCTCACCGGCCTGTTCGGGATCTCCTCGCTGGACCGGCCCGAGCTGAAGTACCAGAAGTTCATCGCCGGCACCCACCGCGACCTCGCCGAGGTGGAGTCCGCGTCCGCGCCGGACATCTTCGCCGCGCTGCGCGAACGGGACGTGCTGCTGCACCACCCGTACGACAGCTTCTCCACCTCCGTGCAGGCGTTCCTCGAACAGGCCGCCGCCGACCCGGGCGTCCTCGCCATCAAGCAGACCCTGTACCGGACCTCCGGCGACTCCCCGATCGTCGACGCGCTGATAGACGCCGCCGAGTCCGGGAAACAGGTCCTCGTCCTGGTGGAGATCAAGGCCCGCTTCGACGAGCAGGCCAACATCAAGTGGGCCCGCAAGCTGGAGGAGTCCGGCTGCCACGTCGTCTACGGACTCGTCGGCCTCAAGACCCACTGCAAGCTGTCCCTGGTGGTCCGCCAGGAGGGCGACACGCTGCGCCGCTACTCCCACGTCGGCACCGGCAACTACCACCCCAAGACGGCCCGCCTGTACGAGGACCTGGGGCTGCTCACCGCCGACTCCCAGGTCGGAGCCGACCTGTCCGACCTGTTCAACCGGCTGTCCGGCTACTCCCGCCGCGAGACGTACCGCAGGCTGCTCGTCGCCCCCAAGTCGCTGCGGGACGGGCTGATCTCGCGCATCAACAAGGAGGTCCAGCACCACCGCGCCGGCCGCCCCGCCTACGTCCGCATCAAGGCCAACTCCATGGTGGACGAGGCCCTGATCGACGCCTGCTACCGGGCGTCCCAGGCGGGGGTGCCGGTCGACGTGTGGGTCCGCGGCATCTGCGCCGTGCGACCCGGCGTTCCGGGCCTTTCGGAGAACATCCGGGTACGGTCCGTACTCGGCCGCTTCCTGGAGCACTCCCGGATCTTCGCCTTCGGCAACGGGGGCGAACCCGAAGTGTGGTTCGGCAGCGCCGACATGATGCACCGCAACCTCGACCGCCGCATCGAAGCGCTCGTCAGGGTCACCGACCCCGCCCACCGGGCCACCCTCAACCGGCTGCTGGAGACCGGGATGTCCGACTCCACCAGCTCGTGGCACCTGGGACCGGACGGCGAATGGACCCGACACGCGACCGATGCGGACGGCCAACCGCTGCGGAACGTACAGGAGATGCTCATTGACGCCCGGAGGCGCAGGCGTGGCACATCGAAACCTTGACCCCGTGGTCCACCCGACGGCGGGGGACGTCCTCGCGGCCTACCTCCAGGACCGCGCCACGGACTTCCTCCGCTCGCTCAGGCTGCACCGCGAGTCCGGGTCCGGGGCGGGCGGCAACCCCGCCCCGGCCGAGGCGGCGGCGCGACTGCGCCGCACCTCCCGCCGCATCAGCGGCACCCTGCACACCTTCCGCCCGCTGCTCGACCACGAGTGGTCCGACGCGCTGCGCGCCGAACTCGCCTGGCTCTCCGGCACCCTGGCCGGCGAACACGCCCACGGCGACCGGCTGCAACGGCTGCTCGCCGCACTGGCCCGCCTCTCCGGCAAGGTGCCCGTACCGGGCCCGGCGCGCACCGCGCACCCGCCCGGCTGCACGGCGGCACCCGCCGTGGGGGGAGCCGGGGCGGCGGGCACCGCCACCGGCACCCGGACCGTCCGCACGGCGGCCCCGCCCGCCGCCGGCCCGCCGGTCCCGCCGCCCGCGGGCGCCCCGGGCAGCCTCACCCTCGGCGCCGCCAAGGCCGGCGCCCTCCTCGAACGCCAACTCACCCTGGCCCGCACCCGGGCCCACTCGGCGGCCCTCCAGGCCCTCGGCTCCGCCCGCTTCCACGCCGTCGCCGACCGCGTCGCCGTCCTCGCCAGCGAGGTCCCCCTCACCCCGGCCGCCGCGGCCCCCGCCGCCGCGCTCACCACCCTCGCCACCGAGGCCGAGGTCCGGCTCCTCGACGCGACCGGCACCCTGCCCCTGCTCACGGCCGGGCACCCGTACAACGCCGGGGCGCTCGCCGCCGACCCCTCGCCGCAGGCCCAGGACGCCCCCTGGCACCAGGTCCGCCTCCTGCTGCGGCTGCACCGCTACGCCCACGAGGTGCTGGGCGCGCCCGCCGGAGCCGAACCGGAACTCGCCCGACTGCTGCGCGCGGGACGCGCCCTCGACCAGCACCGCGACGCGTCCGAGGCGGCGACGGCGGCCGCCACGGCGGCCCGCACCCCGCGCATCGCCCCGGCGACCGCGTACGCCCTCGGGGTGCTCCACGCCGACCAGCGCCACGAGGTGGAAGCGGCCCGCTACGCCTTCCAGCGGGCCTGGACCCGGGAGGTGACCACCGGATGAGCGACCACCCGACGCCCGCCACCGACCGCCCGATCCACGCGGCCGGCTGCGTGCTCTGGCGACGCGCACCGCACGGGGACGACATCGAACTGTGCCTCGTCCACCGGCCCCGCTACGACGACTACAGCCACCCCAAGGGCAAGCTCAAACGCGGCGAGGACCCGCTGACCGGGGCGCTGCGCGAGGTCGCCGAGGAGACCGGGTACGCCTGCCTGCCCGGTACGGTGCTGCCCACGGTCCGCTACGAGGTGGGGGGACGCCCCAAGCAGGTCTCCTACTGGGCGGCCGAAGCCACCGAGGGCCGCTTCGTCCCCAACGACGAGGTGGACCACCTGCTGTGGCTGGCCCCCGACGAGGCCCGCGCACGGCTCACCCACGCACATGACCGCACCCTGGTCGACGCGCTGCTCGCCGCCGCCCCGCCCCACGGATAGCTCCCGCACCGACTCCCGCGTCAACTGCCGCGTCAACTCCTTTGTCATCGCCACCGCGACCCCGGGGCGTCCGCACCTCCACCGGTGCGGGCGCCCCGCACTGGTGTCCGCCCGGTCACGCGCGCGGACCGCGTGTCCGACTACGGAGCGTACGTCCCTCCTCATTGGGATGAGCCGTGCGTAACCTCCTGAAGGGGGAGGGAGTTTCCAAACCGCCCGAAAAGCACTGGAGTTGAATATATGACCGAAGGAGCTGTTGGGCCGACGGACGGTTTGGAATGGTTCGGACGCGAGATCTCCGAAGCCTTGCTGCACAAGGGGGTGACACCGCAGTACCTCGCCGACGCGACGGGGTACGAGGTGCCGTACGTACTGAAGGTCAGCAGTGGGAAGGCGCTGCCCTCGACCGCGTTCGCCAAGGGCTGCGACCGCTACTTCGGCACCTCGGGCTGGTTCACCCGCCTGCTCAACCGGATCAACGAACGAGGGCATCCAGGATGGTTCGTGCCTTACCTCAAGCTCGAACGGGAGGCTGCCCGCATCGAGGACTACAGCAACACGTTCGTGATGGGCATGCTCCAGGTGCCCAGTTACGCCGAAGCCGCCTTCCGCGCCGCGCACCCCAGGGAGGACGACTTCCAGATCAAGGCGCGGGTCGAAGCGCGGATGCGGCGCCGCGAGGTCATGGACACCACGATGCCGCCGCTGCTGTGGATCATCCTGCACGAGTCCGTCCTGTGCACGGTCGTCGGCAGCCGGGCCGTCATGTCGAGCCAACTGCGCTATCTGCTCCGGGAGGCCGCGAGTCCCCATGTGACGCTCCAGGTCCTCCGGTTCACCGCCGGCGCCCCGGCCTCGTCCATGGCGTTCACGCTGCTGAAGCCCAACGAGGGTCCCACCGTGGTGTATTCGGAGGCGCGGGACGTGGGCCACGTAAACGATTCCGCAGTGGCCGTCGGCAACGCCCGCACCGCCTACGAACGCCTCCGCGCCTCCGCCCTGTCGCCGGACCTCTCCCTGTCGTTCATCCGGGAGATCGCAGAGGAGCACGGTCGGTGAGCACCGCTCCCGGAACCGTTCCGGGACCGGCCTCCTGGCGCAAGAGCACGTACAGCGGTGGTGAGGGCGGGCAGTGCGTGCAGTGGGCGCCCGGACCCGTGGCCGGTACGGTCCGGGTCCGGGACGGCAAGGACCCGGACGGCCCGCACCTCGTCCTGACGACGGCGGCGTTCGCGGGCCTGCTGGCGCTGGCCGTCCGGCCGGCCCCCGCACAGGGTCAGCCTTCCCCTACTTCGAGCGGCTGCCCCGGCTGTGGGCCACCCGGAGCGTGTCGCTCAGCGCTTCCGCCAGCCGGGCCACGGTGAACCTGAGCTCTGGGAGGGTGACCTTGGGCTGGTCGAGCATGGCGTGGGCGTGTCCGAGGAGGTCTTCCGCCATGGAGAGTTGGGTGGCTTCCACTCCGTCGGCGAGTCGGGAGAGGTACCCGTCCTTGTCGGCCTTGGCGAGGTAGCACGGTTTGCCTTCGGGTGACGACCAGGGGAGCAGCCGGGGCCCGGTGCCGGGGGAGTGCGTCCGGTCCCCGAACCGGTACCGGACGGCTCGGGGCACGGGTTCCGCCAGGGCCTCCACCTGTGACGGCTCCGCCTCCCACTCCCGGCCACCGCCGAGGGGCCGCAGCAACCACCGGCCGCCCACCTCCCCCATGAAGGTGCCCAGCGTGTCCCGTTGGGTGTCGCGGACTGGGGCGCCCACGAGGGGCGGGATCTGGTCAGGTGTCATACGGCACCTCCCCGTTCCTGCGCGGTCAGTGGGCAGGGGGGATTCAGGACGGTACGGAATGGTTGCATCGGCCGGCCTTCAGCAGCGGTCGGGGAACTGACGTCCCCAGTGAAGCCTCGGGTCGTACCGCATGTCCGTAGCGGGGCTACGGCCCGTACTCCGGCTACGGGTCAGTCGAACCGGGCGCCCGCACGGCCGGCGAACGCGCGGACGCCGCCGAGCGTCCGGTCGTGGCGCAGCAGGCCGGACGCCAGGTCACGGACGACACCGCGCTGGATCTCTTGCGGGGCCGCCTTCTCGGCTGCCAGCAGGGCTTTGAAGCACGACTCGGGTTTGCCCCACCGGTCGAAGGCCCGCGCCACGTCGGTGAAGAAGCGGGCCCGGCGTTCAGGGGTGGGCAGGGCGGCCGGGTCGATGGTTCGGGCCAGCGCGATCGCCCGGCCGGCATCACCAAGTTCGTAGTGGACGGACAGCCAGTGGAGGGCGACGCCGGCGACCCCGTCGTCCTGACCGGAGGTCCGGCCGGCGGCTGCCGCGCTGTCGGCCGCCTCGTCGATGAGGGAGTGCGCGTAGGCACGGTCGCCCGACTTGGCCGCGGTGTAGGCGGCAGTGGCGTACAGGTCGCCGCGGGTGGCCAGACGGTCGGCTTCGGGGACGCCGGAGTCAGCCAGGAGTTCTTCGGCAGCGACGACGACGATGTCCGTCGCCCGGGCGAAGCGTTCCTGACGCCGCCAAGCGCTGGAGACCATGCGTTGGGCCTCGGCGATGATCAACGGATCGCCCGAGAGCCGGGCGGCGGTCAGGGCGCGGTCCGCCGTGATGGCGACCAGGTTGTTGTCGCCGATCTTGATGCACAGCCGCACGGCGAGGTTGTAGAGCTGGGCGACGGCGCCGGCCGACTCCTCCACGGTGCCTACGGCCTGGGCAGTGGCGATGCGCGTGGGCAGAGCCCGGGCGAGGACGTCGTAGCGCGCGGTGCGGAACTCCTGGCGGGACGCCTTCAGCGATGACGCGACGGTCTGGTGCGTGGGATGCGTGCTGGGGAGTGCCCTGGACGTTCCGTACAACAGGAGGTCTTCCAGTTCGGCGAGCGGAGCCGAGCCGGCGTGCGCGGACTGCGGGCCGACGGACTGGGCGAACAGGGCAGCGGTTGCCACCGTCATGACCTGGCGGCGTCGCATGTCGTCCTCCTCGGCAACCGAAGTGCTCGTCAGCGTATCGGAGGCGCCTCTTCGCGGACGGGAACTCACCCGGGCCGCGGCAGGCTGCGGAAGCGCCATCAGCTCGCCGAGATCGACGTCCAACACGTCCGCCATACGACGCAACAGCGTGACGTCCTTGACTTGCTGGATGTCCCGTTCGACTTGCGACATCCAGTCTTCGCCCCGGTCGAGTTCGGTTGCGAGCCTGAGCTGAGTCCATTCGAGCTCGGTGCGGCGCAGCGAGACGAATCTGCCGAATGTCGTACTGTTCTCCACCCTGCCCCCGGCGCGTGTGATCACTTCATTACAGAACGCAACCATAGTGATGCTGGAAGCGCCGTGTAGATGCTTCAGGGCGCCAATGCCGTTGTCGGTAAGGGCTGTTCAGCTGTACATGCCAGCCGGGCTGCCGCCCCCGCTGAGGGAGGAAGAGCACGGATCAGACGGGGAATCACTGGCCGCCGAGGTCTGCCCCAGGAAGTCGAAGCGCAGGTGCGGGTTCTCCCCGCCGAGGCGGTGACTTCCGACGGCGCCACTGAACTGGTCGTCGTGAGCTGCATCGCGGACGGTCCCGACACGTGGTTCACCCTGGCCGTCCTCCAACACGGCGGGCACCTGGAAGTCGTCCTGCCCGCCGTTGATCGCCGTCTGGGACGGGCAGCCCGCGCGCGGATACGGAGGAAGCGCCGACGTCGTTGCGTACGCGCACGAGAAGGGCGTGCCCGTGAGGGTGGTCTGGCCAGCCGGCGCCACACGGGACTGACCGGTCCTGGACATCCGCGAGCTGCTCCGCCCTTCGGCGGGAGTTCGGGAGAACGGCCGGGTGACCCGATCGTGTACTGGTCCGGGAGGGGCGTCTCGGCGATCCTGGACGGGCAACGGGACTGCGTGAGCTGCCGGGAAGGTGGACGCGGTGGACGTGGGGGTGGGGAACCTCGGGCGACGCAGGCTTCTCGGCGCGGGCATCGCCGCCCTGGCACTCGCTCACCCGGGCTGGACGGATCTCGCCGCGCGGGCGGACGCGGTGCGTACGGGACGCGCCGCACGGGTGGGGCGGGGCGAAGTCCGGATGGTGGAGGACGTCACCGTTGCGCTCTCGCGGCTGGACGACCGGTACGGCGGGCGGGCAGTTCGACCTGTCGCAGCCGCGTTCCTCAAGGCCCCCGCGACCGCGGCCCTCCGAGCGGACTCCACCGCGCCGGTCCGCGGCGCACTGTCGACGACCGTCGCGTTCTGCGCCTACCTGACCGGGTGGATGGCGATGGACGAAGGGCGGGACGACCTCGCGCGCCGCCACTTCGACCAGGCGCTGGAGCTGGCGCGGAGCGCTGACGACCAGCGGTCGTACCATCACGTCCTGCGGGGCATGTCCGTGCACGCCGTCGACCTCGGTGAGGGGCGGACCGCGGTGGACCTGGCGGAGGCTTCCACCGCACGACCGCCGCAGGCGGGGATGGTGGCGTTCATGACCGGGCAGCAGGCTCACGCACACGCGGTGGCCGGGGACCGGGCCGAAGCCTGGCGTTGTCTGCGACGGGCGGAGCGGGCCATGGACCGGGCCCTGAGCGGGGCCAAGACGTTCGGTGGGTACAACCCGTCGACCCTCCAGTACCACGTGGCCCAAGTCCGTCACGCCCTCGGCGACACGGAGGGCAGCGTCGCCTCGCTACGCGCGCACTTCCGTTTGCGGGACGCCTCCGACAGCGACCGGTCCGCCCTGCGTTTCGGCTCGATGCTCGCCGAACGGCAGCTCCAGACGGGTCACCTGGAGGCGGCTTGTACCTCCTGGGGAGCGGTGCTGGACGGGCTGCCGTCGATGCGGTCGGAGCGGGTGGATCAGCACGTGGCACGGATTCCCGGCTTGCTCCGCCCCTACCTGGCCAGTTCGGCGGCACGCCAGCTGAACGAGCGGGTCCGCCAGGGGGCACGGCCGTGAGCGCCTATGACGCCGCACCGGGAGGGCGCGGGTGAACCGCCGCAACGTCCTGCTGGGCGCGCTCGCCGCCGGCACCGCTGGTTCCGGGCTCGTCTCTGCTCCGGCCTTCGCCCGCAGTTCCGCCGACCCGGGGTTCTGGGAGTCGACGACGGAGGGCTACGGCCGCGGCTACCGCGGACAGCCGCCCATGGAGGTTCTGGCCGGGCTGCTTGACGACTTCGCGGAACTCGGTGTGCGGCTGTCCGAGCCGCAGACGGTCGAGGCCCGTACGGGACTGTGCCATGTGACCGGTCGGATGGCGGGCATGGTGGCCATCGTGTTGCACGATCTGGGACACCACCGCGAGGCCCACCGGTGGTTCGGTACCGCTTCCCGGGCCGCCGAGCAGTCGGGCGACTCGCTCCTGCACGCCTGGGTGCTCGCGCGCGAGGCCATGGTTCCGCTGAACTACGGTGCTCCGCAGGTGGCGGCCGAGCTGGCGGGTCGGGCCCGGCACCTCGCGGGCAAGCGGCCGTCGGCTGCTGCCGCGCTCGCTGCGGCGGTGTCCTCCCGTGCGCTCGCCGCGGCCGGCCAGCGCGAGGAGGCCCGGCAGGCAGTGGCTGACGTGGAGCACCTGGTGGAACGCCTCGCCCCGGAGCAGCGTGCCGACACCTGGTTCGGCTACCCCGCGCAGAAGCACCACGTCCATCTGAGCCAGGCGCTCACCCTGCTCGGTGAGACGGACCGTGCGTACGCGATCCAGCGGCGTGCGTTGGAGTTGTCCCGGACTCCGTCACCGATGACCCGCGCCCTCATCGCCCTCGACACCGCGACGTGCAGGGCTCAGGACGGTGACCGTGAGGCGGCTGCCCACCTCGCGACCCGGGCGTACTCGGACCTGCCGACCGTCTACCGCACGGGCCTCACCCGTACGCGTGCACTCGCCCTCTACCGCAAGCTGCCCGCTGACACGCCTGGTCGTGCCGTCCTCGGTGAGACGCTGGAGGCCGTCGCCTGAAGCGAGGAGACCTGTCCGAAGACGATGATGAGGACCGATGAATCCCTCACATACTCGTCTGGTCCCGGTGACGGTCCTGTTCGCGGGGTTGGTGCTCACCAGTTGTTCGTCCGCGCCGACGGAGCCTGGCACGCGCGCCAATCCGTCCCCAAGTTGGAAGAAAGGGGCGGGCGCCTCGGAGGCGGCAGCGTTCATGAGGATCCAGGTCCCGGAGGGTTCCACGGAAGTGAAGGGCGCCGTGCGGGTCCAGCCGCGGGAGAACGTCTACCTGCTGTCCTTCGTCACCGGAGAGCGGACCGCAGAGTCGATGGTTGAGGACCTACGCCCCGATTCCCCTTTGACCGTGGCCGGCGAGTCGTCTTCTTCGCTGAGCGGGAAGGGCTTCGAGCACCTCGGTCTCACCGCCCCGCAGGAGATCAAGGGGGTGCGGACAGCGAGTGCCTGTCCGCCGTGCGTCGGCGACTCCAGGCGACGCCACATCCAGGGCATCGAGATCCACGTGGGTGAGGCCAAGGGACAACGCGTCCGGCTCTACCTCACGGCGTACTGAGCTGACCTGCCGCCCCCACCTGGGACGGCTCCACCCCCCACTCCCGGTGTGCGACACCATCGTCCTGCGGGCGCGCTGATCGCATCTGCTGCGCAGGAGCAGCGCAGTAGGATCCGCCGCGACAACGTGGCGGAACCAAGCATTCCGTGGAACCCGCTCGCGTCCCCCCCCGTCACAGGGGGCGGCACAGCGCTTGCGACCCTGACGAAGGCAGCGAAGGTGACCACGCAGACGCACCCCGTCGACCCCGTCGGCCCCCTCGACCGCGAACTCATCGAGGCCGCGGAGCACACCGCCCGCACCCGCTGCCAGGGCGAGAACCACACCGTGGCGGCCGCGGCCCGCGCCCGGGACGGTCGGATCGTCACGGGAGTGAACGCGTACCACTTCACCGGAGGGCCCTGCGCCGAGCTGGTCGTCATCGGCGCGGCAGCCGCCCAGGGTGCGTACGAGCTGGACGCGATCGTCGCCGTGGGGGACCGTGACCGGGGTGTCGTTCCCCCGTGCGGCCGGTGCCGTCAGGTCCTGCTGGACTACTTCCCCACCATCAAGGTGATCGTCGGCGCAGGTGACCGCGTCCGAACCGTCCTGATCACCGAGTTGCTGCCCGAGAGTTACGTCTGGGCCGACCACCAGCTCGACGCCGAGTAGGTCGCACCGGAGAGGGGAACAGTCAGTGATCTCGGCGCAGGTGTCGCGTCCCGGGCGGCCGGTCACGCGCGTTGGGCGCGGTCGTACACCTTCTGGGCCGTGGCGCGCAGCACCTCGCCGTACATCTTGGTGGGGGTGAAGGAGTCCATCGTGCTGTTGACCGAGACCAGGGTGCCCTGGCCGGTCGTGGTGTTGAAGTCCGCGAACCAGGGCCCGCCGCTGGCGCCGCCGGTCATGTCGCAGGGGATGAACTGGGCGCCCTGTTCCTTCTTGGCGGTGCCGGTGCAGCGCAGGAGTTCCTCGCCGAGCTGCGGGCGGGTGGCGGGGTAGCCGAAGGCGGAGACGGTGCCGCCCACGGCGCGGTGGAAGGCGATGGCCTGGCCGCCCGCGACGTCGGTGAGCATGCGGCCCCTCTTGTCGGCGTCGACGGCGAGCGCGGCCAGGTCGTTGACGGAGTCGTTCTGCCAGCTGCGCGGGGTGGCGGCGGCGCGGACCGCGAAGGCGCCGTGCGGCTGCTGGCCCTTGTGGTAGCCGGGGACGAACACCATGTCGGTGTGGGTGTTGTACGGGGAGGAGCCCCGGCGCACGCAGTGGGCGGCGGTCATCACGGTCGACTTGTTGGCGCTCTTCACGGCGGTGGCCGTGCACCAGGTGTCGGAGCCGTTCGCGTTGACGAAGAAGAGGCGTCCCACGGTCTTCAGCGCGGTGCCCCGCCAGGGCTTGCTCTTCGGTCCGGTCGGGCCGAGGTCCACGGACTTCCCGACGGCCTTGATGCGGGCGGGCGTCCAGTGGGCGAGGGCCGCCTTGCGTTCGCCGGCGGTGTACTTCAGGACCGAGACCGGGTCGGCCGGGGCGGCCTGCGCGGGCACCGCCGTCACCGCGACCGGGGCGGCGAGGGCGAGGGCGGTAGCGGCCGCGGCGAGTACCGCGGCCCGGGAACGGGAGCGGGAGCGGGAGCGGGGGCCTCGGGTCGCGGAGGGGGAGGTCTCGGTCATGCCGCTGGTCTCCTCGGTGGGTGCGGTCGACGGGCGGGCAGCCCGTTCGCACTGCAGGAGCGGGGACCCCCCGTGCCCGGTTGGCGCTGTCGTCGTCCCGTGACACGCGTGTGCCCGGACGTGGACACGGGGCTCCTGTTCCGTGGATGGCACCATCTTCAACTCGGTACCCCCCTAGGGTATTTGACGGAGTGTCGGGCTCGGGCTAGCCTCGTTCCAGTGGATACCCCGCCGGGGTATCCGGGAAGGGGTAACGGTGATGAGCGGGACCGACTGGCACCTCAAGGGCGAGTGGTTCGACGTGTGCAGCTGCTCGATGCCCTGTCCTTGCACCTTCGCGCAGGCGCCGACGGACGGCGCCTGCCTGTTCACGCTGGTCTGGCAGATCCACGAAGGCCACTTCGGGAACGTCCGCCTGGACGGCCTGGGCGTCGTGGCGCTCGGCGAGTTCGCCGGGAACATGTGGGTGAACGACCCCGACGCCACGATGGCCGTGATGTTCTACGTCGACGCCAAGGGGACGCCGGCGCAGCGCCACGCACTGGAGGAGCTCTTCCGCGGCAACGTCGGCGGCTGGCCGGGCACGTTCGGTTCGTTGATCAGCGAGGTGCGCGGTGTGGAGTACGCCCCGATCCACTTCGACGCCGCGCCGGACCTCGCGTACTGGCGCGCCACCGTGTCCGACCGGGTGGACGTCGGTGCCGTCGCGCTCACCGGTCCCACCGCGGACCCCGGCCGCCGGGTGCAGCTGATCAACGCGCCCGGCGCGGAGGTCGGGCCCGGGCAGGTCGCGACCTGGGGCGTGGTGAACGCGGACCGCGCGGAGGGCTTCGACTTCTCCCGCGCCTACCGCGGGGGGTCCAGCAAACACTTCCCGTTCGACTGGCGGCCCGACGCCTGACCGCGTCCCCGCCCCCTCGGCACGCCCGTCCGCGGTCCGCGGGCGGGCGACCGTGCGGTCAGTCCGGCCGCTTGCCGCGGCTGTGGGCGATGCGGAGGGTGTCGGTCAGCGCCTCGGCGAGGCGGGCGGCGGTGAAGCGGAGTTCCGGGAGGGTGAGCGCGGGCTCCTTGAGCATCGCCCTGGTGTGGCCGAGCAGGCCCTCGGCCATGGAGAGTTGGGTGGCTTCGACGCCGTCGGCGAGCCGGGCGAGGTAGCCGTGCTCGTCCTCCGTGGCGAGGTAGCAGGGTTTGCCTTCGGGGGAGGACCAGGGGAGGAGTCGCAGTCCGGGGGCGGAGGAGTGGGGCGGGTCGTCGAACGGGAACCGGATGGTTCGGGTCACGGGTTCGGCCAGGGTTTCCACGCGGGAGGGTTCCGCTTCCCACTCCCGTCCGCCGCCGAGCGGTCGGAGCAGCCACCGGCCGCCGATCTCGCCCCTGAAGGTGCCCGCCTTCCCCCGTGCGGTGTCCCGTACGAAGGCCCCCACGGGTGGTGGACCCTGATCCTCGGCCATGTCGTTTCTCCCTCCGTGCGGTAGCTCTCCGCACGCAAGAGGTAACCGCTCGGTCACCGTCCGGCGGTACGGTGGATGCGAGTACCGCTTTCCAAAGTGTCAAGAATCGCCGTGGAACGAGGAGTTGGACACCTTGGTCGATCGAGAGGCCAACGGACGGTTGGCGCTGCTCCACCGGGAGGCGGGGTGGACGCTGCGGCAATTCGCCCAGCTGGTCAACCGCATCGCCACGGAGCGGGGCACCCCGAGCAGTTACCGGGCGTCGTCGGTCCACCAGTGGCTCCAGGGACACGTGCCGCGTGCGGAGGCCCGGCACCTGGTCCGCGAAGCGCTGTCCCGGAGACTGGGCCGTCCGATCACCGATCGGGAAGTGGGGTTCCCCCCGGTCGACGCCGCCGCGGACCCGGGTCTCAGCGAACGGATCGCCGGTCTGGGCGAGAGCGACATGTCACCCTCCCGGCGGGGTGTCCTGAACGCCAGCCTGTTCAGCGTCGCCCTGACCATTCCGGGTTGGCCGGACGTCGTGGGGCGCATGGAGCGGGTCCGGCACCAGGTGGCGCCCCGCATGGGGATGCCGGACGTCGACATGGTGATCGCCATGACGGAGCGGATCTCCGAGCTGGACGACCAGTTCGGCGGCCGGCACGCCAGGCCGATGGCGGCGGCGTTCCTCGTCAACACGGTCGTGCCCTATCTCCGGGCGCAGGCCCCCGACGCCGTGCGCAAGGCGATGATGGCCGCCGCTTCGGACCTCTGCTACCTGACCGGATACATGGCCGTGGACGAGGGCCTCGAAGGTTTGGGGCAGCGCTACTACCTGAAGGCCCTGGAACTGGCCGGCGCGTCGGAGGACCACCTGACGTACTGCACGACGCTGCGCGGCATGAGCGTCCAGGCCGTTGAACTCGGGCACGGCCCGACCTCGCGGCGACTCGCCGACGCCGCCGCGTCCGCATCACCGCAAGCGGGTCCACGCATGCGGGCCTTCCTCGCGGGGCAACAGGCGCACGCAGCCGCACAGTGTGGGGACGCCTCCCGGGCGATGCTGCACCTGAAGGAGGCCGAACAAGCGATGGACAGGGCCGAGTCCCGCCAGACGACGTTCGGCTCCTACGATCCGGCGGCGCTCTACTACCACATCGGGCATACACGCCATGAGCTCGGTGACGTTCGGGGTGCCATCAGCGCCCTGGAGGAGTCCGACCGGCTCACCTACTCCATCTACCGGCGGGGGCGCCTCAAGAAGCGGGCCACTCTTGCGGAGTACCAGTTGCAACACGGTCATCTGGAGGCGGCCTGCGCCACCTGGAACCAGGTGCTGGACGAGTTGCCCTTGGTGCAGAGCGGGCGGGTGGACCGCCGGGTCAAGCAGATGTTCGGTCTGCTGAAGCCGCACCTCGGCAACCGGCATGCCCGTGCGCTGTACGAGCGGGCCCGCACGGAGACGCCGACCGCACTGCACGCCTGAGGCACCCACTACGGTGGATCCGCATGACCCACACCAAGACGGAGATCACCGCGGAACTGGTCCGGGACCTGCTGCGCGACCAGCACCCCGATCTGGCCGACCACCCCGTGGAACTCGGCGCGCGCGGCTGGGACAACCAACTGTGGCGGCTCGGCGACGACCTCGCCGTCCGACTGCCCTGGGCGACGCAGACCGCGGACGAACTGTTGCTCAAGGAACACCGCTGGCTGCCCGACCTCGCGCCGCACCTCCCGCTGCCGGTTCCCGTTCCGCAGCGCCTCGGCGAGCCGTCCGAGCGGTTCCCGCGGAGTTGGATCGTCACCACCTGGGTGCCCGGTGAGCCCGCCGACCGCGCCCCCGCCACGCGCCCGGAAGCGGCCGACTCCCTGGCCGCCTTCCTGACGGCCCTGCACCGACCCGCCCCCGACGGGGCGCCCACCGGTCGTGGCCGCGGCGGCCCGCTGTCCGACCACGCCGGGCACTTCGCCGACGGGTTCGCCGCGCTCACCGGCGCGGGCCTGCTCGCCGACCCGGACGGCGTCCGCGCGGTCTGGGCGGACGCCCTCGCCGCGCCCGAGTGGGAGGGCCCGCCGCTGTGGCTCCACGGCGATCTGCATCCGGCGAACGTGCTGACCGCCGACGGCACCTTCTGCGGCGTGATCGACTTCGGTGACCTCTTCGCCGGTGATCCGGCCAGTGACCTCTCCGCGCCCTGGCTGCTGTTGCCGGACGGCGCCGTCGACCGCTTCCACCGGGCCTACGAGCCGACCGTGGACGCCGCGACCCTGCGCCGGGCCCGCGGGTGGGCGGTGCTGCGCGCCTTCGTCTGCATCTCCGTCGGGGACGACGGCCTCCACGGCCGCCTCGGCGGGAAGGAGAGCTGGGGCCCGCCCGGTCAGGCCGCGCTGCGCCGCCTGATCGCCACGGCCGACCGCTGAGGGGGGAACCGCCTCTCGGCGCCCGTCCGCGATGACACGATGGCGCGATGGGCGAGCCCGATCCGCAGCCGTACTGGAACACCAACGTCGCGCGGCACCCCGGCATCCTGCGCGCCGTGCCCGAGGGGTGCGGCGACGCGTTGGACGTGGGCTGCGGGGACGGGCTGTTGGCCCGCAAGCTCACCGGGCGGGCGCAGCGGGTCACCGGGATCGACAGCTCGCCGGAGATGATCGCCCGGGCCCGGGAGCACGCCGTCGACCGTCCGCAACTCGACTTCGTCGAGGGGGACTTCCTCGCGGCCGGGCTGCCCGCGGCGGGGTACGACTTCATCTGCTCGGTGACGACCGTCCACCACATGGACTTCGACGAGGCGCTGTTGCGGATGCGTGAACTGCTGCGGCCGGGCGGGGTGTTGGTGGTGGTCGGATTGGCGCGGGAGACGAGCCCGGGGGAGTGGGCCGCGCTGATCGCGGCGGCCCCGGTCGTGCGGATCGCCAAGGTGGTGCGTCGGGCGGGCGGCCCGGAAGGGGTGCCGGTCGCCGATCCCGAGATGGGGTACGGGCAGGTGCGGGCCGCGGCCCGACGGCTGCTGCCCGGCGTGCGCTACCGCCGCCACGTGCTCCGCCGGTACTCGCTGACCTGGCGCAAGCCCGGACCCTGAACCGGGACGGCGGAACCGCCCACCCCGGCGGGCCCACCCCGGCGCTCACCCCAGCGGGGTCACGTCCTGGGGAGCGGCCGGCCACTCGTGGCCGGTGTCCGGGCAGCGCAGCGTCCAGTGGAGGTCGGTACCGGCGAGGAACTCGCCGGGCAGATGGCGTCCGGAGTCGAAGAGGAGGGCGCCGCGCCGGGGCGGGACGAGGGCGGTGCCGTTCGCCGCTTCGTGCAGGCCGTGGCGGCGGGCCCGGGCGGCGACCGTGCGTCGTCGAAAGGTCATCGGGGGTCCTCGGGGCGAGGCGGGCGCGGGGGCGTGGTGACGACGACCGTAGAGGTGTGACCTTCGGTAAGGCTACCGGTGCGGTGGGTGACCGTCGGAGAAAAAGGTGCGGTGGTGCGCGGTCGTACCCCCGTAGGGTCACTCGGGTGCACGGGGGGTGCCCACCTCCGCCGCGCGCCCCCGTTCGCGTCCGCATCCGACGCCCGTACCCGAGGACGACGTACATGCTGCTCACCGCCGACACGGACGCCGACCTGGAGGTCTTCCTCACGGAGGTGGGACGGCACCTCGCGGGGATCGGCGCGCAGGTGTCCATCGACCTGTACGTGGACGAGGAGATCGCCGACCCCGGTGCGCGCCGCCTGTACGAGGAGCTGCGCCGCACCGTACGGGAGGAGCGGGAGCGCGCGGGTGGGCGGACGTGGCGGCGGGAGTCGTACATGGCGGTGCCGTTGGACCTGGGCAGCGGGGACGGGCTCACCGCTTTCGTGCGGCTGGCGCACCGCACGATCGGTTCCGAGGCCGTCCTCGCCGACCGGATCGTCTTCTCCACCGTCGAGAACGAGCGGATCGTCCGGCTCCGGCTGCCGGCGGCGGACGTCGACCGGCTGGTGGCGCGGGCCCGGGAGGCGGGCGCGCGCAGCCTCGCCCCGCTCCCGCCGAAGCCCTGAAGCAGCCGTCCCGCCGGCGACGCCCGGAGTAGCCGTTCCGTCCGCGGTGCCCTGAGGCGACCGTCCGGTAGGGCCGACGCCGTCGCCCCGTCGCGTACACAGAGGACCGCCGCCGCGGACGGAACCGGCGTGCGGGGTACGGGCCGGCGCGCGCCGTCGGGTTCGCGCCCCGTGCGGGCCCTCGTGCGTCAGGTGGTTCACCCGAACGGCAGGCGCCGTTTGCGCGCGCCCGCGTGAACATCGGCCGAGGAACACCCACTGCACGGATGCGCGGGTTCCGCACCCCTCGTGCGGGCGGCCGGGCGGTAGCCCGGGAACACCCCCTCCCGGCGTGCCGCGGCCCCCGTCGGAGACCGGTTCGCGTCCTCGCCGTGAGCGTTCCGTGACCGCACCACACCGACCGCATGGGTTCACCGGCCGTTCACCTGCGGCCGTAGGCCACTTCACCTGTTCTGCCTAATTTCGGCCTTACCGGGTGCGAGCCGGGGCCGACACGGTCCCACGGTCCGCGCCGGGTGAACGCACGACTCGGACACCCTCCGGACCCAACCCCCTGACGGGGGAGGTCCGACCGACACACGCACGCCGCCGCGCAGCACGCCGGGGCGGCTCCTGGAAGGAACTCCCGAACAGTGAAGCTTCAGCGCAAGAACCGGCTGCGCGCCCTCTCCCTCGGTGCGGTCGCCGTCTCCGGCGCACTGGCCCTCACGGCGTGCGGCTCCGACGACACGGGCGGCGGCTCCAACGGTGCCAGCGGCGGGACGCAGAGCGCCGCCGCGGGTTCCATCAAGTGCGACGACGCCCGGGGCGAGATCCTCGCGGCCGGCTCCTCCGCGCAGAAGAACGCGGTGGACGCCTGGGTGAAGAACTACCAGGCGGCCTGCAAGGACGTCCGGATCAACTACAACCCCAAGGGTTCCGGCGCCGGCATCACCAACTTCCTCCAGGGCCAGACCGCGTTCGCGGGCTCCGACTCCGCGCTCAAGCCGGAGGAGATCGCCGAGTCCGCCAAGGTCTGTAAGGACAGCCAGGCGATCGACCTGCCGATGGTCGGCGGCCCGATCGCGGTCGGCTTCAACGTGCCCGGCGTGGACAAGCTGGTCCTGGACGCCCCGACCCTCGCCAAGATCTTCGACGACAAGATCAAGACCTGGGACGACGAGGCCATCCAGAAGCTGAACCCGGACGCCAAGCTCCCGGACACCAAGGTCCAGGCGTTCCACCGTTCCGACGAGTCGGGCACCACCGACAACTTCACCAAGTACCTCAAGGCCGCCGCCCCCGAGGCGTGGTCGTACGAGGGCGGCAAGGCGTGGCAGGCCAAGGGCGGCCAGTCCGCGCAGGGCTCCTCCGGGGTCGCCCAGCAGGTCAAGGAGACCGCGGGCGCCATCTCGTACTTCGAGCTCTCGTACGCCAAGGACGGCATCAAGACCGTCGACGTGAAGACGGACGCCGCCGAGCCGGTCGCGGCCACCTCGGAGAACGCCTCCAAGGCCATCGCCGCCGCGAAGATCGTCGGCAAGGGCAAGGACCTCGCCCTGGAGCTGGACTACAAGCCGACCGCCGAGGGCGCCTACCCGATCACCCTGGTGACGTACGAGATCGTCTGCGAGAAGGGCAACAAGGCCGAGACGCTGCCCGCCGTCAAGTCCTTCCTCTCCTACGTGGCCAGCGAGGACGGTCAGGGCCTGCTCGCGGGCGCCGGCTACGCCCCGCTGCCCACCGAGATCGCGACCAAGGTCCGCGAGACGATCGCCTCGCTGAGCTGACCGGGCCGACCGAGCTGACAGAGCCGACCGAGCCGACCTGCCTGAGCGTGCGGGCGGACCCCGCCCTCCCCGTTCCCGCCTCCCCCGTCACGGGCTCCCCCGAGACGGGGAAGGCGGGGCCCGGGCCCGCCTGCACCGTCCGGTGCACCGCCGCCTGGAACCGCACACCACCCCGTGCGGTTCCGCAGACCGGAGAACTCCATGGACATATCTACTAAGGACATTCCGCCCCCACCCGCCCCCGCCCCGCCCTCGGACGTCGAGCGGCAGCGGGCCGCACGGGGTGCCACCCGCCCCGGTGACCGCATCTTCCTCGGTCTGACGCGCGGCTCCGGCATCCTGCTGCTGACCGTCATGGCCGCGATCGCGGTCTTCCTGACGTACCGGTCCGCACTGGTGCTCACGAAGAACGAGGGCAACTTCTTCACGACGTTCGAATGGAACACGGGCGTCAACCCGCCGGTCTTCGGCATCGCCGTGCTCGCGTTCGGCACGGTCGTCTCCGCGCTGATCGCCATGGTCATCGCGGTACCGGTCGCCGTCGGCATCGCCCTGTTCATCACCCACTACGCCCCGCGCCGCCTCAGCGGCCCGGTCGCCTACGTGATCGACCTGCTGGCCGCCGTGCCGTCGATCGTCTACGGCCTGTGGGGCGCACTGGTGCTGGTCCCGCACCTGACCGGGCTGTTCAGCTGGCTGGACACCTACTTCGGCTGGACCGGGATCTTCGCGTGGCAGGGCGGCGCCCCCCGCTCCATGCTGACCGTCGGCATCCTGCTCGCGATCATGATCCTGCCGATCGTGACCAACGTGTCGCGCGAGGTGTTCAAGCAGGTCCCGCAGATGCACGAGGAGGCCGCGCTCGCCCTCGGCGCCACCCGCTGGGAGGTCATCCGCATGGCGGTCCTCCCGTTCGGGCGCTCCGGGGTGATCTCCGCGTCGATGCTCGGCCTCGGCCGTGCGCTCGGCGAGACCATGGCGGTCGCCACGGTCCTGTCGCCGACGTTCGACATCAACGCCAGCCTGCTCGACCCGGGCGGCGGCACCTTCGCCCAGAACATCGCCAGCAAGTTCGGCGAGGCCAACACCACGGGGCAGGACGCGCTGATCGCCTCCGGTCTGGTGCTGTTCGTCATCACCCTGCTGGTCAACGGCGCGGCCCGCGGCATCATCGCCCGCCGCAAGGAGTACTCGGGGGCCAACGGATGAACCAGTCAGCCACCACCCGACGGCCCGAGCAGCCGGTGTCCTCCCGCATCCAGGGAGCGACCCTGCCGCGCTGGACGCCCTGGGCGCTCGCCGGATCCTCCGTCGCCCTGTCCGTGGGCATCGGCCTCCTCTTCGACCTGCACAGCCGGGTGCAGTGGGGGCTGCTCGCCGCCCTGCTGTTCGTGCTGCTCACCTACGGCGTCGCCACCCGGGTCGAGGGGCGCCGGCAGGCCCGGGACCGGGTCGCCACCAGCGTCGTGTGGGTCGCGTTCATCCTCGCGGTGATCCCGCTGGCCTCCCTCATCTGGGAGACCGTGAAGCGGGGCGTGACCGTCCTCGACGGCTACTTCCTCAGCCACTCGATGGGCGTCGTCGCCGACACCGAACCCGGCGGCGGCATCTACCACGCCCTCATCGGCACCCTGGAGCAGGTGGGCATCGCGACCCTGGTCGCCGTGCCGATCGGGGTGCTCACCGCGATCTACCTGGTCGAGTACGGCCGCGGCAAGCTCGCGGCGGCCGTCACCTTCTTCGTCGACGTGATGACGGGCATCCCGTCGATCGTCGCGGGTCTGTTCGTCCTCAGCTTCTGGATCCTGATGCTCGACCTGGGCCCGTCCGGCTTCGCCGGCTCGCTGGCCCTGGCCATCCTGATGATGCCGGTCGTCGTCCGCTCCACCGAGGAGATGCTCAAGCTCGTCCCGAACGAGCTGCGCGAGGCGTCCCTCGCGCTGGGCGTGCCGAAGTGGCGGACCATCCTCAAGGTGGTGCTGCCGACCTCCATCGGCGGCATCACCACCGGCGTGATGCTCGCGGTCGCGCGCATCACCGGCGAGACGGCGCCCGTGCTGCTGCTCGTGTGGGGCACCAACTTCATCAACAACAACCCCTTCGAGGGGGCCCAGGCGTCGCTGCCGCTGTACATCTACCAGCAGTACGCGAACAGCGCGGGCTCCGGCGCGGCGTACGACCGCGCCTGGGCCGCGGCGCTCACCCTGATCGCCTTCGTCATGATCCTGAACCTGGTGGCCCGCGGCATCGCCCGCTGGAAGGCCCCGAAGACCGGTCGCTGACGCGTCCCGACGGAAAGAAGTGTGACTCCCATGGCCAAGCGGATCGACGTCAGCGGCCTCACCGCGTACTACGGCACCCACAAGGCGATCGAGGACATCTCGATGTCCGTCGAGCCCCGGAGCGTGACGGCCTTCATCGGCCCGTCCGGCTGCGGCAAGTCGACGTTCCTGCGGACCCTCAACCGGATGCACGAGGTCACCCCCGGCGGTCGGGTCGAGGGCAAGGTGCTCCTCGACGACGAGGACCTGTACGGCAGCGGGGTCGACCCCGTGGCGGTGCGACGGACCGTCGGCATGGTGTTCCAGCGGCCCAACCCGTTCCCCACGATGTCGATCTTCGACAACGTCGCGGCGGGCCTGAAGCTCAACGGCGCGTACAAGAAGTCCGAGCTGAACGACGTGGTGGAGAAGTCGCTGCGCGGCGCGAACCTCTGGAACGAGGTCAAGGACCGGCTGAACAAGCCCGGTTCGGGTCTCTCCGGCGGTCAGCAGCAGCGGTTGTGCATCGCCCGGGCCATCGCGGTGGAGCCGGAGGTGCTGCTGATGGACGAGCCGTGCTCGGCGCTCGACCCGATCTCCACCCTCGCGATCGAGGACCTGATCGGAGAGCTGAAGTCGCAGTTCACGATCGTCATCGTGACCCACAACATGCAGCAGGCGGCGCGGGTCTCCGACCGGACGGCGTTCTTCAACCTGGCGGCGGTGGGGCAGCCCGGCCGGCTCATCGAGATCGACGAGACCGAGCGGATCTTCTCCAACCCGTCCGTCCAGGCCACCGAGGACTACATCTCCGGCCGCTTCGGCTGAGCCGCCCCGGTCCCGTACCGCCCGCACGGCCGCGCAGCGGCCGGTGGTCCGGACGGGGACCGACCGGACTCCCCGCGGTGCTGCATGGCGGTGCCGCCGCGGGGCCCCGGGCCCGCCCCCGACCCCCGGGGGCGGGCCCCTCCCTTTCCCGCGGGCCGGCCGGCCGGTCGGCGGGGGCAGCCGGAAAAAAGGGGGCGACAGGCGGGGACGGCTGCGCCTAGCGTGGAGGGATGGGTGGAGACGGAATCGACGTGCGTTCCCTGCGGGACGGCGAACTGGCCGACTGGTTGCGGGCGTTGAACACGGGGTTCCTGAACGAACCCACTCCGACCGCGCGCGATGTGGCGGGCCGTACGGAGATCGTCGCCGAGTCCCGGGTGCGCGGTGCGTTCGACGCGGGCCGCTGCGTCGCCACGTACCGTTCGTTCGACCAGCAGGTGACCGCGGTGGGCGGTGCGCCCGTCGCGTCGAACGCCATCAGCAACATCACCGTCAGCCCCACGCACCGTCGCCGCGGACTGCTCAGCCGCCTGATCGACCTGGACCTGCGGGCCGCCCGCGAGCGCGGTGACGCCCTCGCGACGCTGATCGCCGCCGAGTACCGGATCTACGGCCGCTTCGGCTTCGGGCCGGCCACCCGCGGCACGGAGTGGGTCGTCGACGTGGCGCGCACCGGTCTGGACCCCCGCTGGTCCGGGCCCGCGGAGCCCGGTGCCCGGATCGACCTGGTGGACCTCGCCGACGTGCGGGTCATCGGCCCGGTGCTGTACGACGGGTTCCGCCGCCGCCAGCCCGGGGCCACCGACCGGGACGCGATGTGGTGGCGCCGCTCCACCGGGGAACTCCGGCTGGACTCCCCGCCGTGGAAGGAACCGTTCTACGCGGTCTACCGGAACGCGGACGGCGCGGTCGAAGGACTGATCGCCTACCGGACCGAGGAGAAGTGGGGCGAGGGCAAGCAGCCGCTGAACACCGCGACCGTCGAGGACCTGGTGGCGCTCACCCCGGCCGCCGAGCGCGCGCTGTGGGCCTACGTGTGCTCGATCGACTGGATCGTCACCGTCCGCACGGGCATGCTCGCCCCGGACACGCTGCTGCCCGATCTGTTCCCCGACGCGCGGGCGGCGCGGGCCGCCACCCAGGGCGATTGGCTGTGGGTGCGGCTGCTGGACGTCGCCGCGGCGCTGTCGGCCCGGACGTACGAGGGCACCGGCTCCGTCGTCCTGGACGTGGTGGACGAGCCGCAGGGCGCGGGCGGGCCGTCGGGCGGACGGTTCCGGCTGGACGCCTCGCCGCAGGGCGCCCAGTGCGTACCGACGACCGCCGCCGCGGACCTGACGCTGTCGCTGGGCACCCTGGCGTGGCTGTGGCTCGGGGAGGGCTCGGTGCAGCGGTTGCTGGCCCTGGGCCGGGTCACCGAGGAACGCCCGGGCGCCGCCGCGGCTGCCGACGCCCTGTTCCGCACCTCCCGCCGCCCCTGGTGCCCGGACATCTTCTGACGCCCTCGGGGAAACCATCGCCACGCACCCCCCACTCTCCTAGGCTCTCCCCACAGGGCCTAGTGACCGCGGACACCGCGCCGCCGACCGAGTGGGTGACCCCCGAGACGGTGAAACACACGACCGAGCACCTCGACCGGACGATCGCGGGCGCGAAGGCCGTCCTGTGGGGTTTCGACGGACCCGTCTGCCGGCTGTTCGCCGCGCACCGGTCCGAGCGGGTCGCCGCGGGCCTCGCCGAGTGGCTGGCGGGGCGCGGACTGCGGGGCCTGCTCACCGACGAGGAGCGCGCCCTCGCCGACCCCCACGTCGTGCTGCGCGCGGTGGACCGCCGACACCCCGGCAGCGACCTCGTCGCCGAACTGGAGGAACGCCTCACCCAGGAGGAACTGCGGGCCGTCGACACCGCCCGGCCCACCGCCTGGGCCGATCCGCTGATCCGCACCTGGACCGCGGTCGGCGCCCGGCTCGCCGTCACCACCGACGACTCGCCCCGGGCGGTCCGCGCGTACCTCGCCGGCCGCGGACTCGCCGACTGCTTCGCCCCGCACGTCTACGGCCGCACCCGACAGCTCCAACTCCTCAAGCCCGAACCACACTGTCTGATCCGCGCCCTGACCGCGACGGGCACCGTGCCGTCCGAGGCGCTGATGATCGGCGACACGCCCTCCGACCTGGAGGCCGCCCGCAAGGCCGGCGTGCCGTTCCTCGGCCACGCCCGCAACGACGCCCAGCGGCACCTGCTGCAACGCGCGGGCGCTGGCCTGGTCGTCGACTCGCTGGAGGTCGTGCTGCGCTCGGTGGAGCAGCTCGGCCGCGTGCGGCGCGGGGGCGGCGGCGGGGCGCGCTGACCCGGCGGCCGCGGGGCGGTATCGGTTGACGGGGCGGCCGGGGCGGCCGGCGTGGACGGGGGAGTGCGCGGGTGCGCATACGCTCGTCGGCATGAGGGGTGCGCATGAGCGGTGAGACGGGGTTGCGGGAGCGCAAGCGGCTGCGGCGGTACCGGGAGGTGTCCGACGCGGCGATCGCGCTGTTCCTGGAGCGCGGCTTCGAGGGGGTGTCCGTCGCCGAGGTCGCGGCGGCGGCCGGGATCTCCAAACCGACGCTGTTCCGGTACTTCCCGGCCAAGGAGGACCTGGTGCTGCACCGGTTCGCCGACCACGAGGACGAGGCGGCCCGGGTCGTGACGGCGGCACTGGCCGCGCGGATCGCCCCGCTGGCCGCGCTGCACCAACACCTCCTGGACGGTCTGGACCGGTACGACCCGGTGACCGGACTGTGCGACGAGCCCGACGTCCTCGCCTTCCACGGGCTCCTCTACGGGACGCCCGCGCTCCTCGCCCGGCTGTACGGGTACCTGGAACGCACCGAGGAGCACCTCGCGCGGGCGCTCGCCCCCGGCGCCTCGGACACCGGGGCGGGTGCGCTGCCCGTCCGGGCCCGGCTCGCCGCCGCGCAGATCGTCGCGGTGCGCCGGGTCCTCGCCCAGGAGAACTGGCGGCGGATCGCGGCCGGCGCCCGTGCCCAGGCGGTGCGCCCGGGGGCGCTCGCCCAGGCGGACCAGGCGTTCGTCGAGCTGCGCGCCGGGTTGCCGGCGTACGCCTGACCACCCCGACCGCGCGGGCCGTACCGAGCGGGCCGGGCCGAGCGGGCCGGGCCGAGCGGGCCGGGCCGCCAGTCGGCGTTACCGAGTAAAAAGTGTAACCCGGTAACGTTTTTCGCCTAGGGTGGGGCCATGTTGCGCTCCGACCACCCTTCCCCGGACCCCGCCGACCCCGTCCCGTCCGCCCTGCGCGAGGAGCGGGCCCACCACGAACGCTGCCGGGCCGCGCTGACCGTGATGGCGCGCGGCGCCGAGGAGCACGTCGTCACCGGGGAGGACGTCTCCGCCTCCGGGGCCGACGCCGAGGTCCTCGGCCGCGCCCTGCGCACCCGGGCCCGCCGCTTCCGCGAACTCCCCGAAGGCCCCCTCTTCTTCGGACGGCTGGACTTCGCGTCCGCGGCCCCGGGAGGCGGCTCCGAGGGCGAGGCCGAGGTCGAGGGCGGCGAGCGGGCCGCGCACGCCGGCCAGAGCTACCACATCGGCAGGGTGCGGATCACCGAGGACCCGACCGCCCCGCCGCTCGTGGTCGACTGGCGGGCCCCGGTCTCCCGGGCGTTCTACCAGGCGGCCCCGCACGACCCCCGGGGCGTCGCGGTCCGCCGCCGCTTCGGCTGGACCCCGGGCGGCCGGGGTGCACCCGAGGACCTGACCGCACTGGAGGACGAACACCTGGCCGAGCCCCCGTCCGGGCACCCGGACGCCGGTGCACCCGGTGGGCTGCTCGCCGCCGAGATCCGGCGCCCCCGCACCGGACCGATGCGCGACATCGTCGCCACCATCCAGCCCGACCAGGACGACCTCGTCCGCGCGGACCCCGCCGACTCGCTGTGCGTGCAGGGCGCCCCCGGCACCGGCAAGACGGCCGTCGGCCTGCACCGGGCCGCCTACCTGCTCTACGCCCATCCGCAACGCGTCCGCCGCTCCGGCCTGTTGGTCATCGGGCCGCACCGCACCTTCCTGCGGTACATCGCCCAGGTGCTGCCCGCCCTCGGTGAGGACGGCATCGGGCAACTGACCGTGGCGGACCTGCTCGCCCGGCAGCCGGTGCGCGCCCGGGACGGGGCGGCGACGGCCCGGCTGAAGCACGACCCCCGGATGGCCCGCGTGCTGCGCCGCGCCCTGTACGCGGCGGTGCGGCCCGCCGCGGTCGCCGACGCGGGGCTGACCGTACCGGACGGCTCCTACCGCTGGCGGCTGTCCGCGGACGAACTCCGGGCGCTCGTCGCGGACGTCCTCGCGGAGCGCCCCCCGTACGCCACCGGGCGCGAACGGGTCGCGGCGCGGGCCGTGGCGCGGTTGCGGGAGCGGGCCGAACGGCGCGCCGGTCCCCGTACCGAGGGCTGGGCCCGGCGGCTGGAACGGTCCCGGCCCCTCACCGCGTTCCTCGACGCGGTGTGGCCGAAGGCCGTCCCCGAGGAGGTGTTGGCCGGGCTGTTGTCCGGGTCACCGGCGCTGGACCGGGCGGCGCACGGGGTCCTGGACGCGGACGAACGGGCGGCGCTGCGCTGGGACCGGCCCCCGCGTTCGTACCGGACGGCCCGCTGGTCGGCCGCGGACCTCGTCCTGCTCGACGAACTCGCCGGGCTGGTCGGGCCGCCCGAAGGGTTCGGCCACATCGTGGTCGACGAGGCGCAGGACCTGTCCCCGATGGAGTGCCGGGCGATCGCCCGGCGCGCCCCGCACGGTTCGCTGACCGTCCTCGGCGACCTCGCCCAGGCGACCACCCCGTGGGCGGCCCGGTCCTGGGCCGAACTCCTCGGTCACCTGGGCAGACCCGGGGCGCGGCGGGTCGCCCTGAGCACCGGGTTCCGGGTTCCCGGGGCGGTGGCCGACCTCGCCAACCGGCTGCTCGACACGCTCGGCCTGCCCGCGGCGGACGTGCCGCGCATCCGATCGCTGCGCGCGGACGGCACGCTGACGGTGCGCCGGGTGCCGGACACCGCCGCGGCGACCGTCACGGCGGTACGGGCCGCGCTGGCCGCCGCGCCGGGGTCCCTCGCGGTGATCGCCGCGGACGCGGAGGTGCCCCGGCTGCGCACCGCGCTCACGGCGGCCGGACTCGACGCCGACGACCCGACCGACGCCACGGCCGCCAGCGGGGGGTCCGGGGACCCGGGGGTGACCCTGTTGCCCGCCACCCTGGCCAAGGGGCTGGAGTTCGACCACGTCATCGTCGTCGAACCGGCCGCCGTCCAGGAGGCGGAGCCGCGCGGGGCGCACCGGCTGTACGTGGTCCTGACCAGGGCGGTCACCCATCTGGAGATCCTGCACCGACGGCCGCTGCCGTTCGATTGACGGCGGCCGGGGCGGGGCGATCAGAAGTTGATCATGTGGCCCGCGAGGCCGTGCACGGCTTCCTTCACGGCCTCGCCCAGCGTCGGGTGCGCATGCACGTTGCGGGCGACCTCGTGCACCGTCAGGTCCCACTGTTGGGCCAGGGTCAGCTCCGGCAGCAGTTCGGTGACGTCCGGGCCGATCAGGTGCCCGCCGAGCAGCTCCCCGTGCTTCGCGTCGCTGATGAGCTTCACGAACCCGACGGTGTCGCCGAGCCCGTGCGACTTGCCGTTGGCGGTGAACGGGAACTTCGCCACCTGCACGTCGTACCCGCGCTCGCGGGCCTGCGCCTCGGTGTAGCCGAAGCTCGCGATCTGCGGCTGGCAGTAGGTGGCGCGCGGAATCATCACGTAGTCGAGTTCCATCGTCTCCGCGTCGGCGATGGTCTCGGCCGCGATGACGCCCATCGACTCGGCGGCGTGCGCCAGCATCAGCTTCGCGGTGACGTCGCCGATCGCGAAGATGTGCGGCACCGAGGTCCGGCAGCGCGCGTCCACGTCGATCGCGCCGCGTTCGGTGACCCGCACCCCGGCCGCCTCCAGGCCGTACCCGGTGACGTTGGGCTGGAAGCCGATCGCCTGGAGCACCTTGTCGGCGCTCAGCACCCGCTGCGCGCCGTCCTTGCCGGTCACCGTGACCTGCACCTGCGCGCCCGACTCGTCGATGGAGTCGACCCGGGTGGAGGTGAGCACGTCGATGCCGAGCTTGCGGTACTGGCGGGCCAACTCGGTGGAGACGTCCGCGTCCTCCAGCGGGGCGATGCGGTCCAGGAACTCGACGATCGTCACCTTCACGCCGTAGTTGTGCAGGACGTACGCGAACTCCACCCCGATCGCCCCCGCACCGGCGATCACGATGGACTGCGGTACGTCGTCGGCGAGGATCTGCTCCTCGTAGGTGACGACCCGTTCGGTGCGGCGGGTGCCGGGCAGCAGCTTCGGGGTGGCGCCCGTCGCGATGATGCAGTGCTCGAACGTGAGGGTGCGCGTGGTGCCGTCGGAGGCGGCGACCGAGAGGGTGTTCGGGTCGGTGAAGGTGCCGCGCCCGTCGATCTCGGTGATCGCGTTCTTCTTCATCAGGTAGTGGACGCCCTTGACCCGGCCGTCGGCGACGCGGCGGCTGCGCCGGAACGCCTCCCCGTAGTCGAACGAGACCGAGCCCTCCACCTTGATGCCGAAGGTCTTGGCCTCGTGGGTGAAGAGGTGCGCGAGTTCCGCGTTGCGCAGCAGGGCCTTGGTGGGGATGCAGCCGACGTTCAGACAGACGCCGCCCCAGTACTTCTCCTCGACGACCGCGACCTTCTTGCCCAGCTGGGCGGCCCGGATGGCGGCGACGTACCCGCCCGGTCCCGCGCCCAGGACGACGACGTCGAAGCGGTCTACTTCCGTGGTCATGGAGTGCTCCCTGCCCTGTGATGGGTGTACTCCCCGATGGTCGCACCCGGCCCGTGCGTCGCGGAGCCGGGCCACCCTCTCGGCGGACGCGGTGTCCGTCCGATCAGCCGGTGACGTCGAGCGCGGTTCCGTACAGTCGGGTGACCCGCAGTCGGATCACCACGCGCCGCTCGGCGACGAGGGTGGCGAGGAACGCCGCCTCCTCGGCCGGGTCGTCGAACCCGGGGGTCAGCGCGAGCAGTTCGCGTCCGACCGCGTCCCCGGGGGTGGTGGTCGGCTCGGACAGTTCGACGGTTCCCTCGGCCACCGCGAAGGACCAGACGTCCGGGCCCTGGACGTGCAGCGCGGCGTGCGGGTCCTTGCGCAGCAGCCGTGTCTTGAGCCGTTCGGCGGTGGTGGAGACCCGTACGGTCCGCTCGGTCGGGTCCCATCCGTAGAGCACGGTTGACAGGTGGGGGTGTCCGGTGGAGCGGACCGCGGCGAGCGTCCCGAACTGGGCGCCGGCCAGCAGCTCGGACACGGCCGCGTCGTCCAGGACGCGGGGCGGGGGCCCGGAGGTCTTCCCGGCCTCGGGGTCCGTGGTGGGGTCGGTCACGGGGGTGGTGGCTTCGCTGGACACGGTGGGGCTCCCTGTCGGTGGGGGCGCCGTGGTGTGGACGGCGCCGTGGTCGACGACAGGATCGACCGTAGCAGATAGTTTTGTTGCAGACTATATGTTGCCCTTGCGCTGCCGGGCCCGGCGGGCCGGCTGGGTGCTCTCGGTGGGGGTGGCCAACGGGCCCTCGGCCAGATGGCGCAGGGCGTGCACGAGGGCGTCGCGCTCCCCTTCGGCGAGTGCGGCCAGGGCTTCCCGGTGCACCCGGTCGGCGACCTCCTGGCTGCGTCGGGCCATCTCGGCGCCCTGTTCGGTGACGGCGATGATCCGGGCGCGGCGGTCCGTCCGGGAGGGGCGGCGTTCGGCGAGGCCCGCTTCCTCCAGTGCGTCGACCGTGACGACCATCGTGGTCTTGTCCATGTCGCCGAGCTCCGCCAGCTGGATCTGGGTGCGTTCTTCCGCCAGGGCGTGCACGAGGACGCAGTGCATGCGGGCGGTCAGGCCGAGTTCGCCCAGTGCGGCGGCCATCCTGGTGCGTAGGACGTGACTGGTGTGGTCGAGGAGGAACGAGAGGTCGGGCTCCTTGCGGGTCATGTCCCCAGAATAGTCCCGTACAGGACTATCCCGCACTAGACGTTCTCTCCCCTCGGGTGCGTGGGGGTTGCCCACGCCGTTCCCCGCGCCCCTATCGGTGCGCTTCCCTGCGGGTGCGTTGTCCGGTGCGGGTGCGCTGTTGTTTCGCGCAGTTCCCCGCGCCCCTGAAGGGGGCGCTCCTCAACGCCACCGCCCGCCCCCCCCACGCACCCGCACGGGCCAGCGCACCCGCAGGGGACCGCCCCGACAGGGGCGCGGGGAACGGCGCGGGCAACCCCCACGCACCCGCACGGGACAACGAACCCCCGGAAGGCCCCCCACGCACCCGCAGGGGCCAGCGCACTCGCAGGGGACCGCCCCGACAGGGGCGCGGGGAACGGCGCGGGCAACCCCCACGCACCCGCAGGGGACAACGAACCCCCGGAAGGCCCCCCACGCACCCGCAGGGGACAGCGCACTCGCAGGGGACCGCCCCGACAGGGGCGCGGGGAACGGCGCGAGCAACCCCCACGCGCCCGCACGGGACAACGAACCCCCGGAAGGCCCTGGTACCGACGCTGGACAGCGCAACCGCTTACGTTGGGGGCAGGTGGATACGGAACGGGAGTGGAACGAACCCCGCGTTCGACACCCCGTCGGCGCGACAGAGAGGTACCCCCGTGAAGGCCCGTCAGACGTGTGAGGCACCCCTACCCCAGCTGATATCCGATGCCGAGCACCCGGATTCGCACGGCATCCTGAACCGCCTGGAACTGTCCGCCCCGGACTTCGAGCACCGAATACACCGGGCGTTGGACACCGCGGAACAGGAACTCCAGAGCTGCGCGCAGGGCTCCGCGGACCCCCGCATCGCCGCCCTCACGGGCCACCTCGCCGCGGCCGGCGGCAAGCGCCTGCGGCCCCTCCTCGTCCTGCTCGGAGCCGAGTTCGGCGACCCGGCGCGGGAGGGGATCGCCCGGGCCGCCGTCATCGCGGAACTCGTCCACCTCTCCTCGCTCTACCACGACGACGTGATGGACGCGGCCCGCACCCGGCACGGCGTCCCCAGCGCCAACGCCCGCTGGGGCCAACGGGCCGCCGTCCTGGGCGGGGACTGGCTGCTGGCCCGCTCCGTGCAGCTCGCCGCGGACCTCGGTGCCGCGGCCGTCCACCTCAACGCGCAGGCCGCGGCCCGACTGGTGGCGGGCCAACTGCGCGAGCTGACCGGGCCGGCGCCCGACGAGGACCCGGTCGAGCACTACTTGCGCGTGGCGCTCGGCAAGACGGCCGCACTGTTGTCCATGTCGTTGGGGCTGGGCGCCGTCCAGGCCGAGGCGCCCGCCCCGTGCGTCGCGGCGCTGACCGAGTTCGGCGAACACATCGGCATCGCGTTCCAGATCGCCGACGACCTGTTGGACCTCGCCTCACCCACCGAGGTCACCGGCAAGGAACAGGGCAAGGACCTGCTCGCCGGCGTGCCGAGCCTGCCCGTCGTCCTCGCCCTGGCCGGCGACGAGCCCGGCGACGAGGAACTGCGCGCCCTCCTCGCGGCCGGACCCACCTCGGACCCCGCGGCCCACCGCCGCGCGCTGGAGCTCTTCGGCCGCTCCCCGGCGCCCGCCCGGGCGGCCTCGGTGATGTACGAACGGCTGGACCGGGCCCGCGACACCCTCACCGCGTTGCCGCCGCTGGCCGCGCGCCGCGCGCTGCACGGACTCTGCGACTTCGTCGGCCGCCGCTCCGCCTGACCGCAGCCGCGCGCGACCCCGATGTCAGTGCCCGGCCCTACTGTCGACGGCATGGGAAGGGTGACGTTCGTCGACGAGACGACCTCAGGGGACAGGGACGGCGGCCGGGGGCTGGACGTCGCCGAAGACCGCTTGGCGTTGCGCGAGTTGATCCGTAGACGGGTCCACCAGGAGGTGACGGAGTACCACGCGGGCGGCGGCGTGCGGTTCCGCGGCCTGGTGCGGCCGCGGGAGGTCGAGCCGGGACGGCGGGTGGACCCCGGGGCGCAGACCGAGCGGGCCCTGCGGGCGTTCGAGGGCAACGGGCTGCTGGTGCTCGTCGGCGACCGCCAGATCACGGAGTTGGACGAGGAGATCGCCCTCCCGTCCGGCACCGAGATCACCTTCCTGACGCTCGTACCGCTGGTGGGGGGATGAGAGCCGTGGACGGACGGTTGAACGTGCACCCGGCGCCGTACGGCCTGCTGCGCGAGGAGTGGAAGCGACTGCTGGGACCGGTCACGGCCGACCATCTCCTGGCGGGCGACCACCGTGCCGCGGCCGACCACCTGCTGTGTTCCCCCCGGGAGGGCCCCATGGCCCACGAGGGGTTCCGCAGGTGGGCCGGGGCCTTCACCCGGCTCCCCGAGCCGCCCCGCCGGGCGATCCTCGCCGCGCTGGTGGACCGTTGGCACGAGGAGACCGCCCCGTCCGACCGCGGCCCCCGCCGCCCGCGCCATCCCGAGGAGTCGCCGACGGACGTGCTGTGGTTGATCGCCGTCGTCGGCGCGGGCCTGCCGGACCTCCCGCTGCCCGCTGAACGCGCCGCGGCGGTCGCCGAGATGGGGGAGTGCCACGGCATCAGCCAGGCCGTGCCCCAGTACCCCCTCCTCGAACAGGAACGCGTCGAGGGCCGGGAACTCACGGCGGCCACCATCGCGACGGTCCGGCGGACCGCGGCGTCCATCCCCGCGTACTACGAGAACCACGACGGCGCGTTCGCCGCCACCCTGACCGAGCCGGTGCTCAACGTCGGCGAGGCGTGGGCCGACCGGGCCATGGCCGAGCAGCGGTTCGACCCCCGACCGGTGCTCGCCCACGCCCTGACCGCCACCTCCTCGAAGCCGTCGGCCAGATGGGACCGGGGCGCCCGTGCGGTGCTCGCCGCAGCGGGCGACCCGGACACCGTGCGCAGCGCCCTCCTCGACTGGCTGGCCCGGGTGGGCCGCCCGCGGACGCTGCCCCTCAAGCCCACCTGGTACCAGCAGCAGGTCGACGACCTCTACGACGCCTTCAACATCGACGCCCTGCGCGGTCTGGCCTGGATGCTCCCGCTGCTGCCCCCGCACCCGGACGTGCCGCGGACCCTCGGCGCCCTGGTCGCGGGCGCCCTGCGCAAGGTCTCCGGGACGGGCGCCCGCAGTCCCAGGACCGCGACCGCCGCGATCCACGCCCTCGCCCGTACGGAGGGCGAGGAGGCCCTCGCCGAGTTGGCCCGGCTCCGTACCCGGGTCGTCCACAAGCCGACCGTCAAGGTCCTGGACGGCGTCCTCACCGCACGGGCCGACGCGCTGGGCCTGGGCCGCGAGGAGATCGAGGAACTCGCCGTCCCGTCCTACGGGCTGACCGAGGTCGGCCGCGCCGCACACGCCCTGGGCGAGGCCACCGCGCTGCTGACCGTGGAGGGCTCCCGCGCCCGGCTGACCTGGCGCAACGCCGCGGGCAAGCAGGTCAAGGCCGCTCCGGCGGCGGTCCGGCGCGACCATCCCGAGCGGGTGAAGGAGCTACGGGCGCTCACCAGGGACGTCGACCGGATGCTGAGCGCCCAGGCCGAACGGCTGGACCGCCAGTTCCTGGCCCGCCGCAGCTGGGCCCACCACCAGTGGCGCGCCCGGTACCTGGACCACCCCGTCGTCGGGACGCTCGCCCGGCGCCTGATCTGGACCGTCGACGACGTCCCCGTGGCCCACGGCACCGCCCCCGGCGACCCCGACGCCACCGCGGCGTCCGGGCTGCGCACCGTCGAGGGCCGCCCCGTGGAGCCCGGACCGGACGCCGAGGTGCGGTTGTGGCACCCCGTCGGACGCGCTCCCGCGGAGGTCACCGCCTGGCAGGACCGCCTCGAACGGCTCGCGGTGACCCAGCCGTTCAAGCAGGCGCACCGCGAGGTGTATCCGCTGACCCCCGCCGAACGCACCACGGGCACGTACTCCAACCGCTTCGCCGGGCACTACCTGCGCCAGCACCAGTTCCACTCCCTGACCGCGGTCCGGGGCTGGCGCAACGCGCTGCGCCTCCCCGTCGACGACGCGTGCCCGCCCGCCGAACGGCTGCTCCCCGAATGGGGACTGCGCGCCGAGTACTGGATCGAACCCGACACCAGCGGCCTGGGCCGGGACCAATCCGATTCGGGCACCTACCTGCGGCTGCGCACCGACCAGGTCCGCTTCTACCCCGTCGACGCCCCGCGCAACTACGCGCACTCCGGCGGCGGCGCCTACCAGCAGGTGCGCAGGCCCGGCGCACCGCAGACCGAGCCCGTGCCCCTGACCGAGGTGCCCGAACTGGTGCTGAGCGAAGTGCTGCGGGACGTCGACCTGTTCGTCGGCGTCACCAGCATCGGCAACGACCCGACCTGGTCGGACGGCGGACCCGACGGCCACTTCCACAGGTACTGGACCTCCTACGGATTCGGCGAGTTGGACGGCGCGGCCGATACCCGTAGAGCGGTACTGGCGCGGCTGCTCCCCCGGCTCGCGATCGCCGACCGCTGCTCGATCGAGGACCGCTACCTGCACGTCCGGGGCGACCGGCGCACGTACAAGATCCACCTCGGGTCCGCCAACGTCCTGATGGTGCCCGGCGACACCTATCTCTGCATCGTCCAGGGCGGCGCCGGGCCCGCCCCCGACACCGGGTACCTCCCGTTCGAGGGGGACCGCAGGCTCGCGCTGATCCTCTCCAAGGCCGTGCTGCTCGCCGATGACACGGCGATCACCGACCCGACGATCACCAGCCAGTTCCCCCGGGGCTGACCGCGCCCCGGCCGGTCCGGCGGTGCGGGCCGCGGACCGGTGGGGACGGCTCGTACCGCAGGAGCGCCTCGGCGGCCGGTTCGCCGGTGCGGCGGGCGTGCACCAGCCGCTCGCGCACCTCGCGCAGGGTGCGCGGTCGCCAACCCGGGCCGCCGCAGCAGCTCTTGTGGAACCGCACCCCCGCGTGCAGGAGCACGGACAGCGCCCGCCACGCCCGGGTGTCCCGGCGTCGCGGTGCGGCGAACGCCGACCCCACGTGGATCAGTGGGCCCGAGCAGCGCGGACAGACCCGGTCCCCGCCGGCGGAACGGCTCGCTCCGGGGTGGGGCTGCTTGTACGCGGCCCGGCAGGGCAGGCAGACGAACGAGGTCTTGGACGGGGGCATCCCCCCACGGTAGGGCCGCCCACCCCCCGGTCACCAGCCGATTTGTCCCCGGTACCTCCCCGTCCCCGCACCTGCGCCCGCGTCCGGGCGGCGCCGTCGCGACCCGTCAGTGCGTCGTGAGGTCCGCCAACAGCTCCGCGGCGGCCCGCGGGTGGGCGAGCCAGTGCAGATGGCTCCCTTCGAGGGTCCGGACCTCGAAGGGGTTGTCGGGCGTGAGCGCGTCCCCTTCGCGGACCATCCGGTCCTGCATGGCGAGCGGAATGCTGGCGTCGGCGGCCAGCCGCACATAGGTCCGGGGAATCCGACCCCAGGTCGCGGCCCGGGCCCGGTCGGCTGACGTACCGGCGTCGAGGCTCTCGTCGGGCTGGAAGGTGTTCAGGAAGGCCAGGAACTCGTCATCGGTGAGGTCGGCGGCGGTCGCCCGCTTGAACGCGGCCAGCGTCGCCGGGTCGGCGGTGCGGAAGTTGCACCGGAGCAACCCGAGTTCGGCCGGGTTCCCGACGAACGCGGCGGCGAGGGCCGCCGGATCGACGTCCGCCATCTCCGGCTCGGCGTAGTAGCCGCCCACCTCCAGATCGACCGGGCACCAGGCGGAGACGTACACGATCCGGTCGATCAGGTCGGGCCGGGCGTTGGCGACGGCGGTGATCGTGATGCCGCCGCGGCTGTGCGCGACGAGGACGGTGGGCCCGTTCCGCCGGGCCCGTTCGAGGGCGTCGATCACACGGGCCGCGTTGTCGGCGAGGGTGGCGCCCTTGATGTGTCCCGGTGCCACGGCGAGGGCGTCGAGGTCCTGGGGCGCCTGGTAGGCCGCGGGGAAGGTCGCCCCGAACCCGTGCCCCGGGAGGTCCACCGCGGCCGATCGGTGGCCGAGCAGGGCCAGTTCGGCTTGGAGCGGCGCGAACGAGAACGAGTTGGCGAAGGCTCCGTGGACCAGGACGTACGTGGGTTGATTGGGCATGCCCCACCCTCCAACAGAACGATCTTCACGGCAAGTTGTTACCGCCCCGCACTCGTGTGACGTCCCGCCCACCGCGCTCCTGGGCGTACGCCCGGGGGCCACCGGGGCCGTGCCGTTCGTGGCCGACGGCCCGATGCCCGGACGGGACCCGACCCGGCAGCGTGGACACCGTGATCGAAGCAACCGAACTCACCAAGCGCTACGGCGCGACCACCGCCGTCGACCGGCTGTCGTTCACCGTCCGCCCCGGGGTGGTGACCGGATTCCTCGGCCCGAACGGTGCCGGGAAGTCCACCACGCTGCGGATGGTCCTCGGACTGAACCGGCCCTCCGACGGCACCGTCACCGTCGACGGGCAGCCGTTCGGCGACCGGCCCCGTGGGCTGCGGCACGTCGGCGCCCTCCTCGACGCCCACGACGTGCACGGCGGGTGCACCGCCCGCGCCCATCTGACGGCACTGGCGGTCAGCAACGGGCTGCCCCGCCGCCGGGTCGCGGAGGTACTGGCCGAGGTGGGCCTGGCTGGGGCGGCCGGACGTCGGATCGGGGGGTTCTCGCTGGGCATGAAACAACGGCTCGGCATCGCCGCCGCGCTGCTCGGCGATCCCCCCGTCCTGCTCTTCGACGAGCCGCTCAACGGACTCGACCCGGAGGGCGTGCACTGGGTGCGCACCTTCTTCAAGCAACGGGCGGACGAGGGCCGCACCGTGCTCGTCTCCAGCCATCTGATGCGGGAGATGGAGCAGACCGCGGAGGAACTGATCGTCATCGGCCGCGGCCGGCTGATCGCGGCGGAGGGCCTGCGGGACTTCGCGGCCCGCAGCACCCGGCTCCGGGTGAGCATCCGCACGCCCGACGCGGACGCCCTGTCCGGGCCGTTGACGGACGCGGGGGCGACGGTACGGGCGGAGCCCGACGGGGCGTACACGGTGACCGGTCTGCCCGCGGACCGCATCGGCGAACTCGCCTTCGCGCACGGGGTGCGACTGCACGAACTCAGCCCCCACACGGCCTCCCTGGAGGAGGCGTTCATGGAACTCACCGCACGGAGCGTCGAATACGCCGCAGGAGCCCCCCGATGACAACGCCCCCCGTACTCGACCGCGCCGCCGCCCGCCCCGCGACCCCGACCCCGCAACCGGCCCGCTTCCGGCACCTGCTGGCCGCCGAGTGGATCAAACTCTGGTCGCTGCGCTCCACCCGCGGGGTGCTCGGCGTCGGCGCGCTGACCGTGATCGGCATCAATGCGAACTCCGCCGTGTCCAACGCGGACCGGCTGACGCACCAGCCGGAGCCGCCGCCGGAGGCGTCGGCCCACCCCGAGATGCTGTTCGATCCGCTCGCCACGGCGTTCGTCGATCCCGCCTGGCAGCTGTTGATGATCATCGCCGCGGCGGTGGGCGCGCTCACCGTCTTCGGCGAGTACTCCAGCGGGCTGATCCGGACCACCTTCGCCGCAGTCCCCGACCGGCGTGCGGTGATCGCCGCCAAGGTGACCGTGGTGTCGGCGGTCCTGCTGGCCTTCGGCGCGCTCGTCTCCGGCGCCTCCTTCGGCCTCACCCAGATGCTGCTACGGGACCACGGCGGCCTCTCGCTGAGCAGCCCGGGCGCCCTGCGCGCCGTGGTCGCCGCCGCCCTGGTCGCCCCGCTGTGCGCGCTGGTCGGCATGGCGGTGGGCGCGACCGTCCGCCATGCCGCCGGGTCCGTCGTCACCGTCATCGCCCTGCTGCTCCTGCTACCGGCGTTCTTCCGGGGCGAGCGCTACCGCTGGGTCAAGGAGATCGGCAACGCCATGCCGCTCAGCGCCTGGATGCGGCTGGTGACGAACCCGGAACGGTGGCGCCACCCGGGCAAGTACCCACTGAGCGTCGCCGAGGCGTGGACCGTGTACGGCGCGTGGGCCACGGTGGCGGTGGTCGTCGCGGTGCTCGTGGTGCGCCGCCGGGACGTCTGAGCCCCACCGGGACGCCCGGACGCCCGGGTGCCCGGACGCCCGCGTGTCCTTGCCATGACGGGCCGGGTCAGTCGGTGGCGAGCAGCGAGAGCGTGTCGATCACGCGGTTGGAGAAGCCCCACTCGTTGTCGTACCAGGCGACCACCTTGACGTGCCGGCCCTCCACGCGGGTCAGCGCCGAGTCGAAGACGGCCGAGGCGGGGTTGCCGACGATGTCGGACGACACGAGCGGGTCGTCCGAGTACTCCAGCACCCCGGCGAGCGGCCCCCGTGCCGCGTCCCGGTACGCCGCCAACACGTCCTCGTGCGTCACGTCCCGCGCGACGGTCGTGTTGAGTTCGACGATCGAACCCACCGGAACCGGCACGCGGATCGAGTCGCCGGACAGCTTCCCGTCGAGGTTCGGCAGGACCAGACCGATCGCCTTGGCGGCGCCCGTCGTGGTCGGCACGATGTTCACGCCGGCGGCGCGGGCCCGGCGGGCGTCGCGGTGCGGACCGTCCTGGAGGTTCTGCTCCTGCGTGTAGGCGTGCACCGTCGTCATGAAGCCGTGCTCGATGCCGGCGAGGTCGTCGAGCACCTTGGCCAGCGGGGCGAGCGCATTGGTCGTGCACGAGGCGTTCGAGACGATCGTGTGCACGGCCGGGTCGTACGCGTCGGTGTTGACCCCGTACGCCAGCGTGACGTCCGCGCCGGCCGCCGGCGCACTGACCAGCACCCGCTTGGCGCCCGCGTCGAGGTGGGCGCGGGCGGCCGTGGCCGAGGCGAAACGGCCGGTCGCCTCCAGCACGATGTCGACGCCGAGCTCGGCCCACGGCAGCCGTCCCGGTTCCCGTTCGGCGAGCACCGTGATCCGCCGACCGTCCACGACGAGGGCGTCCCCGTCGACGGTCACCGGGCGACCGAGCCGCCCCGCCGTCGAGTCGAAGGCGAGCAGCCGCGCCAGCGCGGCGGGCTCCGTGAGGTCGTTGACGGCGACGACCTCCAGATCGCTGTCACGTTCGAGCAGGGCGCGCAGCACGTTGCGTCCGATGCGGCCGAATCCGTTGATGGCGATGCGAGTCATGAGTGGTGTCCCTTGTTCGGTTCCCCACCAGGTTCCCGCCCGGCACCCGCCGGTGACAGCGGCGTGATCGCCACGGTCCGCAAGGATCATGCCAGGTGGTCGACGGTGGGTCACCCGCCGCGCGCGAAGGTGCGCCGGTACTCGCTGGGCGTGGTGCCGAGGATGCGCTGGAAGTGCAGCCGCAGGTTCGCACCGGTGCCGAGCCCGGCGTCGGCGGCGATCTGCTCGATGCCCCGCTGCGAACGCTCCAGCAGCTCACGGGCGACGTCGACGCGGGCGCGCATCACCCACTGCATCGGCGTGTACCCGGTGTCCTCGACGAAGCGCCGCGAGAACGTGCGCGGCGACACCGCCGCGTGCCGGGCGAGCACGTCGAGGGTGAGGGGCTCGCCGAGCCGGTGCAACGCCCACTCGCGGGTGGCGGCGAAGCGCTCGCCGAGCGGCTCGGGCACGCTGTACGGCACGTACTGCGCCTGACCGCCGCTGCGGTAGGGGGCCGCGACCAGGCGCCGGGCCGCGTGGTTCGACGCGGCCACCCCGAGGTCGCCGCGCAGGACGTGCAGACACAGGTCGATGCCCGAGGCGGCGCCGGCCGAGGTCAGCACGCTGCCCTCGTCGACGAAGAGCACGTTCTTGTCGACCCGGACGAGCGGACGCTTCGCCGCGAGGGCCCGCGTGTAGTGCCAGTGCGTCGTGGCGCGCTTGCCGTCGAGCAGTCCCGTGGCGGCGAGCGCGAAGGCACCCGTGGAGATGGCGGCGAGCCGCGCACCCCGGCCGTGGGCGGCGATCAGCGCGTCGACGACGGCCGGCGGCGGGTCCTCGCGGTCCGGGAACCGGTAGCCGGGCACGAAGACGATGTCGGCCCAGGCGAGCGCACCGAGGTCATGGGCGACGTGGTACGACAGGCCGTCGCCGCCGGCCACGGGACCGGTCGTCGCGCCGCACACCCGCACCTCGTACGGCATGCTCGCGCGGGTGGTGAACACCTGCGCGGGAATGCCGACATCGAGCGGCTTCGCACCTTCGAGGACGAGGACGGCGACGCGATGCAGGGGTGAGGCTGGCACGGGAAGAGGGTACGCAGGACGGCCGTCCCCGTGCCGTGGCCACGCATCAGCCGGCCGAAGTCCCGGTGTCGGTCCTGGTGTCGGTGTCGGTGTCCTGACCCAGCCCGAGGGCGGAGAGCATCCGGTCGACCTCCCGTTCGTCGGCGCCCTCGACGAGGACGTCACCCCACACCCGTAGATCGAGGTGGGCGAACCGGGGGGCCAGTTCGGCGAGGACGGCCAACGGCTCCCGCTCCGCGTCCGTGTCCTCGATCACCAGCTCCCGGATGCTCAGCTCTTCGAGCTGGGGGAGGACCGAGGACCCGGCGAGCACGACGAAGTCGCCCGCGCCGTCCGGGTCGAAGCACGCCCCGCTCAGGTCCAGGCTCCGCAGCCGCGGGTACCGGGACGCCTCCAGGTCGTCGAGGATCGCGTTCGGCGGTACGACACCGTGGACGTCCGGCCCGATCTCCACCTCCAGGGAGACCAGGCCCGGAGTCGAGAACGCGAACAGGGAGCCGTCCGAGAGGACGGCGCCCCGGGTCCGTAGGTGCGTCAGGGTCGCGTGTTCCACGTCGTCGAACAGGAACGCGCCTTCGAGCTCCAGGGTGCGCAGGGCGGGCAGCGCCTCCCACAGTGCGGTTCCCGCCTGAGCGGGGACCACCGCGGCGTGCAGGTACTTCGCGGGTTCGACCCGGTCCCCCGTCGACGTGGTGTGCAGTGCGAGGAGCAGGTCGAAGCCGTGGCCGAAGTGCAGGGTCGCGAGCCGGGGCCGCTGCTGACGGGACAGGGCGAGCACGGCGCGCTCGGCGGAGTGGTGGTAGTCGGTGAGGTGCAGCTCCAGCCCGCGCAGCAGGCGGCTGGCCGGGTGCGACAACAGGACGTCGATCAGGGCCCCTTCCCACTGCTCGGGATCGGCCGCATCGTCGCTCCCGGTGTGGGGCAGGTCGGCGAGGAGCCGTTCGACCAGTGCTCCACGTCGCGACCGGCCCTCCGTCGCGAGCCGGAACGCAGCTTTGTCGATGAAGCCGCGGGACCAGGTGAACCGCCAGGAACCGTCCGCCCGCAGACCGTCGAGCCCCCACTGCCGCTCCACCCGCCCGTACGCCGAGGCCAACGCCTGCGCGTCCCCACCGCCGGTCTCGCAGCGGTGCTCGCACCGGATCGCCTCTCCCCGGGCGTCACCCGCCGCGGTCAGCACGTCCGCGTACGCCAGCCACGCCTCCCACCCCTCCGACTCTGGAACCGCGGTACGGAATCCCTCGTACCTTTCGACACCCTCGAACCCCTCGACGGCACGGTGCATGTGATTCTCCGAACTCCCCTGATCTGACGGGACGCTGTCGGGGCCCCTGCCCGCCGCCCCCCTGCCCTCTGCCTGGCATCGCATCGGTGAGGGAGCGTACCCAGTCCGCATCGGACCGGCCGGTGGCCCGTGGCCCGGCCCTCCGTGGCGCACGGCGCCGTCCGCCGCGGACGAGCGGGCCCGCGTCGACATCCACCGGGCGATGCGGACCCGGCAGGTCGCCGTTCCGCTGCCGTTCCGGGCGGACACACCGGCATCCCGTGGCGACGGGTAACGGACGGGGGGCCGCGGCCGGTTGACGCCCCGAGCGCGTCGGTCGCGGTCACCGGTGCGATCATCCGTCCATGGACGCGAGCGCAGGAACGATGATCGCCGTCCCGTCGGGGCGGGTAACGCTGTCGGACCGGCGGACGCGGCGCAGCTGGCCGGTAGAGCTCGCGCCCTACGAACTCGCGGCGCTCCCCGTCACTCAGGCCCTGTACGAGCAGGTCACCGAGGTGCGACCGAGCACCGCCCAGGGGGCTCACCTGCCCGTGGAGAGCGTCTCCTGGTGGGACGCGGTCCGGTTCTGCAACGCCCTGTCCCGACGCGACGGGTTCGCGTCCGCCTACCACCTCCACGCCGACGGTGAAGGCATCGAGTGGGACCCGTCCGCGGACGGGTACCGGCTGCCGACCGAAGCCGAGTGGGAACACGCCTGCCGGGCCGGTACGACCGGACCCCACTACGGACCCCTCGACGAGATCGCCTGGTACCGCGGCAACTCCCGGGAGCAGATCCACGACGCGGGTGGCAAACGGCCCAACCCGTGGGGCTTCCACGACATGCTCGGGAACGTCTGGGACTGGTGCTGGGACGTCTACGACGCCGAGGTCTACGGCGACTACCGGGTGCTGCGCGGCGGCGGCTGGTTCGACGAACACTGGAGCTGCCGGGCCTCCGCGCGGCGCCGCAGCCACCCGACCTTCCGGGTCGACGACGTGGGGTTCCGCCTCGCACGCTCCCTCGCGCCCTGACGGGCGCCGTCAGCCGAAGACCTTGCGGGACCTGGAGCCCGATGGACCGGCAGCAGGCCAAGGCGCCGAGCCTGGACCCGGGTTGGCCACCGCACCCGCCCTCCCCTCGGCACGTCCCTGCGCAACCGCGATCTCCGGCGGCCACTGGTCCCGAGGTGCCGCCGCGCTGTCAGAGTCGCCGCTCCGAAGGGGCCGGCCCGCCCAGTGAGCGCGGACGGCCGCTGCCGCCCGCTGTCCCCATGAGGATCACCGCTCGGCCGGCGGGGTGTCCTGGCCGCCGAACACCTCCTCGACGAGCTGTGCCACGGCCTTCTGGAACGCCTCGGCGAGGGACAGCGCGGCGTCGTCCACGTAGTTCAGCGCGGCGATCAGGGTCTTGCTGCCGTCGGCCGTGCTGTACATCAGCGCTCCGTGGCCCGCCACGCCGCCGTTGTGGGTGATGATGGTGCCGCCGTTCCCGCTCGCCTGCTGGACGAACAGGCCCAGGCCGTAACCGGTCTCGGGGTGCGGCTCGCACATCTCGGCCAGCAGCGCGGCGGGCAGCAGCTTGCCGCTCAGCAGCGAGGAGATGAACGTGTGGAGGTCCCGGGTGGTGGAGATCATGTCTCCGCCGGTCGAGATCCAGGAGGGGTCGTGCCGGGTGACGTCGACGGTCTCCGTCCGCCCGGCGTCCTCGTACCGGTAGTAGGCGCGGGCGTGCGGCTCGGGCAGCTCCGGGTCGCCGTCCGGCACCAGGGTGTCCGACAGTCCGAGCGGCTCCAGGACCAGTCGCCGCATCTCCCCGGCGAAGGAGCGGCCGGTGGCCTTCTCGACCAGCAGCCTGAGCAGGACGTAGTTGGTGTTGGAGTAGCTCCAGCCCGTTCCCGGCTCGAACCGCGCGGGCCGGGACAGGGCCAGTCGCACCAGTTCCTCCGGCTGGTAGGCCGTGAACCGCTTGTCCACCCACTCCTGGCCCGTGTTCGTGGCGGGGATCCCCGGGGTGAAGGTCCCGTCGGCGTGGTACTCGCCGGTGAAGTTGAACACCCCGCTGGTGTGCCGCAGCAGCATCCGCACCGTGATCCGCGGGTCCAGCCCGAACCCGGGCAGGTGGTCGGCGGCCGGGGCGTCCAGCTCGATCGCGCCTTCGGCCACCAGCCGCAGCACCAGGGCCGCGGTGAAGGTCTTGGTGTTGCTGCCTATCCGGACGTACCCGTCCACCGGGGGCTTCTCGGTCCCGCCCAGCTCGCGGGCCCCGGCGCTGCCGACCCATTCGCCCTGTTCGTCGTGCAGGCGCATCGTCACACCGGTGAAGCCGGACTCGATCATCCCCTCGATGAGCTTCCGCAGCTCGGGACGGTCCTGGTCGCCAAGGGTGAGGGACATGGTGGGTGCTCCTTCAGGTCTGAGGGGGGAGTGCGGTGGGGAGAGTGCGGGTGAACGGGCCGGATCGGCGCGGGGTGTGTGTCCGCGTCAGAGGCTGCGCGCGCTGATGTCGCCGTAGGCGGTGGTGGCGTGGACGGTGAGGGCGGCGTCGGTGCCGTCGGCGTTCCGGAGCGTGTTGTGGATCCGGCCGTAGGAGGTGCCGGCGTCCAGGGAGGCGGAGACCCCACGGGCGGCGGCGACGGAGATCTCGCCGTGCTCGGTGCGCAGCGTGACCGTGCCGCGCACGGCCTCGTCGACGCGGAGGTCGCCCTTCTGGGTGCTGATGTCCGCGTCGCCGCCCAGACGGCCGACCGTGACGTCGCCCGACTGGAGGGTCAGCCGGACGCTCGCGGCCTCGTCGAGCTCGACCGTGCCCTGAGCGGTCTCGAAGGTGACGTCGCCGAGCCGTCCGACGCCCCGCAGCCCGGCGAGGGCCGCGTTCGCCTCGACGTGGGATCCCGCGGGCAGTTGGACCGTGACCTCGACGGATCCGGAGGGGCCGAAGACCTGGTTGTCCGCCTGCGGGGCGGTGATCCGCAGGACGTTGTCGCCGTAGACGACCTCCGTGCGCTCCGCGGCCTTCGCGTCGCGGCCCGTGGACGGGTTCTTGGGGAGGACCTCGACGGTGGTGTCGGCGCGGTCGGCGGCGATGAGACGGATGTCGCCGGCGGGGACGTCCAGGATGACGGTGACCGGGGTGGGGGTGTCGAACTTCTGCATCGTACTGCCCTTCCGTTGCTGTTTCCGATGAGGGAAAAGCTACGTTGCATTTCCAGATCCGGCAATCATGTCGTTGCGATGGGTCGGCATAATCGCAGCTCAGAGCGGTGAATTCATTGCAATGGGGAGAGTTGCAACGCAACGATCAAGCTGTGTCACGTTGCAATAGATCGAAAGTGAACGCTACTGTGGGGAGCCCACGGACGATCACGGAGGAGAGTGCGATGCCAGGAGGCCGACTCACCCAGCAGGAACGCCAGCGGATCGCGCTGGGACTGGCCGACGACCTCTCCTACGCGGAGATCGCCAGAGGGCTGGACCGCCCGACCTCGACCGTCACCCGCGAGGTCATGCGCAACGGCGGCCCCGCCGCCTACCGTGCGGACCTCGCCCACCGCGCCACCGAACGCCGCGCCCACCGCCGCAAGAAGACCACGACGGCCCCGGACCCCGGCACGCCCCCGCAGGCCCACGGGCGCGACGCCGAAGCGGTGCGCGAGTACGAGGAGATGTTCGCCACCGTCTTCATGCAGTCGGGCCTGCCCAGGATGACGGCCCGGGTCCTGGCCAGCCTCTACACCACCGACGCGGGCAGCCTCACCGCCTCCGAACTCGCCGGACGCCTCCGGATCAGCCCCGCGTCCGTCTCCAAAGCGGTCACGTTCCTCGGCGGCCAGGGCCTGATCCGCCGCGAACGCGACGACCACCGCCGTGAGCGCTACGTCGTCGACGACGACGTCATGTACCAGTCCACGATGGCCAGCGCCCGGGCCACCGCCCACCTGGGCGACATCGCCCGGCAGGGCGTCGGCGTCCTCGGCCCCGACACCCCGGCCGCCACGCGCCTGGAGAACATCGCCCGCTACGTGGACTTCGTCTCCGAGAGCATCGCCCGCGCCGCCGACCAGGCCCGCGAGATCCTCCACACGACGCCCGGCGGGACCTCCGACGGCGCCCCCTAGGCCGCCTCTTACGGCTAGCTGGTCGTCAGTGCAGGCGGGCGCCCGAACGCCGAGGAGCGCCCGCCTGCCCGGTCGGCCGCATTCGCGTGCTGCGCGAGCCCGCCGCGGCCTTTTGCTAGCAATGCGCTTGCAATTGTTAGCGCGAGGGTGCACGGTAGGGGCATGGCATCGCTCAACGTCGGCAACCTCGGCGAGTACCTCCGCGAACAGCGGCGCACCGCGCAACTGTCCCTGCGGCAGCTCGCCGAGGCCGCCGGCGTCTCGAACCCCTATCTGAGCCAGATCGAACGCGGGCTGCGCAAGCCGTCCGCCGAGGTGTTGCAGCAGGTCGCGAAGGCGCTGCGGATCTCCGCGGAGACCCTGTACGTCCGCGCCGGGATCCTCGACGAGCGGGAACGGGACGAGCTGGAGACGCGGGCCGTCATCCTCGGCGACCCCTCGATCAACGAGCAGCAGAAACAGGTGCTGCTCCAGATCTACGAGTCCTTCCGCAAGGAGAACGGCACCGATGCGCCGGCTACCGGCCCCTCGCGGGCGGGTGCGGACGGCGCGATATCCGGACCCCGCCCGGCCGACGACGACGGAACCGGAAGCGAAGCCGGAACGGGAGCCGGAAGCGGAGCCGCACCCGCGCAGCCCCAGTGACCGCGCACGCCGACCGCCGCAGACCCACGACGCACCTGAACGACGTGATCCAGGAGGACCGCTGACCATGGCCATCACCGACGACCTGCGCAAGACCCTCTCCGACCCCACCCCCCTCTACTTCGCCGCCGGTACGGCCGACCTGGCGTTCCAGCAGGCCAAGAAGGTCCCGGGACTCGTCGAGCAGCTGCGCGCCGAGGCCCCCGGGCGCATCGAGGCGGTCCGCAACGCCGACCCGAAGGCCGTGCAGGACAAGGCGAGCGCCCGGGCCCGGGAGGTCCAGGAGACCGTTCAGACGAAGGTCAACGAGTTCATCACCGCGCTCGACGGGGACTTCAAGAAGCTCGGCGACTCCGCCCAGGACCTCGCGCTGCGCGGCGTCGGCGTCGCCGCCGAGTACGCGATCAAGGCCCGTGAGACGTACGAGAAGGTCGCCGAGCACGGCGAGCAGACCGTGCGCACCTGGCGGGGCGAGGCCGCGGAGGAGATCGTCGACCTGGCCGGAGCCGTCGAGCCCGAGCCGGCGCCCGCCCCCGCACCGAAGAGCCGCGCCCGGTCCGCGTCCGGCACCCGGCCGGCCTCCCGGACGGTGCCGGCCCAGGACTCCGCGCAGAGCGGCGCCCGGGACTCCGCCGCGGGCCCGGAGGGCGCCGCCCCGGCGGGCAAGCCGGTCGCGAAGAAGACTCCCGTCCGTAAGCCGGCGGCGAAGAAGAACACTCCGCCCGCCGAGTAGGTAGGAGCGGGCACCGCGGCGGCCGTCGGGATTCCGCGCCGCCCGCCGCACCGCCCACCGCGCGGGGCGCCGCAGGGGCCTTCGCCCGTGGCGCCGCAGGGGTCGGACAATGGGCCGGGCACGATTCGCGTGCCCGGCCCGTTCAGCGGGTACGGTGGCGACGTAGGGACGATTCGACACGGGTGGTGGACGCTGTGCTGCGAGCCGGATTCAGCGATGTGTTGTTGCTGATCTACATGGCCATGCTCGTCATGGCCGCGGTGGCCCTGGTGATGGCCGCGATCGCCCGCGAGGACGCCTACCGCGCCGCGAACAAGCAGAACAAGATGTTCTGGCTGATCCTGCTGGGCATCACCGTCGCGGTGAACCTGCTGGTCCCGATCATGTTCCTCCAGATCGCGGGACTGATCGCGACGATCGTGTTCTTCGTGGACGTGCGCCCCGCGCTCCGGGCGGTCTCCGGCGGCGGTGGCCGTCGCGGGGGCAGCAGCAGCGACGGCCCGTACGGCCCCTACAACGGCGGCCGGTGACCCGTCCCCGCTGGAGCCGCCCACGGGCGACGATGACGCGGGTGCTCAGTGCCCGGGCTCCCGGTCCAGGAGCACCACGGCCACGTCGTCCGTGAGGTCCCCGCCGTTGAGGTCCCGGACCTCGTTCACGGTCGCTTCGAGCAGTTCCTCCCCGCGCCGGCCGTCGGCGAGCTGACGGCGGACGAGTTCCACCATGCCGTCCTGCCCGAGCCGCTGGGTCCCGGAGCCGATGCGTCCCTCGATCAGTCCGTCCGTGTAGAGCATCAGGCTCCAGGTGCCGCCCAGGTCCACCTGGCGCCGCGGCCAGCGGGCGCGGGGCAGCAGGCCCAGCGCGGGGCCCCCGCTCTCGTACGGGAGGAGTTCCGCGAGCCGTCCGGGGCGGACCACCAGGGGTGCGGGGTGGCCCGCGAGGCACAGGCCCGCGTGGCGGCCGTCGGGGGCGATGTCGACCGTGCAGAGGGTCGCGAAGATCTCCTCGTCGGCCCGCTCGTGTTCCAGGACCTGCTGGAGCGTGGAGAGCAGTTCGTCCCCGCACAGTCCGGCCAGGGTCAGGGCCCGCCAGGCGATGCGGAGCTCGACGCCGAGCGCGGCCTCGTCCGGTCCGTGTCCGCAGACGTCGCCGATCATCGCGTGCACGGTGCCGTCGGGCGTGCGCACCGCGTCGTAGAAGTCGCCGCCGAGCAGGGCGCGGGAGCGGCCGGGCAGATAACTGGCCGCGAAGCTGAGCCTGGCCCCGTCCAGCAGCGGCTTGGGGAGCAGTCCGCGCTCCAGGCGGGCGTTCTCCTGGGCCCGCATCCGGGACTCGGTCAGTTTGCGCTGTGCGGCGTCCGCGCGCTTGCGCTCCACGGCGTACCGGATGGCGCGGCTCAGCAGCCGGGCGTCGAGCTCGTCGCGGAACAGGTAGTCCTGGGCGCCGACGCGGACCGCTTCGGCGCCGCGCTCGGCGTCACCGGAGGTGGTGAGGGCCAGCACGGCGTGCCGGGGCGCCAGGCGCAGCACGTGCTTGAGCGAGGCCAGCTCGTCGGGCTTGTCCGCGCCGCCGCCCGGCGGGAGGGTCAGGGCGAGGTCCAGCAGGATGCAGTGCACGTCGTCGGTGAGCAGCCGCTCGGCCTCGGTGAGGTTGCGGGCGGTGCGGATGCGGATGGGCTTCCCGGCGGCGTCCAGTAGGTCGGGGATGCCGAGGGAACCCGCGGGGTCGTCCTCGATCACCAGCAGGCTGAGGCCGCCGCCGGTCGCGGTGCCGGTGCGGTCGGTCACCGCCCGGGCCTGCGTGGTCGCGGTGGCCGGGGCGGACGCGGCGACTGCGGTCGTGGCTGCGGACGCGGGCGCCGTGGTGTCGTTCGGGCCGTCCGGGCCGTTCTCCACGGCCGGTATCGCTCTCTGCCGCGGTACGGGTGCGGGCATCGTCTGGATTCCTTCCCTCCCCCCGAGGGCGCGGCGGGGCGTCGAACGACGCACCGCCAGACGGGGACCATAGCGGTATGCGGCGGCGCAGGGGAACGAGGTATCCGAAGCTGCTGGGCAATCGGCCATCGTCATATGCCGCATCCCCTCCCGCAATTGGACAGCGGGCCACCGTCAGGGTGTCCGCACGGAATGACGAACGTCACGCCGCCCGGGTTGAGTCCCGGCCCGGACGTGCCGTACGTCACGTGGCGCATACGGACCTCCGGCCGGCCGGCTCCAGATGGCGGGCCGGGCCCCTCGCGTTCGGGCGGAGGCTCTGACCTGCGGTGGGCGGGGCCTGCACGCTGCGGGGCGGCGGGTCGGCTCGGTCGGGTCGGTTTGGGGCCTGCTCGGGTCAGCCCTCCGGCCGGACCACGCCCAGTATCGGCATGGAACCCGCGCCGGCCACCGTGACGGAGCGGCCGGGGCGCGGTGAGTGGATGATCGAGCCGTCCCCTATGTACAGGGCCACGTGGCTGGCGTCGGAGTGGTAGATGATCAGGTCCCCCGGCTGGAGGTCCGCCTCGGACACCCGCCGCAGCGATTGCCACTGCTGTTGTGAGGTGCGGGGTATCGGTACCCCGGCGGCGGCCCACGCCTGTTGGGTGAGGCCGGAACAGTCGAAGGAGTCGGGGCCCTCGGCGCCCCACTCGTAGGGCAGGCCGAGCTGGTCCTCCGCGTAGGCGATGGCGGCCCGGGCCCCGGCGCTGCCGTCCGTCCCGCTCCCCTTCAGGACCCCGGAGCCGAGCCAGGCGTCCTGGGCCGCTCGCTGGTCGTCCTCCTCCAGCCCCCGCAGCCGTTCCAGCTCCTCCGCGGCGAGGGACTTCTCCAACTCCTCCGCATCGGCGAGCTTGCGCTCGACCTTCTTGCGCGCCGCGTCCTTCTCGCCCCGGGTCTCCTCCAACTCCTCCTGGTTCGCGGTGGCGTCCTTCGCGTAGATCCGCAAGTCCTCCTGGGTCCGGGTGAGCTGGGTGATCAGCCCCTTGGTGGCGCGCTGGCCCGCCAGGACGCGCCCGGCGCCGTCGAGGAAGTGCCCGGGGTCGTCGCTGAGCACCAGCCTCGCCTCGTCGGGGACGCCGCCCGAGCGGTACTGGGCGCGGGCGGCGGCCCCCGCGCGGTTCCGCAGGCCCTCCAACCGCTCCTCGCCGTCCGCGATCTTCTCGGCGAGGTCGGCGATCGTCCTGGACTGCTCGGCGGCGGACTCCTCGGCCGCGTTGTAGGCGTCGGTGGCCGCTGCCGCCTCCCGGTAGAGGCGGTCCAGCCGGTCCCGGACGTCCTCCAGCCGATCGGCGCCCGTCCGGGGGGTGCCCGACCCCGAGGTGCCCGAGGTGCCCGAGGTGGGCGGCTGGGGGAGGGGCGTGGGCGCTGCCGAAGCGGCACGGGGAACCGACAGCAGGCTCACCGCGCAGGCCACCGCCACGACCACGATCGTCAGAATCCGCCGTACGCGCATCCGTTCTCCCCCTCCGCTCCCCGGTACCACCCGTGCCCCGCCCGTGCCCCACCCGAACCAACGGACTCCCGCGCCCGTTCGGCCCCGTACCCGTACCCGTACCCGCCCCGCACGCGTACCGCACGAGCGCACCACCCACGCGACCGCGCGACGGCGCCCCGTACATCGGCTGGCCGGCGCATCCGCCGACCGGCCCGTCCGTTCCGCTCCGATCCGAATGACGATCGGGTCCGTACGTTCGTTCCCGACCCGGAGCGGTCGCACGCGTGTTCACCCGAACGCGTGAGGTGCCCCCGCTGGGTGACGGGAGGTGCGGACACCGTTCCGGGCGGGTCGTGTCGGGGGGACGCCCGGCCGCGGCCCCCGTGGCGACGGACCGCACCCACCTCGGCGGCGCCCCCGGCTCACCGCACCGCCGGGGCCAACGCCTCCCACCGCAGCGTCACTTCGCCCTGCCGCCACCGCTTCGGACCGTCCACCACGGGCCAACCGCCCGCCCGGAGGTCCCGCACCGCCCGCATCCACCGCTGCCGCGCCCCGTACGAGGCGTAGGGCGCCGCAGCCGCCCACGCCCGGTCGAAGTCCCGGAGGAACGCGTGCACCGGCTCGCCCGGCACGTTGCGGTGGATCAGCGCCTTGGGCAGGCGTTCGGCGAGGTCCGAGGGGCGCTCCAGGGAGGCGAGCCGCGTCGCGAAGGTCACCGTCCGGGGCCCCTCGGGCCCGAGCGTCACCCACACGTGCCGCCGGCCGATCTCATCGCAGGTGCCCTCGACCAGCACCCCCTCCGGCGCGAGCCGGGCGCACAGCCGCGCCCACACCCCGGGCACCTCGGACTCGTCGTACTGCCGCAACACGTTCGCCGCCCGGATCAGCACCGGGCGACCCGGCAACGGCACCTCGAAGCCGCCGTGCCGGAACTCCAGCCCCGCACGCGCGTACGGCCGGGCCGCCGCCACCCGCGCCGGGTCGATCTCCACCCCGACCACCCGGGCGCGGGGCGCGACGGTGCGCAGCCGGTGCAGCAGCTCGACGGCGGTCCAGGGCGCGGCCCCGTAGCCGAGGTCGACGGCGACGGGGTCGTCCGCGCGGCGCAGGGCGGGGGCGTGGGCGGCGGTGATCCAGCGGTCCATACGGCGCAGCCGGTTCGGATGGGTGGTCCCGCGGGTCACCGTTCCCACGGGTCGGGAGGGCATGCCCCCGAGGGTATCCAGCCGGGGCCGCACACCGCGCCGACCCCGTCGCCCGGCCGGTCCGTGGATCAGCCGGAGGACCCTGACCTGCACGGTTGACGAAGGCAACGTAATAGTTGTGCAAAATGGGAAGGGAACGGTGTCCTTCGGTGTTGCAGGGCTCCGGAGGGTAGGCCGCGCCCTCCCGCAGGCATGCCACCGCGGTCGCAGGGACACGGAACCGCGAGGTCCGGACCCGCACCGACGACGGAGCCGGGCGGCGAAGGCCCCGCACGACGACCGGATGCAGCCGCGAGGAGGACCGCTTCGTGAGCCACTACGTCAGCAGGCTCGGGCGACGATCCACCGCTTCCCCACCCCGTCCCTCCTCCCGGCTGCGCCTGCCGGGCACCCTCCGCAGACCGCGCCGCATCGCGATGCTCAGCGTGCACACCTCGCCGCTGCACCAGCCCGGCACGGGCGACGCGGGCGGCATGAACGTCTACATCGTGGAGCTGGCGAAGCGGCTGGCCGCGATCGGCATCGAGGTGGAGATCTTCACCCGCGCCACCACCGGCGGCCTGCCGCCCACGGTGGAGCTGGCGCCCGGCGTCCTGGTGCGGCACGTCGACGCCGGCCCCTACGAGGGCCTCGCCAAGGAGGACCTGCCCGCGCAACTGTGCGCGTTCACCCACGGCACCATGCAGGCGTGGGCCCGGCACCGCCCCGACCACTACGACCTGGTCCACTCGCACTACTGGCTGTCCGGACACGTCGGCTGGCTGGCCGCCGAACGCTGGGGCGTCCCCCTGGTGCACGCCATGCACACCATGGCGAAGGTCAAGAACGCCTGCCTCGCCGACGGCGACACCCCCGAACCGGCCGCCCGGATCATCGGCGAGACCCAGATCGTGCGCGCCTCCGACCGGCTCATCGCGAACACCCGCGAGGAGGCCGACGAACTGGTCGGCCACTACGAGGCCGTGCCCGACAAGGTCGCGGTCGTGCACCCGGGCGTCAACCTCGAACGGTTCCGTCCCGCGGACGGACGGCTCGCCGCCCGCGCCCGCCTGGGGCTGCCGCCGAACGCCCTGGTGCCGCTGTTCGCGGGCCGCATCCAGCCCCTGAAGGCCCCTGACGTGCTGCTCCGCGCGGTCGCCGTCCTGCTGGCCGAGCGGCCCGGGCTGCGCGGACGGCTCGTCGTCCCCGTCGTCGGCGGCCCCAGCGGCAGCGGGCTCGCCAAGCCCGAGGGCCTCCAGAAGCTCGCCGCGCGCCTCGGCATCACCGACGTCGTGCGCTTCAGACCGCCGGTCGGCCAGGACGAGTTGGCGGACTGGTTCCGGGCCGCCTCCGTCCTGGTGATGCCCTCGCACAGCGAGTCGTTCGGCCTCGTCGCGATCGAGGCGCAGGCGACCGGCACGCCGGTGCTCGCGGCCCGGGTCGGCGGGCTGCCCGTCGCGGTACGGGACGGGGTCACCGGCCACCTCGTCGACGGCCACGACCCGGTCGACTACGCCCGCGTCCTGGGTGCGTACGCCGACGATCCGGCGATGTCGTTCCGGATGGGCGCCGCGGCGGCCCGGCACGCGGAGTCCTTCGGCTGGGACGCGGCGGCCTCCGCGACGGCCGACGTCTACACCGCCGCGCTCCACGAGTACCGCCGCGGGGCCCGCACCCACCACGGCTGACCGCGCCTCCGGCGCGCGCCGGGGGAGTGCGGCAGGCATGACGTACGCGTGGCGCGCGCCACAACGGCGGCCCGCCGCCGCGTACGGGACCGTCCCGTAGGCTCGCCGCATGGCTGAGGCGGCGGTGATCATCGAGCGGGTGCTGACCGAGTCGGGGATCGAGTGGGAGAGCCCCGAACCGGGCGCCTACGTGGCGAAGCTGCCCGGTACCCGCAAGCTCTTCACCACGGTGTCCCTGATCGTCGGCGAGCACACCCTGTCGCTGAACGCGTTCGTCGTGCGCCACCCCGACGAGAACGCGGAGCGCGTGTACCGCTGGGTCCTGGAGCGCAACCTCAAGCTGTACGGCGTGGCGTTCGCGCTGGACCCGCTCGGGGACGTCTACCTGGTCGGCCGGCTCCCCCTCGACGCGGTCACGCCCGCCGAGGTCGACCGCGTCCTCGGCTCCGTGCTCGAAGCGTCGGACGGCGCCTTCAACACCCTGCTGGAACTCGGTTTCGCCACCTCCATCCGCCGGGAGTACGCCTGGCGCGTGTCCCGCGGCGAGTCCACCCGCAACCTCGACGCGTTCACCCACCTCACCCGCGACACCACCCCCGACACCCCGTCCCCCACCACCCCGGACGCCCCCGCGTAACCCCGCCCGACCTGCGAGGACCCCCCTCCGCGACCGCCTGGAACAGGGCGCCGGAACACCACTGTGCCCACGTCAGCGGCATGGCTTACCCTGCTGATCATCGGCCGCGCCCCGCGCACAGCCTCTTCACAGCGTGCCCTCGGGCGTCGCGCGGCCGGATCCATCAGGGTGGGGGTTCATCACTGTGCGCACGCGCAGCATCTCGTCGGCGACCGCGCTCGCCGTCCTCTTCAGTTCCGCCGCGCTCGTCGCGGGCACGGCCGGCAGCGCCGCGGCCGACTCCGCGCGGGTCCTGAACGTGAAGTCCGTCGGGGACGTCGTGGTCGACGACGCACGCCAGCGCGTGTTCGTCTCCGACCCGCGCAGCGGCAAGATCGTCGTCACCGACTACGCGGGCCGCGTGGTCAAGACGCTCAGCGGCCTGCCCGGCGTCCACGGGCTGGAGCGCTCCGCCGCCGGTCAGGTGTACGCGGCGGTCGGCGACACCGGCCGGATCGTCTCCGTCGACACCGGGACGCTCTCCCAGACCGCGAGCTACGACCTCGGCGCCGAACGCCCCCACGACCTCGCCGTCGCCGGCGGGAAGCTGTGGTTCAGCCACGCCGCGGGCCTCGGCTCGCTCGACCTCAGCGCCGCCGAACCCGTCGTCGTGCTCGCCGCGGCCACCGGCTCGCAACCGCTCCTGGGCGCCGACCCGGCAGCGCCGGACGTGCTCGTGACGGCGACCGACCGCGCCGCCACCGTGTACGACGTCTCCACGGGCACGGCCGTGGAACGGACGCGGGGCGGCATCGACGCGGAAAACCTCCGCCAGGTCGACGTGACGCCCGACGGCCGGCGCTTCGTCGTCGCCAGCGGCGCCCCCTACGAACACGTCGCCTACTCCACGACGGACCTGTCCCGCGCGACCAGCTACCGCACCACCCACTACCCCAACGCCGTCGCCATCGCCCCGGACGGCAGTGTCGCGGCCGGCGTCGACGGCTCGTACTCGCCCGACGTGTACGTGTTCCCCAAGGGCCACACCAAGCTCGTCCGCAGCTACGAGTTCCCCAGCACCGGTCACAGCAGCGGCTCCGACCTGCTGCTCCCGGGCGGCCTCGCCTGGACGTCCGACTCCCGCCGGCTGTTCGCCCTGTCGGCCAACAGCCTCGGCACCGTCTCCCTGCGCACCTTCGACAACCCCACCCGGTCGCTGCCCAAGGTGACCGTCTCCGCGCCGAGCAGCGCCACCCGGGCCAAGCAACTCACCGTCACCGGCAAGGTGTCGGCGACCCTCGCCCTGCCCGCCGGCACCCCGCTGACGGTCACCCGCACCGACGCCGAGTCGCCGAGCGGCAAGCGCCTGGCCTCCGTCAAGACGACGTCCAGCGGCTCGTTCTCGTTCAAGGACACCCCGCCCTCCGGTGGCAAGGTGACCTACCGGGTGGCGTACGCGGGCAGCGGCACGCACGCCGCGGCGGCCGGTTCGGACAGCGTCTCGGTGTCCCGCGCGGCGACCACCCTGAAGCTCGACAAGAACAAGAACGTGTACGCCCACGGGACGTCGGTGAAGTTCACCGCGACCCTCGGCAAGACGTACAAGAACCGCACCGTCAAGCTGTACTCCGACCCCGCGGGCGACGGTCGCGGCCGGGTCCTGGTGAAGACCGGCAAGGTCGCGAGCAACGGCAAGATCTCCGCGACGGTGAAGCTCGGCCGGGACACCACGGTCACCGCCGTGTACGACGGTGACTCCCGTACGTCCGGGAAGTCGGCGAAGAGCTGGGTCGGCAGCAAGGTCAGGATCTCCACCAAGTTGACCAACCACTACAAGACCGCGCGGCTGAACGGCGCCACGACGCACTACTACAAGGCGTCGAAGGACCCGTACGTCGGGACCGTGATGACGGCGTACCCGGGCCGCCAGCACCGCCTCCAGTACGAGGTCCGCGTCCAGGGCCGCTGGCAGGGCCTGGGCACCGAGTACTTCGCCGCCAGCTCCTTCGGCGAGACGCGCATCCGGCTGCTGGGCCCGCACGAGCCGGGCTACCAGTTCCGCGTCCGGGCGTCGTACATCAACGGCGCGCACGGCGACAACGTCCACTCGACGACCCACGGAGCGTGGAAGTACTTCATCCACACCCGCTGACCCACCGACATCTGCTGACCCACCGAACCCACCGGGCTCGTCGTCCCCACCCCGTAGCGGGCGGGGACGACGAGCCCGGTGGCCGTGGTGACGACGTGCGCGCTAGCGGCGGACGTCGGGGGCCTGTTCGGCGTACCGGGGGGCGGCCTGCGACCATGTGGCCTCCGGCTCCGGCGCCGCGTAGGGGTCGGCGCTCCGGCCGGGCCGCCGCGGCCACCACAGCCCACGCCCCAGCAGCACCGCCACCGCCGGCACCAGCACGATCGACAGCACGAAGGACGACAACACGATGCCCAGGGCCGTGGCGAAGCCGACCTCCTGGGTCGCCGGGCTGGCGATCAGGCTGGCGAAGGAACCCGCGAGCACCAGACCGGCGGTGGCGATGGCCGGCGCGGTGTGCCGCACCGCCTCGGCGACGGCCTGCCGCACGGTGACCGGCTTGTCCATCTCCTCCTTGATCCGGTCGCTGATCAGGATGTTGTAGTCGGTGCCCAGGGCGACGACGAAGAGGAACAGCACCAGCGGCAGGGTGAACGAGATGCCCGGCCGGTCCAGCAGGTGCTGGAAGGCCAAGGTGCCCGCACCGAGCGTCGCCGCGAACCCCAGCCCCACCGCGACCATGAGCACCAGGGGCGCCAGCACCGAACGCAGCAGGAGCAGCAGGATCAGGGCGATCAGGGCGGCGGCGATCGGGAAGACCAGCCGCAGGTCCTTCTCCACGGCGGTCGAGATGTCGGCGAACACGGCCGCCGTTCCCGTGAGGTGCGCCTCGGTGTGCGCGGGGGTGTTCTCCTCGATGGCGGAGCGCACGGGGCCCGACACCAGGTCACGCGCCTGCTGGGTGTCGGACTTGACGGACAGCACCACCTCGATGCGGGCGGCCGTGCGGTCGGGGTTCAGCACGGGCGCGGACACCCGCCCCACCCCTTCGACCTCGGCGAGCGAGCCGGTCAGACCGGACAGCGCGTCCGTCCGCAGGGCGCCGTCGTCGCTGCGGACGTACACGGTGTGCGGGTCGGTGGCACCGGCGGGCAGGCTGCGGGAGATCTCCTCGGCCACCTCGACGGCCTCGGTCCTGGGCTGACCCGCCTGGTCGTAGCTCATCTTCAGACCGAACGCACCGGCCGACAGCACCCCCAGCAGGGCTAGGCTGGCGATGACGTACCGCACCGGCCGTCGGGCGATCTCCAGTCCGAGGCGGGCGCTGACCCCGCCGGGGCCCTCCTTCTTCCACGCCTTGGCGGGCCAGAACATCGCCCGCCCGCTCACCGCGAGCAGCGCCGGCATCAGGGTGAGGCTCGCCAGCAGCATCACCAGCACGGAGATCGCGATGGCCGGGCCGAGCACCCGGAACTGTCCGAAGCTCGCGACGCCCAGGGTGGCGAACGCGGCGACGATCGTCAGCCCCGCGGACAGGATGGCGTTGCCCACCCGGCCCGTGGTCACGGCCGCAGCCGTGACGGCGTCCTGCTCGGGGTGGGTGCGCAACTGCTCCCGGAACCGGAAGAGCAGGAAGAGGAAGTAGTCGATGCCGATGCCCAGCAGGACCACCGTGATCAGGGACGGGGTGGACGCGTCGAGCTTGATGTCGAACAGCTCCGCCGCTCCGGCCACCGCGCCGGCGGCGACCCCGCCGATCAGCGCCACCGCGATCAGCGGCAGCAGTGCGGCGAGCACGCTGCGGAACACCACCACGTTCAGCAGGACGATCAGGCCCATGGTGAGGGCGCCGATGAGCTTCTCGCGGAATTCCCCCGCCTCCATGGTGTCCGCGGTGCTGGCGATCCCGCCGGTGAATCCGATGCGCAGACCCTGCCCGTCGAACTCCTCCTCGGCCGTGTCACGGAACTCCCGGAACACGTCCTGGAGCCCCGGGTCGTTCATGTTCCCGTTGACCGAGAACGACACCAGTTGGAACGTCCCGTTGGGGGCGACCGCGCCCAGGCCCAGCCGCGGGGTCTGCGAGTGGTCCTTCATCAACCCCTCGGGCTCGGGCGCCACGATCCGACGTTCGCCCAGCTCGGCGACGGCCTCGCGGATCGCCTTCCGGTCCCGGACGGTCAGCCGCTCCCCGTCGTTCCTGGCGACGAGGGCGGTCGCCGCGTTCCCATCGGGTTTCGCGTCGAAATCCTCCTCGGCGATGTCCAGAGCCGCAGCCGAGTCGTAGCCCTTGGGCAGGAAGTCACCCGCCTGGGAATCGGTGGCGCTGAACATCATGGACTGCCCCACGACGGTCAGCGCCGCGCCCAGAAGGGTCCAGACGATGATCGTCACCCATCGACGGCGCGTGGCGAACGATGTCAGACTGCGAATCATTGCTCTTCTCTCGACAGGGGGCTGCACGGCCTCTTCCGGACGCTCCCCAGCCCATCAAGAACCGCCCCGCGACGGCATCGCCCGGGGGGAGGGGCCGCGAGGGGGACCCGGGTCCGGGGCGCGGGCGACCCAGGACCCCGGTCCTGGGTCGGTGTCGTCCCCGGGGCGGACGGGGTCGCCGGCCCGATGTGATGCGATGGCCCGGACGCCCTCGCGGACGCCCTCGACGGGGTCTGGTGGACGCCCTCGAAGCGCCCTCGTGGATGCCCTCGTGGATGCTCTTTCGTGACGACCGCACCGCACGCGGGGTCGCCCCCGCACGGGCGTCGCCCCGTACCCCTCAGCTGAAGGAGGCGCCCCGATGGGCCCCGACCCCCGTACCGCGTCCGCCGGCCTGCTCCGCGGTGCCCGGCCGGACCTGCGGAGGTGGTGGCGACTCGCGGGCGAACGCGGGCTGGCCTCCCCGGCCCTCGGCTGGCTCCGCAACGACGTCCTGATCGCCGTCGTCGCCGCGTTGGAGATCCTCGACTACGTGGGCACGAACGTGGCCCGCGGGAAGCCGGTCGTCCCCCTCGCGGTGGTCCTGCTCGTCGTGTCCGCCCTGCCGCTCCTGGCCCGCCGGCGCCGTCCCGTGGGCGCGCTCGCCGGGGTCCTGGCGCTCCAGACGGTCGCGAGCCTCGCCGCCCCCGTCGTCCACGGCAACGGCATCCCCGCGATGCTCGCCCTGTACGTGATCGCCAGGCTCCGCCCGCACCGCACCGTGGTGCTCGCCTGGCTGGCCGCGCAGGCGGTCCAGGTCTTCCGCGGCCTGTGGAACGACATGGGGGCACCGGAGATCGCGGGAGAGACCGCGGGCTTCGTCGTCGTCATCGCCGCGGCGTTCTGGGTCCGCAAGTGGCGTCGGCAGGTGGAGCTGAACCGGGAGCTCCTGGCCGACCGCGCGGTGGCGGAGGAGCGTCGGCGCATCGCACGGGAACTCCACGACGTGGTCGCGCACCACATCACCACCATGTACCTGATGTCCGGGGGCGCGCGGACCCACCTCGACCAGGACCCGGAGACCTCCCGGGAGGCCCTGGTCACCCTGGAGGCGTCGGCGCGTACGGCGCTGCGCGAGATGCGGCAGATGCTCGGCGTGCTGCGCGGCGACGACCTCGTCGAGGAGGCGCCGTCCCAGCCGCAGCCGGGCGTCGCCGACCTCGACGGGCTGATCACCGAGTCCCGGGCCAGCGGTCTGCCCGCCCGGCTCGTCGTCACCGGCGACCAGCACCCGCTGCCGATGACCGTCGGCCTCACCCTCTACCGGATCACCCAGGAGGCCCTGACCAACGTCCGCAAGCACGCGGGCGACGCCTCCGCGGACGTCCACCTCGTCTACCTGCCCGACCGCGTCACCCTGGAGATCACCGACGACGGCAACGGCAGCCGTCGGGCGCGGGGCGCGGCGGGCGGGGGATACGGTCTGGTGGGGATGCGCGAGCGCGTCGCCGTGCACGGCGGCTCACTGGAGGTCGGCAGCCGCGCGGAGGGCGGCTTCCGGGTCGCGGCCTCCGTGCCCCTCCCCGCCCCGTGACGCCGCCCGCGGAACGCGCCCGAGAAACGCCTCCGCGGAACGCAGCCGCGTACGTGAACGCGTGTGACGTACGGGAACGATCAGCATGAGCAGGAGTGAGGTTCGATGACACCGGCCGCCCCCACCGAAGGCACCCAGGCGCACCCGCCCGCGGACCCGGCCCACCTGTCCGCGGCGGGGGCCTCCCCGGCGGCGCCCGCGGACGCCCCGCCGGCGGACCGCACCGGAACCATCACCGTGCTCATCGCGGACGACCAGCCCCTGGTCCGCCGGGGCCTGGCCCTGATCCTGCGCTCCGCGCCCGGCATCGAGGTCGTCGGCGAGGTCGGCGACGGCGAGCAGGCCGTCGCCGCGGCCCACGCACTGCGCCCCCGGGTGGTCCTGATGGACATCCGGATGCCCGTGCTCGACGGGGTGCGCGCCACCGAACGCCTCACCGCCGAACTGCCCGAGTGCCGGGTGCTCGCCCTGAGCACCTTCGACATCGACGAGTACGTGGTCCGCGCCCTGCGCGCGGGGGCGTCGGGCTTCCTCCCCAAGGACGTGTCCCCCGAGGAACTGGCCTCGGCCCTGCGCACGGTCGACGTCGGCGATGCCGTGGTGGCGCCCCGCATGCTGACCCGGCTGATCGCCACCTTCATCACCGAACCGACCGTCTCCACCGACCTCTCCGCGCTCACCCCGCGGGAGGTGGAGGTCCTGCGGTTGATCGCCTCGGGGCTCGACAACGGCGAGATCTCCCGGACCATGCAGATCGGCGTCCAGACCGTGAAGAACCACATCACCAACGTCTTCGCCAAGCTGGACGTCCGCGACCGGGCCCAAGCGGTCATCGCGGCCTACGAATCCGGCCTGGTCCAGCCCCGCGGCGCGGGCGGGGCGTAGCGCCCTCGCTCTGTTCGGCGCACGCAGCCGAAAGGCCCCCATCCCGCGGAGGAATCGCAGGTCGGGGGCCCAAGGGAAGGCGTACTGCTGGGTGCCCCGGGGCGTGCCGGTCGTGCTGATCGTGTCGGCCGTACCGGTCGTGCCGGGGAGCCCGCTGGGACGGCCCGCCACCGGACACGGCAACGAAGCCGTGCCCCTGAACGGGCGTCACCGGTCGGTACTAGCCCGCCTTGCGCTGACCCGCGTCGATGCCCGGGAAGGGTGCCTGCGCATCGTCGTAGTAGGTCTCGTCCTCCCCGAGGTCCGGGGCCTGGAAGGGGTTCGTCGCCGGAGGCGGCGAGGCCGCGGTGGCGTGGCGGGTCGCCTCCGCCGGAGCGGAGAACAGTGAGGTCACGTCGATGAGGGGTCTCCCATTGGGTACGAGGCCATGAAGGTGCCTGGCGTGAGACGACCGGGCGTGGCAGGTCTACAGCTTGCTCATCCTGGCGTACGGGCTCAAGATCCGTTCCTGAACCGAACCAAAATCCACGAGCGCCGCGATTCCCTCCTCGATGCCGGTCACCCGACCTAGGCCGTACATGTCATGTGTGACCTGGTCGCCCACGGCGAAGTGCTTGGGTGGCGGCGCGACCGGGGCCTTGAAAGGGCTGGTGGGCAGATGACGCTTCGGTGCAGATGGCTTTGTCATTGCCCCCAGTATGGGCCTGCGTGTACCGATCGGTGCAGTCGTGCGCGTCCGCTGTTCGTCACAGCCTCCGGGTGGCGGGGGCCGCTTGACGGAGGCCGCTCGGGGCTCCCGCCTCTGACCTGCGGTTTCGGCCGGGCCGGGGTGGACGGCGGCTGTCCTGCGGTCACCATCTCGCTGAACGTGGTTCGTCGACTACGTCCACCGCGGCGGTGCGTGAAGTCCGCCGGTGGCGCCTCTCCTTGGGTGCCGGACGAGAGGTTCGGTGCGCTCAACGCCCCTTCGCGCGGGCAGCGAGGTACTTGACGTACTTGACGTACTTATATGCGGGGGGCACCCTGGTTCCACGAGACCTACGGGAGGTCGCCATGTCCGCAGTGCATTTCGAGAGCTACACCGAAGCGCGTACGCACCTGAAGGAACTCCTCGACGCTGCTGACGAGGGACGGGTCGCGACCGTGCGTCGGGCCAGCGGCTGCGCTGCGGTGGTGGACGTCGAGCGACTGCGCGGCTACCTGTCTTCGGTGTGTTCGGCCCGGGCCGAGGTCGTTGCGGAGGCGGACGGGTGGTCCATCTTCATTCCCGGGCTCCCCGTTGCAGCCGATGGACCAACCTTTGATGCCGCCGTTGACGAGATGGTCGACGCCTTGCGGGAGTACGCGGACGACTGGCAGGAGAGGCTGAGACTGGCGCCCAACCATCGGGACAACTGGGGTTTGGTGCAGCTGATTGCCCTGAGTGACGACCGTCAGCTGAAGGACTGGCTGGTGGGAGTTCAGCGATGACGCGACCTCAACCGGACCGTGAGCGTCATGACCGGTTCTGTGTCGTCGAGAGGTGGGAGCGGGTCCGAGACGCTCGTGGGCGTACCGGTACGCATCACGTCACCTACGAGTTGACGCTGCATGATGGGCGCATCCTGCGGACTCGTGTTTCGCACCCTGTCGATCGCACTGTTTATGGGGCCGCGTTGTGGGGCCACATCCTTCGCGACCAGTTGGTCGTCACCGAAAGCGCGTTCCGGGACTGCGTGATCGATGGAAAACTCCCTGACCGGGGAGCCCCCTCCCCGCCCAAGGAATCGTTGCCGGCCGATCTGGTCTACCTGTTGATCCACCGCGTCGGTCTCTCGGAGGAGACCGTCTCCGAACTGACGAAGGAAGAAGCGGTGGCTCGCCTGCAACGCCACTGGACGGACGGCACGTGATGCCGTCTGCCTGCACCGACCAATACGACAGCCGCTGAGGCTCACCGGGGCTGCCGCTGAGGGTGTTGCCTGCCCCTCATGCCCAGTAGCGGGGACCGCACCTGGAAGGCCCTCGCCGCGCAGCGTGTTGGCGATCCAACGCTCCGCTTGGCGTCCGGTGTAGGCGTCGAGGGCCCCTCATCGTGCCGGTCGTCGCTGGCGGGTGAGGTGTTCCGGCCAGCATTCGCACCAGTGGCCCCGCCCGGTCGCGTCGTCCCGCCCGGGTCACCTCCTCCGCGCGGGTTCGCGTACGGCTCCGCACCATGTGCAGCGGGTTCGGGCTAGACGAGTTTCACGCCGTCGTGGGCGCGGACGGCCGGTGGGTTCGCCGTGTCGAGTGCGTCCAGGACGCGGATCGCGTACGCCTCGTCGGCGAGTTGGAGCGCTTCTTCGCGGGTGGCCCAACGCAGTGCGCGGGTCTCGTCCCCGACGGTGGGTGTGCCGTCGGCGGTCTCGCAGCGGAAGACCAGCGAGACGATCAGACCGGGCCATGTTGTCCTCGGCCATCGTCGATCGACCTCGGACGGCCCAGGGACGGCCCGAGTTCTGCGCCAGATCGACGTCAAGGCTCGGGGGTGCAGAATTGAGCGATCACCTGACGTGATCTTGCCCGCGCCCTCATGATGAACCGATGTCTGCTGAAACTACGTTCACTGTGATCAGCATTGCTTGTCAGATGTTCGGACTTGCCGCTGCTGCTGACGGCTTCCACCGAACATTCCGGAGTTCTGCCGCACCCGGTGATCGGTTCTTTGCGCTGGTGCTGAAGGTCCAACTTGCGATACTCGGGCGATGGAGAACTGCCCTGGTTCGTGGCGTACGACGTCTTCTAAGACGCCCCCCGCGATCTATCACGCGTTCTCTGGGCACGGCCCTTTCCGTCGAATCGGCGATGAACCTCCGCGGTATCGTTCAGTTCGGACCCTTGCCAGACCTGGAACAAGATCCAGCGGCCTTCACGTCCGAGGTTGAGCGTCGTTTGAACCGGGTCTACCGGCTGGCTCAGGATGTTGAACACGACCTCAAGCAGGAAACGGACTCACGTAGCGAAGCAGATCGTCAAGTCGCTTCTGATCTTGAGGCTCGTATCTCGTCCTTGGACGAGGAGTCCAAACGAACCAGTATCCAGGGCTTGCGCGAACAGGTGCTCGGTTGGTCCTTCGTGGCGCTTGGTCTTGTTGCTCAGACCATGGCCGACTTGGTGTTCTGACCTTGGTTTCCCGCAGCACCTGGCACGCGTAAGGCGGAGCGAGCCGCTTTGGACCAGTGGAGATCCTGGCAAACAGGTCCGCGGTGCTGATGTGGCCGTGCCCGGAGTCGTGGATCAGCACCCGGCGCGCGATCGAGTGGACCATGTTCAGCCCTCTCCCGCGCTCGGCGCCAGCGTCGTTGTCTGCTCTTCGGTGCTCGTAGCCTGGCATTGTTCCTGCTCCCCAGGCATCCGTCGCCACCACTCGGCGGGTCGCGCAGTCGAGGTCTGCGACACGGTCATGGCCGCGGACGCGTACGTGCTGTCGTACCGGCTCCCGGCGACGTGAGGGGCCGCACCGGGCGTGGCTGCCCTAGTCACAGGATGCAAACAAGCCCCCCACCGGCGGACAACCACAGGTAGGGGGCCTGAATGGCTCAGGGGGCTACTTCTTCTTGCCCTGGTTCTTGACCGCCTCGATGGCCGCCGCGGCCGCGTCCGGGTCGAGGTACGTGCCGCCCGGGTTGAGGGGCTTGAGGTCGGCGTCCAGCTCGTAGGAGAGCGGGATGCCGGTCGGGATGTTGAGGCCCGCGATGTCCGCGTCGGAGACGCCGTCCAGGTGCTTGACGAGCGCGCGCAGGCTGTTGCCGTGCGCGGCGACCAGGACCGTGCGACCGGTCAGCAGGTCCGGGACGATGCCGTCGTACCAGTACGGGAGCATCCGCTCGACGACGTCCTTCAGGCACTCCGTGCGGGGCCGCAGCTCCGGCGGGATCGTCGCGTAGCGCGGGTCACCGCTCTGCGAGTACTCGGTGCCGTCCTCCAGCGCGGGCGGCGGCGTGTCGTACGAGCGGCGCCACAGCATGAACTGCTCGTCGCCGAACTCGGCGAGGACCTGTGCCTTGTCCTTGCCCTGGAGCGCACCGTAGTGCCGCTCGTTCAGGCGCCAGCTGCGGTGCACCGGGATCCAGTGGCGGTCGGCCGACTCCAGCGAGAGCTGGGCGGTGCGGATCGCGCGCTTCTGGAGCGAGGTGTGCACGACGTCGGGCAGCAGGCCGGCGTCCTTCAGCAGCTCACCGCCGCGGACCGCCTCCTTCTCGCCCTTCTCGGTCAGGTTGACGTCCACCCAGCCGGTGAACAGGTTCTTCGCGTTCCACTCGCTCTCGCCGTGGCGGAGGAGGATCAGCTTGTACGGTGCGTCGGCCATGCCCCGAGCGTAATCGAACCCCTGCGCCGGCCGCGCGCCCGGTCCGGCTCCTGATACGTCCCCCGGGTGGCCCCGGCTGCGGACGCACCGCCCCCGCCCCGACCTCGTCGATTGACGGTCCCCGTCAATTCACTGGTGTGCCTCCCCACCCCGTGCGTAATGTCTCCTTGCGCGTTTCACTACTTACATGGGCACCTGGTGCCGAGGGGGTCTGCATGTCCGCGGGCGGTGCCGAGAACGGCAGAAGCAGCAACGGAAGCACCGGAAACGGAAGCACCAGGAGGGGCGGGGCCGGGCCGGCCGTCCGGCGTGCGTTGCGGGAGACCGTCTCCGGGCTGCCCCCCGCGTTCTGGTGGTTGTGGACCAGCACCCTGGTCAACCGCCTCGGCGGGTTCGTCGCCACCTTCATGGCCCTGTACCTGACCCTGGACCGGGGCTACTCCGCGTCGTTCGCCGGGCTCGTCGCCGCGCTGTACGGGCTCGGCGGCGTCATCTCGGCGCTCGCCGGCGGGGTCATGGCGGACCGGTTCGGCCGCCGTCCCACCCTGCTGATCGCGCAGACCTCCACGGCCTTCTCCGTCGCCGCGCTCGGCTTCGTCCAGCACCCGGTGGCCATCGCCGCCGTCGCCTTCCTCGTCGGCGCCGCCAGCAACGCCTCGCGTCCCGCCGTCCAGGCCATGATCGCCGACATCATCCGCCCCGAGGACCGGGTCAGGGCCTTCTCGCTCAACTACTGGGCGATCAACCTGGGCTTCGCGGTCTCCACCATCGCGGCGGGGTTCATCGCCGAGTACAGCTATCTCGCCGGGTTCCTCGGTGAGGGGATCATGACCCTGGCGTGCGCGATCGTCGTCTTCGTGAAGCTGCCGGAATCCCGTCCGGTGCGCACCCGGCAGGAACGCGAGGCCGAGCCCGACGTCCGGCTCGGGACGGTCCTGCGGGACGGGCGGTTCATGGGCGTGGTCGGGCTGTCGTTCCTGATCTCGCTGATCTTCATGCAGAGCACGGTGGGCCTGCCGATCGCGATGGGTGACGTCGGGCTCAGCCCCGCGGAGTTCGGTCTCGCGATGTCGGTGAACGGCGTCCTGGTCGTGGTCCTCCAGATCCCCGTCACCCGTTTCATCGAGCACCGCGATCCGCGGATGCTGCTGATCGTCTCCTCGCTGGTGGTGGGCTTCGGCTTCGGTCTCACCGCGTTCGCCGGCTCGGTCGCCGTCCTCGCCATGACCATCTGCGTGTGGACCCTCGCGGAGATCGTCAACGCGCCGACCCAGACGGGCCTGGTCGTCCGCCTCTCGCCGACCCACGGGCGCGGCCGCTACCAGGGCATGTACACGTTGTCCTGGGCCGTCGCGAACCTGGTCGCCCCGCTGATGTCCGGCTTCGTGATCGACCGGTTCGGTGCGGACTGGCTCTGGGGGAGCTGTGCGGTCCTCGGTGTCATCGCCGCGTGCGGGTACGGGGCCCTGATGCGGGGGCTCCCGCCGGTGCAGGGACCGAGCGCCGCGCCCGAGCCCGTGGCCACCGGCACCCCCGGCGCGGAGAAGGGCGCCAGCGAGGCGAAGGACCCCGAGGGCGCGGAGGTCTCCGAGCGGCGCGCGCCGGTCGCCTGAGCCCCCACGCACGCCTCACGCACGCCTCACGCACGCCCCACGCACACGCCCGCGCGCTTGGCCCGAGCGCCCGCGTACCCCTAGCCCGCACCCCCAGGAACCAGGACCCGGTCCATCACCCCGGGCGTCGCCGTCTCGTACGGCGTCTCCCGCGGCAGCAACCGTTGCGCCTCCTCCGAGCGCCCCGCCCGCACGTGCGCACGGACCTCGTGGGCCAGCGCGGTGACGTCCCGGACGGAGACGATCCACTCGTCCGCGTACCGGTGCGCCGCCTCGCCCGACAGGCCGAGTTGGAGTGCCCGGTGCGGGAGGGGACCCAGGCGCAGGCTCCGTTCCGGGTCCCACTGCACCCGGGCCGGCGCCCGCTTCAGCTCGCGCCGCCACGCGTCCTGGTCCGCGTGCAGCGCGGGAACGTAGTGCGACAGGCACGCGTGCCCGAGCGCCCACTCGAAGCCCTCGCGGGTGATCTCGACGGCGAGCACGGTCTGTTGCCCCTCGGCGCTGCCCCAGTCGGAGCGGTACATCATCCACAGGAACGACGGCTTGATCCAGGTCATCCGGTCCCGCTTCCAGGCCGCCGGGAACCGGCCGTCCCGGGCGGTCGGCACTCCGATGGCCGGCGCGTACGCCTGATACACCGTCAGGGTCGCGGGGGTCTGCGCGGCGCGGATCTCGTGCCGGGGGCGCTCCGGTCGTTCGTGCTCTCGTTCCATGCGCTCAGCGTGCGCGACCGTGCGGCCCCTCGGCCACCGGTTTTGTCCCCCCGGTCACCGGTTCCGTCGCGCCGGCCGGGCGGGGACGGTCCCGCAGGCACCGTACGGCGAGCAGTCCGCCGACCCCGGGTATCAGCGCCCGCCACCGGGCGCCCGCCGCGTCGGCCCCTCGGATCGACCAGGCGGTGGCGATGGCGACGAGGTACGCGGTGCCGTGGAGCGGACCGAGCAGCGAGGAGACGGGCTGCGCGTGCCAGGTCGCCAGGTTGAGCAACAGGGCCACCAGGGACACGGCTTCGACGTGCGCGGCGATGCGTAGGGCGCGCACGGTCTCACGCCCCCGTGGTGGAGCCGGGGCGGACGATCATGAGGACGACGACGACCGTCCACAGGAGGTTGAAGACCCCGGTCGTCATCGCCAGTCGCGCCTTCGATGGCGGGGTCGTCGCGGGCGGTCCCCCCTGGGGTGCCGTCCCGTCCCCGAGCGCCGCGAGCGCCCGTTCCTGGTCGGGCAGGACGGTCACGATCAGTACGGCCGCGGCGATCGAGGTCAGGACGATCGACGCGATCAACCAGGCGTCGGTGAGCACGCCGAGCTGGGCGCCGGTGGCGAAGCCGAAGACCGGGACCGCGACCCCGGCCAACGAGTAGCGACGGCATATGCCGTGCAGGAACTCGGCGAACTCGGGCCCCCGCCCGGACGGTTCGCCGTCGGACCCCGTTCCCGGCCCGGACCCCGTTCCCGTTCCCGTTCCCGTTCCCGTTCCGGGCGGTTCCGCGTCGACCGGGACGCGACTCGCGTAACGCGGGAACAGCGAGGCGGTCACGGCGACCGGCCCCACCGTGAGGATCGACGCGAGGACGTGAATGGACAGCAGCAGCTTGGTCACTGCGCTCCTCCAGAAGTCGAAGTGGGTGTTGCCGGAGTGGGTGATGCCGAAGTGTGGGGATGCCGAGCAGGGAGTCCGAACGAGAGGGAGCAAGGGAGCAAGGGAGCGAGGGAGCGAGGTCGAGCGAGATGTGTTGGCTGCCAATACATAGCACGCCTACAGGTTCTTATGTAGGCTGCCTACTCATGAGGGCGGACCCCTGGCACGGACCCGTGGAGGTGAACCGATGAAGGCAGATGCGGTACGAGGCCACCTGGACGGGCTGTTGCTCGCCGTGCTCGAACCGGGCCCCCTGCACGGCTACGCGATCATCGCCGCGGTCCAACAGCGCAGCGGCGGCGCACTCGACCTGCGCACCGGCACCATCTACCCCGCGCTGAACCGACTGGAGCGGCTGGGCCTGCTGAGCAGTGCCTGGGAGTCGGTCGGCGAACGGCGCCGGCGCAGCTACGCGCTCACCGACGCCGGGCGCAACGGCCTCGCGAGCGAACGGACGGCGTGGCGCGAGTTCACGGCGGCGATCGGCTCGGTCCTCGACCCCGTCGCCCCGCCGCGGGCCGCGACATGAGCGCCGCCGCCGCACACGACCTGAACGCCGCCGCACACGACCTGAACGCCGCCGCACACGACCTGAGCGTCACCGGTCAGCGCAGCACCGACCCCGTCGACGAGTACGTCACGACCCTCGCCGCGGCCCTGCGCGGCCCGGCCCGGGTCAAGCAGCGGCTGGTCGAGGAGATACGCGACGGGCTCGCGGACACGGTGGCGGTGTACGCGGACGGGGGCATGTCCCGGGACCGCGCCGCCCGGCAGGCGGTGCACGAGTTCGGTACGCCCGATGAACTCGTGCCGAGCTGCCAGCGGGAGCTGACCATCGCCCAGGCCCGGCACACCGCCCGGACCGTCGCGCTGACCAGCCCCTTCCTGGTCGCCTGCTGGTACTTGGTCTGGAACGCCCGGACCACCTGGACCGGTGCGGGTCAGGAGGGCCCGGCCCTGCACGTGGCCCAACTGCTCGCCTTCCACCTGGCCACGGTCGCGGGCGCGGGGGCACTGCTCGCCGCGGCGCTGTTGGCCGCGACGGGAGCCCTCGCCCGGTGGCTGCCCACCCCGGACCGGCTGCCCGCCGTGGTCGCCTGGGCCGGCACCACCGCGAGCGCGGCCATGGCCGTCGCAACGGTCACGCTCGCCGTCGCCGCCCTGCTGGCCGCGCAGTGGACGTTGATCGCCCTCGCCGGAGCCCTGGCGGCGGCCTCGCACGCGGTGATGGCGCCCTCGGTGCGCGCCTGCCGCAGATGCGCCCGGCTGCCGGTCGGCTGACCCCGCCCCCCGTCAGACCAGGGCCCGGGCCTCCTCCACCGTGGGCACCCGGCCCAGCGTCCCCTCGTGCAGGTCGCCGAAGACCTCGATGCGGATCGACTGGTCGATCCCGCCCACCGGCACCGGGTCGAACCCGGCCGCCCGGATCAGCCGGGCGACCTCCTCGCCGGCGCCCTGGTCGTCCGTGGCGAAGAACCCGGCGCCCCGCTCCGGCTCCCGGCGCGCCTCGGACTCCAGGGAGGGCGCCAACAGCGTGCCGAACGCCTTGACCGGACGGGCGCCCGCCGGCAGCAGCCCGGCGATGATCACCCCCGCGGACTGGTCCTCGGGGATGGTCTTGGAGAAGGTGCCCTGGTCGTCCACGGCGATCGGGTTGGACGGGTCCACGACGACCTTGCCGGCCAGCCGGTCGCCGTACTGCGCGATCAGCTCCTTGATCGTGTCGAACCAGACCGCGAGGACCAGGACGTCGGCCATCTCCACCGCCTGGTCGACGGTGGTGGCCGTCGCCCGTTCGCCGAGCCGGTCGGCCAGTTCCCTGGTGCGGTCCAGATCGCGCGACGCGAGCAGCACGGATTCGCCGCCCGCCGTCAGGTCGGCCGCCAGCCGGGAGCCGATCGCGCCGGTACCGATGATCGCTGTGGTCACGTCCTCGCCCTTCGCCGTCACCGGTGACCCGGTAGCCGTTGCCCCCGGGCCAGTACAGCAGCGCCCCACCGTCCGGGCACCGCGGACGGCCCCGCACGGGTGACCCTGCGCAGCGCGCCCCTGTCGGTGCGTCCTGCTGGGGGTGCGCTGTTCCGCGGGGTGCGTCCCGGTGTTGCGCAGTTCCCCGCGCCCCTGTCCATCGGGCTGCACGTCCGATCGCAGGGCGCCCCGTCAGGGGCGCGGGGAACTGCGCGAGCAACGACGACGCACCCGCACGGGTCAGCGCACCCCCAGCAGGACGCACCGAATGGGGCCCGGCGGCCCGCCGCCCACCGCGCCCGCCGCAGCAGCCCGGAATACGATGAGGAGGTCTCCCCGCAGCGGAAGGGGGCCCGTCATGGCGCCCCGGCACCTTTCGGAGGCGGCACTCGCCGATCTCCGGCGACAGTTCACGGGCACCGTCATCACCCCGGACGACCAGGGGTACGACGAGGCCCGCGCCCTCTACAACGGCATGATCGACCGGCGCCCCGCCGTCATCGCCCAGTGCGACGGCACCGCCGACGTCGCCGCGGCCGTCCGGGCGGCCCGCGCGGCCGACCTGCCGATCGCCGTGCGCGGCGGCGGTCACTCCGTGGCCGGCACGGCGTCCGTCGACGACGGGCTCGTCGTCGACCTGCGTCCGATGCGCGGCGTCCGGGTCGACCCGGACGCCCGCACCGCGCGGATCGGGGGCGGCGCCACCATCAGCGACCTGGACCGGGCGACCCAGCCGCACGGCCTCGCCACCACCGGCGGCCGGGCTTCGACCACCGGGGTCGGCGGCTTCACCCTCGGCGGCGGATCGGGCTGGCTGGAACGGAAGTTCGGCATCGCCGGCGACAACCTCGCGGCCGTGGAGGTCGTGACCGCCGACGGCCGCACCGTCCTCGCGAGCCCGGAGCACGAGCCGGAACTGTTCTGGGCGCTGCACGGCGGGGGCGGCAACTTCGGCGTGGCCACCGAGATCACCCTGCGACTGCACCCGCTGCCCGCGTTCTCCATGGTCCTGCTGCTGTTCCTGCCCGAACGCTCCGACGAGGTCCTGCCGGTGTACCGGGACGTCATGGACGCGGCCCCCGACGAGGCGGGCGGGGCGCTGATCTACCTCACCGGACCGCCGGCGCCCTTCGTGCCGGAGCACCTGGTGGGCCGGCTGCTGTGCGGGGTGCTGGTGACGTACGCCGGGCCGCTGGCCGAAGCGCGCCAGGTGGCGGCCCCGCTACTGGCGCTGGAACGGGCGGGCGAGCTCGTCACCGACATCCCGTACGTCGACCTCCAGTGCATGTTGGACGACCCGCCGGCGCTGCGGAACTACTGGTCCGCCGAGTACCTGACGGCGCTCCCGGACGACGCGCTGCGCGTGTTCCGGTCGCTGGCGGACACGATGCCCGTGCCGACGAACTCCCAGCACATCGTCTTCCCCATGGGCGGCGCGGTGGCGCGGGACGCCGGGGACTGGCCGATGCCCTGGCGGTCCTCGCCGTGGGCGGTGCACCCGTTCGGGGTGTGGGAGGACCCGGCGGACGACGACCGGGCCCGCGACTGGGTCCGGGACGTGCGCGCCGCGATGCGCCCGTGGGCGCGGGACTCCGTGTACCTCAACTTCATCGGTTTCGAGGGGGAGGAGCGGGTCGTCGCCTCGTTCGGCGAGGCCAACTACCGCAGGCTCGCCCAGGTCAAGGCCCGGTTCGACCCGGACAACGTCTTCCGGCTCAACCACAACATCCGCCCGGCGGCGGCAGCCTGAACCGCACCCCCGCGGTCACCCGCTCAGCCGTCGCGGGCGGGCCCCGGACTGCCGCCCCCGCCCCCGGACGTCGCTGACTCCACCCCGGTGGCCCCGGTGACCCGGGTGCCCGGGTGGGCGAGCGCGCACAGGAACGCCACCGCCAGCGCGAGGGCCATCCCGGCGAACACCCACTGGTTGGCCTGCGCGAAGTCCACCCGGATCGCCTGCTGCACCTCCCGCAGCACCCCCGCCACGGGCCCCGTGCCGGAGGGCTCGTGCTGACCGCCCTGGCCGGCCACCGACTGGGCGATCCGCTGCGCCGCGTCGTGCGCCAGGTCCGAGGGCAAGCCCCGTGAGCGCAGGGTTTCGGCGACCCGGCTCACCGTCACATGGCTGAGGACCGTGCCGAACACGGCGAGCCCGAGCGCCGCCGCGTAGTTGCGCACCGTCTGCGTGATGCCGGTGACCTCACCATACGAGGCGTCGATGGCCCGGTTAACGGCGTCCGTCGACGCGGGCGCCAACAGGAAGCCGATGCCCGCGCCGGAGAGGACCACGTACGGCCACTGCTCGGCGAACGACAGGTCCGGCATCCGTGCCGCCCACAGCGCGAACCCGGCCGCGCCGAGCGCCGAACCGAGCAGGATCGCCGGACGGGCGCCCCGGGTGTCCAGGATGCGCCCGCCGATCTGGGACGCGACCACGAACCCGATGAAGAAGTACAGCAGGTACAGCGCCGCCTCGTTCGGGCTCTTGCCGAGCGACACCTGTGCGTACACCGAGGCGAAGAAGAACATCGGGACGAAGGCGAGCATCGCGAAGAACAGCACCGCGTTGTCGACCAGGAACGCCCGGTCGCGGAAGACCCGCAGCAGGATCAACGGTCTCTCGGGGAAGCGGAGTTCGTACCGGCAGAACACCACGAGGAGGGCGAACCCGGCCACCACGCACAGCCAGGTCGCCACCGAACCCCACCCCCACACCGCGGCCTGCTGGAGCCCCAGCACGCTCAGCCCCATGCCGCCCGCGATCAGCAACGCACCGGGGACGTCGAGCCGTTCGCGACGGACCTCGTCGGGGATGCGGGCCAGCAGGGTCAGCACGATCGCGATGACGGCGATGGGGACGTTGACCCAGAAGATCGCCCGCCAGGTCCATGCGGTCAGCCAGCCGCCGAGCAGCGGTCCGAGCGCGGTGAGCCCGCCCGCCACGCCGAAGAACAGGGCGAGCGCCCGGCCGCGCCGTTCGACCGGGAACACCGCGACGACCACGGCGAGCGCCGCCGGGAACATCAGCGCCGCCCCCACCCCCTGGGTGGCCCGGAAGACGATCATCCAGGTCTGTGCCGCGCCACCGGTCGGGACGCAGCCGCACAGGACGGACGACACGACGAACACCAGCGTGCCGACCAGCATGGTCCGACGGCGCCCGAAGAGGTCGGCCAGCCGCCCGCCGAGCGCGAAGAACGCCGCCAGCGCGAGCAGGTAGGCGTTCACCACCCAGCGGATGCCCGAGGAGGACAGCCCCAGCTCGTCGGTGATCTCCGGGGCGGCGATCGCCACGATCGTCTGGTCGATGAAGGTCATCGAGACGGCGAACATCATCGCCGCGAGGGCCAGGGTCTGGTTCGGGGCGCCCGGCCCGGGGCCGGGCGGACGGGCCGAGGAACCCCCGCCGGGCGAAATGCCGCTCATGCCAGGATCTTCCCCCGGGGTGGCGGGGGGCGCACGCGCAGCGCGTCATCTGCCGGCCCGCCCCGCGTACGCGCCGGAGCGCCGGGGCCGGGGGATCCGGTGACCCGTGGGCCGCACGGGAAACGCGCCGGCCCTCCGAAGAGGACCGGCGCGCCCCTGGTGCAACCCCCGGGCGGACCCGGGCTAGAACAGCAGGTTGTACTGGTTGAAGCCAGAGCCCAGCGAGACCCGCGTGCCGAACAGCGAGGAGGACGCCTTGCCGGTGCCCGGGTAGAGCCACAGCTTGCCGCCGGAGTCCCGCGCCAGGACGTCGGCGATGCCGTCACCGGTCAGGTCGCCGTTGCCCACCAGAGCGGTGAACTTCCAGTTGGTGCGGGCCTTGATCTTCGCTGCGAACGGTGCGGACGCCTTGCCGGTGCCGCGGTACAGCCACACGGTGTTGGCCTTGTCCCGCACCAACAGGTCGGCCTTGCCGTCGTTCGTCAGGTCGCCCCGGCCGAAGAGCTTGGCACCCTTCCAGGCCCCGTTGACGACCTTCTTCTTGCTGCCGAACGCGCCGTTGCCCTTGCCCGGGTAGAGGTGGGCGTTGCCCGATCCGTCCGTCGTGATCAGGTCCGGCCACCCGTCGCCCGTGAAGTCGCCGGGCGCCGCGTACGACTTCGAACCGCCGCCGACCGACGTCACCGTCTGCCAGGCCCAGGCGGCGCTGGAGGTGGTCGCGTTGCGCACGTACCGGCGGTGCAGCTTTCCGTCGCTCTTGTCCCGGATCAGCAGGTCCAGGTGACCGTCACGGTCGAAGTCGCTCTGGAGGCCCCAGCTCAGGGCTTCCCAGCCGCCGCCCGAGGCGGTGCGACCGGCCAACGAACGGCCCCTGCTGTTCAGCTGGTAGAGCTTGCCGCCCGACGCCCGCGCGAGCAGGTCGGTACGCCCGTCGTAGCTGCGGTCGGCGTCGTCGATGCGACCCTGCGTCGCCCCCGCGTACGTCCTGACCTTCGTGAACACCGGGTACGCGCCCTTGGTGATACAGCCCTTGACGCCCCACGAGACCACGCCCGCGATCTTGCCGCCGACCACCAGCGGACCGCCCGAGTCACCGTGGCAGGAGCTCTTGGTGCCCGAGTCCCGTCCGGTCGCGGGCTTGCCCGCACAGTGCATCTCACCCGCGACGAAGAAGTCCCGGCCGAGCACGCCCCGCATCGCCCGGTCACAGGTGCTGTCGGCGACCATCGGCAGGCTGACCTTGCGCAGCTTCTTCGCCTGCTGGGCGCCCGACCGTCCCGAGGTCAGGCCCCAGCCGTACACGGTGCCAGTGGTGCCGGTCTTGTACAGCGAGCTGTCGCCCGAGGCGGCCGGCCGCAGCCACTTGCCCTTGACCGGGCGGTCCAGGGTGATGACCGCGATGTCGTTGCGCAGCGTGCGGTGGTCGTACTTGGCGTGCCGCCACACGCGGTGCACTCCGGCGGCGGTGCCCGCGTTCGGGTCCATCAGCTTGGTCGCGCCGACGAGGGCCACGCCGTTGCGCCGCCAGTCGAGGCCGTACACGCAGTGCGCGGCGGTGAGCACCTTGTTGGGCGCGACGAGGGTGCCGCCGCAGAAGGAGCCCTTGCCCGCCGCCTCGTCCCAGTAGCCGAGCTGGACCATCCACGGCGCCGAGGAGATCGTCGTCTCGCTGCCGCCCACGATGAACGGGCTGGGCCCGGTGTCCGCACCGGGTGCCGGGGCCGCGGCGCGCGCCCGGGCGTCGGCCGGCGCCTTCTCGGCCTCGGCGCCGGCCGCGCCGGTGAGCCGCTCGCGCAGCTCCGCGTCGGTGGCCCGGTCCACGGCGACCGGGGTCGTCGGAGCGGGCGGGGCGGCGTCCGGGGTGCCGGGCGCGGCGGTGGCGGGCAGCGTGGAGCCGCCCGCCAGCAGGCTGATCGAGAGCGCGGCGATGGCCGCGGCCCGCGCGGTGCCGGGTCTGCGGCGCCGGAATCGGGCATGAGTCATTCGGTGTACCCCCCACGGGTGCGGTCGGACGATCTCCCTCAGGGGGTTCTCGCCGAATCTCCGCGAAATCCTGGCGGAGCCCCCCTTCGGCGGTGCGAGTCTAGGCCCCCCGCGCCCGAACAAGCGATCGCCCATCCCCACCCGCCGGCGCGCTGTCGTTTCGCGCAGTTCCCCGCGCCCCTGATCAGGTGCGTCCACCTGGCGGTGCGCTGTCCTGTGCGGGTGCGCTGGTCATTTGCGCAGTTCCCCGCGCCCCTAAGTACACCCCACCCCAGGTACGCCGTCCCCCCACTGCGGTCCCCGCTAGGAGAACCACGCACGGGCAGCCCAGACCAGGGGCGCGGGGAACGGCGCGAGCAACCACCACGCACCCGCGGGTTGCCCACCGGGGGGAAGTGCCCCAATTCAGGGGCGCGGGGAACTGCGCGAAACGACACCGCACCCGCAGGGGACAGCGCACCGCCAGGTGATCGCACGGAAGGGGCGCGGGGAACTGCGCGAGCAACCACCACGCACCCGCGGGTTGCCCACCGGGGGGAAGTACCCCAGATCAGGGGCGCGGGGAACTGCGCGAAACCGCAGCGCATCCGCAGGGGACATCGCACCGCCAGGTGATCGCACCGAAGGGGCGCGGGGAACAGCGCGAGCAACCACCACGCACCCGGGCGCGAAGAACCCCAGACCGCGCCCCGCAAAAGTGCGCTGTTGATGCGCCCACACCCCCCGCAGTCCAATGGACACGAGACGCGAAGCCATCGCGTCCCAGGGAGGGAACCCATGACCGAGTCCCGGAAGCCCGACACCACCGCCCCCGAGCCCGGCCTGCCCCGCCTGCCCCTGCTGGGCGCCTGCGGCTGCGGCCCCGGCTGCTCCTGCGGCTGCCAGTCCGGCGGCTCCTGCCAGTGTGGCGGCGGCTGCGGCTAGCCACCCCGCGGGCCCGTGAGCGGGGCCCGAGGGCGACGCACCCCGACGAACAGCGCACAGCACAGCAACGCACCGCGCCCCGTACGGGAACACTCCCGTACGGGGCTCCGTACCGGCCGCTCAGGCCCCTTCGACGGGCGCCGGATTCTGCGTCAGCTCGTCCGCGTGCTCCCCGGTGACCAGGTACACCACCCGCTTCGCCACCGACACCGCGTGATCGGCGAACCGCTCGTAGTAGCGGCCCAGCAGCGTGACGTCCACCGCGGTCTCTATGCCGTGCTTCCAGCGGTCGTCGATCAGGTGCTGGAACAGCGTCCGGTGCAGCAGGTCCATCTCGTCGTCGTCCTGCTCCAGCTGCATCGCGAGGTCGACGTCCTTGGTGACGATGACCTCCGCCGCCTTGGCCATCAGCCGCTGCGCCAGCTGCCCCATCTCCAGGATCGTGGCGTGCAGGTCCTGCGGCACCGCCCGGTCGGGGAACCGCAGCCGCGCCAGCTTCGCCACGTGCTGGGCGAGGTCCCCGGACCGCTCCAGGTCGGCGCTCATCCGCAGCGAGGTGACCACGATCCGCAGGTCCGTCGCGACGGGCTGTTGCCGGGCGAGCAGCGCGATCGCCCGGGCCTCCAGGTCGTGCTGGAGGTCGTCCACCTTCTGGTCCGCGGCGATCACGTTCTCCGCCAGTTTCAGATCGGAATCGAGCATCGCCGTCGTGGCGCGCCCGATCATCGAACCGACGAGCCGGGCCATCTCGACCAGGTCGTCGCCGATCGAGTCCAGTTCCTCGTGGTACGCGTCACGCATACTGAGTCGTCCCTCTCTCACATCCGCCCGGGGCCTCGGGTACCCGTCGACCCCACGCTCCCACGTTCCGGCCCGGACGCGTCCGGTTCCGGCACCGCGGGTGAATCGGCCCTTTCCCCTCGGTGAACTCTGGGCGACGAGTGTCGTAGCTGACACCGGGATGGCTGTGGACGCTCCCCGGGGCGTGCCTAACCTGGAGACATGGACGTGAACGCGGCGGTCGCCGCAGCAGCAGCGATCGCCGGGGTGCTCACCGGCGTCATCGCCATGCTGGCGTTCCGCTGGAGCGAGCGCGACCTGAAACGTCCGGCCCGCAGCTCCCTGCACACCGAGCCGGTGCTGCCACCGGGCGTGGACACCGTGCTCTCGGTGCTGCGCTCGTCGGCGGTGGTCCTGGACGAGGCCGACAGCGTCGTCAAGGCCAGCTCGGCGGCGTACGCCCTCGGACTGGTGCGCGGGGGGAAACTGGCCATCGAGCCGATGCTCCAGATGGCCCGCGACACCCGGCGCGACGGGGAGATACGCCAGGTGGAGCTGGATCTGCCGCGGCGCGGCGCGGGTCGCGGCGGGGAGGCGCTGGCGGTCTCCGCCCGGGTCGCCCCGCTCGGGTCCCGACTGGTGCTGCTGCTCGTGGAGGACCTCACCGAGGCCCGCCGCATCGAGGCGGTCCGCCGGGACTTCGTCGCCAACGTCAGCCATGAGCTGAAGACCCCGGTCGGCGCGCTGTCGCTGTTGTCCGAGGCGGTCATGGACGCGTCCGACGACCCGGAGGCCGTGGAACGGTTCGCCGGGCGGATGCAGATCGAGGCGACCCGGCTGACCAGCCTGGTCCAGGAGCTCATCGACCTCTCGCGGGTCCAGAACGACGATCCGCTGGAGTACGCGGAGCCCGTCCGGGTGGACGACCTGGTGGCGGAGGCGATCGACCGATGTCGCCACCAGGCGGGCACCAAGCAGATCACCATCGCGACCGGCGGCACCGCCGCCCTCCAGATCTGGGGCAACCGCGGACAGCTCGCGGCGGCCCTCGGCAACCTCGTCGAGAACGCCGTGAACTACAGCGCCGCCCGGACCCGGGTGGGCATCGCCGCCCGCCGGGTCACCCACCCCGGCGGCGACCTGATCGAGGTCGCCGTCACCGACCAGGGCATCGGCATCCCCGACCGGGACAAGGAGCGCGTCTTCGAACGCTTCTACCGGGTCGACCCGGCACGTTCCCGTGCCACCGGTGGTACGGGCCTGGGCCTCGCCATCGTCAAGCACGTGGCCGCCTCGCACGGCGGGGAGGTCACCGTGTGGAGCACCGAAGGACAGGGCTCCACGTTCACCCTGCGGCTGCCGGAGGCGGGAGCCCCCCGCGACCGCGCACCCCTGGAGCCCGACCAGGCCCCCGACACCGGCGACCCCGGTACCGGGGACGACGACCACGGGCAGTCCGGTACATCCGCTTCACCCCCGTACGCACCGCTCCCCTCCCCGGAGGTCCTTCCGTGACCCGAGTACTCGTCGTCGAGGACGAGGAATCCTTCTCCGACGCCCTGTCGTACATGCTCCGCAAGGAGGGTTTCGAGGTCGCCATCGCGGCCACCGGGCCCGACGGCCTGGACGAGTTCGAACGCAACGGGGCCGACCTGGTCCTGCTGGACCTCATGCTGCCGGGGCTGCCCGGCACCGAGGTCTGTCGCCAACTGCGCAGCCGCTCCAACGTCCCGGTGATCATGGTCACCGCGAAGGACAGCGAGATCGACAAGGTCGTCGGGCTGGAAATAGGAGCCGATGACTACGTCACCAAGCCGTTCTCGTCCCGCGAACTGGTCGCCCGCATCCGGGCCGTGCTGCGCCGCCGCGGCGAGCCCGAGGAGGTCACGCCGGCCGCGCTGGAGGCGGGCCCGGTCCGGATGGACGTGGACCGGCACGTGGTCACGGTGGCCGGCGCCAAGGTGGACCTCCCGCTCAAGGAGTTCGACCTGCTGGAGATGCTGCTGCGCAACGCGGGCCGGGTCCTGACCCGCATGCAGCTGATCGACCGGGTGTGGGGCGCCGACTACGTGGGCGACACCAAGACCCTGGACGTCCACGTCAAGCGGCTGCGGGCGAAGATCGAGCCGGACCCGGGCGCGCCCCGGTACCTGGTCACGGTGCGCGGCCTCGGCTACAAGTTCGAGCCGTAGACCGACCCGCCGCGCCCCCACGGGCCGGCGGACGCACGGCGAAGGGCGGGACCCAGGTGGGTCCCGCCCTTCGCCGTACGCGTTCCGCAGGTCGGTCGTCAGCCGGTCGCGGGGGTCGACCCGCCGGTGTCACCGGTGGCCGGCGCGGAGGCACTGCCCGTCGCGCTCGACGCGCCGTCGGCGGGCTCCGAAGCCTCACCGGTGGCCTCGCCGGTCGCGTCCGCGGCCGGCGAACCGGTCCCGGACGGCTCCGCCTCGGCGGACGCTCCCTGGCCGGGGGCGGCCGGCGCCTCGGTGGGGCCCCACTCCTCGAAGTAGCTGGCCGCGGGGACCACGAAGCTGTCGACCTTCACGTCACCCGTCGAGCTGAGGGTGTACGTGACGCTCTGCGCGTCGCCGTCCTTCACGGACTCCCGGCCGCTCGGCAGCAGCGCGGACGCGTTGTCCTTGCCGCCGATCACCACGGAACCGCCGGCCGGCACGACGAGCTTCCCGGAACCCTTGGCGGGCTTCAGTTCGGCCTTCTCACCCGACGCGGTCAGGGCGACCGATTCGAGGGTCTGGTCCTCGGTGCCGTTGTTGAAGAGCGTGACGGAGATGGCCGCGGGGCCCTTCGCCTCCAACTCGGGCTGGGTGACGATGTTGGAGTTCTGGATCTGGATCTCGCCGACGGTGACGGCGGCGTTGTCCGGCTTGATCCCCAGCGTTTGGGCGTTCGTGCCGGCGCCACAGGCGGTGAGCGAGGCGATCGAGAACGCGATGGCGGTGGCGGCGAGGGCGCCGCGTCGAAGGCTGCTGCTCACGGCGGCGGCAACTCCTTGAACGTGGGCGGTACGGAACGGTCCTGCGGTGGTGCTGGTCGTAGCGGTTCGTGCGGGTGAAGCAGGTGGAGCGGGTGAAGCAGGTGTGACGACCCCGGAGCCCGGGTGCCGGGCCGGATGGGGCCCGTACGGCGAGCAGGGCGGCCATAAAGCCGCCCTAAGGGTGTGTCAGCGGGCTTAGGTTATCGACCCGCTGTCCGGGCACCGCACCCGACCCGCCCCTTGGCGGTCGGGCGGTGGCACGGGCGGTCGGTCCGCGGGGGGTGCGGACCGTCCCCGGGGCCGCGAATTGTCCTCTCGTTGACCTTTCACATAAGCACCAGGGAAGCGGGCCGCTAAGCCCGCCGAAGCCGACCCCTAACCCCGGCTCGGCCGACCGCAAAGCCGGGGGAAGCCGACCGTCAAACCCGGGGAAGCGGGCGGCGGGTTTTTCCGGCAATCCCGCGTAACAATCCACACCGTACGGTGGAATTGATCAACGCACTCGTGGTGATCAATTCCAGAACGCGGCTCCGGCCGCCGAACGGAGTAGCGGGAACACCGGGAAGTGCGCGGAAGTGACCCGAACCGAACCCGGCAAACCGGGACGTTCGCCCCCTTGAGGTCCCCGGCCCGGGTCCGTAACGTGCACGTTTCACCCCGCCCGGACATCGGCTCCCACCTGCGAATACCCGCCGGGGCGCGGTCCCGCGACCCCCGCCGCAGCACGTTCCGGTTGTTGTTGTCAAGCCCCGAGATATGCCCTGACCTGCGAAAACGCCATTCAGAAGACGCCGTATCCGTGTTACCCTTGATAGCCACGGAAGGGGTACCTGTCACATGACGTTCAAGGTTGGCGACACCGTGGTCTATCCCCATCACGGGGCCGCGCTGATCGAGGCCATCGAAACTCGCCAGATCAAAGGCGTGGACAAGACCTACTTGGTGCTGAAGGTCGCCCAGGGTGACCTGACGGTACGTGTGCCAGCGGACAATGCGGAGTTCGTCGGCGTGCGTGATGTGGTCGGTCAGGACGGGCTGGACCGGGTCTTCGAGGTGCTGCGCGCGCCGTACGCCGAGGAGCCCACGAACTGGTCCCGTCGTTACAAGGCAAACCTGGAGAAGCTCGCCTCCGGTGATGTCATCAAGGTCGCCGAGGTCGTTCGCGACCTGTGGCGCCGTGAGCGTGAGCGCGGACTCTCCGCAGGTGAGAAGCGCATGCTCGCCAAGGCTCGCCAGATCCTGGTGAGCGAGCTCGCCCTCGCGGAGAACACCAACGAGGACAAGGCCGAAGCGCTGCTCGACGAAGTGCTCGCGTCCTGACATCCACCCCCGTGCCGACCCGGGAGCGCCCGATCCGGCGCGACCGGTTCTGACGCGGGGAAATGCCGTGGCGCCCGATGACCTGAGAAGGTCGCCGGGCGCTGCGGCATGTCCGTACCCCCGCCCCGCGCCCCCGTGGTCGCCGGGGTCGGGAAAGACGGTGTACCGGGGCGCCCACCGTGCGTCGACGCCCCGTTGCGGGCGGACGCGCCGCGCATGCGGACGCGGCGCGACCGGAGCACAGGGCCGGACTCGTGGAATCGTCTCGAAAACGCCCCCGTGCCCCGCCTGTGCCGCCCCTGGCGTGCCGGGTACGCGCAGCGGCTCGACCAAAGGTCACGGAAGGGCTCCGGTCAAGGCGTCGTACCCAACACTCCCCCAACCACCGGCCGGGGGTACCCCCAGGCCATACCCATGTCGCCCGAGCACACAAACCTGAACGGAAGCGATGTCTGACGATTCGCGCCCCGCGCCTCCAGCCGCCCGGACCGCGGCCGTGATCCCCGCGGCCGGCCGCGGGGTCCGGCTGGGCCCCGGCACCCCCAAGGCACTCCGCCCCCTCGGCGGCACCCCGCTCCTGATCCACGCCGTCCGCGCCATGGCGGCCTCCCGCACCGTCGCACTGGTGGTCGTGGTGGCCCCGCCCGACGGGGCGGCCGAGGTGCGCAACCTCCTCGACACCCATGCCCTGCCCGAGCGCACCGACTTCCTGGTCGTGCCCGGCGGCGACACCCGCCAGCAGTCCGTCCGCCTCGGACTCGACGCCCTCCCGGCGCACATCGACACCGTCCTCGTGCACGACGCGGCCCGGCCGCTGGTGCCCGTCGAGACGGTGGACGCCGTCATCGCCGCGGTGCACGCCGGGGCGCCCGCCGTGGTGCCCGCCCTGCCGCTCGCCGACACCGTCAAGGAGGTCGAGCCGCGCGACCCGGCCCGCCCTGACGACCCCGAGCCGGTGGTGGCGACCCCCGAGCGGGCCCGGCTGCGCGCCGTGCAGACCCCGCAGGGCTTCCACCGCGACGCCCTCGTGCACGCGCACGCCACCGTCCCCGTCGACGGGGAGGGCGCCACCGACTGCGCCGGGATGGTGGAGCGCACCGGGGAGCCCGTCGTGCTCGTCCCCGGGCACGAGGAGGCGTTCAAGGTGACCCGGCCGCTCGACCTGGTGCTGGCCGAAGCCGTACTCGCCCGCAGGAGGGCCAACGATGGCTTCTGAGGTGGTTCTCCCCCGGGTGGGGATCGGGACCGACGTCCACGCCTTCGAGGCGGGGCGCGAACTGTGGTGCGCCGGACTGCGCTGGGACGAGGCCGACAGCGGCGGCTACGGGCTCGCCGGGCACTCCGACGGGGACGTCGCCGCGCACGCGGCCTGCGACGCGCTGTTCTCCGCCGCCGGGGTCGGGGACCTCGGGGCGCACTTCGGCACGGCGCGGCCCGAGTGGGCGGGGGCGTCCGGAGTGGCCCTGCTGACGGAGGCCGCGCGGATCGTGCGGGCCGCCGGCTTCGAGATCGGCAATGTGTCCGTGCAGGTGATCGGGGTGCGCCCGAAGATCGGACGGCGCCGGGCCGAGGCCCAGCAGGCGCTCTCCACCGCCGTGGGCGCACCGGTCACCGTGTCCGGCACCACCACGGACGGTCTCGGGCTCACCGGTCGTGCCGAGGGCCTGGCCGCGATCGCCACCGCCCTGGTCCACCCCCGCAGCTGACCCCCGGCCCGCCCCCGCCGTCCCTGCCACACCGGCCGCCCCTCGGGCACCGGCCGGTCGGCGGGGACGGGACCGGTCGGGTTCGAGGGCGGTCCGGTGGGGTAACGGTGGGTCGGCGCGATGTGCGCGTACCACCAGAACCGGCAGCGAAGGGGAACCCGTGTCCACCCAGCTCTCCGACGACCTCAAGGCCCTGCTCGACGGCCCCGTCTTCATCACCGTCGCGACCGTTCAGCCGGACGGCAGCCCCCAGCTGTCGCCGGTCTGGGTGAAACGGGACGGGGACGACGTGCTGTTCTCCACCACGATCGGGCGCCGCAAGGAGCAGAACCTCCGCCGCGACCCCCGGATCACGGTGCTCCTCCAGCCCTTCGACGCCCCGTACACCTACGCGGAGATCCGCGGCACCGCCGAGCTCACCACCGAGGGCGGCCCCGAGCTGATCGACGAACTGTCGGTCAAGTACACCGGCAAGCAGTACGCGGACTTCAACCCGGACTCCGCGGACGACGCCCAGCGCGTCGTCGTCCGTGTCACCCCGCGCAAGGTGGTTGGCCGGATCTGACCCTTGGGAGCCGGTGTCCGGCCCACCACCGCGTTGTCGTGAAATCAGTGCCCCGTACGCCCTGGGGGTCGCGGGGCACTGCCCCGCGACCACTACCCTGGGGGGGTGACTATTCGCCTGTACGACACCAGCGCCCGGCAGGTCCGTGACTTCGCCCCCCTCGTTCCGGGCTGTGTCTCGATCTACCTGTGTGGCGCTACCGTGCAGGCCGCTCCGCACATCGGGCACATCCGCTCGGGCCTCAACTTCGACATCATGCAGCGGTGGTTCGCCTACCGCGGCTACGCAGTGACGTTCGTCCGCAACGTCACCGACATCGACGACAAGATCATCCACAAGTCCGCCGAGCAGGGTCGCCCCTGGTGGTCCATCGGCTACGAGAACGAGCGCGCCTTCAACGACGGCTACGCCGCGCTCGGCTGCCTGCCGCCCACCTACGAGCCCCGCGCCACCGGCCACATCACCGAGATGGTCGAGATGATGCGCGGCCTCATCGAACGCGGACACGCGTACGAGGCCGACGGCAACGTCTACTTCGACGTGCGCTCGTTCCCCGGCTACCTGTCGCTGTCCAACCAGGACCTCGACGAGCTGCGCCAGCCCGCCGGCGAAGGCGAGACCGGCAAGCGCGACCCCCGCGACTTCGCCATGTGGAAGGCCACCAAACCGGGCGAACCGGACTGGGAGACCCCCTGGGGCCGCGGCCGACCCGGCTGGCACCTGGAGTGCTCGGCGATGGCCCACAAGTACCTGGGCACCGCCTTCGACATCCACGGCGGCGGCATCGACCTGATCTTCCCGCACCACGAGAACGAGATCGCACAGGCCCAGGCGTACGGTGACGAGTTCGCCACGTACTGGGTGCACAACTCGTGGGTCACCATGAGCGGCGAGAAGATGTCGAAGTCGCTCGGCAACTCCGTCCTCGTCAGCGAGATGGTCAAGCACTGGCGGCCCATCGTGCTCCGCTACTACCTGGGCACCCCGCACTACCGCTCCACGATCGAGTACAGCCCCGAGGCCCTGCGGGAGGCCGAGTCGGCGTTCGCCCGGATCGAGGGCTTCGTGCAGCGCGTCGTGGAGAAGACCGGGGGCCCCGTCGAACCGGCCGGCGAGGTGCCGCCCGCGTTCGCCGAGGCCATGGACGACGACCTCGGCGTCCCGCAGGCGCTCGCCGTCGTCCACACCACGGTCCGCCAGGGCAACAGCGCGCTGGCCGCCGACGACAAGGAGGCCGCGGTGGCCCGGCTCGCGGAGGTCCGGGCCATGCTCGGCGTCCTCGGGCTCGACCCCCTGGACCCGCACTGGTCCGGGGAGAACGACCGCGGCGAGGACCTGCACGGCGTCGTCGACACGCTGGTCCGGCTGGTGCTCCAGCAGCGCGAGTCCGCCCGCGCCCGCAAGGACTGGGCCACCGCGGACGCCATCCGGGACCAGCTCAACCAGTCCGGGCTGGTCATCGAGGACGGTGCCCAGGGCCCCCGCTGGACGCTCGGACCGCGCTAGTGCCGCACGCGAGGTGCCGCCCGCTCCGCCGGGCGGCACACTCGTACACACATACGCACACTGACCCGTACGCGGAACCGTACGCGGTCTCATCCACAGGAAACGGGTAGGTCATGGCCGCAAACAACCGCCGCATGTCCGGCAAGAAGGGCGCGCAGGTCGGCAGTGGCGGCCAGCGGCGCAAGGGCCTGGAGGGCAAGGGCCCCACCCCGCCCGCCGAGATGCGTAAGGGGCACGTCAAGCAGCGCGCCGCGAACGCCCGCGCCCGACGCGCGCAGGGCCGCACCGCGACGCCGCGCGGCCGGGGCGGCAAGGGCACGTCCGAGCTGGTCGTCGGGCGCAACCCGGTCGTCGAGGCGCTGCGCGGCGGGGTCCCCGCCTCCACGCTGTACGTCCAGCAGTTCATCGACAACGACGAGCGGGTCCGCGAGGCGCTGCACCTCGCCGCCGAGCGCGGCGGGATCAACCTCATGGAGGCGCCCCGGCCCGAGCTGGACCGGATGACCGACGGGCTCAACCACCAGGGGCTCGTGCTCCAGGTGCCGCCCTACGAGTACGCGCACCCGGAGGACCTCGTCGCCGCCGCGTACGACGCGGGCGAGGACCCGCTGATCGTCGCGCTCGACGGGGTCACCGACCCGCGCAACCTCGGCGCCGTGGTGCGTTCCGCGTCCGCCTTCGGGGGCCACGGGGTGCTGGTGCCCGAGCGCCGCGCCGCCGGCATGACCGCCGGTGCGTGGAAGACCTCCGCCGGTACCGCCGCCCGGACCCCGGTCGCCCGGGCGACCAACCTCACCCGGGCCCTGGAGGCGTACAAGAAGGCCGGCATCACCATCGTCGGGCTCGCCGCGGACGGGGAGGCGGAGGTCGCCGACGTCGCCGCGCTCGGCGGTCCCGTGGTCATCGTCGTCGGCAGCGAGGGCAAGGGGCTGTCCCGGCTCGTCGGGGAGACCTGCGACGTGCGGGTGCGCATCCCCATGCCGGGCGGCGCGGAGTCCCTGAACGCCGGCGTGGCGGCGGGCATCGTGCTGTACCAGGCGGCCCAGTCGCGCCGCTGATCCACCCGCGGGGCCCGGCCGGTCGGCCCGTCCGGGCCGACCGGTCCGCCGCCCGCGCCCCGGTGGCGCGTCCCCCTCAAGGCGGGCCCGGGGCGGGGTCCCGGCGCTTGTCGGGGGTCGGACATCTTGGGGTGGTCAAGGCAGTGTCCTAACCTCGCGTCACTCGGTTAGATGAGTGTGGACACCAGAACACCCCGCACACTCACGGGGGCCCGCTCGTCGGGATTCGACGACGCTCCCGCGCTGAGCATGGTGAAGGTGCCGAGCGATCCGGCGCAGGTCATCGTCAACCATGCGAGCTTCCGCGTGCAGCTCAACGCCACGCCGACGCGTTCCGCGCGGGTCGCGCGGGCCGCGGGCGCCGCTGACACCGGGCGCGTCCCCGTGGCCGGCGCGCGCCGGCGTGCGCCCGTCGTCTGGAGCGGCCGTTCGGCGCCGGGCGACACCGGTGCCACCGGGCTGCTCCAGGCCGTGCGGGAGACCGGCGTACGGCGGGCCGTCGGGGCCGAACCGGGCGACGGCGGAGCCACCCAGGTCATTCCCCGGGTCACGCCCAGGACGGCGTTCGACGACACGGTGGAGACCCCCGGCGCCGGCGGTCCCGAGACCCGGCTGCTGCCCGCCCAGATGCGCAGCACCGGCAGCGCCTACGAGGAGACGGCCGGCATGCCCGTCGTCGGCGCCGACGACCGCCGCCCCCCTGACGACTACGACGGGTACGCCGGCTACGACGGCTACGGGCCCCACGACGACGGCTACGGGGGCTACGACGACGGCTACGAGCTCGACGCGGACGGCACCGGGGAGCCGCGGCACGGGGATGCCCGGCGACCGCACCACGCCTACTACCCGGGCCGCCGCCTCAACCTCGGCGTGGTCCTGCTGCCGCTGCGGGTCTTCCTCGGCCTGATCTCCGTCTACGCCGGCCTGGGCAAGCTGAGCGACCCCGTCTACTTCGACGGCGGCGAACGCGGCTCCATGATGAAGTGGCTGAACTCCCTCCACCCCTGGGCCCTCGCGGAACCGCTGCGGGACTTCGCGCTCCAGCATCCGGTGGGCGCCGGGCTCACCATCGCGTTCCTCCAGGTCATCGTGGGCGTGCTGACCGTCCTGGGGCTCTGGCAGCGGGTCGCCGCGGTGGTCGGGGCGCTGCTGTCGGCGGCGCTGATCGTCACCGTCAGCTGGCGGACCGTCCCCGCGTACGACGCGCCCGACATCATCTACCTGGCCGCCTGGTCACCGCTGATCATCGCGGGCGCCCCCGTCTACTCCGCGGACGGCCGGCTCGGCTCCGAGGCGTGGCGCACCCTGGGCCCGCGCGCCGAACTGTGGGCGCTGCGGCGCCGGGTGCTGCGCCGGGGCACGGTCGTCGCCTCCGTCGCGGTGGGCCTCACCCTGCTGCTGGGCTCGGTGCTCGGCGGCGCCGTGCGGGACGCCGACCGGGTCACCGTGCCGGGTCCGGGCCAGGCGCCGCGCAACGAGCTGCCCGGTTCGCCGCTGCCGCAGGAGCCGGGCAAGCGCCGGGCCGAGCGCAGCGGCACCCCGTCCGCGTCCGGTACGCCGACCCGGCCGCCGCGCGAGGCGTCCCCGGAGCCCTCCCGGGCGGCGGCCACCCCCGGCGCCGCGACCGGCGGCACCCCGCCGTCCTCGGGGACCACCAGCGCCGGGACGCCCAGCCAGACCCAGGGCACGGTGCAGCAGCCTCCGGCCCGGCAGCCGGCGCCCACCAGGGCGCCCGCCACCAGTGCGGGGCCCACCTCGGGCGGCAGCGCCTCGGCGGGCGCCACCGGCGGGGCAACGGGCGGCGGCGAGTCCTCCGGCAGTACCACCGGCGGCAGCACCGGGACCGGCGGCAACGGGACGACCGGCGGCGCCGAGCGGCGGCCCGGGCTGGTCGGCGGCCTCATCGGCGGCGACTGACCGGGCCCGTACGGCAACGCCCGAGGGGTCCGCGCACCGTGCGCGGACCCCTCGGGCGTCGTACGAAGCGGGTCAGCGGGCGAGGGCGGCGAGCTCCTTCGAAGCCTCCGTGAGGTCCTTCGCCGTGTCGATGGCCCTCCAGTACGCGCCCTGCGGGATCGGGAAGCCGGCGAGGCGCTTGGCGCGCGCCAAGCCGGGGAAGGTGGTGCGCTCGTGGTCCCCCTGGTCCGGCAGCAGCTCGGTGAACTCCGCGGAGAACACGTACACGCCCGCATTGATGAGGAACGGGGACGGCGGGGCCTCGATGAAGTCCGTGATGTGGCCGAAGCGGTCCGTCTCGACGGCGCCCCACGGAATGCGGGGGCGGGCCAGGGCCAGGGTCGCGGTGGCGGCGCGCTCGGCGTGGAACGCGGCCATCTCGCGCAGCGAGAACCGGGTCCAGATGTCGCCGTTGGTGGCGTACCAGGGCCGGTCGGGGTGGGGGAGGTGGCCGGCCGCGTACTTGAGACCGCCGCCCCGGCCGAGCGGCTCCTTCTCGACCACGGTGGTGACCCGCAACGGCAGGTCCGACGACTCCAGCCACTCCTGGAGGACCTCGGCGAGGTGCCCGCACGAGACGACGACGTCGGTCACGCCCTCCTCGGCGAGCCAGGCCAGCTGGTGCCCGATGATCGGGGTGCCGGTGCCGGGGATCTCCACCATCGGCTTGGGCCGGTCATCGGTGTAGGGGCGCAGCCGCGTTCCCTGGCCCCCGGCCAGGACGACGGCTTGAGTCGGACGTGCGTGGACGTGCGGATCGGTCATGACGGAACTGTACGTGGCACCGCCGCGCGCCTCGCGGGGCGCACCCGCGACGGTGCGGGTGACCCGCGCGGGGCGCGCGGCGGCGGGGGTGGGCCATGAGGACCCGGGGGTGTCGGACCTGGGGCGTCAGACCTGGGTGGCGACGCCCGAGGCGAAGGCCGTGTCGCAGACCGGGCGGGAGTACGACTGCGCACGGGCGGGCCCGTAGGCGCGGACGGCGGCCCGACCCAGGGAGCGGGCGATGGAGACGCAGTGCTTGGACAGCGAGGGCCTGCGGTCGACCTCCTGCTGGAGGTGGGTCAGGGCGACGCCCGGATCCTTCTCCTGGAGTTCGACCAGCAGGCGGTCCCGGAGGACTTCGTGGGCGGCGGGGGCCTTGGCCTCGGCACGGCGCGGCAGGTTCTCCGCGGAGGCGGTGAGCACCGAGTCCTGGGAACCCGACCAGTTGACGGAGGTGACCGCGAGGGTGCCGGACAGCACCAGCACGACAGGCAGGACGAAGGCGAGGGAGCGGCCGATGCGGCGGGCAGGGCCACGCCTCCGGCGCTGCTTGTAGGTGTGGGAAAGCGTCACGCACGGAAGCGTAGCGGGCGGTAGTCATGCGAAGACACTTAGTCACCCTCTTGAGGGACGGTGAAGGGCCCCATTCGCTCGCCCGTGTTGACGAACACCCCTCGAAACGCCCGATGTGCCGCGATTTCGACCCCGGAGGGCCGCGACCGTGACGCGACGGAGCCCGGTGCTCCAGGGAGGACGTCCCTGGAGCACCGGGCTCCGTTACGACACGCGGGCCCGTGGCCCGCGGCCGGCGATCAGTCGCTGAGGCGCTCGCCCGTGGAGGTCGAGAACACGTGCAGCTCGCCCGGCTTCGGCACGACGTGGATCGAGGTGCCCTTCTCCGGGACCTGGCGGCCGTTGACGCGGACGACCAGTTCCTTGCTCTCGCCGCCGACGTCGGCGCCGCCGTAGACGTAGCCGTCGGCGCCGGTCTCCTCGACGACGTTCACCTGGACCGCGAGGCCGGCGGGCGCGTCGGAGGCGTCCTTGGCGAGGGACTTCGCGGCGGCGCCGTTGTGCTCGACGACCTCGAAGTGCTCGGGGCGGATGCCGACGGTCACCGTGCGGTCACCGCGCTCGGAGGCGGCCGACAGGGCGTCGCGGCTGACCGGCACCACGGAGTTGCCGAACTTCACGCCGCCGTCGGTGATCGGGACCTCGACCAGGTTCATCGCGGGGGAGCCGATGAAGCCGGCGACGAAGAGGTTCGCCGGACGGTCGTACATCTCGCGCGGGGAGGCGACCTGCTGGAGCAGACCGTCCTTGAGCACGGCCACCCGGTCACCCATGGTGAGGGCCTCGACCTGGTCGTGCGTCACGTACACGGTGGTGATGCCCAGCCGGCGCTGGAGCGAGGCGATCTGCGTACGGGTGGAGACGCGGAGCTTGGCGTCGAGGTTCGACAGCGGCTCGTCCATGAGGAACACCTGCGGCTCGCGGACGATGGCACGGCCCATCGCGACGCGCTGGCGCTGACCACCGGACAGGGCCTTCGGCTTGCGGTCCAGGTACTCGCTCAGGTCGAGGATCTTCGCCGCCTCCTCGACCTTCGCGCGGATCTCCGTCTTGTTGACGCCGGCGATCTTCAGGGCGAAGCCCATGTTGTCGGCGACCGTCATGTGCGGGTAGAGCGCGTAGTTCTGGAACACCATGGCGATGTCCCGGTCCTTCGGCGGCAGGTGCGTGACGTCGCGGTCGCCGATGCGGATGGCACCGCCGTTCACGTCTTCCAGGCCGGCGAGCATGCGCAGGGAGGTCGACTTGCCGCAACCGGAGGGACCGACGAGGACGAGGAACTCGCCGTCCGCGATGTCGATCTCCAGGCTGTCCACGGCGGGCTTGGTGGAGCCCGGGTAGAGGCGGGTCGCCTTGTCGAACGTGACAGAAGCCATGGCTGTGAAGCCCCCTTCACCGGCAGGAACGTGCCGGACGATCCGAGTAAAGGTGGTCCGCTCCGGGACCCCGGAACGGGCAACTCAGTGGTGTAGTCCACTCGGGTGAACTGCCTCAGGACGCTACCTGCCGTTCACCCGATCTGTCATCCGTTGCAGGGGTGTGAACTTCGTCGTTATTTCCCCGCGGGCGGGCACCCCGCTCCCGGTACACTGCACGGGCACGCCTCCTTAGCTCAGCTGGTCAGAGCGCCGCTCTTGTAAAGCGAAGGTCGTCGGTTCGAATCCGACAGGGGGCTCTCCCGCAGCACCTGCGCCTACGCCCCCGCGGTCCCACCGACCGCGGGGGCGTTTCGCGTGTGCGGACGGGGTCGGGGGCGGGTCCGCGGTCATGCGGGCAGCTTTTCGGTCGCGTAGGGGGACCTGCCGCCGAACGACTGCTTGCCGGTACCCGCGCGTCATGCGTCCGAGTTCGGCACGGAAGGGGCGTCCCGTCGATCCCGTCCGGTCTCACCGGTCGGCGAGGTCGCGGATGGTGGTGGTGCCTGAGCGGACGATCCAGACGTCGCTGCCCGGCAGGGACTTGTCCGAGCGGTTCTTGAGGTCTTCGACGTCCATGGCGGACGGCCACCGGGTGGTGCGTTCGGACCAGTGGACGCCGCTGAGGTCGACACCGGTCAGGTCGGCGTCGCTGAGGTCGGTGGTGGTGAAGTCGTCCAGGAGCGCGTGCAGCGACCGCTCGTCAAGTTCCAGGGGCTCCCCGCGCAGTGCCAGTCCGATGGCCCGGCCAACCTCGGCGACCCGGATTTCGACGATGAGGCCGAGGTCGAGGGTGCGGCCGTGGCTGAGGACGCGGGTGAGGTCGCGGGCGCGGGCGAGGGCCAGGTCGAGGGTGCGGGCGAGGGCCAGGTCGAGGGCGAGGGCGCGGGCGACGCCCAGGTCGTGGGCGAGGGCGAGGGCATGGTCGAGTGCGTGGTCAAGGGCGTGATCGTGATCGAGCGCGTGGTCGTGGTCGTGATCCAGGTCGAGGGCCAGGTCGAGGACGAGGGCACGGGCGAGGTCGAGACCGACGGCGCGGGCGATGTCCAGATCGTGGTCGTGGTCCAGATCACGGGCGAGGCCGCGGGCGAGGTCCAGAGCCAGGTCGAGGGAGAGGTCGAGACTGAGGGTGCGGGTGCGGCCGAGGGCATGGGTGGCTGCCTTGACGTCGCGATCGTTGCGCAGGGTCAACCGGTCCGTGGCGCTGAGGGTGCGCAGGAACGCCGTCGCGTCGGTGCGGTGGTGCAGCGCGCCGCGCGCGGGAGTGAGGGGGGTGGGGAGGATGGCGGCGAGGCCCGCCTCGGTGTCGAAGACGGTGTCGAGGTCGTCCGTGGCGGCCTCGTGGTGCGAGTGGAAGAGGATTTCGTTCAGACCTGCTTCGGTGTCGAGGAGACCGCTGAGGGCGTGGGTCAGGGCGTGCTGGCGCTGGGTGAGCCAGTCGTGTGCGGCCTGCTCGTCCTCGTGGGGCTGGGGTTCGGATCGCCGGGTCACAACTCCTCCTTCCGAGCCTTGAGGTACGAGGCGGCGGCGCGGCGGGCCTTCATGAGGTTGCCCCGCACGTTGTCGGCCGGCAGACCGAGGTGGTCCGCGATGTCGGCCGGGGTGAAGCCCGCGAGCGTCCAGGCCATGACCTGGCGCTGTTTCATCGGCAGGCCGCGCAGCAGGGGTAAGGCGTCGTGCCGTGCTTCCCATTCCGCGATCGCATCGGGGCGGGGCACCAGGGAGGTGGGTTCGGGCAGGTGGTCGACGGGTTCTTCGACGGAGGCGATGGTGCGTACCAGCGCACGGGAGGCGGCCTTGTGGACCCATGCCTTCGGGTGCGCGATGCCGCGCCAGTTCCGGTAGGCGTCGGTCATGACCTCCTGGGCGATGTCCGCAGCCGCCGGAACATCGGCCCCGTGGTTGATCAGGAAACCGGTCAGGGGGCGGATGTTCTCGCGGTAGAAGGCGATGAACTCCGCGTTGGTCCGCTCCCGGGCGTGCTGCCGGTGACTGGGTGGGCTGGAGAGTTCGGGCACGGCCGCGGGCAGGTCGGTGCTGTCCGCCGGGTCATGGCTGCTCACGTGGTTCGGTCCTCCCCGGAAACCGTGTGGACGATCCGCACGCGCAGGTGGTGGCCGGTACCGTCCCGGTCGTCGAGCTCGACCAGGCCGTTCGGGGCCATGGCCGTGGCGACCCGAGCGACATACCGGTGCCGCTGCTGTTCCCGGCGTGCCCGCCAGTGCAGTCGGCTCCAGAGTCCCAGCAAGGCGCATGTCTCGGCGATGACGGCCAGGACTATGACGGCCGTGGTCGGGTCCATCACGGGTCCCCCTTCGTTGGCTCCTACCGGACCGGCCTCGTGGCCGGTCATGAGTTAAGGGGGCGAAGGGCTCATGATCGTGAACTCGCGGGTGGGATTTCTCCCGGTGGACCCCGCCGGGCCGTCGGGAGGGACAAGCGGGCAGCGGGCCTTCGTGCCCTGGGCGTTCAGGTGAGGTCGGTGCAGCGGTCGTCCAGGTCGCAGCGGGGGTGGAGGCCCGACCACTGGCCGGGGACGTCGTGGGTGCCGCGGGCGAACCAGGCCACCGCGTCGCCGCGGTGGAACGTCAGCCCGCCTTGCCCGAGGACGGGTCGAGCCTCCAGCAGCCGGGCGAGGTCGGCGCCGTCGAACAGGAACTCGTCCCGCCACATGGTGACGACCTCCAGGGCGGAACACTCGGGGCACGGGGCGGTGTGGAAGTACTCGGCCGAACCCTCGAACTCCAGGAGCGCGGCGAGGCGGGGGTCGTCCTGGTCGCAGGCCGCCCGGTAGACCGGGTCGACCGCGGACCGCCAGGACTTGCGGGCGTCGCGCGCGGCGGCAGCGGGCAGCCCCGCGCCGACCCCGTCCAGGTTCGCCTCCGTGCACGCCGGGGACTTCCGCTTCGGAGACGGAGAGGGCGGCGTTCCCGGGGTCGGTGGCGCCGAGCGGTCCGCGTGCTCGTTGCGTTCGAGCGTGCTGAGGGCGACGACGTACGCGAGGAGGAGGGCGTTGACGGCCAGGAGGGCGCCGATGGGCCACACCCAGCGGGGGCGGCGGGGGGTCATCCGCAGTCCTTGCTCGCCGGGCGGGTCTGACAGAGCGAGAAGCCCTGGTGGAACTCGTAGATGCGGGGGTACTTGAGGTTCTTGCGGTCCTGGCTGCCGTTGAGGGCGGTGAGTCGGAAGGGGCGTCCGCGGTCGTCGATGACGGTGGTCTTCGTCCGGTCGCCGAGCATGTAGGTGACCTTGAGGCGGAAGGCGACGTAGTGGTGCTTGGTTTCGGTGCGGATCAGGACGACCTGTTGCTTGCCGCCCAGGAGGCTGATCGTCCGCTGGGCGAAGAAGGGTTTGCCGGGGGCCAGGGTGTTGCGATCTTCGTCGAATCCCGCGTCCCGGGCGAGGGGGCGTGGGCGGTCCAGGTCGAACATCATGTTCATCGTGGGGCTACCGCCCTGCGGCGGGGCGTCGAACAGCGTTCCCGACCAGGGCCGTTCGCGTTTCACGATCTCGGGCGTGATGTCGATGACGTTGATCAACTGGCTGCGGCGGCTGGTGAAGACGACGCGCACGGTCAGCTTGTCGACGTTGACGGCCCCCACCGCGGCGAGCCTGCCGTCGAACTCCGGTGCGGCCGCCGCCATCGGGCGGGCGAGGAAGCGCCGTAACGACGCGTCGGGGCGGTGGTCCTCGCGGGTCGCCCTGCTCATGCCCTCGTCGTCGAGTTGGACCTTCGACACGGCCGTTCCGAGGTCGGGGCCGGAGCGGAGGTCGTCCTTGACCGAGGACTTGTCGAAGAGCAGCCACGGGAGTCCGCTGAGCCAGGCGCCGAGTGCCGCCCCGAGCACGACCGCCGCCAGGCCCGCCAGCCACATCCTCCCGCTGACGCGTCCGGCGGCACCCGTCGGGTCGGGTCCGGCCTCCTGGGTACCGGCCGGGCCCTCGTGCGGGGGGCGGCGTTGCGCGGCGCGGGTCGTCGCCCGGCCCGGTCGTCGGGCCAGCGGGCCGCGCCGCTCATCGGTGGATCTCCGGGGCACTGCACCGTTCCTTCCCGCCGGACGCACCGACGAGGGTCGGGCCCCGGCGGGTCGGCCGGGGCCGGGTGTTCACGGACGTGGCGGGTTCACGCCGCCTTGAGCGCGGCGATCTCCCCGGCCCGGTCGGCGAGCCGGGCCACCGGCCGGGCCCGGGCGTGCCGCCGCACCACGCCCCGCAGGGTACGGAAGTGGCCGTCGGCCCGGGCACTGCTCACGTGTTCGTACTCGTCGAGGAACCGCCCCCAGCTGTGACACGCCGCGTCGAGGTGCCCCAGGGCGAGTTGGCGCTCGGCGAGCACCGCGTACGCATGGGCCCGGCCCTGCCGCTCCTGCACCGGCTGGTGCTTGATCGACTGCTGGAGGACGCGGATGCTGCCCTGGAGGTCCCGTTCCTCGTGGAGCACGTGCGCCACGTGGAACAGCCAGGCCGTACGGTCGTAGCCGCCGATCGACTCCCGTCTGTTGTCCGCCCGGGACAACGCGTCCTCGGCCTCGCGCAGTCGGGTGTGCGCCAGGCCGCGGTCGCCGACCATCGCCGCCGCGTGCGCCTGTTGGCCGCGGAGGAAGGCGACCAGTCGGGGCGCGGCCGAGGGCGCCGCCTCGGCCGCCGAGTCGGCCAGTTCCAGGGCCTTGCGGCCGTGGCCCAGGTTCGACGCCTGCAAGGACATCCCGCGCAGGGTGCGACAGTACGTGACCTGGTCCTCCGCCTCCTGCGCGAGGCCCAGGGCCCGTACGTAGTACTGCTGGCCCAGACCGTGGGCCTTCTCGTACATGGCCATCCAGCCGGTGAGGTACGCCAGGTCGGCCGCCGCGGCGAGCATGTCCTTGCGGACCGGTTCGGTGGCCTGGGCCTTGAGCCAGGGGCCGACCGTGTTGACGAGGAACGCGGACGCCATGGGCATGGCGTGCGCGGCGCCCAACTCGTCGAGGATGTCGGCGATCCGGTCGGTCATGGTGCGCACCGACCAGACCTGGGAGGTGCCGATCCGGACGGTGCGGTGCCCGGGGCGCCAGGTCGTCGCGGGTCGGTCGGCGGCGTGCGCGGGGAGCGTGAACGCGGGCAGGGTGAGCGCGGCCGAGAACACCGAGGCCGCGAGCACTCCCCGCCGGGACGGGTCCATCGTGGCCCGGCCCAGCTCGATCAACTCCTCCACCGCGTCCCCGGTGGCGCCGCCCCCGCCGGCCGGTGCGGTGCGTTCGGCGGGGGCGAGCCCCGCCTCGGCATGGGTCACCGGACGGCCCAGCTGCGCGGACAGGGCCTCCACGATCAGGGCCCTGACCTGCGGCCTCGGTGCCGTGCCGGCGATCCAGTGCGCCACCGCCGTGCGGTCGTACGTCAGGTCCAACCCGGCTTGCGGGCCGAGCCGGTTGACCTGCTGCGCGAGTTGCGTCCGCGTCCATCCGGCCTCGTCGAGCAGCCGGGCGAGGTTCGGATTGGGGGTGCGCTTCCTCGTGGCCATGACCTCAACTCCCCGTGCCGATCTGGGTGTTCACGGTATTCACGGTCCCACTGGTCTCCAACGGTACCGGTGAACACCGCAAGGACGGTTATCTCTTGCACGGACATTGAAGGCCATCCATCGATATCGATCGACACTGAACGATCCAGGCCCCTTGGAGAACAGGGTGAGCGGCACCAGAACAGTCGACCGCGGAAACGACCATACGGCGGGCACGACGGGCACCACGGCGGAAGGCGGATTCGCCGTGAGTTATCTGCGCACCTCACTTCCGGGCGGGGTACTGACGGAACGGGACGGCGCACGGCCCCGGCAGATCCGCCGCATCGTCCGGGCGCAGCTGCGGCACTGGCGGCTGGAGGAACTGGTCGAGCCGGCGCAGTTGGTGGTGAGCGAACTGGTGACGAACGCGTTCCAGCACGGGTGGGGCGACGAGGTCGGCATCCATCTGAGCCGCACGGCGCGCACGGTACGGGTCGAGGTGCGGACGAGCCCCCTGCCGACGCCCCGCCCCGTCACCGCCCCGGCCCCCCTTCCCGTCACCCCTTCGGCCCCCCTTCCCGCAACCGCCCCGGCCTCCCGCCCTTTACCCCGGCCGCCCGCGCCCGCGCCCGCGCCCGCGCCCCCGCCCCCGACCGCGTCGACGAACGGTCAGGTCCCGTACGTGAACGCCGGGCCCCGCCCCGTACCCGCTGCGCCCCGCCCCGCGGCCGGTCGGGCCCGTCCCGTGGTGGCGTCGCCGGGACCCGCGCCCGGGGCGCCGCCGCACGGCACCCCGGCGCCCCGGCCCGTTCCGGCGTCCGCGCGGGCCACCCCGACCGCCGCCGTCCGCGAGGGGTTCGGGCGCACCGCGCCGTTCCTGCCCCGCGATCCGCTGGCCGAGCGGGGCCGCGGGCTGTTCCTGGTGGAGGCGCTCGCCGACGACTGGGGGATCCGGGGGGACGGCGCGGTGGTCTGGTGCACGCTGTCCTCGCCGGACGGGTCCGAGGCGCTGGAGGGGGCAAAGGGGGCCGACCGTGATGCGCCCGGCCGGGCGATCGGTGCTGCGTCCCGCCCCTGATCTGCGTCGAATCAGGTGAAAACCTGTCGGATCGCGTTCGAATTGGTAAGACTGGGAGGTCGGGAGAGTGAGCGGTCGGGGCGGAAGGTGCGCGCGGACCGTGCGAGGCGGACGTAAGGGGCGGGCTCGGTGGGGCGGCGTTCGGGTGGGCTGATCGGTGCGTGGGCCGAGGCCCAGCGGCAGCAGCAGCGGCAGTACGAAGAGGGCCGGCGCCAACAGGCCCGTCAGCAGCGCGCGTACGAGCGTGACCAGCGGGCCCGGGAGCGGGACCTCGCCCGGATGCACCGCGAACAGCAGGCCGCGTACCGCAGGCAGCGGGAGACGGACGCCCTGCGCCGTACCGAGGAGATCGAAACGCGGGTCGCCGAACTGTCGGGGTTGCTGGTCGCCGGCTGCCGCGCGCCCGCGTTCCGGGTGGCGGCGCTGCGGCGCGAGGAGTCGGTGGAGGCGTTCGCGCCCGGACCGCTCGCCGTGCCGGTGCCGATGCCGGACCCGAGGGCGTACGAAGCCCGGGGCGGCGGCTGGGGTCCCGGCGCCCGGGCACGCGCCCAGCAGGAGGCTCAGGAACGCTTCCGGCGGGACTGGGACGCGGCGCGACTCGCGGAGGAGCGGCGGCTGCGGGAGCTGGCCGACTACCGCCACCGGTACGAGACCTGGGCCGCCGGACGGCTCGCCGAGGTGCGCGGGCACAACCGGGGCGTCGGCTCGATGAGCGCGGCCCTGCGCGCGGCGGAGCCCGACACGGTCGTGGAGTACTTCTCGGCGGCGCTGTACGCCAACTCGGTGTGGCCGGAGGGCTTCCCCCGGCAGGTGAGCGCCGCGTTCGACCCCGGGCCGCGGCAGTTCGTGCTGACCTGGGAGCTGCCGGCGCTCGACGTCGTCCCGGAGTCGAAGTCGGCGCGCTACCTGATCAACGCGGACCAGGTGAAGGAGAGCCCCCGGCCGGTCACCCAGCGGCGGGCCCTGTACCGGGAGGTGCTGGCGCAGAGCGTGCTGCTGGCGCTGCGGGACGTGTTCGCGGCGGACGAGCACGGGGTGTTGGCGTCGGTCGCCCTCAACGGTTTCGTGGACGACCACGATCCGGCGACCGGCCGCCGCGCGGAGATCGTCGTCGCCTCCGTGGTCGCGGAGCGGGCAGCCTTCGGGGAGCTGCGGCTGGAGATGGTGAACGCGGTGGACTGTCTGACGGGCGCCCTGCGCGGCACCCTGTCGGCCAAGCCCGACCAGCGGACCGCGGTGCGGCCGGTGCGGTTGCCGGAGCAGGTGGGCGCGGGGGTGATCAGCCACGGCGGGGGCGCCGAACCGGACCTGCTGGAGATGGACCCGCTGGAGTTCGAGGGCCTGGTCGCCGAGTTGTTCCGGGCCCGCGGCATGCAGGCCGTCACCACCCAGCGGTCGGGGGACGGCGGTGTCGACGTGGACGCGGTGGACCCCGATCCGATCAGTGGCGGCAAGATCGTGGTCCAGGTGAAGCGGTACCGGAACACGGTGCCGCCGAGCGCGGTCCGCGACCTGTACGGGACCGTGCAGGACCAGGGCGCCAACAAGGGGGTGCTGGTGACGACGTCGGGCTTCGGCCCCGGTTCGTACACCTTCGCGGGCGGCAAGCCGCTCACCCTGGTCTCCGGCCCGGAACTCGTCGACCTGCTGCACGCGCACGGGCTGCGGGGGCGGCTCGGCGGCGGCCCGACGGCCCCGGGTGCGCAGGGCGCCGGGCCCGCCGGACCCGCTGGGCCTGCCGGGTCCGCCGGTGCGGTCGCGGCGTCGGCCAGTGCCCCGACGCTGGTCATGCCTAGCGGCCCGGACGGCCCCGGGTCGGCGGGCGCCCGGCACGGTGGCCCCGGTGACCGGTCCGCGCACGGCCCCGGCGACGACGGCACCTACCGGAGCGGTGACGGCGACACGTACGGGGGCGGTGACTACAACGTGCTCGGCATGTCCTGGTCCGGGTCCGTCGCCCTGGACGTCTGCGTGTTGGTGTGCCGCGGCGGACGGGTGCTCGGCGACGACTGGTTCGTCTTCTTCAACAACCCCGGCACCCCGGACGGTTCGGTGCGGATGCTCGGCGGGTTCGCGGGCGACCGGGCCGCCGTCCGGGTCGCGTTCGACGGGCTGCCCGCGGCGGCGGACCGGCTGGTGCTGGTGGCGGCCGTCGACCCGGAGGTCAATCCGGACGCCGACCTCGCCGGGTTCACCGGTGCGGGCATCCGGTTGCGGGACGCCGACGGCACGGAACTCGACCAGCTGGAGGTCTCCGACGGGCGCCCCGGCGAGACGGCCCTGGTCCTCGGCTCGTTCCGGCGCCGCGCCGGCGGCGACTGGAACTTCGTGGTCGGCGGCAAGGGGTACGAGGGCGGGTTGGGCGCGCTGGTGGGGGACTTCGGCATCGACGTGGAGTGAGCTCCGGCCCACCGGCCACCCGGGTCGCCGCCGGATATTCGGGGGCGGTGTGCGGGGTGCGCTGCCTAGGATCGGTCGGATGACCGAGAAGCAGCGGACGCGTCCCGGGTTCGAGATCCCGACGGAACTGATCATGAGCCAGCACCGGGCCAAGGGGGAGGCGGGTCGGGCGTTCATCGAGGACCTGCCGCGCTTGGCCGCCGAGTACGTCGACCACTGGGAGCTGACCGTCACCGGCCCCTCGATGCACGGAATGGCGTCCCTGGTCCTGCCGGTGACCCGGGCCGACGGGACGCCCGCCGTGCTGAAGATGCAGGTCGCGGACGAGGACAGCGTGTACCAGGGGCTCGCCCTGCGGATCTGGGACGGTCAGGGGATCGTCCGGCTGCTGGAGATCGACGAGGGGACCACCACCCAGCTGCTCGAACGCGCCGACGAGAGCCGTCCGTTGTCGGCCGTCGAGGACTCCCGGGCCGCGGTCGCCGTCATCGGGGACCTGCTGGCCCGGCTGACCGCGGTGCCGGGACCGGAGGGGGTGCAGCACCTCGCCGACATCGGGGCCGACATGCTCGCCGACCTGCCCGGCGCCCTGGACCGGGTCACCGACCCGACCGCCCGACGCGTCCTGAGCGCCTGCGGCGACGCGCTGCGCGAGGTGCTGCCCGAGCCGGGGGACCGGTTGCTCCACTGGGACCTGCACTTCGACAACGTGCTGGCCGCCGACCGCGAGCCCTGGCTCGCCATCGACCCGAACCCGCTGGTCGGGGACCCGGGCTTCGACATCATGCCGGCCCTGGACAACCGCTACGAGGACGGCGAGGTGCTGTGGCGCTTCGACCTGCTGTCCGAGCGGCTGGGCCTGGACCGGGGGAGCGCGGCGCGGTGGACGCTGGCCCGGGCGCTCCAGAACTCGCTGTGGGACATCCAGGACGGGGAGCCCCTCCAGGACATGCAGCTGCGGATCGCCGAGCTGATGCTGAGGCACCGCACGCGGTGAGCGGGGCGCAGCGGTTGCCCCGACCGCAGCGGCTCCCCGGGACGCGCCCCCCTTCCGGGGGCGCTCCCCGGGAGCCACTGGACCGGTGGGTGATACACCGGGTTTACTGGCCGGCATGATCCGTACCGCCACCCCCGCCGACGTGCCCGCCATCCACGCCATGGTCCGTGAGCTGGCCGACTACGAGAAGGCGCTGCACGAGGTGCGGGCCACCGAGGAGCAGCTGCGCGAGGCGCTGTTCGGCGAGCGGCCGGCGGCGTACGCGCACGTCGCCGAGGACGACGCGACCGGCGAGCCCGTCGGTTACGCCCTGTGGTTCCTGAACTTCTCCACCTGGCGCGGGGTGCACGGCATCTACCTGGAGGACCTGTACGTCCGCCCCGACCGGCGCGGCGGCGGCCACGGCAAGGCCCTGCTGACGGAACTCGCCCGGGTCTGCGTGGACCGCGGCTACGAGCGCCTGGAGTGGTCGGTCCTCAACTGGAACCAGCCCTCCATCGACTTCTACCGCGCGTTGGGCGCCCGCCCGCAGGACGAGTGGACCGTGTACCGCCTCACGGACGACGCGCTGACCGCACTGGGCGCGCCGGCCCCGGTGGCGTAGCCGCTACCCGGCCGCCGCCCGGCGGTACGTGGTGGTCAGGACGCCCGCCGGGCTGGTGGCCGTGGCGGCGAGTTCCAGGGTGCGCAGGCCGCCGTCGGCGGGGAAGATGCTCTTGCCGCCGCCGAGCAGCACCGGCATGACCATCAGCCGCAGTTCGTCGACCAGGTCCTCGGCGAGCAGGGTCCGCACCAGGCTGGGGCTGCCCATCACCAGCAGGTCGCCGTCCCCGGTGCCGTTCAGTTCGCGCAGCCGGGCCACCGCCCCGTCCCCGGGGACGAGCGTGCTGTTCCAGGTGAGGTCGGAGGCGGTCAGGGTGCGGGAGACCACGTACTTGGGCAGGGCGTTCATCCGGTCGGCGAACGGGTCGCCCGCCCGCTCGGGCCAGGCGTCGGCCATCACCTTCCAGGTGCGGCGCCCGAACAGCAGCGCCCGGGTCGAGGCCAGCGCGGCGTCGATGAAACCGCCGACCACCTCCGGGTCGAAGAACGGGTGCGTCCAGCCGCCGTGGGCGAACCCGCCGTCGGTGTCCTCGTCCGGTCCGCCCGGCGCCTGCACGACTCCGTCCAGGCTGATGAACTCGCTGACCACGATGCGCACGACGGTTGCTCCTCTTCGTTTCGTTCGACGGTGCCGACCCCCGGCAGTGCTGCCCGTCCGGTGGTGACGACAGGACGGACCGGTTCGGCCCCGGGGAATCATCGCCCGGGCCGTTCCCGGTGGGCCGGCCGGGCGGACGGCTCAGGACGCGGGCGTGCGCAGGGGTTCGCCGGCGGGCGTGGGGTGGGGCCGGGGGCGGCCCGTCACCATCGTCCCGGCGACCACCGCGGCCAGCAGCATGATCCCGACGGCCCACCAGATGGCCACGGTGTAACCGTGCACCACGCCCACGTTGGTGATCCGGGCCACCGCCGCCGGGTCGTGGGCGTCGGCCGCGCTCAGATGGGACGCCACGTACGCGCCCGCGGAGCTGGTGGCGATCGTGTTCAGCAGCGCCGTCCCGATGGAACCGCCCACCTGCTGGGAGGTGTTGACGGTGGCCGAGGTCACCCCGGAGTCCCGCGGGGCCACCCCCAGCGTGGCCGTCGCCATCACCGGCATGAACGTCATGCCCATCCCGAGGCCGAGCAGCAGTTCGGCGGGCAGGACGTGCGTCGCGTACTCGGCGTGCACGGTCAGCTGGGTCAGGATCACCAGACCGCCCGCCGCGAGCACCAGTCCGGGCACCATCAGGACGCGCGGCGCCACGTACTGCATCAGCCGCGCCGACACCTGGGTGGACCCGATGATGATCGCCGCGGTCATCGGCAGGAACGCGAGGCCCGCTTTCAACGGGGAGTAGCCGAGGATCGTCTGGAGGTAGTAGGTCAGGAACAGGAACGTCCCGAACAGCCCGATCGTGACCAGGGCCATCGTCAGGAAACAACCGGCGCGGTTCCGCTCCCGGATGACGTGCAGCGGCAGCAGGGGGTGCGGCGCGCGGGTCTGCCACCAGACGAACGCGGCCAGCAGCGCCACGCCGCCCAGCAGGAGGCCCAGCACCAACGGGTCGGTCCAGCCGCGCGGTTCGGCCTCGTTGAACCCGTAGACGATCGCCACCAGTCCGCCGCAGCCCAGCACCACGCCCGGGATGTCGAGGCTGGCCTCCCGGTGCCCGGGGCGGTCGTGGAGCAGGGTCACCGCGCCGAGGACCGCGATGCCCGCGATGGGCACGTTCACGTACAGGCACCAGCGCCAGTCCAGGAACTCGGTGAGCACCCCGCCCATGATCAGCCCGATCGCCGCGCCGCCGCCCGCGATGGCGCCGTAGATGCCGAAGGCCCGGGCCCGTTCCTTGGGGTCGATGAACGACGTCGTCAGCAGGGACAGCGCGGAGGGCGCGAGGAGCGCCGCGAACGCGCCCTGGAGCGCCCGGGCCCCGAACAGCATGCCCGAGGTGGTGGCCGCCCCGCCGATCCCGGAGGCCACGGCGAAACCGATCAGGCCGATGATGAACGTCCGCTTGCGGCCCACGAAGTCGGCGATGCGCCCGCCGAGCAGCAGCAGTCCGCCGAAGGCCAGGGTGTACGCGGTGATGACCCACTGGCGGTTGGCGTCCGAGATGCCGAGGTCCCGTTGGGCGGAGGGGAGCGCGATGTTCACGATCGTCGCGTCGAGCACCACCATGAGCTGGGCGAGCGCGATGACGACGAGCCCCCACCAGCGGTGGCGGTCCGGCGTGCCGTCCGCCGCCGGTTCGTCGGCCGGTTCACCGCTCAGGGGCGTACTCACCCTGACAGAACACCATGGAACGGGACGGGTCGCATCCGCATCCGCCGGTTCCGGCTCCGTGTCGCGGCGCGGTCAGGGTTCCAGGACGACCTTGCCGACGGTGCGGCGGGTCTCCAGATCGCGGTGGGCGCGGGCCGCCGCGGCGAGCGGGAAGCGGGTGACCGCCGGGACGAGTCGTCCCTCGGCGGCCAGCGCCAGGGCGCGCAGCTCCAGGGTGCGGATCGGGTTCTCGCCGCCCGCCTTCTCCATCATCGTGGGCCCGAGCACGTGGGTGGAGGTGACGCCCCGCTCCTTGAGGAACGCCCCGTCGGGTTCGTACGGGCCGGCCGTCCCGCTGCCTTCGGCGTCGAACCACCCGAAGACGAGGTGCCGGCCGCCCGGGGCGAGCAGGTCGACGGCGGCCCGCGCGGTGTCGCCGCCCACCCCGTCGTAGACGATCGTCGCGCCCGGCAGCCCGCGCCCGTCGAGGAAGTCCCGCACCCGGGTGGACCAGCTGGGTTCGCGGTAGTCCACGGCGAGGTCGGCGCCGGCCGCCCGGACCCGGTCGAGCTTGGGCCCGCCGCCCGCCAGGCCCACGACCACCGCACCGGCGTTCTTCGCGTGCTGCACGAAGAGGGTGCCCATGCCGCCCGCCGCGGACGGGACGAGCACCACGTCATCGGGGCCCGGCTCGGCGAATTGGACGACGCCCATCGCGGTGCGCCCCGTCCCGATCATGGCGACCGCGGCGGCGAAGTCCAGCTGTGGGGGGACCTCGTGCAGCCGCTCGACGGGGACGGCGGCCCGGGCCGCGTACCCGCCCGGGTTCATGCCGAGGTGGGCGACCACGCGCCGGCCCAGCAGGGCGGGGTCGGTGCCCTCGCCGACGGCGCTGACCGTGCCGGCGACCTCGCGGCCCGGGACGGTGGGCAGTTCCACGGGGCGGGGCAGGGGGCCCTGAACGCCCTTGCGCAGGGCGGTGTCCAGGACGTGCACCCCGGCGGCGGCCACTTCGATCAGGACTTCGCCGGCGGCGGGCACCGGGTCGGGCACCTCTTCGCACACCAGGTTCTCGGCGGGCCCGAAGGCGTGCAGGCGGACGGCGCGCATGGTGACTCCTCATGGGTGGGGCCGCCTCTTCGGCGGTACGGCCACAGCCTGCAACCTGGAGCAAACTTGAGGTCAAGCCGCTCCGGGCGGTGGCACCGGAGGGTCACTGTCAGTGGTCGGGTGCACGATGGGGGTCATGACGCGAAGCGCGACGGTGAAGAGGGCGAAGCGGCCCACGGTCAACCTCCCGGCCCTGGTCCCGTTCCGGGGCGCCGGGTGGGAGCCCGACGGGGACTACGACGGAGTGGAGTTCACGGATCTGGACTGCTCGGGGCAGGACGGCGGCGGCGCGCACTTCCTGGACTGCCGGCTGTCGGGCGTCACGCTGAACGAGACCAGACTCACCCGGGCCCGGATCGTCGACACCGTCCTCAGCGGGGCCCGTGGCGTGGGGACGGACCTGGCGGAGGCGACCCTGCGGGACGCCGAGGTGGTCGACGCCCGGCTCGGCGGGGTGCAGCTGCACGGCGCCCACCTGGAGCGGGTGGTCGTCCGGGGCGGCAAGATCGACTATCTGAACCTGCGGCAGGCCCGGCTCAAGGACGTGGTGTTCGAGTCGGTCGTCCTGGTCGAACCCGACTTCGGCGGCGCCACGTTGGAGCGGGTGGAGTTCCACGACTGCGTGCTCAAGGGGGTGGACTTCGGCGGGGCGCGGATGAGGGACGTGGATCTGCGGGGGGCCGACCAGTTGGAGATCACCCGGGGGGTCGAGGGGCTCCGGGGCGCGGTGATCAGCCCGTCCCAACTGCTCGATCTGGCCTGGCTGTTCGCCGGTGAGCTGGGGGTGCGCGTCGAGGGCTGAGCGCGCCCGACCACCCGGGAGCGCGGCCCCGCGGCGGTACGGGTCCTCGGGCCGTACGGGTCGTCCTCAGGCGGTGCGGGGGAAGCGGGACTGGAGGGTCCAGATCGTCGGGTTCTCCGCGAGGTCGTCGTGCAGGTCGGTCAGGTCCGCGATCAGGTCGTGCAGGAAGTCGCGGGCCTCGCGGCGCAGCTCCGTGTGCGCGAAGGACAGCGGCTTGTCGTCCACGGGCCGCCACTCCGCCTCGATGTCGACCCAGCCGAAGCGCCGCTCGAACAGCAGGCGGTCCGTCGACTCGGTGAAGTCCAGCTCGGCGTACTGCGGCTCCGCCGCCCTCGCCCCCAGCGGGTTGCGGTCCAACCGTTCCACGATGTCGCACAGCGCCCACGCGAAGTCCAGGACGGGCACCCATCCCCAGGCTGTGGACAACTCCCGGTCCGCTTCGGTGTCCGCGAGGTACACGTCCCCGCAGAAGAGGTCGTAGCGCAGCGCGCGGACGTCCGCGCGGCGGTAGTCGGCCTGCGGGGGGTCCGGGAAGCGGTTGGAGAGGGCGTATCCGATGTCGAGCACCCCCCGATGGTCGCACGGCGCCACCGCCTCCCGGCCGGCGACGCTCAGCGGGTGTGCCGGCGCCGGTCGTCGCGCCGCTTGCGGCCGGCCTCCCGACGGGGGCGGCCGGCGCGGCGCCCCGGGGCGGGGGACCGGCCGGCCACGCAGGCGAGGGCGAGTCCGATGACGGTGAACCAGTCGGAGGGGACGTCCAGTGCGAGGAGCACGGCACCGACGGCGAGGACCCCGGTGAAGGCCAGTACGCGGTGGTCGGGGTGGAACCGGCCGGGACGACGAGGACGTGTACGCATCGAATCTTCCTTCCGCTGTGCGAACGGGTGGAAAATCAGCTTGAGTTGGACCTCGGCTGTCCGTTCAGTCCGTTGCTGTCATCGCAGGTCAGGGCCGGTCAAGTAGGGGACAACGGACAAAGGGAGCAGAACCTACGGGGGTGCGTGGTGGAACCCGACGACGAACGACCGTCACAGCGGCTGCGGTCCCGGCTCGGCGCCATCGACCCGAGCACGCCGGAGGAGGCGGCGGAGTTGGCCAGGTGGCTGCGCCAGCTCACGGAGGGGCTGACGGTGCGCGACCTGGAGAGCCGCTTCGACTACGGCCGCAACCAGTGGAGCGAGTTCCTCCGGGGCCGCAAACTGATACCGCTGTGGCTCCTCCAGGAACTCGTGGCCGAACTGGTGCCCAAGAGCGGTCAGCGCCTGCAACGGGGGATCGGCAGCCACCTCCTGGATGCAGCGGAACGCGCCGCGGCCCGTGGGCGCGCCCAGTCCCCGGGGCCCTCCGGCCGGACGGTGACGGCGTCCGGCGGCGCCGTCCTCCCGTTGTCCGCGGACGGCACCGACGACGTTCCCGCTGCTGGAGCCGCGGTCCCGGCGCCCGCGCCGGCAGGCGACGGGGGCCCGCTGGGAAGGCCTGCCGCGGACGGGGCGGACGGCACGGACACCCCCGCCACCGGGGACGACCGTGGCCCGCGCCCGACGGCGGACACCGCGGACACGGCGGGCGGTCGGTCACTCCCGGTGCGCTGGCAGCGAGCGCTGTGGGCGGGGCTGGTGAGTCTGAGCCTGCTGGCGGGCGGAGCACTGATCGTCGAGGACTGGCAGGACCGCAAGGAGCCGAACGGCGCCGGTGCGCAGACGGGCCCCGTCCCGAAGGCCCGCATCGAGGCGACGCAGCCCCCGCGGGTGTCGCACGTACTCGAAGAGGCCAAGCGGAAGGGGGTGTTCAGGGTCGGCGTCAAGCAGGACCAGCCCGGCCTGAGCGAGCAGGACGCGCGCGGCGAGTGGACCGGATTCGACATCGAGTACGCCCGGAAGGTCGTCCGCGGGCTGGGGTTCACCGACACCATCGAGTTCGTCCCCCTGGGCACCGGGGTCCGGGCCTCCGAGGTGGTGGCCCGGAACGTCGAACTCTTCGTCGGGAGCTTCAGCATCACCGACGACCGCGAGAAGCTGATCAAGTTCGCCGGCCCGTACTTCGCCACCCCACAGGCCCTGCTGATGCACGGCGACAGCCCCGGGAAGGTCGTCCTCCGGGAGAACGGCGGTCGGACGCACGAGGACGTCGACTCCATCGACGACCTGCGGCCCGGCACGGTCGTCTGCACGGCCAGCAGCTCGACCTCCGTGGACCGGCTGGAGAGCGCGTACCCGGAGAAGAAGTTCGAGGTCATCAAGCGTTCGGACTACCAGAAGTGTGTCGACGACCTCCTGGACCCGAAGGGGCGGACCGAGGTCGTGAGCACCGACCGGGCGGTCCTGGCCGGCTTCCTCGCCACCGACGACAGGCTGAGGATGATCCGTGACAGCCTGCCCGACAGCACCGAGTACTGGGGCATCGGCATGCACCTCGACGATCCCGAACTCCACCGCAGGGTGTGCAAGCTCGTCGAGGCCGTCAAAGCGGACGGCTGGCAGGACCTGTACGACGCACACCTGAAGGGACCGTTGGACGGCAAGGACAACCGTCCCCCGAAGCCGGACCGGTGCCGGCCGGTGCCGACCACCGGGCCTTCCGGCAGCCCCTGACCGTCCCGGAGGTCACGGCCGGCCCGTCAGGCGAGCAGGCGCCGTTCCGTGGCCACCGCCACCGCCCCGGCCCGGGTGTCGACGCCCAACTTGTCGTAGATGCGCCCCAGGTGCGTCTTCACCGTCGCCTCGCTGATGAACAGCGCCCGGGCGATCTCCCGGTTGCCGAGCCCCCGGGCCAACTGCCCGAGGATGTCCCGCTCCCGCGCCGTGAGGGCCGGCCGCGGACTGCGCATCCGTTCCATCACCCGACTGGCGACCGGCGCGGACAGGGCCGTGTGCCCCCGGGCGGCGGCCCGGATCGCGGCGAACAGTTCCTCCGGCCGCTCCGCCTTGAGCAGGTAGCCCGTCGCGCCCGCCTCGATCGCCCGGGTGATGTCGGCGTCCGTGTCGTACGTGGTGAGGACGAGTACCCGGCCGCCGGTCGCCGCGATCCGCCGGGTCGCCTCCACCCCGTCGATGCCCTCGCCCAACTGGAGGTCCATCAGGACGACGTCCGGGCCGAGCTTCGCCGCCATCGCCACGGCCTCCTCCCCGCCGCCCGCCTCGCCGACCACCTCGAAGTCCGGTTCGCTGCCGAGCAGGGCCAGCAGCCCCGCCCGGACCACGGCGTGGTCGTCGCAGAGCAGCAGCCGCACGGGACCGCCGCCGGTGGTGCCGGTGGGCGGGTCGGGCAGGGGGTGGCCGTGGGGGGTGGTCATCGTCGCTCCGGGCGTTCGGGTGCGGGCAGGGGGACCGACACGGTCAGGACCGTGCCCTCGTTCGGGGCCGATTCGATGGTGAGGGTGCCGCCCAGGGCGCGCACCCGGGCGCGGATCGCCGGCAGCCCGTGCCCCCGTACGCCCGCCGGGTCCGCGGCGACGGCCTCCGGGACGAACCCCCGGCCGTCGTCCGCGACGTCCAGCACCAGCTGGTCGCCCAGACAGGTCAGGGTGAGCGCCGCGGTACCGGCCGCGGCGTGCTCCCGGACGTTCGCCAGGGCGCCCTGCGCGATCCGCAGCACCGCCGACTCCGTGCGTTCGGGCAGTGCGGCCGGGGTGCCCTCCACGTGGAAGCGCACGGGCAGTTCCGCGCGGGACTCCCGCTCCGCCAGCCGGCGCAGCGCCCCCACCAACCCACCGCCCTCGGCGAGGTCCGCGGGGGCCAGGTCGTGGACGAACCGCCGGGCGTCGGTGAGGCTGCGCTCGGCGATCGAGGCGGCGGCGTGGACGTGCGCCCGGGCCTTCACCGGGTCGGTCCCCCACACCCGGTCGGCGGCCTGGAGCAGCATCCGCTGACTGGACAGGCCCTGCGCCAGGCTGTCGTGGATCTCCATCGCCAGCCGCTGCCGTTCGATGAGGGTGCCCGCCCGGCGTTCGGTGGCGGCCAGCTCCCGGCGGGTGCGGATCAGGTCGTCGATCAGGGCGCGCTGCCGGGCCGTCTGGCGCTGCATGTGGACGAACCCGGCCGCCGCGATCGCGGCCACGGCGGGCGGCGCCAGCAGCAGGTTCGGGTCGAAGCGGTCGGCGAGCCGCATCTGCGCGACCACGACGAACGCGGTGAGCACGGCGATCAGCGTGAGCGCGGGCCGGGCCGGCAGGGTGCGCAGGCCGGTGTAGAAGAGGGGGACCGCGCACCAGGCGAAGCTGGGCGCGAGCACGACGAGGACCACCCACACGGCGACGACCATGCCCAGCCACAGCAGCACGGGGGCCCGGGTGCGCCGCCGGTTGCCCGGGGGAGGGTCGGCGGGCGCGGTGGTGCCGAGGGCCGGGCCCAGCACGTAGAGCAGGGCGAGGACCACGGACAGCGCGATGATCCACGGGGTACGGGGTTCGCCGGGGTGCCGCAGCAGGAACCGGGCCAGCGAGGCGCCCAGCAGCAGGAAGAACGCCGTGTGCATCACGACGGCCAGCCAGCGCGCGTCCGGGTCCGCGCCGGGAGACGTCCGGTGTGCTGGTGGAGTCCGGTGCGGCGGTGGAGGCGTCCGGTGCGGTGGGGGCGGTGCGGCCACGCCGTGCCTCCTCGTGGTGCGTACGGGTCCGGCCCGGCCGGGGCATTCCCTCCCATTGTGACCCGGTGCGGGACCCGCGGGGTCATCCGATCGGTCGACCCCCGGGTCAGCCGTCCCGCACCGCCACCGTGTCCGGTCCGCCGACGGGTGGCGACCGGTTCCGCCCCCAGGATCGAAGTGAGCCGGTCAGCACCGCACCGGCACCACCACCCACCGGCCGGTCCGGTCGGACCCGCCAGCGAAAGGCAGTGCCGTCATGAGCCACACCCCCGAGACCCACGAGACCGCCACGACCTCCGGGACGGCCGCGCCGCGGCGGCACCGGTCCCCCCAGGGCCGTCGCGTCCGGATCGGCGTCGGCGCACTCGCCCTCGCCGCGGTGGGCGCCGGAACGTTCGGCGTCGTGTCGGCGAGCGCCGACTCCCCGGCCGCGGCGGGCCGCACCACCGCCACCGCCGACCCCTCGGGCCGTCACCTCCAGCAGACCACGCACCTCACCGTCGACGCCGCGACCCGCGCCGCGCAGGCCACCCTGGACGCGGCCGAGCGGGAGAACCAGCGGGTGACGGTCGCCGTCGTCGACCGCAACGGCAACACGCTGGTGACGCTGCGCGGCGACGGCGCGGGCCCCCAGTCCTACGAGTCCGCCGAGCGCAAGGCGTTCACCGCGGTCTCCTGGAACGCGCCCACCTCCGAACTGGTCAAGCGCCTCGCCCAGACCCCGAACCTCAAGGACATCCCCGGCACCCTGTTCCTCGGCGGCGGCGCCCCCGTCACCGTGAAGGGCGCCCCGATCGCGGGCATCGGCGTCGCGGGCGCCCCCTCGGGCGACCTGGACGAGAAGTTCGCCAAGGCCGGCGTCGCCGCACTGAACAACCGCTAGCCCCCGACCGAGCGCGCCTCCGCTCCCGCCCCTACGCCAGGGGCGCCGGGAGCGGAGGCGCGCCGGACCCGGGCTGCTTAGGATCGGTCGCGTGGACCCCGCCCGCACCCGTACCCGTAGGCGCTGCGCCACCCGCGGCCGTACGCGCGCCCGGCTGGGGCTGGGCCTCGCGCTCACCGTGCTGGCGGGCTGCACCGCCACGGGCGGCGGGCTGACCGCCGGGTCCGGGGGCCGCGGGGCGGGCGCCGACGGGGTCGGGGACCCGTACTTCCCGCTGATGGGCAACGGCGGCTACGACGTCACCCACTACGATCTCGCCCTCGCCTACGCACCGAAGACCCGCCACCTCACCGGCACGGCCACCCTCACCGCCCGGGCCACCGCGGACCTCACCGCCTTCAACCTGGACCTGCTGGGCCTGACGGTCCGCTCGGTCACCGTCGACGGCGCGTCCGCCCGGGTCACGCGCGACGGACAGGAACTGACCGTGCGACCCCGCGCCGCCCTCGCCCGGGGCGAGGAGTTCCGCACCACCGTGCGGTACGCCGGTCGGCCCCGCACGATCACCGACCCGGACGGTTCCGAGGAGGGCTGGCTGCCCACCGCGGACGGCGCCCTCGCCCTCGGCCAGCCCACCGGGTCGATGGCCTGGTTCCCCGGCAACCACCACCCCGGTGACAAGGCGGCCTACGACATCGCCGTCACCGTCCCGGAAGGGCTCACCGCCGTCTCGGGCGGCGAGCTCCGCTCCACCCGTACCGTCGACGGCCGCACCACCTTCGACTGGCACGGCGCGGAGCCGCAGGCGAGCTACACGGCGACCGTGGCGATCGGCCGCTACCGGGTCAGCACCTCCCGCATCGACGCCGACCGGCTCACCGAGGACGACGGCATCAAGACCACCGACGGGCGCCGCGAACTGTCCGTGTACGACGCCGTCGACCCGCAGGTGGCCGGCGCCGCCCGCGAGCCGCTCTCCCGGCTGCCCGCGATCATGGCCTGGGCGGAGCGCACGTTCGGCCCGTACCCGTTCTCCGCCACCGGCGCGATCGTCGACCGGGACGGTGACGCCGGGTACGCGCTGGAGACCCAGACCCGCCCGGTGTACCCGGGCGCCCCGGACCCCGTCCTGATCGTCCACGAACTCGCCCACCAGTGGTACGGGGACTCCGTCACCCCGCGGACCTGGCGGGACATGTGGCTCAACGAGGGGTTCGCCACGTACGCGGAGTGGCTGTGGGACGAGGAGCACGGGGGGCGCACCGCGCAGAGCGTCTTCGACGCGTTGTACCGCGGTGACTACTACGACGAGCCGGGTGCGGACGCGGCGGTGTGGGCGTTCCCGCCGGCTGCGCCGCCTTCGGCCGCGGACGTTTCGCAGGCGCCCGTGTACCAGCGCGGGGCGATGGTGTTGCACCGGGTGCGGCGTACGGTCGGGGAGGGCGCGTTCCGGGAGGTGCTGCGGGGGTGGCCCACGGTTCACCGGTACGGCACGGTGGACACGGCCGCGTTCACCGCGTACGTCGAGCGGGTCGCGCCCCGGCACCGGGGCGCTCTGCGGCGTGTCTGGGCCACGTGGCTCCACGGCGAGGGCAAGCCGCCGCGGCCCTGACCCCCACGTTGCCCTGCGGGGTGCGCTGTTCCGTGCGGGTGCGCTGTGCTTGCCCGCGCAGTTCCCCGCGCCCCTTCGGTACGTCCCGTTGTGGGTGCGCTGCTCCGTGCGGGTGCGTGGTGGGTTGCCCGCGCAGTTCCCCGCGCCCCTTCGGTACGTTCTCCTGCGGGTGCGCTGTTCCGTGCGGGTGCGTGGGGGTTGCTCGCGCAGTTCCCCGCGCCCCCGTCGGGGCCCGTTTCGGGGCGGATGGCGACGGTGGGGGGCGCCCCTTCAGGGGCGCGGGGAACTGCGCAAAACAACAGCGCACCCGCACCAGACAGCGCACCCGCAGGGAAGCGCACCATAGGGGCGCGGGGAACGGCGCGAGCAACCCCCACGCACCCGCAGGGAACGACGTACCCCCTGGGGGCGCGGGGAACTGCGCGAAACGGCAACGCACCCGCACGGGACATCGCAGGGGTCAGCGTTTGTGGGCGACCCACGCGTAGAGGTTGATGTCCTCGTCACGGACGTCCGTGATGTCCAAGTACTTGGTCCGGTCGACGTAATCCAGCGAAGCGAAGTACGCCGGGTCCGCGGGAGCCGCCCGCACCACGTCCTCGATCCGGTCCGGCCGCCACTCGTGCACCCGCACGATCCCCGGCTCGACCAACTCCAGACCGTTGTCCGAGGCGAACCGGGCGACCTGCGCACGGGACCGGAGCACGAACGAGAACCCCCGGGCCCGGAACGTCTGCGCCACCCCGCCGATCGCCACCGGATTGAAGTCCGCACTGAGGTGGCTGAGGACGACGACACTGCCGGCCGCCAACCGGCCGATCAACTCGGCGACGACCGGGTACGCCTCCTCGTCCTCGACGAAGTGCAGCACCGAGACGAGGACCAGCGCCACCGGCCGGGACAGGTCGAGCGTCTCCGCGGCCTCGTCGAGGATGCGCCCCGGCGTCCGTAAGTCCGCGTGCACGTACGCGGTCCGGCCTTCCGGGTGACTGGTGAGCAGCGCACGGGCGTGGGCCAGGACGACGGGGTCGTTGTCGACGTACACGACCTTGGTGTCCGGGGCGGTGCGCTGCGCGATCTGGTGCACGTTCTCCCGGGTCGGCAACCCCGTGCCGATGTCGAGGAACTGCCGTATCCCGGTCGTGTCCGTCACATGGGACACCGCCCGCCGCAGGAAGTCGCGGTTGTGCCGTACGTCCAGGTACCCCCGCGGATTGACGGCGAGCGCCGCGGCGGCGGCCTCGCGGTCCACCTCGTAGTTGTCCTTGCCGCCGAGCAGCACGTCGTACACCCGCGCCGGGTGCGCCTTGGTCGTGTCGATGTCCGAGCCCGGTGCGTCCGCCGCGCGCTCGGTTCGGTCGTCGGTCCCGCGGGCGTCGCCGCTCATGTGCACCAGCCTCCGTGAGGTTCCCCGTGGGGCTCGCTGCCCCGTCCGGGACGCCCCGCGTCCCACCCTGCACCAAATTCGCTGAAAACAAAGGAAGTTGTCGAAGTGCCGCAGGGTCCGCGGGAATGGTCAGCCCTCGGCGAGGGCCTGCTTCCAGACCGGGCTGTCGAAGTAGTGGTTGTCGTACTGCTCGGAGCTGTCGCGGATGTCCTGGACGGTGGCCTCACCGCGGTACACGCGCTCCAGGAGGCGGTAGTAGTCGAAGCGGTCCATGCCCGGGGTGAAGACGACGAGCATGTCGGCCTCCTCCCCCGGGGCCGGGGCGAAGGCGTGCGGCACGGTCGGAGGGACGGTGAGGAAGTCGCCGGTGCGCAGGGTCAGCACCTCGTCGTGGAGCAGGACGCGCATCGCCCCGTTCGAGTAGCACGACACGTGCCGTGCTCCCAGTCGGATGGGGGAGGTCCGGAGCGGGTCTCAGTCCGTCGGTACGGGCGCGGCGCAGGCGTCGACGATGGCCCGGGTGTCCCAGTAGAAGGGGTGGACCTCGGTGATCCGCCCGTCCTCGACCGTGATCGTTTGCAGGATCGGGAAGCGGAGTTCACGTCCTGTCGCCCGCACCCGGGCCCGTACCCGGGTGAGCACCACCGCGGTCTTGCCGGTGGCGAGGAACTCCTGTTCCAGCAGCTCGAACTCCTCCCAGAACCGTCCCATCGCGAGGAAGAACCGCGCCATCCCCTCGTGCCCGCGCCAGGTGCCTCCGTACGGCAGGGCGTCCGCCTGGTGCAGTTCGACGTGCGGGGCGAAGAAGGGGGCGAGCGTGTCGAACGAGGCCCCGCCGGGGCCGCCGGCCGCCAGGTACTCCGCTTCGGCCGCGTACATACGGGTGAGGACCGTCATCGAGTCCGTGGGGGAGGGCGTGGTCATGCCGCCAGCATGATCGGCAGGGGCGCGTCCTGCTCGCGGATTCCCGACGTCGTCCTGCGGCGCGGGTCCGGCGCCCTCCTGCAACGCGCAGGCCCCCCGGTTCGAGGTGAACCGGGGGGCCTGCTTCGCGTGCGGGTCCGGGCGTCAGCCTCAGACGTTCACGCCGAAGTCCTGGGCGATGCCCACGAGACCGGAGGCGTAGCCCTGGCCGACCGCGCGGAACTTCCACTCGGCGCCGTTGCGGTACAGCTCGCCGAAGACCATCGCGGTCTCGGTCGCGGCGTCCTCGCTGAGGTCGTAACGGGCGATCTCCGCGCCGCCGGCCTGGTTGACGATGCGGATGTACGCGTTCCGCACCTGGCCGAAGTTCTGGCTGCGGGACTCGGCGTCGTAGATCGAGACCGGGAAGACGATCTTGTCGATGTCCGCCGGGAGGGCGGCCAGGTTGACGTTGATCGCCTCGTCGTCGCCCGCGCCCTCGCCCGTGCGGTTGTCGCCGGTGTGGACGATCGTCTGGTCCGGGGTCTGCTTGTTGTTGAAGAAGACGAAGTGACCGTCCGAGTAGACCTTGCCCTGGGGGTTCACGGCGATGGCCGAGGCGTCGAGGTCGAAGTCGGTGCCGGTGGTGGTCCGGACGTCCCAGCCGAGGCCCACCGTGACGGCGGTCAGGCCCGGTGCCTCCTTGGTGAGCGAGACGTTGCCGCCCTTGGACAGGCTTACAGCCATGGGGATGTCCCTTTCCCTGTGATGTGTCGGGCTTCGTACTGAGGACGAAGCTACCGTCACCCCTATGAACGCCGCGGGGACACCCCGGGGTTCCTGATGCCTTCACCTTCTTTCTCATCCGCCCCTGCATGCGTATGCGTGTTCGATTGCAGGGGCGGGGGCGTCCGCTGAAATGGGGGTGACGGGGACCCGTCCCGCACGCGACCATGGACGGCATGTCCGGTCCTCATGTCATCCGCGGTTCGGTCCTCCTGCCGGAGGCCGAGCTGATGTGGCGTTTCTCGAAGTCGTCCGGGCCGGGCGGCCAACACGTGAACACCACCGACTCGCAGGTGGAGCTGCGGTTCGACCTGGCGCGCACCACCGCCCTGCCCGAGGTGTGGAAGGAGCGGGCCCTCGCGCGCCTGGCCGACCGGCTGGTCGACGGGGTCGTCACGGTCCGCTCCTCCGACCACCGCTCCCAGTGGCGCAACCGGGAGACGGCCGCCGTCCGGCTGGCCGCGTTGCTCGCCGAGGCGAGTGCTCCGCCGCCGAAGTCGCGCCGGCCGACGCGGATCCCGCGGGGCATCAACGAGCGGCGGTTGCGCCAGAAGAAGGCTCGTGCCGAGACGAAGCGGGGGCGGTCGGGCCGCGACTGGGGCTGAGCCCGTCCGCTGCCCCGTGCGGGTGCGCTGTCCCGTGCGGGTGCGTTGTTTTTGTGCGGTGCGCTGTGGTTTTGCGCAGTTCCCCGCGCCCCTGATGGGGCGCTCCTCACCATCGCCGTCCGCCCCCCACACGGGCCCCGACAGGGGCGCGGGGAACGGCGCGAGCAACCCACCACGCACCCGCAGGGGACATCGCACCCGCAGGGAAGCGCCCCGACAGGGGCGCGGGGAACTGCGCGAGCAACCCCCACGCACCCGCACGGGACGTCGCACCCGCAGGGAAGCGCCCCGACAGGGGCGCGGGGAACTGCGCAAAACCCACGGCGCCCCCGCACGGGCCCCGCGTCAGCCGAGCGTCCGGTACCGCCCCCGGAAGTACGCCAGGGGCGCACCGTCCGGACTGGGAAGGTCAGCCCTCAGCACCCGACCGATGACGAGAGTGTGGTCCCCGGCCGCGACCCGCTGCTCCGTCCGACACTCCAACGTGGCGAGCGCCCCCCCGACCAGCGGGGACCCCGACACCTCGCCCCGCACGTAGGGGATGTCCTCGAAGAGCAGCCGATCGCTGATGCGCCCCTTCATGGCGAACCGGCCCGCTATGTGGCGCTGGCTCTCCGTGAGGACGGACACCGCCCAGTGGGGCTGCTCTTCGAGCAGGTCGTCCATCCGGGAGCCCTCGCGCAGGCTGACGAGGACGAGCGGCGGGTCGAGCGAGACGGACAGGAACGCCGTGGCGGTCATGCCGACGTCTTCGCCGCGGGGGCCGTGCGGTGACAGCGGCGGCTCATGCGCGGTCACCAGCACCACCCCCGCGGCCAGTCTGGCCATCGCGGCGCGGAACTCGTCGTGGGTCACTCCCTCAGGATGCCCGGCCGCGGAGTCGGCCGGGGCGTCGCCGGGAGGGTTCGGCACCGTCAGGGAGGTCTTCAGCACGTCCGCAACGCTAACCGGAGATCGCCGCCGGACACATCGGCCCGAAGGCCGACGATGGTCCTAGGACCACCGGACCGGTTTCGCTCCCGCACGGCCGGTCCGCGGGGTACCGTCGGCCTACCCCCACGGAGGGAAATGGATGTGTATACCCAGTGCCGTATGGATCCAAAACCCCTTTCCAGGATTTCTCGGAGCGTATTCCGCAGGGCTGAATGCGCCCCCCGAGGCACCCTGTACCTACCCCCCACAGCTGTCGAAACGCCCGTCAAATGGGACCACGGTGGCCCCACTGTTTGCGGGAAGCAAACGAGTCCCGGTGCGATCTATGCGCGTCGACCGGCATATTCATCTGATGTGACATGAGTCACAGCACCCAATATTTGTTGACCCTGTGTACCGGGTGGACAGCTCACTGTGATTCAGTGGCGGGGACGCCGCGCTCAGGTGCACTCGGGTGCACCCCGCCGATGAGAGAACCTGGAGTTGCTGCCGACGTCTCGGGGAGGGCAAGCATGGAGACCGAGTCGGAGCCGTACGTCCGCCTTGCGACCCTGCGGCAGCTGCACCAGGTCATGGCGGACATGAACACGGCGCGCAGCCTCGCGGACACCGTGCAGACCGTCGCCAACGGAGTGGTCACCGGCCTCGGGTACGAACTGGCCGCCGTGAACCTCGTGCGCCCCGACGGGGACCTCGTCGTCGCGGCCTTCGCCGGGGACGCCTCCGCCGAAGCCCTCATCACCGGCCGGGTCGGTCCGCGCGCCTCCTGGGACCGCCGACTGGGCATGGGCGAGCGCTGGGGCAGCCTGATCTTCATCCCGCACACCGAGGGCTGGGTCCTCGACGACGACGACGTCCCGCAGTGGTACACCGACGGACCCGAGCCCCGGTTCGAGGACGAGTGGCACCCCGCGGACCGCCTCCTCGCCCCCCTCTACGCCAACGGCGGGCTGCCCGGCGAGTTGATCGGCGTGCTCTCGGTGGACCGTCCCCGCAACGGACGGCTCCCCGGCGCCTGGGGGCGCGAAGCCCTCCAGATGTACGCCTTCCAGGCCGCCATTGCGATAAGCAACGCACGACTGCGAGCAAACATGCAGCGGGCGCTCGTCCGCCTCGAACGCGAGCAGCAGGCGCTACGGGCCAGCGAGGAGTCCTTCCGCCAGGCGTTCGAGTACGCCCCCAGCGGCATGGCCATCGCCGAGATGGGCGGCGACCAGCACGGGCGCATCCTGCGGACCAACGACGCCCTGTGCCGCCTGCTCGGGCGCCCCGCCTCGGCGATGCGCCGCTACTCCTTCTCCGACCTGGTCCACCCCGAGGACATAGGGACCCTGCTGCGCACCTCCGCCGAGGGCGGCCGGGCGGAACTGCGGCTGGCCCGGCGCGACGGCACCTACCTGTGGGTGTCCCTGCGCAACTCCGTCGTCGCGGACGCCGCCGACGGGCCACGGTTCCTGCTCACCCACGTCGAGGACATCGAGGAGCGCAAGCGGCGGGAGCTCCAGCTCGCCCACCGCGCCAGCCACGACGCCCTCACCGGACTGCCGAACTCCGCGGAGCTGCGCTCCCGACTGTCCTCCCGGCTCTGTCGCCGCCCGCAGGGCAGCGTCAGCACCCGGGCCGCCGCGGGGGAGTCGGTGGACGCCGCCTACGGCGGCCCCGGTCTGGAGGGCTTCGACCAGGCGGAGGCCCTCGCGGAGCGCGCCGCCCGGGCGGCCGAGCGGTTCGAGACCCCGGCCGGTGAACCGGTCGTCGGGTACGACCACGTGCACGTCGTCGCCCCCGAGGACGAACACGATGACGGCACCAAGGGACTGGCCGTCCTCTTCTGCGACCTCGACGGCTTCAAGTCGATCAACGACCGGTTCGGGCACCACACCGGGGACGCCGTCCTCATCGAGGTCGCCCGGCGGCTCACCAGCGGGGTGCGCGACGGGGACACCGTCGCCCGGCTCGGCGGTGACGAGTTCGTGGTCCTCGCGGACGGGCTCGGCAGCGCCGACGCCCAGGACCTCGCGGTGCGGCTGCGCAACGCGATCGTGCCGCCCATCCGGGTGGACGGGCGGGCCGTGCGGGTCGGGGCGAGCTTCGGCATCGGCTGGGCGCGGTGCGGGATGACCGCGGACGAGGTCCTGAAGTCGGCGGACCAGCTGATGTACGCGGAGAAGCGCTCCCGCGCGAAGCAGCAGCGCCGCGCCGGCTGAAGCGGCCGCGCGGGGCGGGCGGGACGCACCGGGTCCCCCGGCCGGGGGGCGCCGGTTTGTCCTTCGGGCACCCGGTCTGTTCTGGTGGCCCGCACGGCGTCCCGCGGCCCCTTTGTGCTCGGGTGGGGCGTTGGCGGGTTCTCGGCGGGTCTGTCGCGGTTACTCGCGCGGTCCGCCGTGCGCCACCCGGCGCGCGGCACCCTCCGTACCGGGTTCCGGTGTGGGGGGAACCGTCACCCAATGGGATGAGTCGGAACGGGTAGGCTCGCCCGCATCACGCACCGGACCTTGCTGAGGAGTGACCCAGGGATGACCGCCGGCGACAACGGCAGCAAGCCCGAGGACGACGACCCGTTCGGCTATCTGTACGCCGACGGGCAGGCGTCCGGGGCCACCCCGCCCAGCGGTGGCGGCGGCTACGGCTACCCGGGCCCCCGCTCCTCGTACCACCAGGTCCGCCCGGTGGGGGAGCGCCAGTACGGCGGCCCGCAGCAGCAGTACGCCCAGCAGCCGCCCACGGCCGCCTACGGCCAGGTGCCGCACCAGCAGCAGGGCGGCCAGTACGGCCAGCAGGCCCCGTACGCGCAGCCGGGTCCGGGCGGGCCGGGGCACGGCGGGCACGGGGCGCACGGCGGGCAGGGCGGTGGCCGGGGACGCGGGCCCAACACCAAGGGCATCCTCATAGGCGCGGTCGCCGTGGTCGCGGCCGTGGTCGTCGGCATCGGCATCGTCGTGTGGAACGGCAACTCCGAGGACGACACCCCGCGCACCGGCGCGGACAGCACCCCCTCGGCGTCGGCCGGGGAGCCGGACGACGACAAGGAAGAGGAGACGGGGAAGCCCACCGACGAGGCGGCGGACCCCGACGAGTTGCCCGCGCTCGACGCGAAGGCGCTGAAGCTGGAGGGCGGCACCTCCACCGCCTCCGACGTGAAGGGCGCCAAGGCGGCGGGCGGCGTGTACGTCACGGGCTTCAACAAGCCCGGCGCCGCGGTGACCTGGACCGTCGACGACCTCGCGGACGCCGGCAAGTACACGGTGTTCGTCGGGTACGGAGTCCCCGGCAAGGACGCGGACGCCACCCTCACCGTCAACGGGACCCCGCAGAGCCGCCCGTTCAACCTGAAGAACTACGCGGGCGCCCCCGAGGGCAACGCGGAGCGCGGCTGGACCGAGTCCTTCGCGTACGTGGAACTGAACAAGGGCACCAACACGCTCAAGCTGTCCTGCGAGGACGGCAACAAGTGCGACGTCAACCTCGACCGGGTCTGGCTCGGCAAGGGCTGGAAGGGCTGACCCCCGGGCCCGGTCGCCTCGGGGGTGACCGCGGGGGACGAGGGTAAGGCGATGGCCAAGAATCCGGCCGTCGCCCTGGCGTTTGCCGGGAAATGCCCAGGTGTAAGGGCCGTGGCGGGGAAGACGACCGTGGCCCGATCGTGGCCGTGTGGATAGCCTGACGCGATCCGGTCTTGCCGGTGACCCCCGTCACCCGTGCGGAACGGCACATCGAGCGCCATCGCGAGGACACGGCGCCTCGGGCGGCACCAACGGAGGATTCAACGACCGTGGATGCGCAGAGCCGCGGAGGGTCGGACGACGTCGACCCCGCAGACCAGTGGGTCCGCAACCCGCAGACCGGCGAGTTCGAACTGCGGACGGAACCCGCCCCCCGGTGGCCGACCGCCCCCCGCCCCCGCAGCGCCGCCCCCCACGGACCGCCCGGCGCCCGCGGCCCCGCCGCCCGCCCCGGCCGTCAGGTGCCCGCCGCCCGCGACCGCCGCACCCCGAACCCCCGCGGCGACCGCCCCACCGGCCGGCCGCCGGCCCGCCGCAAGCCCCCCGGCAGAGCGTCCGGCGGTCGATCCGTCCGACGCCGGGTCATGCTGTGGACGGGCGGCGCCCTGGCGTGCGTGCTGCTCGCCGCGGGCGGCGGCGCCTACTACCTGTACGACCGGCTGAGCGGCAACCTCCAGGCGATCGACGTCGGGGACGCCGCCAACGGGGGCTCGCTGAAGGACGGACCGATCAACGTCCTGCTGCTGGGCACCGACAAGCGCACCGGCAAGGGCAACGAGGGGTACGGCGACCGGCGCAACTCCACCGGCCACGCCGACACCACGCTGCTGCTGCACGTGTCCGAGGACCGCACCAACGCGACCGCCCTGAGTATCCCCCGGGACCTGAAGGTGGACCTCCCGGACTGCCCCACCAAGCAGTCGGACGGTTCCGTCAAGGTCGTTCCGGGCCAGTTGGACGTGCGGTTCAACGAGAGCCTGGGGGTCGCGGGCCGTGACCCCGGCTGCACCATGCGGACCGTCAAGGCGATGACCGGGGTGCCCGTCGACCACTTCATGATGGCCGACTTCAACGCCGTCAAGGAGCTGACCACGGCGATAGGCGGGGTCGACGTCTGCCTGGCGAAGCCCATCAAGGACGACGCCTACTCGCAGCTCGACCTCGGCAAGGGGCCGCACACCGTCCAGGGCGAACAGGCGCTCGCCTTCGTCCGCAACCGGCACGGCCTCGGCAACGAGAGCGACCTCGACCGGATCAAGATGCAGCAGCAGTTCGTCGCCTCGATGATCCGCAAGATGAAGGACGAGATCCTCGGCAGCCCCTCGATGATGCTCGACGTCGCCGAGGCCGCCACCAAGGCCCTCACCGTCGACCAGGGCATCGGCACCATCCCCAAGCTGACGGGCTTCGCCAAGGAACTCGGGAAGATCGACGTCAAGAACATCACCTTCACCACGCTCCCCGTGAAGGACAACCCCGCCGAACGGATCAAGGCCACCGTCGTCCTGGACGAGACGAAGGCCCCCCAGGTCTTCGGCATGCTCCGCGACGACGTGTCCTTCACCGAGGTGAAGAAGGAGCAGAAGCAGCAGGCCGCCGCCGCCAAGAGCAAGCAGGCCGCACTGCTCAAGGGGGCGCGCGCCGACGCCTCCGAGGTGCGCGTCGACGTCTACAACGGCAGCGACACCCCGGGCGCGGCGCAGAACACCCTCGGCTGGCTCCAGAACACCAAGGGCGTCCTCAAGTCCTCCAACCGCAGCAACGCACCGGAGAAGACCGCCCGGACGCACCTGGTCTACGGGCCGAACCAGGCCGACCAGGCGCGCACCCTCGCGGACTACCTGGGGTTGCCCGCCGCCGGGCTGAAGCCGAAGGCCGCGGACGCCGCGGCGATGGAGCCGATGGTGCTGACCCTCGGCGCCGACTTCAAGGGCCCCGGGGTGCCCATCAAGGCGGCCGACCAGGCGCCGGACGGGGTCCAGCGGGTCGAGGCGGACAAGAAGATCTGCGCCCAGTGACTCGCGACGGTGATCCGCGACGGTGATCCGCGACCGCGTGGTCAGGACGGGAGCGGGTCGGCGGTGACCCGGACCCGGCCCAGGTACTCCTCGTAGGCGCAGGCGTCGAACTCGCCGGCGGCCGGGGCCCGTACCGTCGCCGCCGACAGGGCCACCGCACGGGTCAGCCGGACCGGCCACGGCTCGTCGGCGACCAGGGCGTCCAGCAGCCCGGCGACCGCCGAGTCCCCGGCGCCCGTCGGGTTGCCCTTCACCAGGCCCGGCGGCACGGCCCGCCAACGGCCCTCGGGCGTCACCGCGAGCAGCCCCTCGGGGCCCAGCGACGCGATCACCGCACGGGCGCCGCGGCGCCGGGTCTCCCGGGTGGCCTGCGCGGGGTCGTGGGAGCCGGTCAGTTCGGCGAGTTCGTCGGCGTTCGGCTTCACCAGGTCCGGCCGTGCGGCGACCCCGCGCCGCAGCGGCTCCCCGCCGGTGTCCAGCAGCACCGGCACGGAAGCGGCCTTGGCCGTCCGCACCAGCCTCGCGTACGCGCCCACCGGCACCCCGGGCGGCAGACTGCCGCACAGGGCCACCGCGGAGGCGGTCGGCACCAGGGCGTCGTACCGGTCGAGGAAGGCGTTCCACTCGGCGGCCGACACCAGCGGGCCCGGCTCCCCCAGCCGGGTGGTGTTCCCGGTGACCGCGTCCACCACGACGACCGTGCGGCGGGTGGCGCCGGCGACCGGCACCAGCGCATCGGTGACCAGACCGTCCGGGTCGCGCTGCGCGAGGCCCGCCCGCAGCGCCCGGCCCGTCCCGCCGCCGACGAACCCGGTGACGGTGACGGGCCGGCCGAGGGCCGCCAGCACCCGGGCCACGTTCACGCCCTTGCCGCCGGGCCGTTCGATGACCTCGGTCACCCGGTGCGAGGAGTGCGGCCGCAGTGTCGGGACCCGGTACGTGAGGTCGAGCGCGGTGTTCAGCGTGACCGTCAGGATCACCGTGGGGCCTCCCCCGGAAGGATGGTGTCCGCCGGGTCCCTCGGGTCGGTCGCCGGTCGGGCGGTCTGATCATCTTTCGGATCTGATCATGCCAAAGAGACGGCGGCCGGCACAGACCGCACTGCCGACCGCCGCCCCCGTGCACGCACCTTCCGGAGATCAGCCCAGGGCGGGTTCGACCACCCAGGCGCCCCGGCGCATGACGCCCTTGAGGGCGAACTCCTCGTCGAGGACGACCAGGTCGGCGTACTTGCCGGGCTCCAGCGAGCCCACCGTGTCGTCGATGCCGAGCAGTCGGGCCGGGTTGACGGAGATCGCCCGGACGACGTCCTCGACGGACAGCCCGTCGACGGTCACCGCACGCTGGAACGCCCGGTCCAGGGTGAGCGTGGACCCGGCGATCGAGCCCCCCTCCACCAGACGGGCGACCCCGTCCTTGACCTCGACCTCCAGCGGGCCGAGGCGGTAGCTGCCGTCCCCGAACCCGGCCGCGTCCATCGCGTCGGTGATGAACGCCACCCGTGCGGCGCCCGCGTGGCGGAAGGCCAGCTCCAGCGCCGCCGGGTGCAGATGCGTGCCGTCGTTGATCAGCTCGACGGTGACCCGGGGGTCCTCCAGGAGCGCGGCGATCGGCCCGGGCGCCCGGTGGCCGAGCCCCGGCATCGCGTTGAACAGGTGCGTCGCGACGGTCGCCCCCGCGTCGATCGCCTCGACGGTCTGCTCGTACGTGGCGTCGGTGTGCCCGATCGCGGCGAGCACTCCGTGCTCCACCAGCAGCCGTACGGAGTCGATCCCGCCGGGCAGCTCGGTGGCGAGGGTGACCATCCGGGCCTGGCCGCGGGCCGCGTCGAGCAGCTTGCGGACCTCGGCCGGGTCCGGGTGGCGCAGCAGGCCCTCGGCGTGGGCGCCCTTGCGGCACGGCGAGATGAACGGGCCCTCGAAGTGGACGCCGGCGATCTCGCCCTGTTCGGCGAGTTCGGACAGGAGCCCCGCGCGCTGGGCGAGGGTGTCCATCTCCCCGGTGACGGTGGAGGCGACCAGGGTGGTCGTGCCGTGCAGCCGGTGGGTGTGGACGCCGTGCAGGATCTCGTCCACGGTGCCGTTGGTGAAGGAGGCGCCGCCTCCGCCGTGGTTGTGCATGTCGACGAAGCCGGGGACCACCCAGTGGCCGGACAGGTCGAGTGCGGGTGCGGCGTCGGCGCGTCCGGCGGCGATCCGCTCGCCGTCGACGGTCAGCTCACCGCCGTCCACGATCCCGGTGGGCAGCACCACCCGCGCTCCGGCGAGCACTTTGCTGGGGGCCATCAGGCGGGTACCTCCGGGGAATCAGGGTGTCCGGACCCACGTGGTCCGGAACGGGATGCCTTGCCTTTCTTCGTGACCGCCTTGCCGCCGCCGCTGCTGCTGCCCTTGCCGGTCTTGCCCTTGCCGGCCCTGCTCGCCTTCCCGGACCGCTCGGGCCCGGGTCCTTCGCCGGCGCCACCGGCGCCGGTCAGGAGGTCCCACGCGAGCAGGCCCGCGCCCAGGCACCCGGCGCTGTCGCCGAGGGCCGCGGGAACGATCTCCGGCATGCGCTGGAAGGTCACCCGCCGACCCACGGCGGCCCGCAGGGGTGTGAACAAGGTTTCCCCGGCTTCGGCGAGGCCGCCACCGATGATCAGCATCCGGGGGTCCAGCAGGGTGAGCGCGGTGACGAGCCCGTCGGCGAGCGCGTCCACCGCCTCCTGCCAGACCGCGACGGCCCGCGGGTCGCCGGACTCGACGGCCTTGGCGCAGTCCGCCGCGTCCGCCTGCGGGTCGTCCGCCGCCGCGGCCCACGCCCGGCTCACCGCGCCGGCCGAGGCCAGGCGCTCCAGGCAGCCGCGCTGTCCGCAGCCGCACTCGGGTCCGCCGGGGCGGACCACGATGTGGCCGATCTCGCCCGCGTAGCCGTGCGCGCCGGGCTCTATCCGGCCGTCTATGCCGATGGCGCCGGCGATGCCGGTGCCGAGCGGGATGAAGAGGAACCGGTCGGCGCCCTGGCCCGCGCCGATCCTTCCCTCCGCGAGCCCGCCGGCCCGCACGTCGTGGCCGAGGGCCACCGGTACGCCGTCGAGACGGTCGCTGAGCAGTTTCCTGAGGGGAACGTCACGCCAGCCGAGGTTGGAGGCGTAGACGGCGACGCCCTGTTCGGCGTCGATGATCCCGGGTACCACGACACCCACGGCGGACGCGGTCACGCCGAAGTGCTCGACGCCGTACGCGCGCAGGTCCGCGGCGAAGTCGAGGATGCCCTCGACGACGGCCTCGGCGCCGCGCTCACGGCCCGTAGCCCTGCGGCACGTGTACAGGAGCGTTCCGTCCTTCGCCACGAGGGCGGCCTTCATCCCGGTCCCGCCCACATCGAGGGCGATGACGTGTTTCCCGGCCGGGGGTCCGGGGGGTGTCACCCGGGTCGTTGCAGTCACGCAGGACAGTGTCGCGTGTAGACCCGTAAGAGGTCTAGTCCAGTTGCGGTACATACCTATGGTTACGGCCCGTTGCCGAAGTGATACGTAGCCGATGTCGAACTTCCGCCGGGCCCCGGGAAGACTCGCCGCCAACTGATCACAGGGCCCGTCGCCGGGGGTGGCGGCGGAGCCACCGAGGGGGCTCAGGCGTGCAGCGTCGCATGACGAGACTGACCGCGGCGATAGCCGCGCTGGCATGGACCACCGTACTGGCAGGGTGTGGACTGGGCGGTGACGGGGAGGACACGTCGTTGACGCTGGTCGCCGCGGACTACGGCGACTCGGCGGAGAACAGCACCACCAAGTACTGGGACGAGGTCGTCGACGCCTTCGAGAAGGACCACCCGGGGATCGAGGTCAAGGTGACCGTCCTCCCGTGGACGGAGGTCGACGCCCGGGTCAAGAAGATGGTCGACGAGGGCGAAGCGCCCGACATGGCCCAGATCGGTTCGTACTCCGACTACGCGGCCGACGACCGGCTCTACACCGCCAACGAACTGCTCTCCATCGCCGTCCAGGCGGACTTCCTGCCCACCCTCGTGAGCGCCGGACGGGTCTCCCGCGTCCACTACGGCCTGCCGTTCGCGTCCTCCACCCGGCTGCTCTTCTACAACAAGCGGCTCTTCGAGGAGGCGGGCATCACCGAGCCGCCCCGCACCTGGGAGGATCTGAAGGACGCGGCCGTCCTCCTGAAGGAGCACGGCGTCGACTTCCCGTACGCGCTGCCCCTGGGACCCGAGGAGGCCCAGGGCGAGGCCCTGATGTGGATGCTCAGCGGCGGCCACCCGCGCGGCTACACCGACAACATCGGCAACTACGACTTCGATTCCGCCACCAACCTCCGGACCTTCACCTGGCTGAAGGACGAACTCGTCGGCGCCGGCCTCACCGGGCCCACCCCGCCGGCGGAACTCAACCGGGCCGACGCGTTCGCCGCGTTCACCGAGGGGGACGTCGGCATGCTGAACGGGCACCCCACGCTGATGCGGATGAGCGACAAGAAGGACGTCGACTACGCGATGGTGCCGATGCCCGGGCGCACCGGGCGCAGCGAGGCGGCGCTCGGGGTCGCCGACTGGATGATGGCGTTCAAGCAGAACGGCCACCGCGAGCAGATCGGCACGTTCCTCGACTTCGTCTACGAGGAGAAGAACGTGCTCGACTTCTCCCGCCGGTACGACCTGCTGCCCGTGACCACCTCGGCGGCCGAGGCGATGGCCGACAACAAGGCCGACGCGGACCTGCTGGAGTTCCTCGACGGGCTGCGCGGCGCCCAGTTGTACCCGGTGTCCAAGACCTCGTGGCCCCAGGTCAGCGCGGACGTCAAGAAGCGGATCGGCAGGGCCGTGGTGGCGGACGGCGATCCGGGCGCCGTCCTGAATCTGCTCCAGCGCAGTGCGGTGCGCGCGGACGGGTAGCCGTCCGGGTGCGGGGTGCGTGCGTTGTCCTGTGCGATGCGCCCCTGTCGGGGCCCCGGCACGGGTTCCTGTCGGGGCCGTGTGGGGCGGGCGGGGACGGCGAGGAGTGCCCCTTCAGGGGCGCGGGGAACTGCGCAAAACCACAGCGCACCCGCACGGGACAACGCACCCGCAGGTCAGCGGTCCGTACGCCGCGTCTCGCGGAGCCGGCGAAGCCGGTTCACGGTGACCGGATCGTGCGCCAGCGCCCGCGCGTCGTCCAGCAGCGCGTTGAGCAACTGGTAGTAGCGGACGGGGGCCATTCCGAGGCGTTCCCGGATGGCCCGCTCCTTCGCGCCCGGGCTGTCCCAGCTCATCCGCTCCAGGGCCAGCACGCCCAGCTCCCGCTCCCCGAGCCCACCGTCGTCCATCCCCTCAAACTACAACCCCGGACGACGGGGCCGCGCGGTCCCGTGCTGCTGTCGGCGCACGGCCATGCGGAGTTTCGTCAACCGGGCCACCTGGGGAGGCGGTCCGATCTAGGCTGACATACCCGTTTCGGCCTGGAGGATCGAGGTTCCCGCATGCCGGTAGGTCCCGAAGTGACGGCCCTGACGCGGGTGGTGGGAGGAGTGGTCCGAGGCGTTTCGGAGCACGCCACGCGCTCACCGGCGTGGCCGAACCTGCACGAGTCACTCATGGAACTTCACGAGATCATCCATGACTGGTGCGATGCCGCCGTGCGAACGAACCGGGCCTTGCGTCAGATCGGGACAGCCGCGGAGGGCCAGTGGGAGACCACCTATTCCGGTGGGGGAAACGGGGCGGGGCGCCCCTACACCTTCCTCTCCCTCAAGCTCGGGCGGAGTTACGTGGAGAGGGCACACCGGGAGATCAACTCGATCATGGAACCCGCAGCGCCCTTGACGCAGCGCTGGAGCCCCAACAAACGTCGACAAGCCGCCAGGCGTTCACTCCGCGGCCTGATGACCATCTACTGCGCCGAACTGCTGTTGAGTTTCGAACAGGCAGTCCAAGCACGCACTGAATGGGTGGGAAGGTACCGCGAGTTCATCGACGAATCCCTCAAGGAGGGGCATGTGAGTCGGAGTCGCCTCCGTTCCCTGAGCGCGGAGACCGAGGAAACCACAGTCGCACTGGCGGTCGCCAGAAACCAATTGAAAGCCTTCATCAAGGAGCGGTACCCCATCGGTCACGAGGATCTGGCCCCAGCCGATGATCCCCGAAGGGGCTGACCGCACCCGCTCCGCACAGCGCACGCCGACCGGGGCGTACCCAGGGGCGCGGGGAACGGCGCGGGCACCCGCAGCGCACCCGCGCCGGACCACGTACCGCACCGTGCAGCCCCCCGCCAAGGGCTACGCTCGGGACACATGGGCACCCCCAGCGAACGTGACAGCGAACGCACCAGGACCAGCGCCAGCACGAGCACCGGCACGAGCGCCAGCGCCAGCGAAAAGGCCGGCGCACCCGTACCCGTACCGACCACGCCCGAGGGCCGCACCGCGCTGACCGCGCTCCTCGCCGACCCACGGCACACCGTGGTCGGCCTCGACTTCGACGGAACCCTCGCCCCGATCGTCGCCGACCCGGACCGTGCCCGGGCCCACGAGGGCGCCGTCCCCGCCCTGACCGCCCTCGCCCCCGAGGTCCGCGCCGTGGCGGTGATCACCGGCCGCCCCGCCCCCGTGGCCGTCCGCAACGGCGGCTTCGAGGGCGCCGAGGGGCTGGACCACCTGGTCGTCCTCGGTCACTACGGGGCCGAACGCTGGGACGCCGCCACCGGCACCCTCAGCGCACCGCCCCCGCACCCGGGCGTCGACGCGGTGCGCACCGAACTCCCCGGGGTGCTCGCGGCGGCGGGCGACTGGCCGGGCACCTGGACCGAGGACAAGGGCCGTGCCGTGGCGGTCCACACCCGCCGCGCCGAGGACCCGCAGGGCGCGTTCGACGCACTGCGCGGACCGCTCGGCGCACTGGCCGCCCGGCACGGACTGATCGTGGAGCCCGGCCGGCTGGTGCTGGAGTTGCGCCCGCCGGGCGTGGACAAGGGCGTCGCGCTCACCGAGTACGTCCGGGAGACCGGCGCCCGCGCGGTCCTCTACGCGGGCGACGACCTGGGCGACCTGCCCGCGTTCGCCGCGGTGGCCGCCCTACGGGAACAGGGCGTGCCCGGTCTGCTGGTGTGCAGCGGCAGCACGGAGGTCACCGAACTCGCCGAGCGCGCCGACCTGGTGGTCGACGGCCCGGCGGGTGTCGTCGCCCTGCTGGACGCCCTGGCGCGGGCCATCCGCACCGACCGCGGAGGCCGGGGCTGACGTCGTACTAGCGCGGGGTGCGCGTCTGGTCGGCGCCGAGGTTGGGCGGGGTCGGGATGCGCGTGCCGAAGAAGTCGCGGCGGGTGCCGTCCCTGGTCACGCTGCCGGCGCCCAGCGCGGGGGAGCCGGGCCGCAGTCGTACGTCCCCGGGCCGGGCGGGGTCGGCGGCGCGCAGCAGCGGGTCGGCGTTGACGGCCGAGGGGTCGCGCGGCTGGGCGGTGCGCCAGTACAGGTTGTTGCGGTAGGTGCTGAGGGTGTCCCGGATCGGTGAGCCGCCGTTCGCCGCGCCGACGAAGACGTTGTCCTCGAAGGTGACGCCGGTCTGCCCGTTGTTGGAGACCAGCGCGGTGTCGGGGCGGTCGGTGACGACGGTGTTGCGGTAGACGCGGGTGTCGGTGGTGGAGCCGCAGACCACGGAGATCACCGCGTACGGGGAAGTGGTGTTGCGGTCGTTGATGCTGACGTTGTCGTGGACGCGGTTGCCGGAGCTGGTCTTGGTGCGGTCGTTGCACACCAGCAGGAAGCCGCCCTCGTTGTCGTGGCTGTAGTTGTAGCGGTAGACGTTGCGGTTGTTGCCGCCGTCGATGTCGTAGGCCATGGAGTCCCGGGTGCCGTGCCCGCCGGTGACCTCGTTGTACTGGTAGAGCACGTCGTCGGAGTCCCAGGCCCAGATGCCCGCGTTGTAGCCGCCGGAACGTTCGTTGAAGCCGTTGACGTAGTTGTGCTCGACCAGGGCGCCGCGGGTCTTCTGCACGACGATCCCGTCACCGCCCACGTCGTACACCTGGTTGCGGACGAAGGTGACGTCCGTGGAGAGCCAGTTGGCGCCCTGGACGTCGCGGCCCCAGGTGGACGAGGTGCCGATGCCGGTGCGGTCCGAGGTGCGGACGGTGGAGTCCTCGACGCGGACGCCGTCGAACCGGGTGGGCCGCTCGGTGCCCTGCACGGCGAAGAGGATGCCGCCGGAGGGGTCGGGGTCCTTGTGGTCGGAGCCGTTGACGTCGCGCACGTCGACGCCGTCCACCACGAAGTGCTCGGCGACCCCGTAGTCGGTGAGTTGGACGTAGACGCCCGCCCGGCGTTCGGTGGTGGTGGGCGCCCCGGTGTTGGACACCTCCAGGTTCCGCAGTTCCCACTGTTCGGTGTTGACGAGCCAGACGGCGGCCCGGGCCCCGTTCGCCTCGATGCGGGGCTTCGTCCCGGTGCCGTACGCGTCGACGCGCACCGGTGCGCCGGGTGCGCCGGCGCCCTGCGGCTTGAGCACGCCGGTGCAGGAGGCGCCCCGCCGGAGCAGCAGCCGGTCGCCCGGCCGGTACACGTGCGCGCTGGCGCGTTCCAGGGAGCCCCAGGCGCGGGCGGCCCGGGTCCCGGAGTGCGCGTCGTCGCCGCGTGCGCAGTCCAGGTAGTAGGTGGTGCCTCGTCCGGGGGCCGCCGAAGCGTTCCCGGGCAGGCCGGCGAGGACGACTCCCGCCACGGTCAGGAGGGTGGTGCGCCGAAGTGACATGGCGGTGACGTTAGGTGCGCGGACGGTCGCGCTCCCATGGACAAACACGGCCGGTCCTTGGACAAACCGGGTCGGCCGCCCCGTCCGCCCCAGGGGTTCCGAGCGCCTCCGCTCAGGCGTCGGGGGCGTCGAGTGCGCGGAGTTGGTCGAGGAACCAGCGGGCCGGCGGGAGCGCGGTGGCCGCCGCGGCGAGGTGCTTGGTGCGTTCGGCGCGTTCGCCGTCGGGCGTGACGAGGGCGGCGTGCAGGGCGTCGGCGGTGGCGGTGACGTCGTACGGGTTGACGGTGAGGGCGTGCGCGCCGAGTTCCTCGAAGGCGCCGGCCTCCCGGGACAGCACCAGGACGCACCCCCGGTCGGACACCACGGGCACCTCCTTCGCCACCAGGTTCATCCCGTCCCGCACCGGGTTGACGAGCGCCACGTCGGCGAGCCGGTAGGCGGCCAGCGAGCGCGCGAAGTCGTCCTCCACGTGCAGCAGCACCGGGGTCCAACCCTCCGTGCCGTACGTGGAGTTGATCTCCTCGGCGACCCGGGCCACCTCGGCGGTGTAGTCCCGGTAGACGGCGAGGTCCTGTCGGGACGGGTAGGCGAAGGCGAGGTGCACGACCCGGCCGCGCCAGTCGGGGTGGCGCTCCAGGAGGTCGCGGTAGGCGAGCAGCCCGCGCACGATGTTCTTGGACAGTTCGGTGCGGTCGACCCGGACGATCGTGCGGCGCGGGGAGCCGTCCGGCCCGGTGCCGATCTGCTCGCGCAGGGTGCGCAGCCGGTCGTCCACGTCCGGCCGGTGGGAGCGTTCGCGCAGGAAGTCGGCGTCCGCGCCGAGGCCGTGCACCCCGGTCCTGGTGGTGCCGGTGCCGCCCAGGACCTCCCGGCAGCAGGCGGTGAACGCGTCCGCCCAGCGGTGGGTGAGGAACGCGGCCCGGTCGGCACCCAGGATGCCCCGGAGCAGCTGCTCCGCCACGTCGTCGGGGAGGAGCCGGAAGTAGTCGACGGGCGCCCAGGGGGTGTGCGAGAAGTGACCGATCCGCAGGTCCGGCCGGAGCGCCCGGAGCAGCCCGGGCACCAGCGCCAGGTGGTAGTCCTGGACGAGGACCGCGGCGCCCTCGGCGGCCTCGTCGGCGAGGGCCCGGGCGAAGGCGGCGTTGTACGCCTCGTAGGACGCCCAGCGGGCCCGGAACTCCGTGTCGAAGACGGGCTCCAACGGGGTCTGGTACAGCATGTGGTGGACGAACCACAGCACGGAGTTGGCGATGCCGTTGTAGGCGTCGGCGTACACGTCCGCCGGGACGTCCAGCATGCGTACGCGCTGTCCGCCGGTGTCCGCGGGGTCGAGGGCGCCGCCGGTGCGGCGGACCGCCTCGCGGTCGCCGTCGCCGAGGGCGGCGCACACCCAGACCGCGTCCGTGTCGGGTCCGATCGCGGAGAGCCCGGACACCAGTCCGCCCCCGCCGCGGCGGGCGTTGAGCGTGCCGTCGTCCGCCACCGCGTACGAGACGGGACCGCGGTTCGACGCCACGAGGACCGTGGCACCCGCGGCGCCCGTGGTGCTCGTGGTGCGCTGCCCACCCTGAGAGAAACCCATACGGCGATACCTCGCCCACCCGGTGAACCCTCAAACGTGGCCCCGGGCACGCCCCGCGCAGCCCCTGGCCCGTTGTCGCCGGTCGCCCGGCTCCCGTCCTGCTGGCTCCGTCCGGCGTCCGGCTGGCCGTCGTCCGGCGTCCGGCGGTCGTATACGACGCCCCTGTGCTCACACCCCGGTGACGTGCAGTCGCCGTCCGGAGGCGGACTTGCTGCGCACCGTCGCGACCAGCAGTCCGCCGACCGCGCCCAGGGACACCACCAGCCCGCCGTACAGGTACGGCGAGAACCCGTCACCCACGGGGCGGGTCGTCCGGCGTTCCAGCGTGGGCGCGGGGGTGGCGTCCGCGCGGGGCGGTCCCACCGGATACGCGACCGGAGCCGACGTCACGGTGAGCGCCGATGCCGCGAGAACCCCTGCCGTCCACACAGCCAACCGCCGGACGCCACCACACGACCCCTTACCCACCCCGTGTGAGGAAAACATAAAAATACGGAGGAATGTGCGCATGAGCTGACAATCTAGGCAGCCGACGGGGGCGGTCCGGGGCGCCACGCGGGACCGCGCCGCCCCCGTGCGCCGTTCACCGCAGCCGATTACGCCACTCGCCCCGCTACCGCGCCCCCGGCCCGGCTGACCACCCGGTCACGGCCCGGCTGACCACCCGGTCACGCCACGCGCCGCGCCGCGTACTCCGCCACCGAGGCCATCGGCGGACGCTCCTCCGTGTCGACGGCGTACGTGCGCGGTTCGAAGCCCCGCGGACCCCGCTCGAACTGCGTCAGCTCGGGCCGCAACAGGTGCCCCCGCGCCAACCGCAGCTGTGCCGTCCGGTAGACCGCCGCCGCCATTCGCCCCAGCGCCTGCCCGTCCTGGTGCCGGTGGCGCCGCACCCCCACGTCCACCTGCGCCAACGCATCGAGCCCCACCGTGTGCAGCGCGTCCACCAGCAACCCCAGCTCCACCCCGTACCCCACCGGGAACGGCAGCTGCTCCAGCAGCGTGCGGCGGGCCGCGTACTCGCCGCCCAGCGGCTGCACGAATCCGGCCAGCCGGGGCCAGTGCATGTTCAGCACCGGGCGGGCCAGCAGCTCGGTGACCCGACCGCCCTGCCCGCCCCCGGCGACGGCGGTGCCGAGCGGCCGGTCGTACATCGCCTTCACGAACTGCACGTCCGGTTCGGTGAGCAGCGGTCCGACGATCCCGGTGACGAAGTCCGCGGAGAACTCCCGCAGGTCCGCGTCCACGAAACACACCACGTCACCGCGGGTCACCAACAGCGACCGCCACAGCACCTCGCCCTTGCCGGGCAGCGCGGGCAGGCTCGGCAGGATCGCGTCCCGGTGTTCCACCCGCGCCCCGGCCGCCGCCGCGACCTCCGCCGTCCGGTCCGTGGAGCCCGAGTCGACCACCACCAGCTCGTCGACCAGCGGCACCGGCCCCGTCATCAGTTCCTCGCGGATCACGGACACGATTCGGCCGACCGTCGCCTGTTCGTCCAGCGCGGGCAGCACCACACTGACCGTGGTGCCCGAGGCCCGCTTAGCCGCGGTGAGCTGGTGCGGCGAACGGTCTGCCACGGACCAAGAACGCCTGCTCAGCCAGTCCTCGACTTCTTCCAGCACGGTCTACGGCTCCCTACTGTGATCCATCTCGCGGTGCGGACGACTATCTCAACTGTCCTGGCCTTCGGTTACAGTCTTGAACAACGCGGATGACCGTCGCATGTCGGGGGCCGTCTCGCTGACAACCACATACCGCTCATCCAGAGGGGCAGAGGGATACGGCCCGTTGAAGCCCCGGCAACCCTCCAGTCGGTTCTCGTGACCGTCCGCCGAAGATCGTCGGCGGCATCACCCGCGAGGCTCCCGACTCGGGAAGGTGCCAATTCCGTCTCGTGGCGAAGCGCGCCACGGGGAAGATGAGGAGAAAGGGCCTCCCCTCCATGGCTGTTCAGACCGCTGCTTCCACCGCCGGTGCTCCCGACGTCGCCGACCCGGCCGTCGATCTCGGTCCCGCCGCGGCGCTGTCCTGTCGCGAGTGCGGCGAACGTTTCGCGCTCGGCCCGATCTTCGCCTGCGAGCTGTGTTTCGGCCCCCTCGAAGTGGCCTACGACCTCCCGCTCGGCGACCCCGAGGCCCTGCGCAAGCAGATCGAGTCCGGTCCCGAGAACATCTGGCGCTACGCCCCGCTGCTGCCCGTCCCCGCCGACGTCGCCGAGAAGCCGAACCTGAACCCCGGCTGGACCAAGCTCGTCAAGGCCGACAACCTCGCCCGCGAACTGGGCGTGACCGGCGGCCTCTACGTCAAGGACGACTCCGGCAACCCGACGCACTCCTTCAAGGACCGCGTCGTCGCCCAGGCCCTGGAAGCCGCGCGCGCCTTCGGCTTCACCACCCTCTCCTGCTCCTCCACCGGCAACCTCGCCGGTGCCGTGGGCGCCGCCGCGGCCCGCGCCGGCCTGCGCTCCTGCGTGTTCATCCCGCACGACCTGGAGCAGGCGAAGGTCGTCACGGCGGCCGTCTACGGGGGCGAGCTCGTCGCGATCGAGGGCACCTACGACGACGTGAACCGTTTCTGCTCCGAGCTGATCGGCGACCCGCTCGGCGAGGGCTGGGGCTTCGTCAACGTCAACCTCCGCCCGTACTACGGCGAGGGCTCCAAGACGCTGGCGTACGAGATCTGCGAGCAGTTCGGTTGGGAGATCCCGGACCAGTGGGTCATCCCCATCGCCTCCGGCTCGCAGCTCACGAAGATCGACAAGGGGCTCCAGGAGCTGATCAAGCTCGGACTGGTCGCCGACAAGCCGTACAAGATCTTCGGCGCCCAGGCGACCGGCTGCTCCCCGGTCTCCGCCGCCTTCAAGGCCGGTCACGACGTGGTCCGCCCGCAGAAGCCGGACACCATCGCCAAGTCGCTGGCCATCGGCAACCCGGCGGACGGCCCGTACGTGCTCGACATCGCCCGCCGTACCGGTGGCGCCGTGGACGACGTGGACGACGCGGCCGTCGTCGACGCGATCTCGCTGCTCGCCCGGACCGAGGGCATCTTCGCGGAGACCGCGGGCGGGGTCACCGTCGGCGTCACCAAGAAGCTCATCGAGGCCGGTCTGCTCGACCCCTCGCTGTCGACCGTCGTCCTCAACACCGGCGACGGGCTCAAGACGCTCGACGCGGTGGCGGACCGGGCCCGTCCGACCGCGACGATCCGGCCGGACCTCGACGCGTTCCGCGACGCGGGCCTCGCCACCGGCTGACACCGCCCCGCCGCGCCCGCGGGGCGGGCCCGCCCCGCCTCGCCCGCCCCGTACACGGTCCCGGAGCGTGATCCCTGCGCGCGGGTTCCCGTACGAGGTTCCCGTACGTCCCTGTACCGTCCCGCCGGAAACGACCGGAAAGGCCGCCCCATGAGCGTCAACGTCCGTATCCCGACCATTCTGCGCACCTACACCGGCGGCAAGGCCGAGGTGCCCGCCGAGGGGGCCACCCTCGCCGAGGTGATCGCCGACCTGGAGAAGAACCACGCCGGAATCGCGGGGCGCGTCCTGGACGACCAGGGCAAGCTGCGCCGGTTCGTGAACGTGTACGTCAACGACGACGACGTCCGCTTCGAGCAGGGCCTCGGCACCGCCACGCCCGACGGCGCCGGTGTGTCGATCATCCCCGCGGTCGCCGGCGGCTAATCCTGCGCTCCGAGCCTGCGCTCCGGGCCCCCGTCCCGCGGGTCGGCGGGCCTGACGCTGCGTCACCGTGATGACCCCCTCCGCAAGAGAAGCGGAGGGGGTCATTCCATAGGATTGAACGCGATAGGGTTGGGGAAATGGCTCGCGCGCTTGTCCTTCACACATATGACTTCTCGGCCGCGCGGCGACAAGAAGTAGCCAAAGAGCATTATCGAATTAGCCCCTTTGTGGCATTTGCTGGGCCCGACTTGCCCTGAATTCCAGTCAATTATCTGGACATCTCCGATGCGTCGTGCCCGGATTTCTCGTCCGGTTGACCTGTTGCAGACGGCAGTTGGACAGATACATTCAGCGGCGGTCGACGCGTTCCGGCGCACACCCCCAACCGTTGGGGGGTGGAGGTATGACCCGGGTCCGCGAAGTGCGGTCCTGTGCAAGGGCCAGTAATAGGGGAGTTAGGCATGGCTCAGGGCACCGTCAAGTGGTTCAACGCGGAGAAGGGCTACGGCTTCATCGCGGTCGACGGTGGTGCGGATGTTTTCGTCCACTACAGCGCGATTCAAATGGACGGGTACCGCACCCTTGAAGAGGGCCAGCGGGTCGAGTTCGAGATCTCGCAGGGTCAGAAGGGGCCGCAGGCGGATATGGTCCGCGTGGCCGTCTGAGCCGCGCGTCGACTGGCTGCGACGTTTACGGAGGGTCCGCACCCGGCAGGGGTGCGGACCCTCCGCATTGCCCGCGCGGGTGCGGGGTGGTTGCCCGCGCAGTTCCCCGCGCCCCTAACGGGGCCCGCCTCGGGTCAGGCGACGACGCTGGGTAGCGCCCCCCTTCAGGGGCGCGGGGAACTGCGCAAAACAACAGCGCACCCGCACCGGGCGACGCACCCGCAGGGAAGCGCACCGAAGGGGCGCGGGGAACTGCGCGGGCAACCACGGCGCACCCGCAGGAGGCAACGCACCCCGCAGGGGAACGCACCTGTGCGTCGCAAGAGCGGAACGCCGCTGACCTGCGGTGGAGCCCTCGGGGGGTCGCCGGAAAACGTCAAGCCGCTTGCACTCGCACCGGTCGAGTGCTAATCATTGGCGTTAGCACTCTACGAGTGAGAGTGCTACGAAGGACCGGGTCGGTGAGGCCCGCGGGCCGGGTGGGGCAAGGATTTCGCCCGGTGTCGCAGGTCGTCCGTCGCGGGCGCCAGCGCGGTCCGTACCATCCGCTCCCACGCTCTCGTCAGGGCGCGGGTAGGACCCCCTTCAGTCCGGGAGGACCACTTCACATGGCCAAGATCATCGCGTTCGACGAGGAGGCGCGGCGCGGCCTTGAGCGCGGTATGAACCAGCTCGCCGACGCCGTCAAGGTCACCCTCGGCCCCAAGGGCCGCAACGTCGTCCTTGAGAAGAAGTGGGGCGCCCCCACGATCACCAACGATGGTGTCTCCATCGCCAAGGAGATCGAGCTCGAAGACCCCTACGAGAAGATCGGCGCCGAGCTGGTCAAGGAGGTCGCGAAGAAGACGGACGACGTCGCCGGTGACGGCACGACGACCGCGACCGTCCTCGCCCAGGCGCTGGTGCGCGAGGGTCTGCGCAACGTCGCCGCGGGTGCCAACCCGATGGCCCTGAAGCGCGGCATCGAGAAGGCCGTCGAGGCCGTCTCCGCCGCCCTGCTGGAGCAGGCCAAGGACGTGGAGACCAAGGAGCAGATCGCCTCCACCGCCTCCATCTCCGCCGCCGACACCCAGATCGGTGACCTCATCGCCGAGGCCATGGACAAGGTCGGCAAGGAAGGCGTCATCACCGTCGAGGAGTCCCAGACCTTCGGTCTGGAGCTGGAACTCACCGAGGGCATGCGCTTCGACAAGGGCTACATCTCGGCGTACTTCGCCACCGACATGGAGCGTATGGAGGCGTCCCTGGACGACCCGTACATCCTGATCGCCAACTCCAAGATCGGCAACGTCAAGGACCTGCTGCCGCTCCTGGAGAAGGTCATGCAGTCGGGCAAGCCGCTGCTGATCATCGCCGAGGACGTCGAGGGCGAGGCCCTGTCGACCCTGGTCGTGAACAAGATCCGCGGCACCTTCAAGTCCGTCGCCGTCAAGGCCCCGGGCTTCGGCGACCGCCGCAAGGCCATGCTCGGCGACATCGCGATCCTCACGGGCGGCGAGGTCATCTCCGAGGAGGTCGGCCTCAAGCTGGAGAACGCGACCCTGGACCTCCTGGGCCGCGCCCGCAAGGTCGTCATCACCAAGGACGAGACCACCATCGTCGACGGTGCCGGTGACACGGACCAGGTTGCCGGTCGCGTCAACCAGATCCGCGCCGAGATCGAGAACTCCGACTCCGACTACGACCGCGAGAAGCTCCAGGAGCGCCTGGCGAAGCTCGCGGGCGGCGTGGCCGTCATCAAGGCCGGCGCCGCGACCGAGGTGGAGCTCAAGGAGCGCAAGCACCGCATCGAGGACGCCGTTCGCAACGCGAAGGCCGCCGTCGAAGAGGGCATCGTCGCCGGTGGTGGCGTGGCCCTGCTCCAGGCGACCGCCGTCTTCGAGAAGCTGGAGCTGGAGGGCGACGAGGCCACCGGTGCCGCCGCCGTCAAGCTCGCGCTTGAGGCTCCGCTGAAGCAGATCGCCGTCAACGCCGGCCTTGAGGGTGGCGTCGTCGTCGAGAAGGTGCGCAACCTGACCCCGGGTCACGGGCTCAACGCCGCGAGCGGTGAGTACGTCGACATGATCGCCGAGGGCATCCTCGACCCGGCGAAGGTGACGCGTTCCGCGCTGCAGAACGCCGCGTCGATCGCTGCGCTGTTCCTCACGACCGAGGCTGTCATCGCTGACAAGCCGGAGAAGGCTGCGGCTGCCGCGCCGGGCGGTATGCCCGGTGGCGACATGGACTTCTGAGCCTCTTCGGCTCGGACTCCGCGTCTCGTTCCGAGGGCGGCACCCCCTGGTGGGGTGCCGCCCTCGGGCGTTCCCGTCTCGTTCGTCCGCGGGTGCGTGGGGGTTGCTCGCGCCGTTCCCCGCGCCCCTTCGGTGCGCTTCCCTGCGGGTGCGTTGTTCGGTGGGGGTGCGCTGTGGTTTTGCGCAGTTCCCCGCGCCCCTGAGGGGGGGCGCTTGCCCTCGTGGGCCAGCTGAATGCTGTGGTCAGGGGCATCTTGACGGCGGACACCGGTACGCCTACCGCGGCGAGGCGTTCGACGGCCCACAGCACCGCCTCCCTCGCCGAGGCTGCGCGCACCGTGCACGGGAACCGCACGCCGCGGGGGTCCTCCTCCCAGCCGATCGCGCCACCGGCGAGGTCGTCCAGCGGGAGCAGACGGCCGGGGGCGCGGGCCATACGCTCGCTCATGTCGATGCAGTTCCTTGCAAGTTGTGCGGGGCTCAGTCGTCCAGTGCCTGGGCGTGGTGCCCCGGGAGCTGGCTGTGCAGGTTGAGCTCCCGCACCTTGGTGCGCAGTTCGCGCAGGGCGGGGCTGTCGGGCCCCGGCCCCTCCTCCGGTCCCCGGGGGCGATCCGGGCACTGGGGGTAGCCGCAGGTGCAGGGAGGGAACGTCAGGGGGCTGGCAGGAGGCAGCACCTCTCCCTCGTCGTTGAGGAACACCGGTCTTCTCACCTTGCTCTCGTGTCCCGGTCCGGTGGCGGGCGCCACCTGATCGGGTGCCTGTTGCCTGATGTGACCACGAGTCGACGGTGCGTAAGTAGATTGAATGAGGGGGGCTACAGGGCCCACCTCGGCGTTCAAACTGCTCCATCGCAGGGAGGGCCAGGTCACCGCGATGAACGATGACGAACCAGCAGAGTTCTTGAATCCTCTAGAGGCGTTCGGTGTTGACGTGCGCGAGTTGCGCAGGACCCGCCGGATCACGTTGAAGGGGTTGGGCGACGCAACGGGGTACTCGATCAGCTACGTGTCCAAGGTGGAGACGGGGACGGTCCACCCGAGCGAGAAGTTCGCCGAGGGATGCGACCACGTATTCGGTACGGGGTCCATGCTGGCGAGGCAACGGCAACGGGCTCTGGAGGGTGACCATCCGACTTGGTTCATGCCGTTCGTGGTCTACGAGCGCAAAGCGGTGCGCATTTTCGACTACTCCACGTTGTACCTGATGGGGCTGTTGCAAACCCCGGAGTACGCCCGTGCGTCGTACCGCCTCACCATGCCGGGGATGACACCGGAGCTGATTGAATCCAAGGTGGCGGCGCGTATGAGCCGTCGTGAGGTGATGACCCGCAACGAACCGCCGCCTCCGAAGCTGTGGGTGGTGCTCCATGAGGCGTGCCTGCACGTAAAGGTGGGCGGCTCGGAGGTCATGGCGAGGCAGCTCGACAGGCTCCTCGAAGAAGGGGAAAGGGCGGGGGTTACCTTGCAGTTGCTGCCCTTCGAAGCGATGCCAGTCGTGGCGACCCCCTTTACGTTGCTGGTCTTTGAGTCCCGGCCTACGCTGCTGTACGCGGAGGGTCCTGTGACGGGACGGCCGCAGGACGCGTCCAAGATCACGGCCGCTGCGGGGGAGGTCTACGATCAATTGCAGGCCGAGGCCCTGGGTCGTCGGGCGACTCTTGACCGGATCTGGCGAATGCGTGAGGAGTACAGGCGTGAGTGACACCACGTGTGAGATAGCGGGCTGGGTGAAAAGCACCCACAGCGCGCCCAACGGTGGTCAGTGCGTCGAGTGGGCCCCTGAGTTCGCGTCGGCGCACGGCGTCGTCCCCGTGCGGGACAGCAAGGTCCCGGGTGGCCCCGTTCTGCGGGTGAGTGAGCGGAGTTGGGCGGGCCTGGTGGCGTTGGCGCGGCGCGGCGAGGTCTGACGTACGACACCTCGGATTGGCTTGACTGGACCCTGTCTCCCCGGCGTTCGAGGAGACAGGGTTCCTTGTTGCCGGGACTTCACGATGCTGCGTGGTGAGCGGGAACCTCAATCGCGACGAATCGTGGGTCAAGTCGTCGTACAGCGGGTCATCCGGGGGCCAGTGCGTCGAGTGGGCCCCCGGGTTCGCCTCGGACGAAGGGAGTGCGCACCGTGACGAACACCAGCGTGATGAACAGCCGGAATTCGGTCTGCGTGATCGTTCATGACAAGGTCACGGACAGGATCGCCGCCGTGCTCTACGCCGCGCGCAACTGGTTTCCGCAGCCGGCCTGGACCGTCCCGGGCGGCAAGGCCGAGCCCGGCGAAGCCCTCGACGAGGCCGCTGCCCGCGAACTCAAGGAGGAGACCGGCCTGCTCGTCGACCCGGCCGATCTGGCTCTCGTCCACGTCGTCCACGCCGAGCAGGGCTGGGACCAGGCCGGGCAGTTCGTCCTCTTCGTCTTCGCCACCGACACGTGGACCGGCGAGCTGACCAACACCGAGCCGGACAAGCACCTGGATGCCCGGTGGGTCGCGGCGGACCGCCTCCCCGAACCCGCGTTCCCGACCGTCACACGGGCCCTGGCCGCATTCCGGGACGGAGGACCGTCCTTCTCCCGCTACGGGTGGTCGGGCACCGCGACGTGACGGGTGGGCCTCGTGGCGCGGGCCGCAGCCGCTGTGGGGTGCCGCCCGCGGTGTTGCCGGGGGCGGCGCGGGGCTCCCTGCGCGGGACCCGGGTCTACTTCCCGGGCCGCCCGAGCTGGTGGACGGTCCAACCCGTCGCGCGCCAGGGCTCGGGGTCGAGGGTGGTGCGGCAGTCGACGAGCAAGGGGTTGGCGGGGCGGTCCACGAGGACCCGGGGGTTCGCCTGCCGGTACTCGGGCCATTCGGTGGCCAGGACGACGAGGTCCGCGCCGTCGAGGGACGCGGGAAGGTCTTCCGCGTATTCGAGTTCCGGGTTGCGGACCATGGCCGTGGCCACGGCCTGGGGGTCGTGCACGGTGACGGTGCCGCCGGCCTGCTGGAGGGCGTGGGCGAGGGCGAGTGCGGGGGATTCCCGTACGTCGTTGGTACCGGGCTTGAACGCCGCACCCCACACGGTGACCCGGGTTCCCCGGACCGGCCGGTCGCCCAGGGCGCTGGTGATGAGGTCCATGGCCACGTCGATTCGGGTCTCGTTGATCTGCTCGGCGGCCAGCAGGAGATCGGCGGCCCGTTCGGCGCCGAGTTGCCGGGCGGAGGCGGTGAAGGCGCGCACGTCCTTGGGGAGGCAGCCGCCGCCGTAGCCGATGCCGGGCCTCATGCCGCCGGCGCCGATCCGGGGGTCGACGCCCAGGATCTCCACGATCTTGGAGATGTCGCCGCCGGCAGCCTCGCACATCTCGGCGACGGCGTTGATGTAGGAGATCTTCAGGCCGAGGAAGCTGTTCGCGGCGCCCTTGGCGAGTTCGGCGGTCTGCGGGTCGGTGATGAAGATCGGCACACCGGTGTCCAGGATGCCGGCGTAGACGGCGCGGATCGCCTTTTCGCCTTCGGCGCTGGTGACGCCGGCGATGAGCCTGTCCGGACGCAGGGTGTCCTCGACCGCGTGGCCCTCGCGCAGGAACTCGGGGTTCCACACGACCTCGACCGCGCTGCCGGCGGGGGCCAGCCGCTGTGCGAGGGCGGTGACCTGGACGGTGGTCCCGACGCTGACGGTGGACTTCCCGACGATCGTGCAGGGCTGGTGGAGGTGGGGCGCGAGCTGGCGGATCGCGCCGAAGACCTGCCCGTTGTCGTAGGAGCGGCCATCGGCGTCGATCGGTGTTCCCACGCCGATGAAGTGCAGTTCGGCGACGGCGGCGGCTTCGCGGATGTCGGTGGTGAACCGTAGCCGGCCGCTCGCGGTGTGGCGTGCCAGCAGCTCGGGCAGTCCGTCCTCGTAGATCGGGCACTCGCCGGCGTTGAGCCGATCGACCTTGGCCTGGTCGACGTCCACACCGATGACCTGGTGGCCGAGGTGGGCCATCGCTGCCGCGTGGGGGATGCCGAGGTGACCGCAGCCGATGACGGAAACGAGCATGGCGAGTCCTTGTCGCGTCGGGGGCACACCGCTACTCGGTGTGCCCCCGACGCTATCTGTTGGGTGACGCGCCTTCCGGTGTTCCCGACGCCGAGCGGTGGTTCATGGCAAGCCGGTTGAGGCGTACGGGCCGCTCGTCGGTGGTGAAACACCCTGCTCGGCGGGCCAGTCCGGCAGGGCCCGAAAGTCCCGGGGTGGCGCGGTGGGCGGTCAGCAGTCGATCCCCAGGAGTTCGGCCAAGCGTCGCAGGCCCGGGATGGCCTCGGAGCGCACGATGACGTCGCCCGCCCTCGCACCCTCGATGAGGTACTCCTTGTGGACACCGTGCTCCTTGACGCCCTCGGTGTCGAGGTAGAACACCCGTAGTCCTCGCTCGCGGGCACGTTGCTGTACGTGGCGTCGGTCTGCGTGCAGCCCGACCACCAGCAGCGACCGGGCTTGCGGCGGGTACTCCATGGACGGCGTCCGCTGGTCGTACCTGCGCATGTACGCCTCCGGCAGACCCGCCCGGGCGAAGAGGCGGTCGAAGTTGTGGGTGGCGACGGGCCCGACCGCGTGACCACCGTCGTACAGGGCCTTCAATATCCGGTGGGCCGCGGTCGGTCGGGCCTCGATCAGTCGCCGGAACATCGACACCATGTCGTCGATCTTGTGCTCGGTGTCGGTCAACACCTCCCTCACCAGGATGTCCTGCGCCGGGGCCATGGTGAACGAGAAGCCCTGGGTGGGTTCGTCGTCTTGGCGGGCGGTGACCCGATAGACCTCGTGCAACCAGTGCAGCGGCGGAACGCCCGCTTCGACGGAGGTACCGCAACCGGCTTCCAGCACGAAGGGCAGGTGGTCCAGCAGGCCCGAAAGGTCGTCGGCGTACTCCGGTGTGCCGCGCTCCTCCTTGATGCGCATGCCGCCGGCCAGCACGTCCCAGGGCACGTTCCGCGAAGCCCGGGGCAGTGCGTAGTCCACGGATTGGATCACCACGTCGAGCGACCGGAACCCCTCGGGGGTGTCCCGGTCGGCCCGCTCGTCCTGTGGGTGGACGGCATGTTCGGTGATCGTGACGTACAGGTCACCGCGACGCCGGGTGCCACCCTCACCGGTGGGCTTCCACCGCCCTTCGCCGAGCCATTGCTCCAGGTCGCCCCGGTGCGCAGCGATCTCCACGCTCGGGGCGAGCCACGACACGAACAGGTACAGCTCGGTCAGCACCAGGCGGTCCGTCGGGCGGCTCCGGTCGATGCCGTAGTGGAGTCGGTAGTGGACGATGCGGCGACGACCGTTGTCGTCCTGGGTCCACCCGGACTGTTCGGCGTTGCGCGGGTCCTGGGTACGCCGCCAGATGCCCTCTTCGACGGCCGGGTCACGTCCGTCCTCCGAAGAGAAGTGGTCGTGCCACATGCGGGCCTGCTCGGGTGGCAAGGAGTCGATCACGACGTAGGGCAGAAGCACGGTTGCCTCCTGGGTTCGTTCGTCGATTCGCGGACGGTCGAGTGGACGGCCCGGCTGGTGCTCGTGCAGGGCGGTGGGCACTGTCAACGGTGGGAGTGCGAGTGCCGCAGGCCAAGAGAGTGGGCGTTGCCCGCAGTTGCCGACGGGTTGCTCCCCGTTGCCTCCGTGTCGTGCCGTCTTCCCAGGGGCCCGGCCGGCGCGGAGACTGGGGACCCTGTTCCCGGGGGAGGGGGAGCACCCGTGATGACAGCCCCTGCCGTTGAGCCCCACCCGCTCACCACGCTGATGGCCCGGCACAACCTGACTGCGGCTCGTTACCTCAAGCGAGTGGCCGATCGTCACCTGGCACTCGGGTTCGGGGCGATGGCCCACCGCAAGGAGAAGGCCAGCCGGTGGACACAGAAGGGTGTGACCCCGGAAAGAACGGCGATGTTGGCTATCGCCAGCCTGCACGGCATCGACCTCGCGGACGTCGATCGGTACGGCTGGCCACACTTCCTGTTGCTGGCCCTCGGCGACGACCGGACCGTACTGGAATCACCGTGGACGGTTGCGGGTACGGTGAATCTACTGACGGATGTGGGAGGTCCAGTGGACCGGCGCGGCTTTCTGATCGCCTCCACCAGCACGCTGGCCGCGGCCGTCGCGCAATGGATCACCGCCGAACCGGCCCTGGCGGTCACCGACCGAGGGCGCCGGGTCGGCGCCGAGGCCACCACCCTGTTCGATGTACGCCTCGACGCGCTGCGTCACCTCGACGACACCGTGGGCGCCGGTCACGTCTATGACGCCGCCGTCGTCGAACTCCGGCTGATTACCAATCTGTTGAAGAACGCTTCCTACACCGAGGCAACGGGGCGGAGCCTGTTCGCCGCGGCGGCGGAGGCATCCCGTCTGGCGGGCTGGTGCGCCTATGATCACGGCCGCCACGCCGCCGCAGAGCGGCACTTCATCACCGCTCTGCGGGCCGCTGGCTGTGCGAAGGACGTCACTCTGGGTGCGGTCACCCTGGCCTTCTGGGCCAACTTGCGCTACAACGCGGATGACCCCAAGGGTGCCCTCCACCTCGTCGAAGCCGCCCTCGCCGACCGGGGCAAGATCGCTTCGCCCCGGGTGCTGGCCATGCTCCACGCCCGCGCAGCCCGCGCCTGGTCCAAGGCGGGCGAGCCCAAGGCCACTTGGCACCAGGTCGATGCCGCTTTCCACGCCTACGGCCGGGCCGACAGCCCGGAGGCGGACCTGCCGTCGATGTACTGGATCAACCGCGGCGAACTCCACCAGGTCGCCGCCAGTTCTGCGCTCAGCCTCGGCGAGCCGAGACGGGCATTGGAGGACTTCGACGCCGCCCTCACCCATGACGACCCGTACGACACCGAGCGCGAGATCCGGGGCACCGTCATCTACCAGGCGCGCAAGGCCGAAGCCCACCTTGCCCTCGGCGACGTCGACGCCGCCCTTGGCATCGGTCACCAGGTCATCGTCACCATGGGCGGGGTCGATTCGGCCCGCACGACCAGCACTCTTCGTGACCTCCGGGGCCACTTCGCCGGCCACCAACACATCCGCGACGTCCGTGACTTCCTCGACTACGCGGCCTGAACGCCAAGCCGGCCGAGCCGCTTGACGACGCGATGTCCGGTCAGCTGCCGGGCGTCAACTGCTCCCGTAGCCGCGCCGCGTCCCGCATCGGGGGGAGGCCGTACACGCTTCGGTACTCCCGGCTGAACTGGGTCGCGCTCACGTAGCCGACGGCCTCCGCCACCGACGCCGCGGTGGTTTCGCCGGCCGTCAACCGTCGGCGGGCCTCCTGGAGCCGTAGCTGCTTCTGGAAGCGGAGGGGGCTCATGCCGGTGGCGGCCTTGAAACGGCGGTGCAGGGTCGCGGTGCTCATGTGCGCGACCGCCGCGATCTGCTCGACGGTCAGCGGTTCGGCGTAGTGCTCGCAGATCCACGCTGCCGCCGCGCGCACCCGGGCCGTAGCCGAGTCCGCCAAGGTGAACTGGCGCAGGACCGGGCCGAGCGGGCTGCCGAGCAGTCGGTACAGGATCTCGCCCTCGATGCGGTGCGCCAGCGGGCCGATGTCGTCCGGGGCGTCGAGCAGCCGCACCCACCGGGTGACCGCGTCGAGGAGTTCCGGTGTCATCGGCGCGGTGACCTGACCGCGCGGACCGGGTAGGGGGCGCGGGCTCGACTCGCCCATGTCCAGGAGGAGTTCGGTGAGCACGTGCGCGTCGAGGCGCATGATCGCCGAGCGGTACGGAACACGTTCGCACGAGGCGGTGACCGGTACCCGGAGCGTGTTGAGGAACATGTCGCCGCGCGCGGTCACCCAGCTCCGCTCGCCCGCGACGGCTCGTTTGGCGCCGTCGGAGATGAAGCAGACCATCGGGTCGTAGAGGAGGTCGGCGGGGGCCACCAGCTCGTCCAGCGTGATCAGCGAGAGGCGTGGCACGGCCGTCTCGGACCAGAGTCCGACACTGTGCCGGGCGATGTCCGCCGACAGTCGATCCAGCATGCGGCGCTCCCTTGCTGAGAGGATCGGGCAATCCTATGCGGTGCGTGCCCCATGACCGGGGACGGGCCCGCGCCTAGCGTTCAGGGCATGACGCAGAACGCGAACCTTCCGCACCGCAAGCTCGGCACCCAGGGCCTGGAGGTCGGGGCGATCGGCCTCGGCACGATGGGCATGACGATGGCGTACGGCACCGGGGACGAGGCGGGCGGGACCGCCGCCATCCGCCGGGCGTACGAACTGGGTGTCACCCTCTTCGACACCGCCGAGCTGTACGGCATGGGCACCGGCAGCAACGAGCAGTTGCTCGGCCGCGCGGTGAAGGACTTCCGTGAGGAGGTCGTCATCGCCACCAAGTTCGGCTTCGACCTGAGCGATCCGGAGAACTTCGCGAACGGGCTGGACAGCCGTCCGGAGCACATCCGGGAGGTCACCGAGAACAGCCTGCGCCACCTGGGCACGGACCACATCGACGTGCTCTACCAGCACCGGGTGGACCCGAACGTACCCATCGAGGACGTGGCGGGCACCGTCGGCGAGCTGATCGCCGAAGGCAAGGTCCGGTACTTCGGGCTCAGCGAGGCGGGACCGGACGTCATCCGGCGGGCCCACGCCGTGCACCCGGTGTCGGTGCTCCAGACCGAGTACTCGGTGTTCGAGCGTGCGGTGGAGGCCGAGGTGCTGCCGGTCGTCCGCGAGCTGGGCATCGGGTTCGTGCCGTACTCGCCGCTGGGTCGGGGGTTCCTGACCGGCGTGGTGAAGCCCGGCGCGGAGTACCCGGCGGACGACATGCGCAGTTTCGACGAGCGTTGGCAGCCCGGCAACTACGAGAAGAACCTGTCCGCCGTACGGGAGTTGACCGCGCTGGCCGAGGGCAAGCACATCTCCGTCACCCAACTCGCGTTGGCCTGGCTGCTGGCGCAGGGCGACGACGTCGTCCCCATCCCCGGAACCCGTAGCCCCGAACGGGTCGCGCAGAACACCGCCGCGGCGTACGTGACGCTCACGCCGCAGAACCTCGCCCGCATCCAACGCATCCTGCCGCGCGGCGCGGCCGGTTCGCGCTACCCGGACTCGATGATGCCCACCTGGTGACCCGCTTGGGTCCCGGAGCGGGGGTGGGAGCGGGAGTCGGAGCCGGAGCCCGGTTCGGGGAAGTTCCGCGCGGGCGGCTTTCCCGAACCGGTCGTTCGGGTTTTGTTATCACGGCTGTGATAATGTGTGGTCATGCCAGCTCGGATTGACCTCGAACAGCGTCGCAGGGATGTCATCGAGGCGGCTTTCCGCCTCTTGGTCGCCGAAGGCGTCAGCGGTATATCGCTGCGGAAGGTCGCCGCCGAATCGGGATGGAACATCGGATCGGTGCGCCACTACTTCGACGACCACCGCGACCTGCTCGTGGCGGCCGCCACCGAGATCGGTGACCGCATGGGGAGGAGGCTCACCCGGCACTCGGCCGACGCGTTGGCGGGACTGCGGGGCGAGGTCGCCGTCGACGCCTTGCAGGAGATGGTCGAGGAGTTGTTGCCGATCGACGAGGAGCGCCGCGTCGAGTCGATCGTGCTGACGGAGTTCATCGTCGCCGCACGGGTGAACCCGGTCTTCCGCCCGGTGACCGAGCAGATGGCCGCGGATGTGCGCACGGTGTTCACGGACGCCCTGGGTGCGCTCGACGTGCCCGAACCGGCCGAGGAGGCCGAACGGCTCGTGGCCGTCCTGGGCGGGTTGGTGCTCGATTCGGTGACACCCCACGGCTCGCTCGGCGTCGAGCGACTCCGCAAGACGCTGCGGGCGCAGGTGCGTTCGGCGTTGGCGGCCGTTCCCGACCCCGCGCCTTCCCCTCCGCCGGCCTGATGCACGCGCTGTCGGGGGTCGCCGAATCGCTTCGGACATTCAAAGGAGTTCAGTTGTGCCCGCATGGCTCTTCGCTCTGCTCGCCGCTGCTTTCGTGCTCTATACCGATGACTATGTGATTGCTGGAGTCTTACCGGAGATCGCGCGGGATCTGGACGTCAGTGAGGCGCAGGCCGGGCAGTTGGTGACTGCCTTCTCCCTCACCGTCGCCCTTGCCGCACCGATGGCCGGAGTCGCCCTGGCGCGGGTCTCCCGGCGGCACCTGTTCACGGTCTCGTTCGCGGTCTTCGTCGTGGCCAACCTCCTGGCGGCCACGACGACCGAGTTCGGGCCCCTGATGGCCCTGCGGATCGTGGCGGCGCTCGCGGCGGCGGCCTCCACCCCGGCGGTGTTCGCCCATGCCGCCGAGCGGGCGCCGGAAGGGCACATCGGAAGGTACGTCGCCGTGGTGGCGCTCGGCGTCACGGGTTCGATCGCGGCCGGAGTGCCCATCGGCACCTGGATCGGCGGCCAGTACGGCTGGCGGGCGACGTTCGTCTCGATGGCGGTGGCCGGGGCCGCGGCACTGTGCTTCGTGCTCGCCACCTTGCCCCGTGAGCACGGCAGGACCGGCGAGGTGCCGAGCGTCTCCGATCAACTGCGCACCCTGGCCGGCGCGCCGGTGCTGCTCGGCATCCTGGCGAACTGCATGCTCATGACCGGATCGATGATGATGCTCACCTACATGGCGCCGCACATCGACGCGGTGAGCGAGGCCAGTGTGGACCAGCGTGCGCTCGCCTTCAGCCTGTCGGGGATCGCCGGCATCGTCTGCATCTGGCTGGGTGGGAGGGCCACCGACCGATGGGGCGCGGACCGGTCCCTGGTCGCCGGGATCATCGTCTTCACCGGCGTGATGGGGATACTCGCAGCGCTCTGGTTCGCCCGCCCCGTGCCGTTCTCCGTCCTCGTGGTGGTGGGGACGATCTGGGGCGGCATGGCCTTCTGGAACTCTCCGGCGATCCAAGCGCGCCTCTATCTGCTCGCCGGCCCGGTGGCGGCGCAGGCGTTGGCGCTCAACACCTCGGGCACCTACCTCGGGGTCGCCTTGGGCGGAGCCGTCGGCGGCGTGACCTTGAGCGGCCTGGGGGCCGGATTCCTGCCCGTGGTGGCGGCCCTCCTCGGGCTCGCCGCCCTGGCGCTGCTGGCCTGCGCCATCGGGGCTTCGAAGCGTCCCGTGCGCGGCGGAACGACTGCGGCAGAAGTGGCGTGACGGATCGTCAGGAAACGTGGTCGGTGGCTGCCCGGGGCTCGGATGGTTGGCTAGGGTGACGCGGGCGCGATCAAGGGGGTCTTGAACGCGGGGCGACGGGGACGACGGGGGTGTCCGGAGTGAATCGGCTGAGGTGCGCCGTGCTTGCCGCGCTGGTGGCGACGGTGTCGGTCGGATGCGGGGGTTCGGGTCAGGCGCCGCTCGGCCCGGAGCACGTCACCGACCGGGAGCGAGCCGCGGACCGGGAGCGGGCGAACGAACGGCCCGAGCGGTACCGCCTGGCCATGCCGGACCAGGTGGTGAACGAGCGCTATGAACGGGAGTACGACGTCTCGGCCCCGGACGAGACCTTGGCGGAGTTGATGGAGGGCCAAGTGGACGGGGCCGAGCCGGTGTTCGGGGTCTACAAGCCGGCCGGCCGGGGCAAGTACAGTGGCGGAACGATCACGGTCACCGGTGTGTACGGGGTCGTGCTCAGCCCGGTCACCGCACGGGACGAACTGCTCGACGTGCTCGACCGACGGGACCTCGTGCAGCGCGTCGTGGTGGCCCCTCGGACGATCACCCCGCCCGGCTCCGAGGAACCGTTGCTCTGCCGGGTGGTGGAGCGGGGCTACGAGGAGGACGAGTACACGTCCATGAGCGCGTCGTGCGCCTGGGCCGAGGCGTCGACCGTGGTGACCGTGGCCACCTTGGTGAAGTCCCCGCCCAGTGAGGACGAACTCGACGCCTTCGCGGCGGTCGCCGGGGCGATGCGCGACGACGTGCGGGTCGGGTACTGAGTTTCCTCGTACGGGGCACGTCGATCGGACTCGTGTACGTTCGGTGCACGGTTCGATCAACGGGTGGCTGAATTCTTGCCGTTCGCTCCTTGGGGGAGGAATCAGGATGGACACGACGCGGCGCAAGCCCTGGACGGTCACCGGTGTGGTGGCCCTGGTGGCGGGAGCGGTCTGCGTGGGGGTGCTCGGCACGGGCGCGTTCACGCTCGTGGACCTGGCGGACAGCGACGACTGCGAGGGGACCGAGCAGCGGGTGCAGCAGGTCGCCGACCTCAAGGTGCTGCACTCGCCGCCGACCGGCGCTCGCCCGGCGAAGGGCTTCGAGGAAGCGGACACGGGCTGTCTCGACGACAGCGGCGACGAAGTCCTGTGGTCCTCCCGCACCTACGACTCCGCACTCCGGGAAGCGGCCGTACTGGCGCACTACCGTGCGTGGGCGAAGGACGACGGGTGGCAGGAGCGCGAGCCGACGTACGGGGAGGCGGAGTCGCCCGAGGACCCGGACGCCGTGAAGGTCTGCTTCACCAAGGACGTGCCCGGCGGTCCGGTCAGGCTGAGCCTCCGCTACGAGTACGACGCGCCCCAGAGGTTCGTCCTGAGCGCGGAGTCGGACCTGGACGGGGCGGGGCTCGACTGCTGACCCGTACCCGCGTTCCCGTCTCGGTGGGGGTCAGGCGGGGGCGGGTTCGCGTTGCGCGTCCGGGCCGTCGGAGTGGGGGTCGGCCCCGGGATCAGTGTCCGGCCGGGTGTCCGGCTCGGCGTTCAGCTCGACGAGGGCCTGGCGGGTGAAGCCGAAGAAGTACGTGACGAGGAACCCGGCCACGTACCCGACGAGCAGCCCGCCCCCGTACACCGCGACCGCCGCGGCGAACCCGCGGTCGCCCTGGACCAGGGGGAACAGGGCCCAGCCGGACGGGCCGATCGCGGTGGAGCCGACCTGTGTGCCCAGCATCGAGAACAGTCCGACGAACGCGCCGCCCGCCGCGCCGCCCGCGCACGCCGTGACGAACGGGCGCCCCAGCGGCAGCGACACCCCGTAGATCAGCGGCTCGCCGACGCCCACCAGGCCGGCGGGCAACGCGGAACGGATCGTCGCCCGGATGGTCCGGTTGCCGCGCAGCCGGACGAACACCGCGACGGCCGCGCCCACTTGGCCGGCGCCCGCCATCGCGAGGACCGGCAGCAGCACGGTGTAGCCCTGCTGTTCGATCAGGGTGGTGTGCAGGGGGATCAGCGCCTGGTGCAGCCCCAGCATGACCAGGGGGAGGAACAGCCCGCCGAGCACCAGTCCGGCGAGCACGCCCGTGTGGACGAGGAGCCAGTTCGCGCCGAGCCCGATGGCCCGCGCGGCCTCGCCGGCCGCGTACATCAGCCCGTACACCGTCACCAGCCCGGTCAGCAGCAGGGTGAGGGTCGGGGTGACGATGACGTCGACGGTCTCCGGGACCCAGCGGCGGCACCACTTCTCGATCGCGGTGGCGAGCAGGGCCGCCCCCAGCGCGCCGAGCACACCGCCCTGGCCCGGGGCGAGCGGATGCCCGAAGGCACTGATCGCGGTGACGCCGGGGAAGACGACGACCGCGGCGGCGGCCCCGCCGATGACGGGCGTCCCGCCGAACTCCTGCGCGGTGTTGATGCCGACGAACACCGCGAGCAGCGCCATGAAACCCGAGGCCAGCGCGCCGAGTACGGGGGTCAGCCAGGGCAGCAGGCCCGCGTTGACGAGCAGTCCGTTGAGTCCGGCGATGATGCCGCAGCCGATGAGTGCCGGGATCAGCGGGACGAACACGGCGGCGATCCGGCGCAGCAGCAGCTTGCCCGGGGTGGCGTTGCGCCGTTTCCGTTCGGCGCGCAGGGCGCTGCCCCGGGCGGCCAGCGCGTCGGCGGTGAGGGCGGCCGGGACCGGGGCGGGCGCCTGGGCGCGCAGGTCCTCGAAGGCGCGGGTCACGCGGGCGGCCCGGCCGGGTCCCAGCACGATCTGGTACGTGTCGCCGTCCTCGACGACGCCGAGGACGGCCGGGTGGGCGCGGACCTCGGCGTCGCGGACGGCGGCGCGGTCCGTGAGGGCGAGGCGCAGCCGGGTCATGCAGTGGGCGGCCGTGGTGACGTTGCCGGGTCCGCCGACGAGGGCGAGCAGGTCACGGGCGGTCGCGCGGTGCGGGTCGTCCGACCGGTCCGGTCGGGTCGGGCGGTCTGGCATGGGGGCCTCGCTGTCGGGTGGGGGGTGGGGTTCCTCCGACGGGGCGGGACCGGGCGGTGTGGGGTCAGCCCGCTGCCGCCAGGGCTTCGCGCAGGTGGCCGTCGGCGGTGGTGAGGAGCCGGTCCGCGGTCGGGGCGTCCACGTCGGAGAGGATGATCAGGATGGCGTTCTTGACCTCGCCGCCCGCTGCGCCCAGGGCCCGTTCGACGGTGGCGTCGTCCGCTCCGGTGGCGAGGCTGACGATCCGGTGCGAACGGGCGTGCAGCTTCTCGTTGGAGGCGCGTACGTCGACCATGAGGTTCCCGTACGTCTTGCCGAGCCGGATCATGGTGATGGTCGAGATCATGTTGAGGACGAGCTTCTGCGCGGTGCCCGACTTCAGACGGGTCGAACCGGTGAGGAACTCCGGGCCCACGACGACCTCGATGCCGTGGTCCGCGGCGGCGGCCAGTGCGCTGCCGGCGTTGCAGGACAGGCCGACGGTCAACGCCCCGTACTGCTTGCGGGCGTGCGCGACCGCGCCGACCGCGTACGGGGTGCGGCCCGAGGCGGAGATCCCGACCACCGCGTCGTCCGGGGTGAGCCGCAGTGCGTCCAGGTCGGCGGCGGCGAGTTCGCGGGAGTCCTCGGCGCCCTCGGCGGCCGAGGACATCGCCGCGGGGCCGCCCGCTATCAGTCCGACGACCTGGCCGGGCGCGGTGTTGAAGGTGGGCGGGCACTCGCTGGCGTCCAGCACGCCGAGCCGTCCCGCGGTGCCGGCGCCCGCGTACACGAGTCGACCGCCGCGGGCCATGCGCTCGGCGATGCCGTCCACGGCGGCGGCGATGAGGGGCAACCGCTCGGCGACGGCGGCGGCGACCAGGCTGTCCTCGGCGTTCATCAGCCGGGCGATCTCCAGGGTGGGCAGCAGGTCCACGTCGGCGAGTTCCGGGCGGAACGTCTCGGTGGTGAGGGTGGCGAGTTGGGCCCGCAGCGCGCCGCCGGCGGGGGTGTCGTCGGGGGTGCGGGTGGTGGGTGAGGGCATGGCGGGACTCTTTCCGGGGTGTCGGGAGAGAGGAGGGTGACGAGTACGGGTGACGAGCACGGGGGACGCGGGTACGGGGCGGTGGGGCGGCGGGTGGTCAGCGGCTGGGGGTGCGGGTGGGGCGGCGGTGGGCGAGGGCCTCGTAGGTGGCGGCGAGTGCGGGACCCGCACGGTCGTAGGTGCGCTGGGCGACACCGATGAACAGGCAGTCCACGACGAGGAGTTGACTGGTACGGGAGGACATCGCGGCGGGGCGCAGTTCGCTTTCGCGGGCCGCGGAGGTGGTGAGCACGTGATCGGCGTACTGGGTGACGTGTCCGTCCGGGCGGCCGGTCATCGCGATGGTCGTGGCGCCGTGCTCGAAGGCGACGCGGAGCGGTTCGATCACGTCGAACGTGGAGCCGGAGTCGGTGATCGCGATGGCCACGTCCCCGGGGCGGAGCTGGACCGCGTTGGTGACGGCGAGGTGGGGGTCGTGGTGCGCGTGCGCGATGAGGCCGATCCGCAGCAGCTTCTGTGCGAGGTCCTGGCCGACGAGACCGGAGGCGCCGATCCCGTAGACGTCGACCCGGCCCGCGCCCGCGAGGGCGGTGACGGCGGCACCGAGCTGGTGGACGTCGAGGGTGGCGGCGGTGTCGGCGAGGGTCTGGCGTTCGTCGTGCGCGAGCTTGGCGACCACGTCGGCGAGGGGGTCGTCGACGCTGATGGTGGCGGTGACCGCCGGGGCGCGCCCCGATTCCTGGTGGGCGGCGAGTCCGGCGAGGGCGAGGCGCAGGTCGCGGTAGCCCGGGTAGCCCAACAGGCGGGCCGTCCGGACGACGGTGGCCTCACTGGTGCCGGTGTGCTCGGCGAGTCCGGTGACCGTGAGCCCGGCGCAGCCCGCGGGGTCCGCGGCGACCGCTTCGGCGACCCGCTGCATGGAGCGGGTCATGGTGGGGGCGAGGGTGCGGACCCGGGCGGCGAGGGCCGCCGGAGGCGTGGGGGAGGCGGGGGAAAGGGCTTCGGAAGTTTCCTTCACTATGTCCGTCACCCTTGAAAGATATTTTCATACCGGGGGGTCGTCAAGACGGTGCGCGCCGAACCGGTGACGTTCCGTCGCCCACGGGTCCGGTCGGTCGTACGGGCCCGGTCGGCTTCACGGAGCCCGGCCCTCACGGAGCCCGGTCGGCCTTACGGTGCGCCCCCGGCCGGAGGGCGGCGGGTCTCGCGGTGCTCACGGGGGCTGACCCCGTACCGGGCGCGGAACGCCCGGCTGAACGCCCCCGCGCTGGTGAACCCCCAGCGCGTGGCGACGGCACCGATGCCGGGCGTCGGCCCGCCCGCGACCAGTTCGGCGTGGCAGCGTTCCAGTCGGCGGCGCCGGATCAGGGCGGCCACCCCCTCCCCGCGCTCCTCGAACATCAGGTACAGGCTGCGCAGCGACACCCCGTGCGCGGCGGCCACCGTCGCCGGGTTGAGCCGGGAGTCGCCGAGGTTGAGGTCGATGTAGGCGTCCACGCGTCGCAACAGGCTCCGGGCCCGCACGGCCCGCCCGGGCGGGGCGGCGCCGTCGAGGTGGTGGGCGAGGAACGCGGCGGCCAGGTCCAGCGCGGCGCCCCCCAGGTGGTCCAGGTCGCAGGGGGTGCACGAGCCGATCTCCGCGGCGACGCCGGACAGGTAGTCGCGCAGGACGCGCCCCAGTCCCGTGTCGCCGGGGAGCCGCTGCCCGAGGAGTCGGTCCAACCGGTCCTGGGCGAGCGGCACCTCGTGTCGCGGCAACTGGAGGATCGAGACCCGGGTCGGACGGTCCGCCCGGGCGACGGTCTCGTACCGGAACGGGTGCGAGGTGTCGAACAGCACCCAGTCCCCGCGGCCCAGCGTGGTGCCGTGGCCGTCGGACCCGTCCAGGGCCATCTGCATCGAGCCGTCGACCACCAGGGCCAGGTGGTACGACTCGGGGTCGGAGCGGCGGATGAGGGTCGGGGTGCGGTGCGAGCGGAGCGACGAGTAGCGGAAGTCGGCCAGGCGCACCGGGCCCAGGGCGATCTGCGTCGCCCGGGCGGCGAACCGGTCCGGTGCGTCGACCGTGATCCGCATCGGGGCGACGTCCCGGGCGATGGCGTCCCGGAACAGTTCGACGCGTTCCTTCCCCGTCATCGCCCCGGTGGACAGTGCGGACCGCATGCCCGCGCCCCCTTCTCGCCTTCCTCGCCGTTCGTCACCCGAACGTTCCGAACGACCCTAGGGCCCGGGGCGGGCCACCGGTAGACGTCGGCGGGGGTCGGACTCGGACTCCTCCTCGCGGGCGGGCGCGCCGGGCCCGTTCAGTCGCGTCGGTGCTTGGGGCGGCGCAGGCCGGCCGCGGTGAGGCGGTGGACCAGTTCCTTGGAGCCGATCTCCACCGCGCCCGCGTGGACGGCGTCCGGGTAGCGGTGCGAGGGCAGGTCGTAGTGGTCGCGTTCGAAGGCCCGCGGCGGGACGCCGATCCGCGCGGCGAAGACGTGCAGCTCGTCGAAGGACACGTCGCTGACCAGGTGCGACCAGAGGCGCCCGTGGCCCGGCCAGGTCGGCGGGTCGATGTACAGGGTCACGGTGCGACCGGCCCGGGGAGCCGTCCCAGCGAGCCCACCGGGGCGACCGCCACGCCCGCCTTGCCGCACACCCAGTGCGGGTCGGCGCCCAGCTCGGGTTCCACGTCGAGGGCGTGCGGGTCGCCGGAGCCGCAGACCGGGCACAGCGGCCAGCGCCCGTACCGTTCGAGCAGCGCGTCCTGCACGTCCTGGGCGACCAGACTGGTCAGGTACGCGGCGCCCTCCGGCCACTGCTCGGCCCACCAGCGGCGGTGCGTCACGGCGTCCTCCACCAGCGACACCACGTCCGCGTCGGCGACGTCCCCCGCGACGAGGTCCGCCATCACCAGCGCCCGCGCCGCGTGCAGCGCCTGTTCGATTCCGGACACGTTTCCCACACGGCCCATTGTGCGCCATGGCGCGCCTTCGCCGAGGGGTGCGCCTTCGCTCCAGGGTGCGCCTTGGCTCAGGGGTGCGCCTGGCTCAGGGGTGTGGCGGAGGCGGGGCGCTCAGGGGCGGCGGCCGGGCCAGGCGGCGAGCGCCAGTTCGGCGGTCTCGGTCAGCTCGGCCGCGCCGGCTCCGTCGCGGGAGCGCTGCGACATGCCCTGGATGATCGCGGCGAAGTACCGGGCCAGGGCGCCCGGGCTGGCGTCCGGGGGGAGCTCGCCGTCCTGCTGCGCCCTGTGCAGCCGGTCCTCGAAGACGGCCAGGTTCGCGTTGCGCAGGGTGCGCAGGAACGTCTCGACCTCGGCGTCCTGCGGGGTGACGTTGGTGGCGGCGCTGATCGTCAGGCAGCCGGCCGGGTGCGAGGGGTCGCTGTAGAGCACCGCGGCCTCGCGCAGGAGCCGGGCGAACGCGCCGTACGCGGTGGGCTCCTCCTCCAGGGCGACCCCCATGAACGCGCCGACGGGGGAGTGACCGTACGTGCGCACGACCTCGCCGAACAGGGACCGCTTGTCGCCGAAGGCTGCGTACAGGCTGCCCGGCCTGATGTCCATGACCTCGGTCAGCTTCCCGATGCAGGTGCCCGCGTAGCCGCGCTCCCAGAACATCCGGGCGGCCGCCGCCAGGGCCTCGTCCCGGTCGAACGCCGGTGGTCGTCCCCGTCTGGCCTTCGTCTCGCTCATGGCCACATTTTAGAGCGTCCGCTCAACAAGCGTGCTAGGTTCGGTTCCGCTCATTCTTGAGCGAACACTCAACAATCATTGGGGTGGGGAACAGCCATGTCTGCAAAGGCACTTGAGGGAAAGATCGCACTCGTCACCGGTGGCAGCCGGGGCATCGGCCGGGCCATCGCGGAACGCCTCGGCCGGGACGGCGCCGTCGTCGCCGTCGGCTACGCCCGTGACGAGCGCGCGGCCGATGAGGTCGTCGCCCGCATCGAGGAGGGCGGCGGCAAGGCCTTCGCCCTGCCGTCGCCGCTGGGCCGGCACGGGGACGCGGCGGCGCTGTGGGCCTCCTTCGACGCGCGGGTGGGCGCGTACGCACCCGACGGCGGCGTCGACGTCATCGTCAACAACGCGGGCATCGTGCACTGGACCACGGACGAGTCCGCGCTGACCGAGGAGCAGTTCGACGAGCTCTTCGCCGTCAACGTCCGCGCCCCCTACTTCATCGTGCAGGAGGCGGCCGGACGGCTGCGCGACCAGGGGCGCGTCATCAACATCTCCAGCGGCCTCGCCCGGCTCGCCTCGCCGGAGATCAAGGGGTACGGCGCCACCAAGGGCGCCCTGGACACCCTCACCCTCAACCTCGCCAAGGAGTTGGGCCCGCGGGGCATCACGGTGAACTCGGTGGCCCCGGGGGTCATCGAAACGGACATCAACGCGGAGTGGCTGGCCAGCCCGGACGTCGAGAAGTACGCGACCGAGATATCCGCGCTGGGCCGGATCGGGCGGCCGGACGACGTGGCCGACGTGGTGGCCTTCCTCGCCTCGAACGACGCGCGCTGGGTGACCGGCCGGGTGGTCGACGTCACGGGGGGCTCCGGGCTGTAGCTTCGTCAGCTTCGTCGCGCGAGCCGGTGGCTGGGGTCGTACCGGGGACGCCGCCCGCGTCGTGCCGGCCGAGCGGGTGGCGTCCCCGCTCGTCCTGCGGGGGCTCACCCGGAGCGATCGGCTGCGGGGGGCATGCGCGTCACCCCGGCGTGGGTTGCGTTCCACCGCCCGACCGGACTGCCGTTCGGCGCGGGTGCGCGGGCAGCGCGAGGCTTTCCGGTACGGCCGCGCAGGCCTCCCGGAGCGCAGCGGCGAGCCGCTCCGGGCCGGCGGCGGTCGAAGGGTCGGCGACCCAGCGCTCCAGGGCCCGGTGGAAGGCCGCCGCCAGCAGGTCGACGGCCGGCCGCGTTCAGCCCGTGGACGTACCCGGGGCGCACCGGACCGGGGGCTCCGGGTCCAGGGAGACCGCGGGGACGCCGCCGGCGACGACCCGGGACGCCGCGCCCTGACGGTGCAGCCGCAGCGACACCCCGACCAGCGCGATCGCGCCGAGCAGCATCGCGGCGCCCGCCCACGAGGTCGCCTGGTAGCCCCAGCCGGCGTCGATGACCGTGCCGCCGAGCCAGGGGCCGCCCGTGTTGCCGATGTTGAACGCGGCGGTGGTCGTGGCCCCGGCGAGCGTCGGGGCGGCACCGGCCACGTTGAACATGCGGGCGTTCAGCGCGGGGGCGGTGTAGAACGCCGACACGCCGAGGAGGAAGGACAGGGCGATCGCAGCGCCCGGCCAGCCCGCGAGCAGGGCCAGGGCCGACAGCAAGGCCGTGGAGGCGGCGGTGCCGGAGAGCAGGACGCCGAACAGGTGGGCGTCGGCGAACCGGCCGCCCAGCCAGGTGCCGATCAGCGCGCCGAGCCCGAACAGACCGAGGACGGTGGGCACCCACCCCTCGGACAGGCCGGCCACGTCGGTCAGCAGCGGGGCGAGGTAGCTGAAGGTGCAGAAGACGCCGCCCGCGGCGAGCGCGGTGACCGCCACGGCCAGCCACACCTGGCGGTCGCGGTAGATGCGCAGCTCGCGGCGGAGCTTCGGCGCCTCGGCGGGCACCGGGATGCGCGGGATCAGGGTCAGCACGCCGACCAGGGCCAGCGCGGAGGCGGCGCCGACCGCCCAGAACGCGGACCGCCAGCCCAGGTGCTCGCCGAGGAACGCACCGGCCGGGACGCCGAGGACGTTGGCGATCGACAGTCCGCCGAGCATCACGGCCAGGGCCCGCGCCCGTGCGGTGATCGGCACCATCGCGATGGCGACGGACGCGCCCAGCGCCCAGAACCCGGCGCACGCCAGGGCGCTCACCACCCGGGACGCGAACAGCACCTCGTAGTTCGGGGCGAGGGCGCCGGCCACCTGACCGAGGCCGAACGTCGTCAGCAGGGCCAGTAGCGTCGCCTTGCGCGGCAGCCGCAGGGTGGCGATCGCGAGCAGCGGCGCGCCCACCACCATGCCGACGGCGAAGGCCGAGATCAGCAGCCCGGCCTGCGGGATCGTGACGTCCATGTCGCGGGCGATGGGCGGCAGCAGCCCCGACAGCATGAATTCGCTGGTGCCCAGGGCGAAGACGGACAGCCCGAGGATGTAGACGGCCAGCGGCATCCGCTGCGGTGCTCCGGGTTTCCCCGCGTGGTCGGTGGCGGGGGGCGCCGCGGTGCGGTCCGGGGCAGCGGGTATCGGCTCAGGCATGTGAAGCGACAACGGGGGCGGGGTACGGGGCATTCCCGAATTCGAGGACGTTTTCGTCACGTTCACACCGCGTACACGTCCTGCGCGGGCGGCGCCGTACGCGAAGGAGGCCCGGCCGCTCGTCCGGGGCCCTCGCGTGCACGCTCCGCACCGCCGGGTCCCGCAGCCCCCACGCGGTCAGCGCGCCCAGCGCCTCGGTGGCGTAGCCGTGGCCGCGGGCCGCCGGGACGAGTGCGTGGCCGATCTCGCCGATCGCCGACCCGTCCGTCGTCCGGACGCCCGCGCGGACGCCCCGGCCCGGGCGGTGGGCGCCGTCCTCGTGGGCCCGGACGAGCGGCCGGGCCGCCTCGCGGGTGCCGTCGGGGGTGCGCCGCCGAGCCGGCGCAGGCCGCCGGTTCCGCCCGCGCACGGGTCCGCGGCGGCGGTGCGGGACACCTCGGCGAGCCGCAGCCGGGCGGTGGACGGCACCGGAACGATCACTCCGCGAGCCCCGCAGGTCCCGTGTGCCCCGCAGGTCCCGTCAGCTCCGCCAGCTCGGCGGTCAGGTTGGCACGGGCGGCGGCCTCCCAACGCAGCGCTCCGTACGGGGTGCGGAACAGCCGGGGCAGGGCCAGCAGGTGCCGCAGCACGTCCGCGCGGCCGGTGCGGAAGGCGTCGGCGGGCACGAACGCGTACTCCGTGCGCACGGCGGCGGCGTAGGCGGCGTACTCCTCCGCCGTGCCCGCGAGGACCGCGAGGTCGGCATCGCACAGCACCGCCCCGTTGCGGTCGCCCTCGCGCGCGTCGTGGCCCGTGGTCAGCCGCACCAGCCGGGCCACCTCGGCGACCGCCGGCGCGGCGAGCCCGAGACCGGTCAGCGCCCGTTCGGCGAGCCGTGCGCTGCGCTCCTCGTTCTCGGACCGGTCGGGCCGGTACACCGCGTCGTGGAACCAGGCGGCGAGCCGCACCAGGGCCGGATCGTCGGCGTGGTCCGCCAACGCGTCCACCTGGTCCAGGACCGCGACCAGGTGCGCGGTGGTGTGGTACGCGCGCTGCTCCTCCCGCCACCGGCGCACCAGTTCCTCGCCGTACGCCGTGGTGTCGGGCCCCGTCGGACCCCCCGCTCCCCGTACGGCCTCGGCCCAGCGCGCCGGCAGCGTGCCCGGGCCGTTCCCCTCCGCGTCCGCCTTCACGTCAGCTCCCATGTCGTCATTGTCCCCGGGCCGCCGTTCCGGAGACCCGCAGCCCCGCCACCCGCCGGGGAGCGCGGTCGTCGGACGGAGCCACCCGGCCGGGGCAACCCCGGCCACAAGACCGTGCGCCCCGTTCTGCGGTCGTGGCGGGGTGTTCGGGGTCGGTGGACCCCTCTGACCGGCTGTTTCGTCCGCCGCCTAGGGTGGGGAGGCTGATCCGTGGGGCAGCTGCATTCGGCCATGCTGGCGTGTTCCGGACGGGTCGTGGCTTCCGGTGCCTGTCGGTGAAAGCCCTTGCGGCGTACGCTGGCATTGGACTAGACCTGTCACGCTACTCGTCAGTACGGAACCCGCACCCGTACCCGATGCCAGCGGCCGGGTCCGCCGACCCAACCCCGGGAACCCCCGGGACCGACCACCGAGAGATGGGGTCCCATGAGCAAGCGTGCACTCCTGGAGGTGATCGCCCTCGATGCGAGGGACGCCATCGCCGCCCGAGCCGGAGGCGCGGACCGCCTGGAACTGGTCACCGACATGGCCGCGGACGGACTGACCCCGTCCCGCGAGACCTTCGCCGCGATCAGGGACGCCGTCGACATCCCGCTGCGGGTCATGCTGCGCCTCAGCGACGGGTTCGCCGCGGGCGACGCCCGCGGCGTCGAGGCGCTCGCCGAAGCCGCCCGCGGCCTGCGCGCGGAGGGCGCCGACGAGTTCGTCCTCGGCTTCCTCACCGACACCGACGAGGCCGACCTGTACGCCGTCGAGGCGCTGGCCGCGGAGCTGTCCGGCTGCCGCTGGACGTTCCACCGCGCCATCGACCGCGCGGCCGACCGGGACGCCCTGCGCAAGCAGCTCGCCGACCTGCCGGGCCTGGACACGTACCTCACCGCCGGTTCGGCCGCCGGCGTCGAGGACGGCCTGACCACCCTGCTCGCCGAAGCCGCGCGCAGCGGGGAACCCGGCTACGAGCAGCGCATCCTGGTCGGCGGCGGGCTCGGCCTCGCCCACGTGCCCGCACTGCGCGCCGGCGGCATCGACGCCTTCCACATCGGCGGCGCCTCCCGTCCCGACGGCTGGGCCGGACCCGTTTCCGCGGGCGCCGTCCGCCAGTGGCGGCTCGCCCTCGACGGCTGACCGGCCGCCGCCCCGTCCGCGGCCCCGTTCACCCCGGGCGGCGGGGTGAACGGGGCCGGCCGCTCACCTCCGGACGGCGGGGCTCACCGCTCCGCGGCGTCCTCCAAGGCGGTCGGCAGCGGCTCCGCGTGGACCACCGTCAACCCCGACACCGCCCGGGTCAGCGCCACGTACAGACGCCTCAGGCCCGTCCGGACGTCCGGCTCGCCCGCGACCACCGCGGCCGGCTCGTCCAGCACCACGTGGTCGTACTCCAGGCCCTTGGCCAGCGACGCCGGGACCAGCGTGAGCCGGACGTCCGCACGGGTCTCCTCGCCCGGCGCGAGGTACGGCGTCCCTACCGCGTCCAGCGCCGCGGCCAGCACCCCCACCCGGGCGTCCGCCACGATGAGGCCCACCGACCCCTCGTGCCCCAGCGCCCGCCCGGTCGCCGCCAGCACCGCACCCGTCAACTCCTCCGCCGCCGCCCGGCGCACCACCAGCGACCCCGGCGACTCCCGCACCGAGTCCACCGCCGCCAGACCCGGCGCGATGTCCGGCAGCAGCCGCGACGCGTACCCGATCACCTCGCGCGGCACCCGGAAGCCCGCCGTCAGCTCCTCCACCACCGCGTCCTCCTTGCCCAGGTGCCGCAGCGCCTCGGCCCAGTCGCGGGTCGCCCACGGCGTGGTGCCCTGGGCCAGGTCGCCGAGCACCGTCGCCGACCCCGTCGAACAGCGCCGCCCCACCGCCCGGTACTGCATCGGGGACAGGTCCTGCGCCTCGTCCAGCACCACATGGCCCAGCGACCCGGTCCGCTCGACCAGGTCCCGCACCTCGTCCACCAGCACCGCGTCCGCCGCCGACCACTTCGCGCTGCGCACCCCGCGCGGGGCCCGCGCCCACCGCACCGCCCGCTGCTCCTCCTCGTCCAGCAGGCCCGCCGCGTGTTCGGCCAGGAACTCCCCGTCGGAGAGCAACCGCAGCACCAGGGCGGCCGGATCCACCGCCGGCCACAGCTCCTTGACCGCCGCCCGCACCGCCCGGTCCCGGGCCACCGCGTCCTGCACCCGGTCGTCCGGGGCCTCGCCGCCCTGCTCCATCCGCACCAGCACGGCATGCGCGATCCGCTGCGGCAACGCCTCCCTGGCCGCCCCGTACCGCAGCCCCCGACCCCGCAACTCCTCGATCAGCTCGGCCAGTTCGTACGCCGGGATGCGCCAGCGCCGGGAGCCGCGGGTCACCACCACCGGCTCGACGGGCACCCCCACGTGCGCGTACAGGGCCCGCCGCAGCACCTGGGCCATCCGCGCGTCGCCCTTGACCAGTGCGGCGTCCGGCGCGTCCGTCCCGCGCACCTCCACGTGCCCGACCAGTTCGTCGACCGTCGCCTGCCGCACCTGCACCTCGCCGAGCGCGGGCAGCACCTGTTCGATGTAGCGCAGGAACGACCGGTTCGGCCCGATCACCAGCGCCCCGGTCCTGGCCAGCCGCTCCCGGTGCGCGTACAGCAGGTACGCCACCCGGTGCAGGCCCACCGCGGTCTTCCCGGTGCCCGGCCCGCCCTGCACGCAGACCGAGTCCGCCAGCTCACCGCGGACGATCTCGTCCTGCTCCGGCTGGATCGTCGCCACGATGTCCCGCATCGGCCCGACGCGGGGCCGCTCGATCTCCCGCTGCAACAGTGCGCTGGTCCGGGCCGCGTCCTCGGTGGGGTCCGACAGCCGCTCGTCCTCGTACGCCGTGAGGTCCCCGCCCGTGTACCCGAACCTGCGGCGCAGCTCGATGTCGAGGGGGTCGGTGCGCGAGGCCCGGTAGAACGCCTGCGCGACCGGGGCCCGCCAGTCGATCACCATGGGGTCGCCCTCGGCGTCGTGCACGTGCCGCCGCCCGATGTAGAACCGCTCGCCCGCGGCCCCCGCGCCCGGCCCGTCGTCGGGTGCGTGCAGGAAGTCGAGCCGTCCGAAGAACAGCGGGGTGTGCGCGTGGTCGGCGAGGGCCTTGATCCGCAGGTCCATCTGGTGCTGGAGGACCTCTTTGTTGACCCAGTTCGCGGTGACGTCCCGCAGGTCGAGCGATTCGACCTCGTCACGCATCACGCGCAGCGCCGCCCGGGACCCCGCGAGGTGGGCCCGCTCCCGGGCGAGCGGACCGTCCGTCGTGCCGTCGACCGCCCCGTCGACCGCCCCGTCGACCGCCCCGTCGACCGCCCCGTCGGACGCCGCCTCGGGGTGCGGAGGGGGCGCGGGCTCGGCGGCCCGGACGGAACCGCCGGCCGGTACGGGCCCGGCGGCCGGTACGGGCCCGGCGGCCGGTACGGGAACGCGGGGCGTGACGGATTCCTGGGACGTGACGGAATCGCGGGACGTGGCGGGATCGTGGGGCATGACGGAATCGTGGGGCGTGCGGGACACGGGGAGACCTTCCGGGCGGGTGCGAACGGGCTGGGGGCCGTCCGGTTTCCGGCCGGGCGGCGGCACTCCGCGCGGGAGGCGGGCAAGAGCGGAGATCCTAAGTGAGGGCCCCCGCCGCGCGCCAACGGATTTCCCGGCAAACCCGTCACCGGTGGTTACGCTTTCGGGACGGACGCGGGGGCCGAAGCAGAGGCCGACCCCCCCACGCCCCCAACCGCCGGGCGCGCCGGTCGACCGGATCGCCCGGGTCCGCGCCCCCGCCGACGGCACGGGCGGCCCGAGGTCACGAACCCACGGAGGACACCGCATGACACCGCAGCCCACCGGACGGCTCCTGACCACCGCCGAGGGCACCGACCTGGTCCTCACCCGCACCTTCCGCGCACCCGTCGCGGACGTCTGGGCCAGCGTGACCGAGCCCGAGCGCACCGCCCGCTGGTTCGGCACCTGGGAGGGCCACGGGGCCCCGGGCCGCACGGTGCACGTCCAGATGGCCTTCGAGGAGGGCCGACCGCGGGCCAGCGTCCGCATCGACACCTGTGAACCGCCCCGGCGCCTCGCCGTGACCACCCAGGACAGCTTCGGCTCCTGGCGGCTCGAGGTGCAGCTCACCGAGTCCGGGGACGACACCGAACTGCGACTGGTCCACCACCTCTCCGGCACCGAAGGGCTCGGCGAGGTCGGGCCCGGCTGGGAGTACTACCTCGACCTGCTCGTCGCCTCCCGCGAGGACGGCGGGACTCCCCGGTTCGACGCGTACTACCCCGCGATGAAGGAGTACTTCGAGAGGCTGACGCCCCTCCCCCCTGAGGCGTAGGGGACCGTGTGGGGGGCGCCATGGGACCTGGGGAGGAGCGGGCCGGCCACGGGTTCCGCCCTCAGACAGATGCCCCCGGGGTGCGGAAAACCGACACTGGAGGTATGAGCAGCGCAACCATCACCCCAGGCCCCGTCCACTCCGCCGGCCGTGGCTCCGCCGGCCCCTCCGGCGCCACCGCCGCCACCGGTGAGCACCGCGCCCACCGCGTCGGCGACGCCCTGCGCGCACTGAAGGTCTTCGTCTCGACCGCGTTCGGCGTCGCCGTGCTCGGCGAGTACGCCCAGGAGGCGGGCGTCCGCACCCGGGGCACCCACGCCTGAGCGCCCCCGCACTTCCCCCGGGCGGCCAGCGGGTCGCCCGCCCCGCCGCTCAGGCCCCGGAAGGCTCCTCGCCGAGCAATTCGTGCGCGTCGGCGATCCGGTACGCGTAGCCCTGCTCGGCCAGGAACCGCTGACGGTGCGCCGCGAAGTCCTGGTCGATGGTGTCCCGGGCCACGACCGAGTAGAAACGGGCCTCGTGCCCGTCCGCCTTCGGGCGCAGCACCCGACCCAGTCGCTGGGCCTCCTCCTGGCGCGACCCGAACGTTCCCGACACCTGGATGGCGACCGTCGCCTCCGGCAGGTCGATCGAGAAGTTCGCGACCTTCGACACCACCAGCACCGAGATCTCCCCCGCGCGGAACGCGTCGAACAGCTTCTCGCGCTGCGCGTTCGAGGTCTCCCCCTTGATCACGGGCGCGTCCAGGTGCGCCCCCAACTCGTCCAACTGGTCGATGTACTGCCCGATGACGAGCGTCTGCTCGCCCCGGTGCCGGCGCACCAGCGCCTCCGTCACCCGCCGTTTGGTCGCGGTCGTCGCGCAGAAGCGGTACTTCTCCTCCGGCTCGGCTGTCGCGTACGCCAACCGCTCCGACTCGGTGAGGCTGACCCGCACCTCCACGCAGTCCGCCGGGGCGATGTAGCCCTGCGCCTCGATCTCCTTCCACGGCGCGTCGAACCGCTTGGGCCCGATCAGCGAGAAGACGTCCGACTCGCGCCCGTCCTCCCGGACCAGCGTCGCGGTCAGCCCGAGGCGGCGCCGGGCCTGGAGGTCGGCGGTGAACTTGAAGACCGGTGCGGGCAGCAGGTGCACCTCGTCGTACACGATCAGGCCCCAGTCGCGGGAGTCGAACAGCTCCAGGTGCGGGTACACGCCCTTCCGCCGGGTGGTGAGCACCTGGTACGTGGCGATGGTGACGGGCCGGATCTCCTTCCGCGTTCCGCTGTACTCGCCGATCTCGTCCTCGGTGAGCGAGGTCCGGCGGACCAGTTCGTGCTTCCACTGCCGCGCGGAGACCGTGTTGGTCACCAGGATCAGCGTGGTCGCCTTCGCCTGGGCCATCGCCCCCGCTCCGACCAGCGTCTTCCCCGCACCGCAGGGCAGCACGACGACCCCGGACCCGCCGTGCCAGAACCCCTCCACGGCCTGCTTCTGGTACGGGCGCAGCGCCCAGCCGTCCTCGGCCAGCTCGATCGGGTGGGCCTCCCCGTCGACGTACCCGGCGAGGTCCTCGGCCGGCCAGCCGAGCTTGAGCAGCGTCTGCTTGATCTGGCCGCGCTCCGAGGGGTGCACGGCGACGGTGTCCGCGTCGATCCGGACGCCCACCAGCGGGGCGATCCGCTTCGACCGCAGGACCTCTTCCAGCACCGGCCGGTCGGTGGTCGACAGGACCAGCCCGTGCGCCGGGTGCTTGGCCAGCGTCAGCCGCCCGTAGCGGTCCATCGTCTCGGCGATGTCCACGAGCAGGGCGTGCGGCACGGGGTAGCGGCTGTACTCCACCAGCGCGTCGACGACCTGCTCGGCGTCGTGCCCGGCGGCCCGGGCGTTCCACAGGCCGAGGGGGGTGATCCGGTAGGTGTGGATGTGCTCGGGCGCCCGCTCCAGCTCGGCGAACGGGGCGATGGCCCGGCGGCAGGCGTCGGCCAGGTCGTGATCGACCTCCAGGAGGAGGGTCTTGTCCGACTGGACGATGAGAGGTCCGTTCACGCGCGTCCCTTCCTGCGGATGCCCCGGTCGGGCGACCAAACCTCCAGTTTGCCGCATCGGCCCACGAAGCGGTGGGGACCGGCCGCCGGGTGACGTGTTCGCGACGGTCCGTGCACGGGGTCCGCGGTGCGCGGGCGCCTTTGGGTCAGTCGTCGTCCGCGAGTTCGGCCACCCCCGTGATCCGGTGCAACGGGTACGTGCGGACCTCGTCCGCGGTGTGGTCGTAACCGGTGACGTAACCGCCCTCCACCCGGACCGGGGCGATCACCCGCTGACTGGCGGCGCCCTCCGCGCTGACGTAGCCGATCCACAGGGACTGCCCGGTCATGACGGCCGCCTGCATGGTGGCCAGGGTCTCGGGCGGACTGGTCCGCGGTAGCTCGCCGGGCTGTTCGGGCACCGACTTGCGGGGTGCCGTCGCGGCCAGGTCGCCCGCGCGCACGGCCCGCACCGCCGCCCGCAGCAGGATGTCGTCGGGGCGCGGCGGTCCCTCCGGCGCGGGCTCGGGCGGGGTGCGCGGCCCGGTGCGGTACGCATGGATCCGGGCGATCATGACGTCCCCGTCCGGGGTCTCGGCGGCCGGGGCGAAACCCATCGCGCGCAGCTGGTCCAGCAGGGACGCCGGGTCGGCCTGGGTGGCGAGCACCGTCGGCGCGAGGCGGCGCAGCCGGAGCCCCTGGGCGCGGCGGTCCGCCAGGATCTCGCCGAGCACGCTGTCGTCGTCGCACCGCACGTACGCGGAGGCCGCCCCGATCCGCAGCTGTCCGTGCCGCCGGGCCACGTCGTCGATGAGGTACGTGAGCGGCTGGGGCACCGGGGTCCGGGAGTGCGTGGCGAGGAACGCGTGCAGGTCGCCGGCCGTGCGTCCGGCGTCCAGCGCGCGCCGCACCGAGGCGGGGGTGAACCGGTAGACCGTCGCACCGCCCTTCGACTCGACGTCCGCGAGCACCGCCAGGGTGTCCGCCAGCGGCCGTTCCAGCGGGCCCGGGGCCACCGCGGTGAGGTCGGCCTGGAGCAGCACGTGGTCCAGGGGGTGCGGGATCAGCGGGCCGAGCAGCCCGGCGGCCCGCCCCAGGGCACGGGCCAGCGCGTCGGCGTCCAGCGCTCCGGACACGTCCCGTTCGTCCGGCCGGCCGCGCAGTTCGCGCCCGTGCGCACTGAGGGCGCCGCGACCGGTGACGCCGAGGAGTTCCGCTTGGTCGAGCGTCCACCGGGCGAGCCGTCCGCGCGGGTCCTCGGCCAGCGGATCGGAGCCCGGCCCGCCGATCCGGCCGCCGGCCACCGCCGACCGGGGCGGGCGTTCCCAGCGCAGTCGGGCCAGTACGGAGTCCGGGGTCGGCGCGGTGCCCACCGGCAGTTCGGCGAGCAGGGCGAGGACCCGGTGCCGGACCTCGGGGGCGGCCCCGCGGTCGAGACCGGGTCCGAGCGCGGACAGCGCCCGGTCCTTCGGGTCGCGCCCGCCCACCAGGCCGGCCGTGCGGGTCGCGGTCAGCCAGGCGGCGGCCAGGGTCGCCCAGCGTTCGGCGGTGGACCGCTCCAACCACTCGTCGTACGCGGGGGTGGCGGCGTACCGCTCGTCGGCCTGACCGTCCGCGGCGAGGAGCCCGGCGGTGTACGCGAGCTCGACCCAGAAGGCGGCGACGGGTTCGGACACGTCGAGGGCGACGGCCGTCCGCTTCAGGTCGCGCACGCTCAGCCCACCGGCGCGCAGCACCGCGGGGCCGCCCTCGTCCCAGTCGCGGAGCAGGTCCTCGACGGTGGTCACCGCCGTGTACGCCTGTCCGGCGGCGGTCGCGTCGACGACCTGCGGCCGGTGCTCGGCGAGGGCCCGCACCGCGGGTGCCAGCGGCTCGGGAGTGCGGTGCGCCCGCCCGCCCCGCAGGTGCAGCGCGACCTCCCGGGGGAGGACGACCGTGCCGGGCGCGGTGGGCAGCAGCAGTCCCCGGTCGAGGAGCCAGCGCAGTCGGGCCGCGGGCTCGGCGGTGACCTGCCCGTACGGCGGCCCCCACACCAGCCGGTCCAGTACTTCCAGGGACGCCGCGGGGGCCTCGGCCAACAGCGCGTCCATCCGCTCGCGGTCCTCGAACACGGCGGCGAGGGCGGCGACCGCCGACACCGAGTCGTGGGTGGTGGCCAGCCCGGCGGTCGTGACGATCTGCTGGATCCGCCCGGGCGACATCCCCGCGGTGGTCTCGGCGACGGACGGGCCGAGCCCCGTGGGCGAGGGGTGCTGCGGGCCGGGCGTCAGGAGTTCGCGGGCGGTGCGCACCAGCCGCAGGTGCGCGTCGTCGCCCCACAGCAGCGCCTGTTCCCGCAGGACCGACACCGCGCGCGGCAGCGCCCGTTCCACGTCCCCGGCCCCGCCGTCGCTCCCGGCGCCGGGACCGTCCTCGGGGGCGCCCGGGTCCGCGCCGCGCACCAGCCGCAGCAGGTCCTCGTAGCCGGCCGGGTCGGGGGCCACGGCCAGGGCCTCGGCGACCTGCTGGGTGAACCGGTCCAGCCGTTCCAGGGCGCGCAGCACGCTCGCCCGGGTACCGGCGCGGGTGGCCAGTTGGGTCAGGTCGCCGGGCACGGGCGCGAGCAGGTCGGGCCGGGCCCGCAGGAGTTCGGCGAGTGAGGCGTCGTCGCGGGAGCGCAGGGCTTCGGCGAGGGACCGGGGCGGGGTGCTACCGGGGGGCTTACCGCTCATCCGGTTCACGTTACTGGGTCCCCGCGGGGCGCGACGGTTCCCGCCCTCGGGTGCGTGGCGCCCCGCGGTCGGGAACCGTCGCGACGGCCGCCGGCGGCGGGTGGACCCCGGCGCCCGCGCACCGCGGGGGAGCGCCAGGACGCCGGCCGACCCGGTACCGTCGCGCGGAGGGGATTGTCGATGGCCGTCCCGGAGGGGACTTCGTGGGGATTGAGAGCGACCAGCTCGTCTTCGACTACCTCAGTCGAGTGGGCGACCTGGCACAACAGCACCAACTGCCGTCGTCCGCGCGGATGCGTCTCGTCGCGGACCTGCGGGACGAGATCGACCGGCGTCGTGCGAAGGCCCCGGCCGACAGTCCCGCGTCGGTGCGGCGCATCCTGTCGCGGATCGGGGAGCCGGGCGAGTTGGTGGCCCGCGCGGGGTCGGGCGACCGGTCCGGTCCCGGCGCCGAGGGCACTCCGACGGCGCTGCCGGAGCAGCGGACCTCCGGCGCGGCGGCCTCGGCGCGTCCTTCGCGTTCCGGCCCGGACGGCCAGGGGCGCACCTCGGCCCCCGACGGCCGCCCGTTCAAGAACTGGTTGTCCAAGGGCCGACCGTCCGAGGACCGACCGTCCGGGGGCCCGTCCTCCGAAGACCAGCTGACGGGGGGCCAGCCGACGGGGGACCAGCCGACGAAGGATCGGCTGACGAAGGGTCGGCTGGCGAAAGGTCGGCTGGCGGAGGGCCAGGCGCCCGAAAGCTCGGCGCCCGCAGGCTCGTCGCCCGAGGGGCGTGCGGCGAAGGACCGAACGGCGAAGGGGCTGTGGCGGCTGGTGCCCCGGCCCCGCCCCGCCGGCCCCACGCCCCCCGCCGACGACCCGCGACCCGCGGGCGACGAGCCGGCCGGGCCGGGGAGCACCCACCGCGCCCCCTCACCACCCCACTTGGCGCCCCTGGACGAACTGGGCACCGCGAGCGGGCCCCGCGACTGGTGGCGGGTCGAGAGCAACAGCCCGTTCGACGCGGTCGACCGGGTCCCCGGGTTCGTCGGCGGCATCGAGATCCCCGACATCCTCAAGCCCCCGCCCGGCCCCGACTCGGAGGACGACGACGCCGACGGGGCGGATGACCCCACGGTCGAGAAGGCGCCCGCCCGGCCGACCGGAGCCGACCCCGCCGCGGGCGCGCCCGCCCGCGGCGGCCGGGCCCTGGCCCTGCTCACCGGCTGGTCCAACCCGCTGCTGCTGGTCGCCGCCGCCCTGTTGGTGGTCGGCGCACTGGCGGGGAACCTGCTCGCGCTCGGCGGCGGCTGGGCCCTCGCCTGGCTGTCCAAGCGGCTCACCCCCGCCGAGTCCAAGTTCGCGGTGCTCTGGATCCCCGGACTCTCCCTCGCCGGTGGCGTGACGTGGCTGTGGGGCCGCGCCGCCGGGCACTGGGGTCCGGAACTGGTCGAGGAGCGGTTCGACCAGGCCATCGGGGACGCGTGGCCCTGGGTCCTCAAGGCGGCCGCCTTCGCCAGCGCCGTGTTCCTGGTCTGGCGCTCTCAGCGGAGGTCGTGAACGCGACCGTTGCCCCGTCTCGCCGGACCCCTCCGGCGGGGGCCGCCGACCCGTTGGTGACCGGTCCGATGTCAGTGGCACCTGCCAGACTCGGCCGTCCCCGGACAGGAAGGTAGGCAGATGACGAACGACACCGCCGTCCCCCAGCACTTCGCACCCCGGTGGAACGACGACACCCGCCCGGCCCCGCCCTCCGTGGGCGGTGAAAGGGAGACCCTGGTCGCGGTGCTGGACTGGCACCGGGCGACGTTCGCACTCAAGTGCGCCGGCCTGTCCCCGGAGCAGCTGTCCGAACGGGCGGTGCCGCCGTCCGGCCTGTCCCTGCACGGCTTGGTGCGGCACCTGGCCGGCGTCGAGCGCTGGTGGTTCCGCATCCAGTTCACCGGCGAGGACGTCCCGCTGCTCTACTACTCCGACGACGACCCCGACCAGGACTTCGACCGGCTGGACGGTGACGTCGAGGAAGCGTTCGCCGTCTGGCGACGGGAGTGCGAGCACTCCCGGCAGGTCACGGCCGCTGCCGCGTCGCTGGACGAAACGGGGATCCGCAAGGGGACCGGCGAGCCGGTCTCGCTGCGGAGGATCTTGGTGGACCTGATCGCCGAGTACGCACGGCACACCGGCCACGCCGACCTCCTGCGCGAACGCATCGACGGCTCCACCGGGATGTGACCCGACGAGGAGCCCCCGGCCCGGTCGGGAGCCCTAGTGGACGGGGCGCCAGTCCTCCAGCGCGTCGTCCAGGGAGGGCGCCCCGGGGTCGTCCCAGACCAGGCACCCCCACACCAGACCGGGCACGTCCGGTCCCATGGCGTCGGCCGGCCCTTCGGCGAGCGTGCGGTGCACCGCTTCGAGATGGGCGGTGATCGACGGGTGACGGGGCCGGTCGCAGGCCAGGTCGTCCGGCCACGACCAGGTGCCGACACCGTCCGGGCCCACGTAGTGCCCGGACTCGGGGCCCGCCTCGTCGCCGGTCAGCCACGGCACCACCGCGGCGCCCCACCCGTCGCCGCGGCCGATCACGGGCAGCCGCGGCCAGAGCGCGTCCGCCGGGCCGAGCAGGATCCCGCCCGGGAGGAACCTCCCCGAACCGACCTCGCCCTCCTCCTCGTTGGCCTCGATGTATGGGTGCTCCACACCGCCGCACAGCCGCCGGAGATCGCCCAGTCCGGGGGGTTGACCGACGCCGAGGTGATGCCTCGCCGCCAGGCCGTCTCGACGTTCCGTCGACCGTTCATCCCGCCAACCCAACCGACCACGCTCGAAGGCGTGTTCGACCCGGGCAGGTGCCAACAGGTCCCGGCAACCGGCCCGAACCGCTCCGTACCCGCACCCGGTGCGGCTACGGTCGCAGGATGCGAGCAGACCCCTTGGCCCCGGGCACCCCGAACGACCCCGACGCGCGCTACGAGCAGGCGTTCGCGACCTTCCTCGCGCACACCGACCAGAAGCGGAAGGCCCGCGCCCACCTCGACCGGGTGGTCGCCGGACTCCCGCACCGCCGGGTGCTGCTGGACGCCGGAGCGGGGGACGGCGGGACCACCGCCCACCTGAGCGGGAAGTTCTCGCGCACCATCGCGATCGAGCCCAACCCCCGGCTGCGCACCCGACTGGCCCGCCGGGTGCCCCGGGCGCTGCTCCTCGGACGGACGATCCTGGACGCCCGGCCGCCCGAGGAGGCCGACCTCGTGCTGTGCGCGCACGTGCTCTACCACGTGCCCGCGGACCAGTGGCCCGCCCATCTGCGCCGGTTGGCCTCCTGGACGACCCCCGAGGGCGCGTGCCTGGTCGTCCTCCAGAACCAGGACAGCGACTCCATGCGCATGCTCCGGCACTTCGGCGGGTCGACGCCGGACCTCGTCGGCATCCTGGAGGATCAGCCCACCGGCACCCGCGTCGACGTCGTCTCGGTGGACACCGTCGAAGCGCACGTGCGCACCCCCGACCTGGCCACCGTCGTCGAGGTGGCGTCCTTCATGCTCGCCCACCTACCGGCCGCGCCCGCCCCCGAACAGGTCGAGCAGTACGCGCGGGCCCACTTCGCTGCCGCCGACGGCGGGTACGCGTTCAGCTGCACCCAGGACGTCGTCCGGATCAGTCAGCCCCGGACGGGACAGGAGAACCCCGCGTGAGCAATCAGTACGACCACATAGGTGACAAGTACCGGTCCTTCAAGGAGGTCTCCACCGGCGCCGAACAGGCGCACGTCACCGCGCTGCTCGGCGACGTCCGCGGTCTGCGGGTCCTCGACCTGGGGTGCGGCCACGGGCACTACGCCTCCCGCGTCAGGGAGCTGGGGGCGGCCCGGGTCACCGGAGTGGACCTGTCCCCGGAGATGGTCCGGCTCGCCCGCGAGGCGCTGCCGGAGAACGCCACGGGCATCGACTTCCGGGTGGGTGACGCCGAATCCCTCGGGGCCGTCGGCGAGTTCGACGTCGTCATGGCGGTGTGGCTGTTCCCCTACACCGACTCCTTCGACGCGCTGCGGGGCATGATGGCCACGATCGCGAGCAACCTCGTTCCGGGCGGCCGGCTGGTGGCCGTCACCGCCCACCCGTCCTTCGCCCTCGACCGGCAGGACTGGGAACCGTACGGGCTGCGCACCCTGTCCCACACCGCACTGCACCGCCGCCACCGCGTGACGTCGGCACTGCTCGCACCGATCGGGGAGATCGTGGTCGAGTCCTCCCTCTGGGAGGAGGACGTGTACGCCGAGGCGGCCGCTGCCGTCGGGCTGTCCGACCTGCGGTGGTCCGTTCCGGAAGTCCTCGACAGCGACCTGAGGGAGCGCGGCCCCGAGTACTGGGACGCCTTCCGGACGAATCCCTTCATCGCCGCCCTCACCGCCCGCCGGGACCCCGGGGAGGGCGCGTAGCGCGGGGTCAGGGAGCGGGCGGGCTCCAGGGGAGGCCGGGGACCACCAGCGGTGAACCGGTGACCGGATCGGGCACGACCGTGCAGTCGAGCCCGAACACCTCCCGCACCAGCTCCTCCGTGACGACCTCGGCCGGCGCACCCTCCGCGACGACCCGTCCCGCCTTCATCGCCACCAGATGGTCCGCGTACCGCGCGGCCTGGTTGAGGTCGTGCAGCACCACGACCACCGTCCGGCCCCGTTCGTGGTTGAGCTGGCGCACCAGGTCGAGGACCTCCACCTGGTGCGAGATGTCGAGGTACGTCGTCGGCTCGTCCAGCAGCAGCAGTTCGGTGTCCTGGGCGAGGGCCATCGCGATCCACACCCGCTGCCGCTGCCCGCCGGACAGCTCGTCGACGGCGCGTTCGGCGAGCGCGGCGACGTCCGTGCGTTCCATCGCCTCGCGCACCGCCCGCTCGTCCGCCTCGGACCACTGCTGCCACCACCGCTGGTGCGGCTGTCGGCCCCGACCGACCAGGTCGGCGACGGTGATGGCCTCCGGTGCGACGGGCGTCTGCGGGAGCAGCCCGATCTGCTGGGCGATCCGCTTGGTGGGCAGCTGGGCGAGGGCGGTGCCGTCCAGCAGCACCGAACCGCCGCTGGGCTTGAGCAGGCGGCCCAGGGCGCGCAGGGTGGTGGACTTGCCGCAGGCGTTCGGCCCCACGATGACGGTGACCTTGCCGTCGGGCACCGCGAGGTCCAGCTCGTGGACGACGGTGCGGTCGTCGTAGGCGAGCGTCAGCTCACGGGCCCGCAGTCGTGCGCCCGCGTCGGCGGCCTGCGCGGAGGGACCCCCGGTGGGGGAGGGGGACTGCTTGCCGGTCAGGGACGGTGACTGCGTCACGAGGTGCCTCCACTGCGGCTGCGGATGATGAGCCAGATCAGGTACGGGGCGCCGACGGCCGCGGTCAGCACGCCGACCGGGAGTTCCGTCGGCGCGAACAGCCGCCGGGCCAGCAGGTCGGCCGACACGACGACGACGGCACCGAGCAGCGCCGAGCACAGCAACGGGATCTGTGCCGTGCGGGTCAACCGGCGGGCGATCTGCGGGGCGAGCAGGGCCACGAAGTCGACCGGTCCGGCCGCTCCCGTCGCCACCGACGCCAGCACCACGCCCAGCGCCACCAGTCCGAGGCGCACCCGGCCGAGCCGGACGCCCAGGGCGGTCGCCGTGTCGTCGTCGACCCCGACCCGGCGCTGTGCGTGGGCCGCCCACAGCACCGCCGGCAGCAGCACCAGCAGCGTCCAGCCGAGCGGTGCCACCTCGGACCAGCCCCGCCCGTTGAGGGAGCCGGTCATCCACACCTGGGCCTGCTGGGCGACCAGATGGTCGCCCTTGGTCATGAACAGGCTCGTCACCGAACGCAGTGCCACCGCGAAGCCGATGCCGATGAGGACGAACCGGGTGGCCTGGAGACCGCCCCGCCAGGCGAAGAGGTAGACGAGGACGGCGGCGAGGATGCCGCCCGCGACGCTCAGGTACGGCATCACGGTGTACGAGGTGATGCCGAACGTCATGGCGCCGACGGTGACGGCCCCGGCGCCCTGACTGATCCCGATGATGTCCGGGCTGGCCAGCGGGTTGCGGGCGACCGTCTGGATCAGTGCCCCGGCGATGCCGAAGGCGGTGCCCACCAGGAGGCCCACCACCAGGCGCGGGGCCCGTAGCGTCTCCACGACGAGTTCGTTCTCCGAGGGTGCGCCGCTGAGGACCCGCAGCACCTCGGCCGGTGCCACGAAGGACTCGCCGACCGACAGGTAGAGGACGGACACCGCGGCGAGCAGCACCGCCAGTCCCGTGGCGGCGACGACGGCCCGCCGGTGCACCAGGAACGAGGCGTGCGCGCCGAACCGGACGGGGGTGTACCCGGCCGGGCTGGTGGTCCCCCGCGCGGGGAGCGCGACCGGTGCGCCGGTCGGGGCCGCGGGGGTGCCGTCCGCGGTGCGGAGCTTCATCGGCGTCTCGCCTCTCGGGTCGCTCGGCGGGGTTCGGCCTGCGGGTTCACGCGGCGACCGCCTTCCTACGGACCAGGGTGATCAGGAACGGCACGCCGATCAGGGCCGTCATCACCCCGACGGGGACCTCGCTCGGCGGGAACACGATCCGCCCCACGGTGTCCGCGACGAGGAGCATCGCCGGACCGAGCAGCGCCGACATCGGCAGCAGCCAGCGGTGGTCGCTGCCGACGATCGCGCGGGCCAGGTGCGGCACCGCGAGGCCCACGAAGGCGATCGGGCCGGCCGCCGCGACACCCGCACCGGTCAGCAGGGTCGCGCCGAGGCCGGCCACCACCCGTACCTTCCCGACGTTCTGCCCGAGGCCCTTCGCCACGTCCTCGCCGAGCGCGAGCGCGTCCAGACCGCGGGCCGCCGCGACCACCAGAACCGTTCCGACCAGCAGGAACGGCCAGATCTGACCGATCAGCTCCGCGTCCCTGCCGGACAGCGAGCCCACCTGCCAGAACCGGAACTCGTCCAGTGCGGCGGCCCGGGTGGTGAGCACCCCGGTGAGCACGGAGACCAGCAGCGCGTTGAGTGCGGCGCCGCCCAGAGCGAGTTTGATCGGGGTCGCGCCGCCCCGGCCCCGGGCCGCGATCGCGTACACGGCGACGGCCGCGACGCCCGCGCCCGCGAACGCGAACCACACGTATCCGGTCAGGGTGTGCACCCCGGCGAACGCGATCGCCAGCACCACGCCGACCGAGGCGCCCTGGCTGATGCCGAGGATGCCGGGGTCGGCGATGGGGTTGCGGGTGATGCCCTGGAACGCGGCGCCGGCGAGCGCGAGCCCCGCGCCGACCATCAGGCCGACGACGGTCCGCGGCACCCGCAACTCCCGGACGACCACGGCGTCCTCGCTGGTCCCGCCGTTCAGCAGCGCGTCGAAGACCAGGGACGGGGCGATCGCCCGGGCACCCACGGCGAGGCTCAACACCACTGCGAGCAGCAGGACCGCGGCGGCCGCGAGCATCGCGGCGACACGTCTGACCGACATGGGCGGGCACTCCCGTGGCTGCATGGGTTGGTTAGGCTTGGCTAAGTGTAAGGGGCGGTGTTTTCCGGCCGTACGGATGGTGGTCGGCCCGCCGGTGGTCGGCCCGCCCGTCCGGTTCGCCGCCGGGGCCGCCCCGATCGCCGGCCGGGCACAATGGAGTGCGTGACCTCCGCGACGCGACACCCCGGACGACCCGAATCGGCCCTGACCGGCGACCCGGTGGACGGGGCCCCGCTCGTCGTCGGATTCGACCTCGACATGACCCTGATCGACTCCCGGCCCGGCATCAAGGCGTGTTACGACGCCCTCGCCGCGGAGACCGGCGTCGCCATCGACACCGCACTCGTCGTCAGCCGGCTGGGGCCGCCGCTCGTCGAGGAACTGGCGAACTGGTTCCCGGCCCAGCGGGTCCCGGAGATCGCCGACCGCTACCGGGCGATGTACCCGCAGTGGGCCATCGAACCGACCCTGGTCATGGACGGGGCGCGGTCGGCCGTCGACGCGGTGCGCGCGGCCGGCGGCCGGGCGGTGGTCGTCACCGCGAAGTGGGAGCCGAACGCGCTGCTGCACCTGCGCCACCTGGGGATCGACGCCGATGCGGTGATCGGGGACCTGTGGGCCGAGGGCAAGGCCCGGGCCCTGCGGGAGCACGGCGCCGCGGTGTACGTGGGCGACCACGTCGGGGACGTGCGGGGGGCCCGGGCGGCGGGCGCGGTGTCGGTCGGGGTCGCCACCGGCCCCTGTTCGGCGGCGGAACTGCGGGACGCCGGCGCGGACGCCGTCCTCGCGGACCTCACCGCCTTCCCCGCCTGGCTCGCCGACCACGGCTGACGGCCCGCGGGGCCGCGGCGGGGGTGCGTAAAAACGATTGCTCGGGGCCGTCGCGCCATGGGCTGATGACACCCATGATGCCTCTCGTAGAGATCAACGACATGGCCCACGCCGTGGACGACGACACCTGGTGCAGCCCGGTGGCCGACGCGGTGGCGCACCACTGGGGGTGCGAGCCGGGAGCGGCGAAGTGGTGGCGCTCCAGCGCCTCCCACGTCTTCGTGGTCCCCGAGATGCCGGGCACCGGACTCCGCGCCTATCTGCGGTTCGTCCCCGCCTCCTCCCGGGCGTTCGACCGACTGGAGGGCGTGGCGGAACTGATGGACCGGCTCGCCGACCGGGGGACCGCCGTGGTGCGCCCGCTGCGGACGACCACCGGGGAACGGGTGGTCACCGCGAAGACCCCGGCCGGCACCGTGCGGGCGATGTGCGTGCCGGCCGCTCCCGGGGAGGAGGTCGAGGTCGACGGGCTCAGTCGGGACCGGGCCCGGTGTTGGGGCGCCCTGCTCGCCGAGGTGCACGACAGATCCGTCGACCTCGGCGGCGGGCTGTCCGACCTCCACGCCGAGTTGCCGCGGGCGGGCGAACTGTTCGGGGACGACACCGCACTCGTCGGGGCCGTGGAGACGCTCCGCGCCCACCTCACGCAACTGCCGCGCGACCCGGCGCGGTACGGGGTCGTCCACGGTGACTTCGAGCTGGACAACCTCGCCTGGCGGGGCGACCGGGCCACCGCCTTCGACTTCGACGAGGCGGCCCGCTCCTGGTACGTCGCCGACATCGCCTCCGCGGTACGGGACCTCACCACCGCCGGCGAGGCGTGTTCGGCCCGGCACGCGGACCTGCTGGACGCGTTCGTCACCGGCTACCGGGCGGTGCGCCCCCTGTCGGACGAGGACCTCGCGCTCCTGCCCCTGTTCACCGCGGTGAACGCCGCCCTCGGCCTGGTCGGGCTGCACGGGGTCCTGGACGCCCCCGACGACGGTCGCGAGGACAAGCTGAGCGACCTGCGCCGGAACCTCCTGACGTACCGGGCCGAGCAACGCGCGACGGTCCTGACGGTCACGGCGGGCCTGGACCTGGCAGGGGCGGGCGGCCCGGGCTAGCGGGGTGCGCCGGCGGTGTGGGCGCGGGCCTGGCTGCGCTGGGCGGCGATGGTGCGCAGCACGCCGGCGCCCGCGATGGCGAAGCCGACGCCCATGAGCATGCTCAGCCAGAACATGTACGTGGGGAACGGGGTCGTCCCGAGGAACAGGGGGGCGACGGTCACCAGGGTGGCCGCCGCGCCGAAGAAGAAGACGATCGCACCGGCGCGGACCAGTCCGTCGCCGGGTGCCGTGGAATTCGCTGGGGTTTCGTCGCGCACACCACCAGGGTAGTTCCCCGCGCACCCCCGTCGTGTGCGCCGTGGTCGCCCGCGCAGTTCCCCGCGCCCCTGAGGTGCGCCCACCTCGGCGTGCACTGTCCGGCGGGGCGCGTTCCGCTGGGCGTGTGCTGTCCGGTGGGGGCGGGCGGATCTGTGATGGGGCGGCGTGCCCCGATAGGGGCGCGGGGAACTGCGCAAAACGACCGCGCACCCGCACAGGGACAACGCACGCCCACCGGGGCGCACCGATAGGGGGCGCGGGGAACTGCGCGGGCAACCACCGCGCACCCGCACAGAGACAACGCACGCCCACCGGGACGCACCGATAGGGGGCGCGGGGAACTGCGCGAAACCGGGACGCACCCCGCAGGGCATCGCACGCCCACCGGGACGCACCGACAAGGAGCACGGGGAACCGCGCGGGCAACCGCAGCGCACCCGCACGGGACAGCGCACCGCGGCCGCAGCCCACCCCGAACGGCGCCACCAACCCCCACCAGAGCCCCGCGCAGCGCTTAGCATGCGTTCCCCACGACCGAATCGCCGGGAAGGCTGTGCACGATGGGGAACGCGCCGTCCGGATCCCGACGCAGATTCGGTTCGCTGAGCGCCGAGATCATCCGATTTGGTACGGTCGGGGCCTTCGGGTGGATCATTGACGTAGCGGTTTTCAATTTCTGCCTGCACGTCCTGGAACTCCAGCCCGTACGGTCCGGGGTGATGGCTTCGGCAGTGGCGATCTGCGTCAACTACCTGGGAAACCGGAACTGGACGTACCGCGACCGGAGCGGCGGTCGGCGCACTCGTGAAGTGACCCTGTTCTTTGTTTTCAGCTTTGTGGGAACGGGAATTCAGAACGGCGTCCTGGCTGTTTCCCACTACGGCCTGGACCACACGTCCGCACTGAGCGACAACCTCGCGAAGAACGTCGTCGGGCTGGCGATGGCGAGCCTGTTCCGCTTTTGGGCCTACCGGACCTGGGTGTTCCGGACGCCCGCCGAAGCCGCGGTGCGGCAGCCCGAACCGGCCAACTCCTCCGCGCCCGCGTCCCCCGCGTCCGAAGGCGAGAAGGTCGCCGGCCACTGAGCGGAATGCGGACCCGGCTCCCGCGCACTCCGGCGCATTCCACCTCCGTCCGGCGCGCAGGGCCCGTCCCATTCCCTTCCGCGCGCCGGCTCCGGAGGCCGGCACCACCGGCCGTAGGTCCACCTGGTGTTCGAGGTCGCGCCCCGCAGGACGCGGGTCTCCCGGCGCGGAGCCGAGGTGTTCCGCGCGCGGTCGGCGAGACGGGAGAACAAGGCCGGCGGAACCCGAGAAGCGGCTATTCCGCAAGCCCCCCGGACGGACAACGGCTGAAACCCTCCACGCCCCCCGAGCCCTTACCCGATCAGGTGGGGGTTCTGGCTGTTTTCTCGGGTGATCGAATGGGGAGAGCCCCGGTAGGCTGGTCCAAACGTTGGCCTTGTGGAGCGGAAGTAGGTGTGTACTTTGCCGACTGGCAAGGTCAAGTGGTTCAACAGCGAGAAGGGCTTCGGCTTCCTCTCCCGCGATGACGGCGGCGACGTCTTCGTCCACTCCTCCGTACTGCCCGACGGGGTCGACGCCCTCAAGCCGGGCCAGCGCGTCGAGTTCGGCGTCGTGGCCGGTCAACGCGGCGACCAGGCCCTGTCCGTGACGATCCTCGACCCGACCCCGTCCGTGGCCGCCGCCCAGCGCCGCAAGCCGGACGAACTGGCCTCGATCGTGCAGGACCTGACCACCCTGCTGGAGAACATCACCCCGATGCTGGAGAAGGGGCGCTACCCGGACAAGGCGTCCGGCGCCCAGATCGCCGGACTGCTGCGGGCGGTCGCCGACCAACTCGACGTCTGACCGACCCACTCGACGCCCGGTCGACTCCGGCCGACTCCGGTCAGGGGAACGCCAGCGCGTCCGGGCCGAGGGGCGGTACGAGTCCCTCGGCCGCCGCACGCGTCAGCAGTGCCCGTACCGCCGCGTACCCCTCGTCCCCCAGGTCGGCGGTGAACTCGTTGACGTACAGCCCGATGTGCTGGTCGGCGACGGCCGGGTCCATCTCCTGCGCGTGCGCGAGGACGTAGTCACGGGACGCCGACGGATCGTCCCAGGCGGCGCGCACGGAGGCCCGGGCGCTCTCGGCGAGGCGGCGCAGCACCGCACCGCCCAACGCGCGCTTGGCGATGATCGCACCGAGCGGGATCGGCAGCCCGGTCGTCGCCTCCCAGTGCTCGCCCAGGTCGACCGCGGCGTGCAGCCCGTAGTTCCGGTAGGTGAAACGGGCCTCGTGGATGACGAGCCCCGCGTCGACCTCGCCGTCCCGCACCGCCGGCATGATCCGGTCGAACGGCATCACCACGACCTCGCCCACCCCGCCGGGCACCTGCTCCGCCGCCCAGAGCCGGAACAGCAGGTACGCCGTCGAACGTTCGCTCGGCACCGCGACGGTGCGCCCCGCGAGGTCCGCACCCGGCTCCCGGGTCAGCACCAGCGGACCGCAGCCCCGGCCCAACGCCCCGCCGCACGGCAGCAGCGCGTACGTGTCCAGCACCCACGGCAGCACCGCGTACGACACCTTCAGCACGTCCGACTCGCCGCGCTCGGCCATGCCGTTGGTGATGTCGATGTCGGCGAACGTGACGTCCAGGGCCGGGGCGTCCGGCAGCCTGTCGTGCGCCCAGGCGTCGAAGACGAAGGTGTCGTTGGGGCAGGGGGAGTAGGCGATCCGCAGCGGTACGGGGTCCGTCGATCCCGTCGGTGCCGGGTCGGCGGGGTTCGTGATACCGGTCGTCATGCCCGTTCCCAACGCTCCAGGGCCGGCGCGCATTTCCCGAACGCCGTCGTCAGTGCGGCCAGTGCGTCCCCGATCCGCCAGGCGTCCCGGTCCCGCGGGCCCACCGGGTTGGAGACCGCGCGGACCTCCAGGACCGGACGGCCGTGCGCGGCGGCGGCCTCGGCGACCCCGAAGCCCTCCATCGCCTCGGCCAGCGCCCCGGGGTGCCGGGCGCGCAGGGCGGCGGCCCGACCGGCGGTCCCGGTGACCGTGGACACCGTCAGCACGGTCCCCGCGGGGCAGCCGATCGCGGCGGCGGCCTCCCGGACCAGGTGCGCCGGCGGCAGATGGGTGACCGTGCCGAAGCCCAGCGCGGTCACCGGCAGGAAACCGTCCCCGTCGTCGTCGCCCTGCGCCCCGAGGTCCGCGACGGTGATCGCATCGGCGACGACCAGGGAGCCCACCGGGGCCAGCGGGGCGAAACCGCCCGCGATCCCGGCGGACACCACCAGGTCGTAGGGGGCGCCGTCGAGGTCGGCGGCGGTCAGCGCCGAGGCGGCGCCGGTCGCGGCGGCCGCCGGACCGACGCCCGCGGCCAGCAGGTCCCAGCGGGCGCCCGCGGTGGTGATCCGACGCAGGTCGACGCCCGGCACCCGGACCTCGCGCTGCTCGGACAGGAACGCGAGGGCCACCGCGTCCCGCTCGGCGGGTACCGCGGTGGCGACCAGGACGCGGACGGGCCGGGTCATCGTGTTGACGCCGTCACTCGGCCTTCTTGAGGCGGAACGACCACAGCCCGGTCACCTTGTTCTCGCCGCCCTGGGCGATGCTCACGGTGGTCGAGGTGCCGCCGCTGGCGCCGTACTGCTCGTTGAAGAAGACGCTGCCGGGGACGGCCAGGTACGTCTTCTTGGTGTAGTCGGTCAGCCGCTGGCCGTCCAGGAGGACCGTCCACTCCTTGTCGGCGATGCCCACGTCCACGCCGAAGCGGACGGTCTCGTCCGGGTCGACGGTGATGGACTTGACGTCCTTGTCCTTGAGGCAGTCCGCCACCTCGGCGGGCTTGATCGCCTTGCCGTCCTGGTAGCAGACCGCCTCCGAGTTCACGGACTCGTCCCCGACGGTGACGGTGGCGACGGCGGTCGGCTTCTCGCAGGCCGACAGGACCAGCAGGCCGGCACAGACGACGCCGGTGACGGCGACGGCCCGGCGGTACCGACGGGGGCGCTCGGCGGCCGGGGCTGACTTCAGGTGCGGCTCAGCCGCGGACAGGGACGTCATGGCGGAAAGGCTAGCGGGCGACCCGTACGCGTGTGTGACGCGGGTACGGCGCGCCGTACCGGTGCCGGGTGGTGCTGGTGGGGGGTCGGTGGGGCCGGATCAGGCGACGCGGGGCCGGGGGGCGCCGCCCCGACGGGCCGCGTCGAGCAGCCCCCGCGCCGTCGACAACCAGCCGACGGCGACGATCCCGGCGGCGACGAAGAGCCCCAGCGTCCCGTTCAGCGGCAGACAGATCCCGATGGCGCCGCCCACCACCCACGCCATCTGGAGCAGCGTCTCCGAACGGGCGAACGCCGAGGTGCGGACGAACTCGGGCACGTCCCGCTGGATCAGCGCGTCGAGCGACAGCTTGGACAGGGCCTGGGCGAAGCCGGCGACCGCCGCCAGACACGCCACCAGCACCGCACCGAAGAACACGGCCGCCGTGATCGCCATGGTGAGCACCCCCGCGATCACCGTGACGATGATGACCTCCGGCGCCCGGGTGCGCAGCCACGCCCCCACCGTGGTGCCCAGCGCGTTGCCCGCCCCCGCGGCGACCCCCACGATCCCCAGGGACACCGCGGCGCTCTGCCCCGTCATCGGGTGCTCGCGCAGCAGGAACGCCAGGAAGAAGATGAGGAACCCGGACAGGCACCGCAGGGAGGCGTTCGCCGCCAGGGCGTGCGTCACCGCGGGGCCGACGGTGCGCAGGCCCGGCCGGCGGTCCTTGCGGTACGGGTGCCGCAGCCGCTCCGGGTCCGCGGTGAGCAGCGCCCGCGCCTCGCCCTTGGCCGAGTCGACCTTGGGCGGCATCCGGAAGGACAGGAACGTGCCCGCGACGAACAGCACGAACGCCCCGTACAGCGGCCAGCGCGGGCCGACGAGCTGGAGCCCCGCGCCGATCGGGGCGGCGATGCCGGTGGCGAGCAGCCCGCCGAGGGTGACCCGTGAGTTGGCGCGCACCAGCGAGAAGTGCGGCGGCAGCAGCCGGGGCACCACGGCGCTGCGCACCACCCCGTACGCCTTCGACGCGACGAGCACCCCGAGCGCCGCCGGGTACAGCTCCAGACCGCCCGTGATGACCGCCCCCGACAGCAGCAGCGCGAGGACCGCACGGGCCAGCATCGCCCCCGCCATCGCCGCGCGCCGCCCGTGCGGGAGCCGGTCCAGGAGCGGGCCGATCACCGGGGCGAGCAGGGTGAAGGGGGCCATCGTGATCGCCAGGTAGAGGGCCACCCGGCCGCGGGCCTCGTCGGTGGGGACGGCGAAGAAGACCGTGGAGGCGAGCGCCACGGTGATCATCACGTCGCCCGCGCCGTTGACCGCGTGCAGTTCGATCAGTTTGCCGAGCCCGGACTCGCCGGCGCCGTGCGCATGGGTGGCCTTGCGGATGCCCCGGGCGGTGCCCGTGAACGGGAGGTGCAGCGCGCGACCCACCGCGCGGCCGGCCCGTCGCACGGGGCCGGGCTCGCCCGGACCGCGGGACGACCTGGCTGCTGCCACCCCGTCATAGTGCCCCCAACCGGGTGCGCGTAGTGCGGATACGGCGTCCACCGGACGTGGCGTGGCCCACGTGTCACCCTGTTCGGAGGGGGGTACCGGAGGCGGCCGGGACGGTGCGCGGCACGGCCGGGCGGGGCGCACGGAGGTCTCGGCCCGGGAACGAACGCGTGCCGCACCGTACGCCGGTGTGGGCGCGGGCCGCCGGAGAGGGTAGCGTGCGTTACGCGCCTGCGGTGATCGGTCCTGGCCGCGCGCCTCTCGCTCATCACGCAGAATGGATGACACAGGTGCGCCCGGGTGGCCGGGCGCGGACGTCGACGCGGCCCACAGGTCCGCTCCGTCCGCGTTCCCGGTGGAACCGGTCCGCCGCCCGACAGGAGGGCGCACCCGTCAGTCGGCGTAGGAGAGAAGCGATACCCGTGACCGCAGCGACAACGCGAAGCCGCACCCCCGACCGTCAGTGCGCCGAGGCGGTCGACCTCGCCCGCACCGCCGCCGAGGAGGCCGCCGCGCCGGGAGTGGTCGGCGCGCACGTCGGGACGGTCGTCGAGGGCGACCGGGTGCTCACTCACCTGTTCGAGTGCAAGGACCCCGGCTACCGGGGCTGGCGCTGGGCGGTCACGGTGGCGCGCGCGTCCCGCGCCCGGATCGTGACCATCGACGAGACGGTGCTGCTGCCCGGCCCGGATTCGCTGCTGGCACCCGAATGGCTCCCTTGGAGCGAGCGGCTGCGCCCCGGTGACCTCGGCCCCGGTGACCTCCTGCCGACGGAGGACGACGACCGGCGGCTGGAGCCCGGGGTCCCCGAAGCGGTCGGGACGGAGCCGCAGGTCCCCGCGGAGGAGGCGCCCGGGGCGGCCGGTGACCCGCGGCTCGCCGGTGGGTGGACCGGGGCGGACGAACCCGCGCCGAACTCCGTCCGCTCGGCGGACGCCGAGGAACTCGCGGCGGCCGAGGACGCGGCCCGGGCCGCGGGCGGCGTCGACGGACCGCCGCCCGCCGTGCCGGTGGCGCCCTCGCGGGCCGCCGTCGCCTCGGTCGCGCGGGAGCTGGGGCTCGGACGGGCGCGGGTGCTGTCGCAGTACGGGTTGCGGGAGGCCGCGGAGCGGTGGGACCTGGCGTTCGGCTCGGCCACGCCGATGGCGCAGGCCGCGCCCGCGAACTGCGGTAGCTGTGGTTTCCTCGCCCCGCTGGGCGGGACGCTCGGTCAGGCGTTCGGCGTGTGTGCGAACGAGTTCGCTCCTGCGGACGGGCGGCTGGTGTCCCTCGCGTACGGGTGCGGGGCGCATTCCGAGGCGGCGGTCGTTCCGCGGAGTGTTCGGCTGGGTACGCCGGTGCTGGACGAGACGCGGGTGGAGGAGTTCCCCCTCCACCCGGTCGTGGACGGGCCCGACCCCGCGTAGCACGGTACGCCGCGCTGCGCTGCGGTTCCCCGCGTGCCTTGGGCGTGCGCTCGCGTGTGTTGCTCCCGTGCGGGTGCATCGTGGTCGCTCGCGCAGTTCCTCGCGCCCCTGTCGGGTGCGATCTGGCGGGTGTGCGCGGTTCTTGTGCGGGTGCGCTGTGGTCTTGCGCAGTTCCCCGCGCCCCTGTCGGGGGGCGACCTGGTGGGCTGGGCCCTGCGGGTGGGCTGTGGTTGCTCGCGCAGTTCCTCGCGCCCCTGTCGGGTGCGATCTGGCGGGTGTGCGTGGTTCTTGTGCGGGTGCGCTGTGGTCTTGCGCCGTTCCCCGCGCCCCTGTCGGGGGGCGACCTGGTGGGCTGGGCCCTGCGGGTGGGCTGTGGTTGCTCGCGCAGTTCCTCGCGCCCCTAGCGGGGCGCCCCGGTGGGTGAGGGACGGACCTGCGACGGCGAGCCGCACCCCGACAGGGGCGCGGGGAACTGCGCGAAGCGACAGCGCACCCCCACAGCCCAGCGCACGCCCACCAGGTCGCACCTGACAGGGGCGCGGGGAACTGCGCGAGCGACCACGACGCACCCGCACAGGAACCGTGGACGCCCACGAGATCGTGCCCCGACAGGGGCGCGAAGCGACAGCGCACCCGCACGGGGACCGCGCACGCGCAGCGGAACGCACCCGAAGGGGGCGCGGGGAACTGCGCGGGTAACCACAGCGCACCGCGCAGCGCAGCGCACCCCCCTGAGGGCCCCCGCCCCAGGGAAGACGGTACGTTCGGGCCCGCACGCCCGGAGCCACTGGCCGCGGGCCGAAGGACCAAGGACAAGGAGCCCCCCGTGACCCCGTTCGCGAGCCCCGCCGCCCCGGGACCCGGAGCCCCGGACCCCTTCGGCACGACCCGCCTCCGCCAGGAGGTCCTCACCGCGTGGCGCACCACGCCCACCCGCTTCCGCGAGGACGCCAACGCGGAGGAAGACCTCGCCCTCGGCGGCCACCGCGACCGCCTCATCGTGGAACTCGCGCAGAACGCCGCCGACGCCGCCGCCCGCACCGGCGCCCCCGGCCGCCTCCGCCTCACCCTCCACGACGACGGCACCCCGCACGGCGCCCTCGCCGCCGCGAACACCGGCGCCCCCCTCGACGGGGCGGGCGCCCTCTCCCTGTCCACGCTGCGGGCCAGCGCGAAGCGCGACACCCCGGCGGACGGCCCCGCGGACACCCCCGCGTCCGGCGCCGTCGGCCGCTTCGGCGTCGGCTTCGCCGCCGTGCTCACCGTCACCGACGAACCCGCCGTGCTGAGCCGCACCGGCGGCGTCCGCTGGTCCCTCGCCCAGGCCCGCACCCTCACCGAGGACACCGCCGCCGGCGACACCGCCCCCGGCACCCTCGCCGACGAACTCCACCGCCGCGAGGGCCATGTACCGCTGCTGCGCCTGCCGTTCCCGGCGGAGGGCACCGCGCCCGAGCCGTACGACACGGTGGTCCTGCTGCCGCTGCGGGACGCCGCCGCCCGGGAGCTCACCGAACGCCTGCTCGCCGGGGTCGACGCGGCCCTGCTGCTCACCCTCCCCGGCCTGGCCGAGGTCGTCGTGGAGACCCCGGACGGCACCGTCCGCACCCTCACCCGCCGCGCCGAGGCCCCGTACACGGTGATCGAGGACTCCCGTGACGGCACCACCCGCTGGCGCACCGTCAGCCGCAGCGGCACGCTGACCCCCGACCTGCTCACCGGGCGCCCCGTCGAGGAACGACTGCGCCCGCACTGGTCCGTCACCTGGGCCGTCCCGGTGGACGACGAGGGCGCCCCCCGCCCGCCGCGCACCGCGCCGGTGGTCCACGCGCCCACCCCCAGCGACGAACCCCTCGGCATCCCGGCCCTGCTCATCGCCTCGTTCCCGATGGACCCGACCCGCCGCCACACCGCCCCCGGCCCGCTGACGGACTTCCTCACCACCCGCGCCGCCGACGCCTACGCGGAACTGCTGGCCGCCTGGCGCCCGGTGGGCCCCGGCGTCATCGACCTGGTGCCCGGCCCGCTCGGCCGCGCCGAACTCGACGGGGCGCTGCGCGCCGCGATCCTGGAGCGGCTGCCCCGCACCGCGTTCCTGCCGCCGGTCGCCCGGACCGCCCCCGCCCCCGATCTGGACCTGGACGAGTGGGGCGGCGACGGGGAACGGACCCCGGAGGACGGACACGCCCTACGCCCCCGGGACGCCGAACTGGTCGAGGGCGCCGGCTCCGACACCGTCCGCGTGCTGGCCGAGGTGCTGCCGACGCTGCTCCCGGCCGGCCTGGAGCGCCGGGCGGAACTGCGCACCCTCGGGGTGGCGCGGGTGGCGCTCACCGACGCCGTCGACCGGCTGGCCGGCCTGGAACGCGACCCCGCGTGGTGGTGGCGGCTCTACGACAGCCTCGCCGGGGTCGACCCGGACCGGCTGACGGGCCTCCCGGTGCCGCTCGCGGACGGCCGGACGACGATCGGACCCCGGCAGATCCTGTTGCCCGTACCCGGCCAGGGCACCGGCACCGTCGAGGGACCGGACACGCCCGCCGCCCTGGCCCGGCTGGGCCTCAAGGTGGTCCACCCCGACGCCGCCCACCCGCTCCTGGAGAAGCTGGGCGCCCTGCCCGCGACCCCGCGCGCCGTCCTCACCACCCCGCAGGTCAGGGCCGCGGTCGCCGCCTCCCTGGACGACGAGGCGTGGGACGACCCGTACCTGCTGGACGACCCGGACCAGCCGGGTGCCGACGGGCCGTGGGGCGCGGAGCAACTCGCCGAACTGGTGCTCGGGTTGGTCCGGGACGCCCATCTGGACCCGGGCGACGAACCGTGGCTCGGTGCGCTGGCCCTCACCGACGAGGACGGCGAACCGGCGCCGGCGGCTGAACTCGTGCTGCCGGACAGCCCGTTCGCCCAGGTCATCCGGGAGGGCGAGCTGGCCGCCGTCGACGCGGAACTCGTCGAGCGGTGGGGCGAGCAGCCGCTGACCGCCTGCGGGGTCCTCGCCGACTTCGCCCTCGTGCGGGCCACCGACGTGGTGCTCGACCCGGACGAGTTGGAGCCCCGTGACGGGGACTTCGCCGAGCCGGACGACGCGGGTCTGCTGGACGCGGTCGACGTGTGGTGCGAGGACGTCCTCGACCGGCTCCCGCACACCCCGGTCCCGCCGGTGGCCACCGAACTCGTCGCGGTGCGCGACCTCGACCTGGTCGACGACGACCGCTGGCCGCAGGCCCTCGCCCTGCTGTCCCGCCCGCCGCTGCGCGACGCGCTCACCCAACCGGTGCGCGTCCTGCTGCCGGACGGCACCACCGAGTCCGTCCGCCCGTACACGGCCTGGTGGCTGCGCGGGCACCCGGTGCTGGAGGGCCGGCGCCCGGCGGGACTGCGCGCGGCCGGTTCGGACCCGCTGCTCGCCGGTCTCTACGAATCGGCCGACGCGACGGGCTTCGAGGACGCCCAGGTGCTGCGGGCCCTCGGGGTGCGGACCTCGGTGGCCGCGCTGCTCGACGAGCCGGGCGGCGCCGCCGAACTCCTCGACCGGCTGGCGGACCCGGAACGGGACGTCACCGCCGCCCAGTTGCACGCCCTGTACCGTGCGTTGGCGGAGCTCGACCCGGGGCAGGTGACCCTTCCGGAGGAACTGCGCGCCGTGGTCGACGGCCGGGTGACGGTGGTGGACGCGGCGGACGCGGTCGTCGCCGACGCCCCGGACCTGCTGCCGCTGGCCGCCGGGTTGCCGCTGCTCCCGGTGCCCCCGGCCACGGCCGCCGCGCTCGCCGAACTGCTCCAGGTGCGGTTGTTGGGCGCGGTGGTCGAGGCCGGCGTGCCGGACGACGGGGTGGTGCGGACGGTGCCGGAGCCGGTCCGTACGCTGCTCGGCACGGCGACCCCGGCCACGTACACGGAGCACGAGGAACTGACCGTCGGGGGCGCGGAGGTCGACTGGCGCCGCACGGCGGACGGGACCGTGCACGCGGCGACCCTGGAGGGCGTGGCGGCGGGTCTCGCCTGGGCGGCGGGCCAGTGGCCGCGACGGTTCGAGGTCGCCGCGCTGCTGGAGGACCCCTCGCGGACGGACGAGTTGGCGCGGGACCGCTGGTTCGACTAGACCGGTACGCCCCGTCTTGGGCTGATTCGCCGGGCGGGGCCCGGGCGAGAAATTCTTGTTAACGCGGCTCACACGGGAAAAAAGTGTGGACGACCGCAATCGTTCAATGGCATGGTGTGTGTTGTCAGTTGAGCCGACCGGCTCCGCAGACCAAGACGAAGTCGGGCTCCCGTAAGGCCCCGCGCCCCAGAATTGGGGGGTGGCGTGGAAGGCCCCGGGAGCCCCCGAACACCTGGGGAATCCATGCGCAAGCGCGTATCCGCCGTCGTGGCCACCGGCGCACTCGCCCTGACCGGCCTGGCCGTCCCGGCCGCGCACGCCGCTCCGGCCGCCGCCGAGGCGATCGAGCTCACGAACATCGAGGTCAACGGCGGCAAGGACGTCGTGATCGGCACGGGGAACAAGAAGTTCACCATCAAGTTCGACGCCAGCCACAGCTCGAACATCCAGGCCGACCCGTCGATCTCGGCGTGGAGGGGCGCGGACGGCATCCTCCTCCCGGACGGGTTCCTGCGCGACCAGTGCAAGTCGACCTCCCCGACCACCTCCTCCTGCACGGCGACGTTCAACGTCAACCCGCAGGACTACGACATCTTCAACGACGAGGCCGGGTCCTGGAAGACCGAGGTGTACATCACCTCCAAGGACTACGAGTCGGTCCTCGACAAGGACAACATCAAGAGCTTCAAGGTCCTGCGGGCGTCGAAGCTGACGGCCAACGCGTCGCCGGAGCCGATCAAGAAGGGCAAGACCCTCACGATCACCGGCGCCCTGACCCGCGCCAACTGGGACGAGGCGAAGTACGCGGGCTACACCAGCCAGTCGGTGAAGCTCCAGTTCCAGAAGAAGGGCACCACGACCTGGAGCACGGTGAAGACGATCAAGTCGGACAGCCGTGGCAACCTGAGGACCACGGTCAAGGCCGAGCGTGACGGTTCGTTCCGCTACGTCTTCGCCGGCACGTCCACCACCCCGGCGGTCAACTCGTCCGCCGACGCCGTGGACGTCACCTGATCTGACCCGGGGGTGACCGGTCCGGCGGCGCGGGCAAGCATCGGCCCGCTCCACCGGGACGGTTCCCCTTCGGCACGGTGACACCGGGCGCCGTCGCGGCGCCGGCCCCCGGCTCCGGCCGGTGGCGGGGAGCAGCCGCGGCGGCGCTCCCGCCGGTGAGGTGCCGGCGGGTCGAACGGGTGCACAGATTCGTACAACCATTCTCCTGGGTGGTGGGTCTGTTGGGGTGGAGTCATCGGACTCCGCGACCGACCGGGCCTGCGGGAGGCGGCACGCCCCGTGATGTGGGGGGTTGGTGTGCCGCACCGCCGGCCTATGAGCAAGTGGGGAAAACACATGCGCATCCGTGCCTCTGTCGCCGTGGCCACCGGCGCTCTGGCCCTTTCCGCCCTCTCCGTCCCGTCCGCGCAGGCCGCGGACGGCGGAGTGGACCTGCCGAAGGCCCAGGACATCGTCAAGTCCCTCGGCCCGTCCGCCTTCAGCTCGGGCGCCGGCAAGATCACCAAGGTCACCATCAACGGTGGCAAGAACATCGCCGTCGGCACCGCCAAGAAGAAGTTCAGCGTCGAGATTAGCGCTACCGACAAGAAGGGCGTCGAGTTCGCCCTCGGCTTCCTGTGGCGCGGCACCACCCTGGAGAACGCCACCGCCTCGCTGGGCCCCGAGGAGCCCACGAGCGAACCGTGCAAGTACACGGCGACCACCGCCACGTGCAAGTTCACCTACGTGGCGGACCCCAAGGCCGACCTGACCAACAAGGACGCCGGCAACTGGAAGTTCCTCGCCCTGGCCTTCCGTCCCACGGACCCCCAGAACCCCGATGACGACGGTCTCATCGCGGCGGAGGAGAACTTCAAGTCGGCCAAGGTCCTGCGGGCGGCGAAGCTGACGGCCAAGGCGACGCCGGACCCGATCAAGAAGGGCAAGACCCTGACGATCGGCGGCGCACTGACCCGCGCCAACTGGGACAACCTGAAGTACGCGGGCTACACCGCCCAGCCGGTGAAGCTCCAGTTCCAGAAGAAGGGCAGCGAGACCTGGACCACGGTGAAGACGATCAAGTCGGACAGCCGTGGCAACCTGAAGACCACGGTCAAGGCCGAGCGTGACGGTTCGTTCCGTTACAGCTTCGCCGGAACTTCGACCACTCCGGCGATCAACTCGTCCGCCGACGCCGTGGACGTGCGCTGACCTAGCGGCACCGGGCGCCGTCGCAGTGCGCTCCGGGCTCCGGCCCGGGGCGGGGAGCACTGCGGCGGCGCTCACGTGTGTCCGGCATCTGTCGGGAAAAGATGCATGAATTACTACAACCTTTTCCCGGGGTGCAGGTCTGTTGGGGTGGAGTCATCGGACTCCGCGACCGACCGGGCCTGCGGGAGGTGGTGCGCCCCGTGATGTGGGGGTGGTGCGCCGCACCGCCGGCCTATGAGCAAGTGGGGAAAACACATGCGCATCCGTGCCTCCGTCGCCGTGGTCACCGGCGCCCTGGCCCTTTCCGCCCTCTCCGTCCCGTCCGCGCAGGCCGCGGACCGCGAACTGGACTTCCCGGGAACCCCCGGCCCGTCCGCGTACAGCTCGGGCAGCGGCAAGATCACCAAGGTCACCGTCAACGGTGGCAAGAACGTCGCGATCGGCCTCGGCAAGAAGAAGTTCACCGTCGAGGTCAGCGCCTCCAACAAGGGTGGCGTCGGCGCCGCCGTCGCCGTCCTGTGGCGCGGCAGCACTCCCGAGACCGCCAAGAACTTCCTGGAGCCCCAGGATGCCGGCGACATCCCGTGCAAGTACACCCGGACGACCGCCACCTGCAAGTTCTCCTTCGTGGCCGACCCCAAGGTCGACCTGTCGAACGGTGACGCGGGCAAGTGGAAGGTCTGGGCCATGGCCGTCGACGGCAACGGGGACACCGTCGCGCTGAAGGAGAACTACAAGTCGGTCACCTTCCAGCGGGCGGCGCAGGCCACGGCCAACGCGACGCCGGAGCCGGTCAAGAAGGGCAAGACCGTGACGGTCACCGGCTCGTTGACACGTGCGAGCTGGGACAACAACAAGTACAACGGCTTCGCGAGCGGTTCGGTGAAGTTGCAGTACAAGAAGCTGGGCACCAGCCAGTGGAAGACGCTGAAGACCGTGTCCGCGGACAGCAGCGGCAAGGTGAAGGCGACCACGACGGCGACGAGCGACGGTTACTACCGCTTCCAGTACGCCGGTTCGACCACCACGGGTTACGCGGCTTCCGTCGCTGACAAGATCGACGTGCGTTGATGCTCGCCCACGCGGGTTGAGCGGCCCGTGACGGAGGGTTCCGTCGCGGTGGAGTGAAGCCGAGCGCTGTTCGGGGCGGGGCCCTTCGTAGGGGACCTCTGCCTGCCCCGGGCGGCGCTCCGGCGCATCCAGAGGGCGCGTACAACCATTGCGCGCGCCGGTGTGTCTATCCCGCGGAGCCCCTGGCTCCGCTCTCAAGTCTTCGGCCCCCGCGGCCGCACGCCCCCGGTCCCCGGGCACTGCGTGCGCTGCGTTCCGTGGGCCCACAGTGACAGGAACATGCATGAGAACTCGTGCCTTCGTCGCGCTGACGACCGGCGCCCTCGCGCTCACCGCCGTGACCGTTCCGGCCGCGCACGCTGCTGGCGGGTCCACCGGCCCGAAGATCAGCAACGTCTCGGTGAACGGCGGCAAGGACGTGGTGGTGGGCGTCGCCAAGAAGACGTTCAAGGTCAAGTTCACCGTGAAGCACAGCTCCCCCATCTACGACGCCATCGCGGCCATGTGGCGCGGCCCCAATGAGGCCGTGCCCGAGCGGATGATGTTCCCGGACATGGGCCTGGAGCACCCGTGCAAGAAGGTCAACAGCACCACCTCCACGTGCTCCTTCAAGCTGGTCGCCAACCCGAAGGAATCGTTCCCCGAGGGCGACCTCAAGAACGTGGACACGGGCCGCTGGAACCTCATGGCCCTGGTGGAGGACAGCAAGGAGAACGAGACCCAGAAGATGAAGGCCGCGACCGCGCTGGTGAAGCGTGCGGCGAAGGCCACGGTCAACGCGTCGCCGGAGCCGGTCAAGAAGGGCAAGACCCTCACGATCACCGGCGCCCTGACCCGCGCCAACTGGGACACCAACAAGTACGGCGGCTTCGCGAGCGGTGCGGTGAAGCTCCAGTTCAAGAAGAAGGGCACCAGCCGGTGGACGCCGGTCAAGACGGTGTCCGCCGACAGCCGGGGCAAGGTGAAGACCTCCGTCAAGGCGTCGGCCGACGGCAGCTACCGCTTCACCTACGGCGGTTCGGCCTCCACCGGTTCCGCCACCTCCACCGGGGACTTCGTCGACGTCCGTTGACGCTCACTGCTGCGGTGACGTGAGCCGGGCGCCGTCCGGGGCGGGACCTCTTCGGGGGACCTCTGCCGGCCCGGGCGGCGTTCCGGCGCATTCGGGGGCGCTCGTGCAACCATTGCGCCCTCTGGGATGTCTGCCCCTACGGAGTCTCGACTCCGCTGTGTCAGACCCTTGGGCCTCCGCGACCGCACGGCTCGAAACTGCCGGGGGGCAGCGTGCGTTCGTCGCGATGACGGCCCCACAATGACAGGAACACCTATGCGAACTCGTGCCTTCGTCGCTCTGACGACGGGTGCCCTGGCGCTCACCGCCGTGGCCGTTCCGGCGGCGCACGCCGATGACCGTCCCACCGGGTCGGCCCTGCCGTTCAGCTCCGCGTCCGCCGCTGCGGCCGCCGGCGGCCCGAAGATCAGCAACGTCTCCGTCAACGGGGGCAAGACCGTCACGGTGGGCGTCTCCAAGAAGACGTTCACCATCAAGTTCACCGCGAAGGACCCCAGCGGCATCAAGGAGGGCGTGGCTGCTCTGTGGCGCGGCGGCCCCGATGCGGACCGGGCCGAGAAGCTGCTGTCCCTCGCGGAGTACACCAACCTGGCGAACCTGTGCAAGCGGGTCAACTCGACCACCTCCCACTGCACCGTCAAGGTCCTCGCCGACCCGAAGGCCGCGTACCCCGAGGACGATCTCGACAACACGAACGCGGGACGCTGGAACACCGCCGTCTACGCGAAGGACAAGGACGGAAGGACGACGGAGAACCAGAGGTACGGGACCCACTACGTGAAGCGCGCGGCCAAGGCGACGGCCAAGGCGACGCCGGACCCGGTCAAGAAGGGCAAGACCCTGACGGTCGCGGGTTCGCTGACCCGGGCGAACTGGGACACCAACAAGTGGGCGGGCTTCGCCGGCCAGTCGGTGAAGCTCCAGTTCAAGAAGAAGGGCACCGGGACCTGGACGACCGTCAAGACGGTCTCCTCGAACAGCCGGGGCAAGGTCGAGGCGACGACCAAGGCGTCGGTCGACGGGAGCTACCGCTTCACCTACGGCGGTTCGACCTCGACGGGTTCCGCATCGTCCAAGGCCGACGCCGTCGACGTGACCTGACCGTCGCGGTGGCGTGAGCCGGGCGCCGTCCGGGGCGGGACCTCTTCGGGGACCTCTGCCCGCCCGGGCGGCGCTCCGGCGCATTCGGGAGGGGCGCGTGCAACCGTGGCGCCCCCTGGGATGTCTGTTCTTGCGGAGCCTCGTCTCCGCTGTCCCAGACCCTTGGGCCTCCGTGACCGCACACCTCGAACTGCCGGGGGCAGCGTGCGTTCGTCGCGATGACGGCCCCGCACCGACGGGAACATCTCATGAAGGCCCGCGCCTCGATCGCTTTGACGACCACTGCCTTGGCGCTCACCGCCGTGGTCGTTCCGGCCGCCCACGCCGATGACCGGCCCACCGGATCGGCCGCCGCTGCCGCGCCGAGTGGCCCGAAGATCAGCAACGTCTCCGTCAACGGGGGCAAGGACGTGACGGTGGGCGTCTCCCACCGGACGTTCACCGTCACGTTCACCGTGCGGGACCCCGAGGGGATCAAGGGGGGCATCGCGGCCCTGTGGCGCGGTGGCCCCGATGCCTACCGGTCGGACAAGCTGCTGGGTCCCGCGGACTACGCCACCCCGGAGAGCCAGTGCAAGCGGGTCGACTCGACCACCTCCCGCTGCTCGGTCAAGCTCCACGCCGACACGGACGCCCCGCCCGAGATGCCCGAGGACAACCTCCAGAACGCGGACGCGGGTCGCTGGAACCTGGTCGTCCGCGCAGAGGACCGGGCCGGAAGCGTGACCGAGAACCACAAGGTCACCACTCACCTCGTGAAGCGTGCGGCGAAGGTGACGGTCAACGCGTCGCCGGAGCCGATCAAGAAGGGCAAGACCCTGACGGTCGCCGGTTCGCTGACCCGGGCGAACTGGGACACCCTCAAGTACGCGGGCTTCGCCAGCAGCACGGTGAAGCTCCAGTTCAAGAAGAACGGCGCGACTCGTTGGGAGACCGTCAAGACGGTGTCCGCGGACAGCCGGGGCAAGGTCAAGGCGACGACCAAGGCGTCGGTCGACGGGAGCTACCGCTTCACGTACGGCGGTACGACCTCGACGGGTTCCGCGTCCTCCAAGGCCGATGCCGTCAACGTGACCTGACCGTCGGGGTGGTGCGGCTCGGGCGCCGTCCGGGTCCCCACACCCCTGTACCTCTCAACCATCGTGTCCCCCGCGGGGTCTTGGGACAGGGAGCCGTCCGGCTCCCTGACTCGACCGTCGGCCCCGGCCGTGCGCCCCGGAGCGGGGGGTGGCGTACGTCCCCGGTGGCCTGCACCGACAGGGGAAGAACGATGAGAAGTCGCGCCTTACTCGCACTGACGACGACCGCACTGGCGCTGACCGCACTGGCCGTACCGGCCGCCCACGCCAACGACGGCCCCGCAGCCGTTCCGGCGCCCGGCGAACCGCAGATCACCGACGTGTCCGCGAACGGCGGCCAGGAACTCGTGGTCGGCCTCACCCGCAAGACGTTCGACGTCACGTTCACCGCCACCGACGACTCCGGCATCGCCTACGGGCAGGGCGCCGCTCTGTGGTTCGACGCGGGCAGCCTGTACCGGGTGCTCCTGCCGTACGGCGTGCAGCCGATCTGCACGGAGGTCAACGCGACGACCTCCACGTGCGTCACCCGCAACATCGCCGACCCGAACCACCCCGACGACCGGCGCGACCTCACCAACGAGTTGGCGGGCCGCTGGGACGTGTACGCCGCTGCGCAGGGCCGCGACGGCGGAGTGACCGAGATCCCGCAGGCCGCCACGGTGACCTTCAAACGGGAGGCGAAGCTGAGCGTGGACGCTTCGCCGGAACCGGCGGGGCCCGGGGACGTCCTGACGGTCACCGGGGCCCTGACCCGCGCCGACTGGGACGCCAACAAGTTCCGTGGCTTCGCCAGTGGCGCGGTGGACCTGGAGTACCGCAAGAAGGGTACGGATGCCTGGACCACGGTGAAGACGGTCCAGGCGGATGCCCAGGGCAAGCTGAAGACGACCGTCAACGCGTCGGAGGACGGCTACTACCGTTACGTCTACGCCGGTTCACGGACCACCGCGGCGGTCGTTTCCCCCGCCGACTTCGTCGACGTGACCTGACGGTTCCCGCGCAGCCCCCAACGGGGCGTTCAGCTGGCGGTGCGCTGCTCGGTGCGGGTACGCGGTGGTCATCCGCGCAGTTCCCCGCGCCCCTATCGGTGCGTTCCGCTGAGCGTGCGTTGTTCGGCTCGGGGCGCCGTGGTGTTGCGCAGTTCCCCGCGCCCCTATCGGGGCCGTCCCGGCGGTGACGCCGTTCAGGGGCGCGGGGAACTGCGCGAAGGCGGGACGCACCCGAGCTGCACCGCGCACGGGAGCTGGACGCACCGAAGGGGGCGCGGGGAACTGCGCGGGTGAGCACAGCGCACCGCACCGAGCAGCGCACCCGCAGGGAGCAGCCGCGGCCTACGGGGGGAACCGCCGGTCGACCCACCGCCACGTACCCTCCAGCACCGCCCCCGCGACCCCCGCGATGCCCACCGCGGCCCACGGCATGGCCACCCCCACCAGGTCCAACGCGAAGAACCGCTGGAGCCACGGCACCACGAGCACCAGCCCGAACCCGCTCGCCATCGCGACGACCAGCCCCACCCGCCACCAGGTGTACGGCCGGGCGATGATCGCCAGCACCCACAGCGACACCAGGAAGAGCGTCAGGGTCGCCGCACTGGTCTCGGCCTCCAAGGACCCCGCCCCGGTGTAGTGGCTCCGGGCCAACGAGTACGTCACGAACGTGGCCGTCGCCGCGATGATCCCGCCCGGGATCGCGTACCGCATGACCCGCCGGACGAAGTGCGGCCTGGCCCGTTCCGTGTTGGGCGCGAGCGCGAGGAAGAAGGCGGGCACGCCGATGGTGAGCGTCGACAGCAGCGTCAAGTGCCGCGGCAGGAAGGGGTACTCGACCTGCGAGACCACCACCAGGATCGCCAGCAGCACCGAGTACACGGTCTTGACCAGGAACAACGTGGCGACCCTGGTGATGTTGCCGATGACCCGGCGGCCCTCCGCGACGACGGACGGCAGGGTCGCGAAGCTGTTGTTCAACAGGACGATCTGCGCGACCGCCCGGGTGGCCTCCGAACCGGACCCCATCGCGACGCCGATGTCCGCGTCCTTGAGGGCCAGCACGTCGTTCACCCCGTCGCCGGTCATCGCCACGGTGTGCCCCCGGGACTGGAGCGCGCCGACCATCTCCCGCTTCTGCTGCGGGGTGACCCGTCCGAACACGGTGTGCTCGTCCAGCACCGAGGCCATCGCGTCCCGTTCGGCGGGCAACGTCCGGGCGTCCACCGTGGCGTCGGCGCCCGCGAGCCCCAGCTTGCCGGCGACCGCACCGACCGACACCGCGTTGTCCCCGGAGATGACCTTCGCCCGGACGTCCTGTTCGGCGAAGTACCGCAGGGTGTCGGCGGCATCCGGCCGCAGCCGCTGTTCCAGGACGACCAACGCGGTGGGCCGGGCCCCTTCGGCGACCGCTCCGTCCTCCGGGGCGTCCAGTTCGCGGACGGCCCGGACCAGCAGCAACACCCGTAGGCCCTGCCGGTTCAGCTCCTCGGTCGCGGCGAGCGAGGGATCGCCGGCCGGCAACAGCACGTCCGGCGCGCCCAGCAACCAGGTACTGGACTCGCCGTCCTCCTCGTCGAAGCTCGCCCCGCTGAACTTCCGGGCCGACGAGAACGGCAGGGACCGGGTGCAGCGCCAGCCCGCGGGCACCGGATGCGTCGCGACGATCGCCTGGAGGGACGCATTGGGCCGCGGGTCGGACTCGCCGAGCGCGCCGAGCACCCGACGCACGTACGCCGGGTCGGCGCCGCCCAGCACCCGCAGTTCCGTGACGTCCATGCCGCCCTCGGTGAGCGTGCCGGTCTTGTCCAGGCAGACCGTGTCGACCCGGGCGAGCCCTTCGATCGCCGGCAACTCCTGGACGAGGCACTGCTTGCGGCCCAGCCGGATCACGCCGATCGCGAAGGCCACCGAGGTCAGCAGCACCAGCCCTTCGGGGACCATCGGCACGATCCCGCCGACCGTCCGGGCCACCGAGTCCTTGAAGTCGTTGTTCCGTACGACGAGTTGGCTGATGATCAACCCGGTCGCGGTCGGGACCATCATCCACGTCACGTACTTGAGGATCGTGGAGATCCCGGAGCGCAGTTCGGAGTGGACCAGGGTGAAGCGGGACGCCTCCTCGGCGAGCTGCGCCGCGTACGCCTCCCGTCCGACCTTGGTCGCCGTGAACGCGCCGCCGCCCGCGACGACGAAACTGCCGGACAGCACCGCGTCCCCGGGCCGCTTCACCACCGGGTCCGCCTCCCCGGTCAGCAGCGACTCGTCGATCTCCAACCCGTCGGCCTCGACGCACGTCCCGTCCACCACGACCTTGTCCCCGGGCCCCACTTCGATGAGGTCACCGAGCACGATGCGGGAGGTCGGCACCTCGACCGCGGCGCCGTCCCGGCGGACCGTCGGCCGGGCCTCCCCGATCACGGCGAGCGAGTCCAGGGTGCGTTTGGCCCGCAGCTCCTGGACGATCCCGATGCCGGTGTTCGCGAGGATCACGAAGCCGAACAGGCTGTCCTGGATGGGCGCGACCACCAGCATGATCGCCCACAGCACCCCGATGATCGCGTTGAAGCGGGTGAGGACGTTCGCCCGGACGATCTCCGCGAGCGAGCGGCTGCTGCGCACCGGGACGTCGTTGACCTCGCCCCGGGCCACCCGTTCGGACACCTCGGCCGAGGTCAGTCCGCCGGCCCGGACCCCGCCCGGGAGCGGAACGGGGTGCACCGGGTCGAGTTCGGCGCCCGCATCGATGTGCGTCATGGTCCGACGGTACGGAAGGAAGGCGCTCCGCACCCGTCGGGCACGGCAAAGGGCCGAGAACGATCCGCGGTCCGGCCCACCGGGTCCGGTCGGGCCGGGCGCTCGGAGTCGCGGGGGTGCGCGTCACGGGCCTACGAGGGCGTGCGCGCCGGCGTGTCAGCCCTGATCGTCCTGCACGGAGGTCCCCGCCGCGTCCCCCGGCGCCGCGTCCCCCGCCCCTGCGGCCTGCCGCGCCGCGTGCCGCTTGAGCGCGGCGTCCCGCTTGCGCACGTACCAGATGCCGATCAGCCCGAGGCCGGCGCCGGCCAGGCACGTCCACAGCCACCACAGATGGCCGTGCTCGTCGAACCAGCCGTAGAAGGGGAGCTGCACCAGGAAGAGGACGAACCACAGGATCGTGCCGCCCGTGATGGTGCCGACCACGGGGCCCTCCAGGGGCTCCGGAGCCTCGCGCTGGGGGGAACCCGCAGAAGGATCGGACATGCGGGGAGTTTATCGGGGGCGCCGCGACCCGGTCCGCGGCGTCCGGGGCGTCCGGGGCGTCGTCCGGGGACGGGGAGCGGGTAGGGCCCTACGGGTGGCCACCAGGTTGTCTACGCGCGGAGATAGCGTTCATGTGCCTCATATGTTCATACTGAAACGGTTCTCGACCGGCCCGTTTTATTCGTAGGAATCTACAACTGAGGTCCCGTATGTCCCCCTCGGCCACCGCTCAGGTCGACGCGTCCGGAGATTCTCCGGCCCCCAAGCCGCCGACCAACGGCCTTGACCGCTACTTCCGGATCTCGGAGCGCGGTTCCAGCCTGCCGCGCGAGATCCGCGGCGGCTTCGCCACCTTCTTCGCGATGGCCTACATCATCGTGCTGAACCCGATCATCCTGGGCAGCGCGAAGGACATGTACGGCCATCAGCTCGACAACGGTCAGCTGGTCACCGCGACCGCGCTCACCGCCGCCTTCACCACCTTGCTGATGGGGGTCATCGGCAACGTCCCGATCGCGCTGGCCGCCGGGCTCGGCGTCAACACGGTCGTCGCCCTCCAGCTCGCGCCCCGCATGTCCTGGCCGGACGCGATGGGCATGGTCGTCCTCGCCGGCTTCGTGGTGATGCTGCTGGTCGCCACCGGTCTGCGGGAGCGCGTGATGAGCGCCGTGCCGCTCGGGCTGCGCAAGGGCATCGCCATCGGCATCGGCCTGTTCATCATGCTGATCGGCCTGGTCGACGCCGGCTTCGTCTCCCGCATCCCGGACATCGCCCAGACCACCGTCCCGCTCACGCTCGGCAGCGGTGGCCACCTCATGGGCTGGCCGGTCCTGGTCTTCGTGCTCGGTGCGCTGCTCACCCTGGTGCTGATCGTGCGCAAGGTGCCCGGGGCGATCCTCATCTCGATCGTGGCGATGACCGTCGTCGCCGTGATCATCGAAGCGGTCGCGGACGTCCCGTCCTGGGGCCTCACCACCCCGAAGTGGCCCGGCAACCCGGTCTCCACCCCCGACTTCGGGCTGATCGGCGAGGTCAGCCTGTTCGGCGGCTTCGAGAAGGTCGGCATCCTCACCGGTGTGCTCTTCGTCTTCACCGTGCTGCTGTCGTGCTTCTTCGACGCGATGGGCACGATCATGGGCGTCGGCGACGAGGCCAAGCTGACCGACGCCAAGGGCAACTTCCCCGGCATCAACAAGGTCCTGTTCGTGGACGGCATCGCGGTCGCGGCCGGCGGCGCCTCGTCCTCCTCGGCCACCACCTGCTTCGTGGAGTCCACGGCCGGGGTCGGCGAGGGCGCGCGCACCGGGTTCGCGAACGTCGTCACGGGCAGCCTGTTCGGCCTGGCGCTGTTCCTGACCCCCATCGCCACGATGGTGCCGTCCCAGGCGGCCACCCCGGCGCTGCTGGCGGTCGGGTTCCTGATCCTTTCGGGCTCGATCCGGTCGATCGACTGGGACGACTACACGATCGCCATCCCCGCGTTCGTGACCATGGTGATGATGCCGTTCACCTACTCGATCACCAACGGCATCGGGATGGGCTTCATCACCTTCACCGTGCTGCGGGTGGCCGCGGGGCGCGCCCGTGAGGTCCCGGTCGCGATGTACGTGGTGTCCGGCGTCTTCGTCTTCTACTACCTGATGCCCGCGCTCGGGCTGCTCTGAGTCGGTTCCGTCCGTGCGGGACGGTAGAGGCCGGTGGTCGCCCTGGTGGCGCCACCGGCCCCGTTCGTTCCGGGGGCGGTCCGCGCGGCGGCGTTGCGCAGGGCGGTGAGCGGGCCGCCCGTTCCCGTGCCGCTGACGGTTCCGCCGTTCGCGCGGGGGGCGGTGCTCGTGGCGGACCCGGTGGCGGGTCTCGCCCCGGCGCCCGTGGTCGGCCCTCCGCGCGGGGCGGACTCCCTGCCCGGTGCGGACCCCGGACTCCTAGCGGGCCCCGTACCCCCGGCACTCCCGGCGGACCCCGTACTCCCGGACTGAGTACTCCTGGCGGACCCGGCGTCCGCGGTCGAGCCGGCACCCGGGTGCGGGCCGGGACCCGGGGCGGAGGCGTGCCCCGCGGTGGAGCCGGGCCCCGGGGCGGACCCGGCAGCCGGGGCGGAAACGGCACCCGCGGCGGAACCGACAGTCGCAGTGGCGCCGAGGCCAAGGGTGGCGCCGGAGTCAGGAGGGGCGCCAGGGGCTGGGGCGGTGCCAGGGGCGGCGCCGGGATCGGGAGGGGTGCCGGGGGGCGGGGTGGCGCCGGAGTAGAACCGTTCCGTCTCCTCCACCGCCGAGCGGAACCTTTCGTCGAAGTCGTCGCGCACGAGCGTCCCCATCACGTAGTCCTGAACGCTCATGCCCCGTTTCGCCGCATGGCCCCGGAGCCGCTCCAGGAGCTCCCCGTCTATCCGCAGGCTCAGTACGTGTGTCCCCATGGTGTGAGGGTCCGGGCCGAGGGGGTAGGTTGTATCACTTTCCGGCATGCGCTCACCCGTACGGGTGACGAGTAGGCGGCGTGTCCGGGATCACCGTGTAGACAGTGGTGTTTAGGTAAGGTAATGAGTTACGCTAACAACATGCCTGACCTTACCCATGGCGACGATGCGGCGGCGGTCAACGCCCTCCGCTCGTCGGTCATGCGACTGTCCCGGCGGCTCAAACACCAGCGGGTCGACGAGTCGCTCAGCCCGACGGAGATGTCGGTGCTGGGCACCCTCGCCCGCTGCGGATCCGCCACCCCCGGCGAGCTGGCCCGCAAGGAGCACGTCCAGCCGCCCTCGATGACCCGCATCGTGGCGCTCCTGGAGGCCAAGGGCCTGGTCAGGCTGGAGCCACACCCCGACGACCGCCGCCAGAAGGTGGTCACCCAGACCGAGCAGGCCGAGGCCATGCTCGAAGAGAGCCGCCGCCGGCGCAACGCCTGGCTGGCCGGTCTGGTCGAGGGCCTGGACGAGGACGAACGAGCCAAGCTGCGCGCCGCCGCCCCCGTACTGGAGAAGCTCGCACACCTGTAGTACCGAGCCGAGGAGGCGAATCTTTTTGAGTACGGGATCCGGAGCAGACTCCGCCCCCGCACCGCACACCCACTCCGACCCCGCCGCTCCTCCCGGTACCCGACGCACCCCCGCCCGTGCAGGCAGGTTCGGGTTCCGGATCCGGCGACCGTCGCGCCGGCCCGCCGCCGGACGACTCATATCCCGTACCGCCCCCGCCCCCCACGCGCAGCGGCCCGCCGCCGATGCCGCCGACGGGGCACCCGTGTCCCTGGTCAAGGCCACCGAGCCCACGGGGGCCGCCGGAGCGGACCGCGGTCGGGGCGGCACCTTCTCCTCCCTCGGCATCCGCAACTACCGGCTGTTCGCCATGGGCGCCGTCGTCGCCAACGTCGGCGTCTGGATGGCCCGCATCACCCAGGACTGGCTGGTCCTCAGCCTCACCGGCTCCTCGACCGCCGTCGGGATCACCACGGCGATGCAGTTCCTGCCGATGCTGCTGTTCGGCCTCTACGGCGGGGTCATCGCCGACCGCTTCCCCAAGCGGACCGTGCTCTTCCTCACCCAGGGCGCGATGGGGCTCGGCGGACTGTTCCTCGCCGCCCTCACGCTGAGCGGACACGTCCAGGTGTGGCACGTGTACATGACGGCGCTGTTCACCGGACTGGTGACCGTCGTCGACAACCCGACCCGGCAGTCGTTCGTCTCCGAGATGGTCGGCCCCGGGCAGGTCCGCAACGCCGTCGGCCTGAACTCCGCGAACTTCCAGTCCGCACGGCTGGTCGGCCCCGCGGTCGCCGGCGTCGTGACGGCCGCCTTCGGCCCCGGCTGGGCGTTCCTCGCCAACGGCCTGATGTTCCTCGCGCCACTGCTCGGACTGGCGCTGATGCGCACCTCCGAACTGCACCCCACCCCGCGCCGGCCGCGCGGCAAGGGCGAACTCCGCGAGGGCCTGCGGTACGTCTCGCGGAACCCGGAGCTGATCTGGCCGATCGTCCTGATCGGCTTCGTCGGAACGTTCGGCTTCAACTTCCCGATCTGGCTGAGTGCCTATGCGCACGACGTCTACGACGGCGGCTCGGGCATGTACGGACTGTTCAACACCCTGATGGCGTTCGGCTCGCTGGTCGGCGCGCTGCTCGCGGCCCGGCGCGCCAGCACCCGGCTGCGGATGCTCGTCGCGGCGGCGGTGCTGTTCGGCGCCCTCCAGATCGTGACGGCGTTCGCCCCGTCGCTGTGGACGTTCCTGCTGCTGCTGGTGCCGATCAGCATGCTGGGCCTGACCGTGAACGTCACCGCCAACTCGTTCGTGCAGCTCGCCACCGACCCCGAGATGCGCGGCCGGGTGATGAGCCTGTACATGATGGTCTTCGTCGGCGGCACCCCGCTGGGCGGCCCGCTGTTCGGCTGGCTCACGGACGCGTACGGGGTGCGGTTCAGCTTCGCGGTCGGCGGCCTCGTCTGCGCGGTGTCCGCCCTGTTCGTCGGGCTGATGCTGGCCCGCGCCGCGGGGCTGCGCGTCCAGGTCGACCTGCGCCGCGGCCACCAGCACGTCCGGTTCGTGCCCCGACGGGAGCTGGCCACCGCGGCGTGAGCGCCCGTTCCGGAGGCGGGCCGGGCCGGCGACACTGGGGCGCATGAGACTCTACGCCGGCGTACTGCCCCCGCCCTCCGTGACCGACGAGCTCGGCCGGGCGGTCGACGCGCTGCGGGGCCTGCCCGGGTACGAGTCGCTGCGCTGGACGGGACGGCCCGGCTGGCACCTCACCCTCGCGTTCTACGGCGAGGTGCCCGAGGAGTCCGTCCCCGAGCTGACGCAACGGCTCGCCCGGGGCGCACACCGCTCGGAACCGTTCACCCTGGCGCTCACCGGGTCCGGCACCTTCGGCGGACGGTCTCTGTGGGCCGGGGTGAGCGGCGACACCCGGGCGCTGCGGCTGTTGGCCGACCGGGCGGAGGCGGCGGGGCGCCGGGCCGGGCTGTCGCTCCGGGAGCACCGGCGGTTCCGCCCCCACCTCTCGCTCGCCCGGAACCGGGACGGCGCCGCCGCGGGCGTCGACCTCGCCCCGTACCTCGACGGGCTCGCCGACTTCGCCGGTGCGGCGTGGACGGTGCGCGAGCTGACGCTGGCCCGCAGCAACCTGCCCACCGGCGGCGTGCCCGGGGCGCGGCCCCGGTACGAGACGGTCGCCGCCCTGCCCCTCGGCGCCGCCGGTTAGGCTCGGGGGTGTGGACCCGAAGACCCGAAACCGGATCATGGCCGGTGTGCTCGTCGTGATGTTCCTCGTCGTCGCCGTCGCCTCGGCGGTCGGCGGGTAACGAGCCGTACCCCGGCGGTGGCCGCCCGTGCGGGGTTGCGCGCGGGCGGCTCCGGCGTGCGCGGGTCGCGGTGAGCGTTACCAGGCGAAGGCTTCCGGGGACGGGCCCGGGCCGGGGAACAGGGACTCCAGGGACTCCAGCAGGTCGTCCGGGAGCTCCAGGGACGCCGCCCGCAGCGCCGACACGAGCTGTTCGGAGGTGCGGGGGCCGACGATGGGGCCGGTGACCCCGGGGCGGGTCAACAGCCAGGCGAGGGCCGTGTCACCCGGTTCCAGACCGTGCTTGTCGACGAGGTCCTCGTACGCCCCGATCCGTTCCCGCACCGCCGGGTCCGCGAGGGCCTGGGCCGCCGTGCCGGACACCCGGCGACCGCCCTCGGCCTCCTTGCGCAGCACCCCGCCGAGCAGCCCGCCGTGCAGCGGTGACCAGGGGATGACCCCCAGGCCGTACTCCCGGGCGGCGGGGATCACCTCCATCTCGGCGCGCCGTTCGAACAGGTTGTAGATGCACTGCTCGCTGACGAGCCCCAGCCGGCCGTGGCGGTCCGCGGCCTCGTTCGCCTGGGCGATCTTGTAGCCCGGGAAGTTGGACGAACCCGCGTACAGGATCTTGCCCTGGGCCACCAGGACGTCGATGGCCTGCCAGATCTCCTCGAACGGGGTGTTCCGGTCGATGTGGTGGAACTGGTAGAGGTCCAGGTAGTCGGTCCGGAGGCGCTTCAGGCTGGCGTCGACGGCGCGCCGGATGTTGAGCGCGGACAGCTTGTCGTGGTTGGGCCACGCGGTGCCGGGGTCCTGGCTCATGTTCCCGTAGACCTTGGTCGCGAGGACGACCTTGTCCCGGCGGTCCCCGCCCTTCGCGAACCAGTTGCCGATGATGCTCTCGGTGCGGCCCCTGGGCTCGCGGCCGTACGCGTTGGCCGTGTCGAAGAAGTTGACGCCCGCGTCCAACGCGGCGTCCATGAGGGTGTGGCTGTCGGCCTCGTCCGTGTAGGGGCCGAAGTTCATCGTCCCGAGGACCAGCCTGCTGACCTTGAGTCCCGTGCGTCCGAGCTGCGTGTACTCCATGGTTCACCAGCCAACGCGGTCGGGGCCGCTCCCCGCAAGGGCGCCGTGCCGCGGGGCGTCGACGGGGCGGGGCGGGTCAGACCCGGCAGTGGGCGATGTTGACGACTTCGCGATAGTCCGAGACCACGGGGCTGGCCATGGACTCGCGGTGCACGACGACCACGCGTCCGTAGGGCCAGGTGAGGTCGGTGCGCAGCTTGTGGTTTCCCTGGGTGCACCCCGCGAACATGATGCTGCGTCGCAGATCGGTGTGGTCGAGGCCCTCCTCCCCGGTGTTCACCAGGGGGCCCATGGTGAGGAACATCGTCTGGGCTTCGGGGTTGAACGTCACGTGCAGACCGTCCGGCGGTTCCTGGACCCTGCGGAACGACTCGCTCGTCTCCTCGGAGAGGGAGGCGGCGATCTTCCGCTCGGAGGCCGTCATGGCGTCGCGGGCGTCCGACCACTCCTGGAGGCTGGGCTCCGCCCGGTCACTGCGGGTGTAGGCCGGCTGCGGTTCTGCGGGGGGAGCGGCCGCCGTGGCGCGGTCGTCGGCGACCGTGGCCGCGGGGCTCGGCACCGTTCCGAGCGGAGACGAGGAGGCGGACGCCGCGGGCGCCACTGTGGTGGTGGGGGACGTTCGATCGCCCCGGGACGCGGGCTCCTTCTGGGGCGGGAACGCGAAGACGGCGCCCGCCACGACGCCTGACAGGCCGATCGCCGAGGCACCGACGAGGGTGAACCGGCGGGCTCTGCCCGATGACCCGGGCGCGGGCCAGGCTTCCGCCTGCTGGAGGGGAACCGGGTGCCAACCGTCCGTCACCAGGTCGTCGACGGGCGTGGGTGACGCGCCCTGCCGAGGCAGTACGTGCGTGTCCTGGGCTTCGAGGAGCCGTACGCAGTCCTCACGCAGGGTGGGTGCGGCGGGTCGGTCCTCCGGCTCCTTCGCCAAGGCGCGTGTCAGGACGAGCCGTAGGTCGTCGGGGAGGCCGGAGAGATCGGGGTCCTGTGACATCACCCGGAAGGCGACCGCGTCCGGCGCGCCGGTTCCGAAGGGGTGACGTCCGGTGCCGGCGTAGGCGATGAGCGCGCCCCAGGAGAACACGTCCGACTCGGTACTGACGGCGCCGGTCCGGTACTGCTCGGGACTGATCCACCCCGGGGTCCCCGTCAGTACGCCGGTGCGCGTCACGGACGTTCCGTCGAGGGCGTGGGCGATCCCGAAGTCGAGCAGACGCGGACCGTCGGGGGAGAGGATCACGTTGCCCGGCTTGATGTCCCGGTGGATCACGCCCGCTTCGTGGACGGCTGCCAGCGCGGCGGCGGTTCCCACGGCCAGGGCGTGCAGCGTCGCGCCCTCGACGGGTCCGTGTGCGGTGACGTAACGCTGGAGCGTCGGGCCCGGTATGTAGGCAGTGGCGAGCCACGGCCGTTCGGTGTCGCAGTCCGCGGCCAACACCGGCACGAGACACGGCCCGCTCACCCTGCTCGTCAGCGCCACCTCGCGCCGGAACCGCGCACGGAACTCCTCGTCCTCGGCTTGGGCGGGGTGCACGACCTTGACCGCCAGGCGGCGCCCGCTGCCGTCCAGGGCGGCGTGGACGGTGCCCATGCCACCGGAACCCAGACGGCCCACGATCCGGTACGGGCCGATGCGGGTCGGGTCTCCGGGGAGGGCGGGGAGGACACGGGCGGTCATAGGGGTTCCTCTCAGGCGCCGGAGCCCACGGGACGTGGCGTGTGCAGAGAGAAGTATGTATCGCAAGCGCGCCGGAACGGGTCGGAACGTCCGAGGTCATTCCGATCGCCCTGAGCGTCGCGTCCCCTCGGGCAACGGACGTGGACGGAACCGTCGTTGACGGGGGGGGAGGGGGGCCTGTTCCTCCGGGACTCGGGGTCGCCGCACCACCTCGGCGTGACGTTCCGTAGGGGTACCGTTACTGGCGAGAGGGATCGGAGGGGCCCATGTCCCAGCAGGAGGAACGCGTCGGCGCGCGGATCGCGTCGAACCGGAAACTGGCGGGCTACACGCAAGCGGGGCTGGCCACCGAGGCGCACGTGTCCCTGGGTGCGGTGCGCAAGGTGGAGCGGGGGGAGCGGTTGCCCACGCACGGCTTCCTGATCGCGGTGGCCCGCGCGCTGCGGGTCCCGGTCGAGGAGCTGACCGGACAGCCGTACCGGGCCGAAACGCCCACGGAGCAACGTACGCACGCCCCCGTCCAGGGCATCCGCACGGCGGTGCGCAGGTTCGACCTACCGGCGGACTGGTACACGGAGCCGAGGCCGATGGAGGAGCTGGCACGGGACGTGCAGACCGCCGCCGCCCATCGCGCAGCGGCGCGGTACGCCCAGCTCGGTGCGGTGCTCCCGGGTTTGCTTGAGGAGCTGACCGCCGGGGTGCACCTGACCGCCGGGCGGCAACGACGGGTGCACGCACGACTGTTGGCGTCCGCCTACTACATGGCGCACGGGCTGGCCCATCGGCTCGGGTACAGCGATCTGATCGGACAGCTCGAAGACCGGATGCGGTGGGCCGCGGGGCTGTCGGGAGATTCGCTGATGCGGGCGCTGGCCGAGTGGACGCGGTCCTACTCGTTCGACGCGTTCGGTGACTACGACGGCGGGCTACGTGTACTGGCGGCGGCCCGGGCGGAGTTGGAGGGCGCTGCGGACGTGGCGGGAGGCGCCGAGCTCCCGCGGATCGCGCTGTTGGGCAGCCTGCACCTGCGTGAGTCCACGTTCGCTTCGCTGGCGCGCGACGAGGCGGGCACGGAGCACCACCTGGCCGAGGCGCGCCGGTTGGGCGATCGGGTGCCCGGTGGGCGGGACCAACTCCACTACCACATGACCTTCGGGCCGGCGAACGTCGCGGTGCACGACGTCGCCGCTTCGGTCGAGTTGAAGCGGCCCGAGGACGCGGTGCGCAAGGCCCGGGGGCTGCGCTTCCCCTCGGACATGGCGCGTACCCGGCAGGGGCACCACCATGTGGCGGTGGCTCGCGCGCACGTGGACCTGGACCGGCGGGAGGACGCGTTGAGGCACCTCCAGAAGGCGCGACGCCTCGCCCCCGAGCTGACCCGCGTCCACCCGACGGCCCGGGAGACCGCCCGCGTCCTCACGCACAAGTACCGCCGCACGACGGAGGAACTGCGCAGCCTCGCCACCTGGTTCGGGGTCCAGAAGTAGCGGTCGACGTCAAGGCGCAAGGCGGCGGTGCGGGACCTCAGTGCGGGGTAGCCGTCCCGGCCGGGGTGGCCGTCCCGGCCCCGTCGGCCGCGGGGACCGTGCCGGAGCCGTTCACCACCCCGAGTGACCCCAGTGCTCCGCGTGGCCGGAGTACCCCGTGCTCCCCGCCCCGCGGGAGTCCTCGGCGGACGCGTACGGCTCGCCCCAGCCCCACTCCTCGTGCAGGGCACCGGCGAACGCGGCGGCCAGCTTGTGTGCGCCGGAGGCGCCCGGGTGGGTGCCGTCGTGGGTGTCGGTGGCGAGGTCGTAGTCGGTGGGCGGCGCGGCGAGCAGGACGGGGGAGCGGGGGGTGTCCAGGTCGGCGGCGGTCTTCGCGAGGAGTTCGTTGAAGTGGGCGAGCTCGGCGCCGAAGGGGGTGTCCGTCTGCGCGCGGACGTTCGGGATGACGGGCAGGATCAGGAACCGTACGCGCGGGTTCGCGGCGCGGGCCTCGGTGACGAAGGCGCGGACGTTCGCCGCGGTCTGGTCGGCGTCGGTGTAGAAGCCGAGGTCGATCAGTCCGAGCGAGACGAGCAGGACGCCCGGGCGGTGCGCGGTGACCGCCTCGCGGATCAGCGGGGCCATGTGCAGCCAGCCCTCGCCCCAGCCGGCGAGGTGCGCCCGGGGGAAGGCGGGGGCGGTGTCCGGGGGGTACTCCAGCGAGACGGGGGCGTCCTGCGCCGTGTCGTACAGGGTCTCGCGGGGGCCCACGAACCGGAACGGTGCGTCGAGGGTGTCCCGCAGGTGTTCCCACAGGCGGTAGCGCCAGGTGTGTTCGCCGGCGCTCCCGATGGTCTGCGAATCTCCGACGCACATGAACCTGAGCATCCGCTCATCATCGCCGATGGGCAGGTGGGGCGGGGTGTGAGGTCCGGCACCCGGGCGGTGTGCCGGGACGGTGTTTGCCGGCGGCCGGAGTGAACCGCCCTGCGGGGTGGCAGTCTTGAGGGCATGCGTTCGTTTTCGTCGGTGGCCGGTGCCGCCTGCCTCGCCGTCCTGACCACCGTGCTCACCGCGGGACCCGTCTCCGCCGCCGGACCCGCCTCGGCCGGGGACGTCGGTGCCGAGGGGTTCACCATCGAGGACCCCCGGATCAAGGAGTCCAGCGGGCTGGCCGCGTCCCGCCAGCACCCGGGGATCTACTGGACGCACAACGACAGCGACGACGGCGCGTTCCTGTACGCGGTGGACGCCCGCAGCGGCAAGACCGTCGCCACGCTCACCCTGACCGGGGTCGGCCGCCCGCGCGACGTGGAGGCGATCTCGCTGGGCCCGGACGGGAACCTGTACGTCGGCGACATCGGGGACAACCTCGGCGGCACCTGGAACCACGTGTGGGTCTACAAGGTGCCGGAGCCGAAGAAGCTGGTCGACCGGACGGTGAAGGCCACGCAGTACGTGGTCAAGTACGCGGACGGGCCCCGGGACGCCGAGGCGCTGATGGTCCACCCGAAGACGGGGCGGGTCTACATCACGGACAAGAAGGACGACGGGGCCACCCTGTACGCGGGGCCGGCGAAGCTGTCGCCCTCGGGCACCAACGTGTTCCGCCGGGTCTCGGACATCGACCTGTGGGTCACCGACGGGGCGTTCTCGCCGGACGGTCGGCAGCTCGCCCTGCGCGGCTACCTCGGCGGCGTCCTCTACGACTGGAAGGGCGACAAGCCCGAGCGCGTGGACCGGCTCCGCATCCCGCTCCAGCGCCAGGGCGAGTCCCTGACCTGGACCCCGGACGGCAAGACGCTGCTGTACGGGTCCGAGGGGCTGGGCAGCGACGTGGAGCCGCGGAAGGCGCCCGGCGGGTCCGGGGGCGGGCGAGACGGGGACGGCTCGGACGGCTCCGCCGCGGGCGACGGCGGCGAGGGCGACGGCGGGGGCTTCACCCAGGGCGCCGCCCTCCTCGTCGTGCTGCTCGTGGCGGTGTTCGGGGTGCGGCGGCTGCGCCGCGGCAAGGGCTGAGCCGGGGCCCGTCCACTCCCCTCGGGCAGGTGGTGGGCGGGCTCAGGCGTCGGCCGCCCGCGCCGCGGCCCGTCGTTCCACCAGGACCTCCAGGCCCTCCAGGATGCGCTGGAGCCCGAACGCGAAGTGGTCGAAGTCCATGCCGAAGGTGTCCTCGGACAGGCTCGCCATCACGGGGAAGCGTCCGCTCTTCATGACCCGTTCCAGGTAGGGGGCCTGGGCCGCCCAGAAGTCCTGGTCGGTGAGGCCCGTCCGCTTCTCCGCCTCCACGGCGTGGACGTTGGTGCGGGCGACCCCGGACACGTAACCGTCGACCATGATGATCACGGACAGCAGCTCGGGGTCGGTGAGGCCCATCGGACGGATCCGGCTGAGCACCTGGTCCATGGTGGCGAGGGTCGCGGGTCCGAGGACGGGGCGCACCTGGTTGACCTGGAGCAGCCAGGGGTGGCTCTGGTAGAGGGCGAGCGAGTCGCGGGCCATGGCCTCGACGGCGTCCCGCCACGTCCCGGTGGGCGCCTCGGTGTCGAGGGGGGACTCCTGCACCCGGTCGAGCATCAGGTCGAGGAGTTCCGCCTTGCCGGGGATGTACCGGTAGAGCGACATCGTGCCGGTGCCCAGTTCGGTGGAGAGCCGTCGCATCGACACGGCGTCCAGGCCCTCTTCGTCGGCGACGCGGATCGCGGTCAGCACGATGCGGTCGACCGTCAGGGTCGGTTTGGGCCCTCGGCTCGGCCTGCGTTCGGGCTCCCAGAGCAGTTCGAGAGTGCGCTGGATGTCGCCGCTGCCGCTGGTCTCGGTGCTCTCCATGCTGCGCATTTTAGTCTCACCCTTTAAAACTGAGTACACCGTACCCGACATGAGGTACGCTGTACTCAGTTAGCCGGACGGCACGGTGTCGGAGCCGGGTCGAACGGGCGCGGTCACGGGTGGAGGGGTCATGAGCACGTACGCGGTACAGGCCGAGGGACTACAGAAGAGGTACGGCGAGAAGCACGCCCTGGCCGGCTTCGACCTCGCGGTCCGACGGGGGACCGTGCACGGACTGCTGGGGCCGAACGGCGCCGGCAAGACCACCGCCGTCCGCATCCTGTCCACGCTGGTCAAGCTGGACGGCGGCCGGGCGACGGTGGCCGGGCTCGACGTACGGAAGGACGCCCGCGCGGTCCGCGCCAAGATCGGACTCACCGGCCAGTACGCGGCCGTGGACGAGGTGCTGACGGGCCGGCAGAACCTGGAGATGTTCGGCCGCCTCTTCCACCTCGGCGGGAACGGCGCCAAGCGCCGGGCCACCGAACTGCTGGAACGGTTCGACCTGCTGGAGGCGGGCGACCGGGGCGTCGACAAGTACAGCGGCGGCATGCGCAGACGGCTCGACCTCGCCGCCTCGATGATCCTCACGCCGGACGTCCTCTTCCTCGACGAGCCCACCACCGGGCTCGACCCGCGCAGCCGGGGCGAGGTCTGGGACTCCGTCCGCGCCCTGGTGGCGGACGGCACGACCGTCCTGCTCACCACCCAGTACCTGGAGGAGGCCGACAAGCTGGCCTCCCGGATCACCGTGATCGACCGCGGCCGGGCCATCGCCGACGACACCCCCGACGGGCTGAAGGACACCGTCGGCGGCGACCGCATCGAGGTCGTCGTCACCGATGCCGCCGACCTGGAGCACGCGGTGCAGGTCGTGGCCCGGGTCGGTGAGGGGCAGCCGGAGACCGATGCGGCCGAGCGCCGGGTGCACGCCCCGGTGATCGACCGGGTGGCGGCGCTCACCGAGGTCGCCCGGACCCTCCAGGACGAGGGCGTCCAGGTCGAGGACATCGGACTGCGCAGGCCCAGCCTCGACGACGTGTTCCTGCGGTTGACGGGACACCGCGTCGAGAAGCAGCAGGAGCCGTCGACGGCGGACGCCGGGGGCGACCGGAACGAGCCGAAGGGGGGCGGTCGACGATGAGCACGACCACCGTGACCACCGAGGAGCACACCACGAGCGGGGCCGCCGCGCCCGTCCCGTCGGGGGGCGGGACGGACGCGGTGGACCACTCACGGGTCTACTGGGTCTTCGCGGACTGCTGGAACGTGGTCCGCCGCGGCCTCACCCACTACCAGCGCCAGCCCGTCAACATCGCCTGGCAGCTCGGCTTCCCGATCCTGTCCGTGCTGCTGTACGGGTACGTGTTCGGCAGCGCGATGACGGTGCCGGGCGGCGGCGACTACCGGGACTTCCTGATGCCCGGCATGTTCGCGATGACGATGACCTTCGGGTTCATCAACACGGCCACCGTCGTGGTCTACGACGCGACCAAGGGCGTCATCGACCGGTTCCGCTCCATGCCGATGGCCCCCTCGGCCGTCGTCGCGGGCCGCGGCGTCACCGATCTGATCGTGGCCTGCGCGGAACTGACGATCCTGATGCTCACCGCGCTCGCCATGGGCTGGCGGCCCGACGGCGGGATCGGCGGCGCGGTCGGCGCCTTCGGGCTCCTGCTGCTGCTCCGCTTCAGCCTGATCTGGCTGGGCGTGTGGCTCGGGCTGATGGTGCCGAACCCGGAGGCCGCGGGCGGCCTGTTCGCGGTCGCCTTCCCGCTGACGATGATCTCCAGCATCTTCGTCGCGCCCCAGCTGATGCCCGACTGGCTCGGACATGTCGCCGCCTGGAACCCGATCTCCTCCACCGTCGCCGCCTCCCGGGAACTGTTCGGCAGCCCCGTCGGCGGCGGTGGCTCCTGGGTCGAGCAGAACGCCTTGCTGATGGCGGTCGTCTGGCCGCTGGTGCTCACTGCGGTGTTCCTGCCGCTGGCCGTGCGCCGCTTCCAACGACTCAGCCGCTGACGACCCCGCCCCGTGCCCCCACGCGACTGCGCCTCCTCCCGCTCGGCGGGAGGAGGCGCAGTCGGTGCAGGTGCAGGTGTCAGAGCTGCTCGATGACGTAGTCCACGCAGGCCGTCAGGGCCTCGACGTCGGACGGGTCGATCGCCGGGAACATCGCCACCCGCAGCTGGTTGCGACCCAGCTTGCGGTACGGCTCGGTGTCCACGATGCCGTTGGCGCGCAGCACCTTCGCCACGGCGGAGGCGTCCACCTCGTCCGCGAAGTCGATGGTGCCGATGACCGCGGAGCGCTGCGCCGGGTCCGCCACGAACGGGTTGGCGTACTTGCTGGCCTCGGCCCAGCCGTACAGGGTCCGCGCGGAGGTCGCGGTGCGGCGCACCGCCCAGTCCAGACCGCCCTGGCCGTTGATCCATTCGAGCTGGTCGGCCAGCAGGAACAGGGTCGTCAGCGACGGCGTGTTGTACGTCTGGTTCTTGCGGGAGTTGTCGATCGCCGTCGGCAGCGAGAAGAACTCCGGGATGTGCCGCCCCGAGGCGTGGATCCGCTCGGCGCGCTCGATCGCGGCCGGCGAGAACACCCCGAGCCACAGTCCGCCGTCCGAACCGAAGGACTTCTGCGGCGCGAAGTAGTAGACGTCCGTCTCCCGGACGTCGACGGGCAGGCCGCCCGCGCCGGAGGTCGCGTCGACCAGCACCAGCGCGCCCTCGTCGGCGCCCTCGACCCGCTTCAGCGGCATCGCGACGCCCGTGGAGGTCTCGTTGTGGGTGTACGCGTACACGTCCACGCCCGCCTCGGCGACCGGCAGCGGGTGCGTACCCGGGTCCGACGTCACCAGGGACGGTTCGCCGAGCCACGGGGCGAGCTTGGCCGCCTTGGCGAACTTCGAGGAGAACTCGCCGAAGGTGAGGTGCTGCGAGCGGGACTCGATGAGCCCGTGGGTCGCGATGTCCCAGAAGGCGGTGGAGCCGCCGTTGCCGAGGATCACCTCGTACCCGTCGGGCAGGTCGAAGAGTTGGCTCACGCCGTCCCGGACCCGGCCGACCAGGTTCTTCACCGGGGCCTGTCGATGGGAGGTGCCGAGCAGTGACGTACCGGTGGCGGCCAGGGCGTCCAGCGCCTCCGTCCGCACCTTGGAGGGGCCCGCGCCGAAACGGCCGTCCGCGGGCTTGATGTCAGCGGGAATCTGGATCTCAGCCACGTGCGGAGCCTAGCCCGTCGCCGAACGCTCCCGGGACGGGTGTCCGGCGGCTGAGACGCGATCTCCGGATCTTGGACGGTCACCCCGGTGCGCGACGGTCGCCCCGGTACGCGGGTACGCGGGTACGCGGGTACGCGACGGGTGCCGGTCAGCGGCGGGGGCCGATCGCTGCCGCGGGGGTGAAGCGGACCGGGAGCCGGGACACCCCCCGCAGCCACGGGGACGGCCGCCGCGTCAGCTCCCGGGGCGCGAGGTCCAGATCCAGGTCGGGCAACCGGTCGAGGAGCACCTCCACCCCCGCCCGTGCCACGACCTCCGCGATCTCCCGCGCCGGGAACGGACAGCGGTGCTCCCCGTGGCCGAAGGAGAAGAACGCGTTGTTGCCGCCGGTCAGCGCGGCCCGGTCGGCCCGCACCTCCGGGTCCGAGTTCGCCGCCGCCAGGCCCAGGACCACCAGGTCACCGGCGCGGATGTGCCGCCCCCCGAGCACCGTGTCCCGCGCGGCCCAGCGCCCGGGAACGTTCTGCGCGGGCGGGTCCTCCCACAGCACCTCGTTCATCGCCTCGACCACGCTGCGGCGCCCGCCGGACAGGGAGGCCGCGAACCGTTCGTCGGTCAGCATCAGCCGCAGCGAGTTGCCGATCCAGTCGGTGGTGGGCCGGTGCCCCGCGATCAGCATCAGCGTCAGGTCCCGGGCGATCTCCTCCTCGGGCGGCCCCGCCGGATCGGCCAGCATCCGCGAGGCCACGTCCTCGCCCGGCGCCCGACGACGCTCCGCCACCAGTTCGCCGACCGCCGCCGTGAGCCGCCGCCGTCCGTCCACCGCCCCCTCGCGCCCGCCCGCGACGGCGTTCAGCGCCGCCTCCAGCTCCGGGGCCGACGCCTCGGCGAAGCCGAACAGCCGCGCCAGCACCCGGACCGGCAGCGGCACCGCGTACTGCCCGATCACATCGGCCCCGCCCCGGGTGCAGAAACCGTCGACCAACGCGTCGGCGAACCGCTCCGCGTGCTCCCGCAGCCGGTACGGGCCCTGCGCGGTGAGCGCGTGCGCGATGACCGCCGCCCGCTCGGTGTGCCGCGGCCCGGTCGTGTGCAGGACGGTGGTGTGCGGGGCGGGCGGGACGTCCCGTCCGACGTCCGGGGGCAGCGGCCAGCCGTCGGGGATCGTGCCCGGCCGGTTCCACAGCGCCGGGTCCCGGCTGAACAACTGCGGGTCCGCCGTCACCTGGTGCAGTTCGCGGTAGCCGAGGACCAGCCAGGCCGGCACCCCGTCGTCCAGCAGCACGGGCGCCACCGGTCCGTGGGTGCGGCGCAGTTCGTGGTGGAGCGCGGCGCTGGCGCCGGGCTGCCGCAGCCGACCCAGCGGGACCGGGGGCGGACCCCCGGGGACCGCGGACGTCACGGCGCACCGCCCGGACGCCCGTCGGGCCACGGGCCGTCCAGCGGGCCGGTGGACGAACCGAACCGGGTCGTCAGGAACTCGACGAGGGTGATCAGGACCCGGGCCGCGGACTCCCTCGACCGGGCGTCGCAGTCGATCACCGGAACGTCCCTGTCGAGGTCGAGCGCCTCCCGCAGTTCCCGGGGCGTGTACGGGGGCCCGCCGAAGTCGTTGCGGGCGACGATGAACGGCGTGCCCGACTGTTCCAGCCGGTCGATCGCGTACCAGCAGTCGTCGACGCGCCGGGTGTCCACCAGGACGACCGCGCCCAGCGCCCCCGTGAACAACTGGTCCCACAGGAACCAGAACCGGGGTTGGCCGGGCGCCCCGAACAGGTACAGCACGTGGCGGGGGCCGAGCGTGATGCGGCCGAAGTCGAAGGCGACGGTCGTCTCCGACTTCGCCTTCACCCCGGTGAGGTCGTCCACCTCCTCCCCGGCGGAGGTGAACGTCTCCTCGGTGGTCAGCGGGCGGATCTCGCTCACCGAACGCACGAGGGTGGTCTTGCCGACGCCGAAGCCGCCGACGACCACGATCTTCAGACCGGTCTCGGCGGTCGGTTCCAACGCCGGACGGTCCTCCGGGCCGGAGGGGTACGGCCCGGAGGAGTACGGCCCGGTGGCGTACGGCCCGGTGGCGTACGGGCCCGGCGGGGTGGTGCCCCGACGGGCGGACGGACGTCTGCGCGCCTGGGATGCTTCAGATCCTTCGGAGTCCAACGAGCACCTGCTCCAGGAGTTCGAAATCGGGAAAGCTCTCACGCGGCACCGGCGGCCGGGGGTGCCGTGCGCTGACCCGGCCCGCCGCCAGCAGATCGGACAGCAGCACCCGCGTGATGCTCACCGGGAGCCGCAGGTCCGCCGCGATCTCCACCACCGCCATCGGCAGCCGGCACATCCGCAGGATCGCCGCGTGCTCCGACTGCATCCCGGGACGCGGTGCGGACTCCGCGACGATCAGCGTCACCAGGTCGAGCGGGGTGTCCGTCGGGGACCTGCTGCGTCCGCCGGTGAGCGTGTAGAGCCGGTCCGGTACCTCGTCCCGGCCGGGCCGGCTCACTGGCCGGGCGCGGTGCGCGGCCCCTCCGCGGCCCGGGAATCGTCCACCGCGTCGTCCACCGCACCGCCCTGGGGGGCGAGGTGCGCGCCGAGTTGCCCGACGAGTTCGCTCATGTTGTGGCCGATGATCCCGGCCTCCGCGTCCTCGTCGGCGATCACCGCGACGTGGGCGCCCTGCCCGGCCTCCACGATGAACAGCACCCCGCCGTGGAACTCCGCCATCGCCGAGCGCACACCGCCCCCGCCGTCGCCGAACTCCACGGAGGCGCCGTGGGACAGCGAGTGGATGCCCGCCGCGATGGCCGCGAGCTGGTCGGCCTGGTCCACGGAGAGTTCCGGGGTGCGGCACAGCTTGAGGCCGTCGCGGGACAGCACCAGCGCGTGCCGGGCGCCCGGGGTGCGGGCGAGCAGCCCCTCCAGCAGCCAGGCGAAGGTGTCGTCCACGGTGGTCGTGGCGTCCGGCGCGGGGGACTGGTGCGCCATGCCCGCGTGGTACGTGGCCATCGGGTAGGCCGCGTCGAACGCGTGGAGGGAGCCCGCGCGTTCGGCGTCGTCGGCGGAACTGGTCGGGTGCGAACGGGCGGTGCCGGTCATCGGGTGGTGTCGCCTTCCTGGTGGTGCGGGCCGTCGACCTGGTGCGCCGGTGGCGCCGGCGCCGGGTCGGGGGTCGGGGGAGCGGGGCGCACGGCGGCGCGGAAACTGCTGAAACGGGCTGCGCGGGCGGCGACGTCCACGGGGTCGGCCGCACCGGCGCGTTCGGCCTCGGCGCGCCGGGCCTCGGGGGCGGGCAGGGTGCGGCCCCGGGGGCGTCGGGGCAACGGCTGCGGGCGGGCGGTGGCCTCCGCCGCGCGGACGGGCGCCGGGTCCCGGCGGTCGGGACCGGGACGGACCTCGACCGCGCCCGGTTGTCCGTGGGACGGCAGCGGCTCCGGGTCCACGCCGTCCTCCGCCAGGGCGCGGGCGGCGGCGTACGAGAACGACAGCGGGTGCGGCGGTACGGAGGCGGGCTGCACCTCGTCCGCGGGGGCCGGCTCCGGTCGGCTCCGGTGCGCGGGCCCGTCCGCGAGGGGTACGGGGCCGTCCGCGTAGCCGGCCCCCGTCTCGTCCGCGGGTGGTCGGGCGGGCGGGAGCCCCGCGTACCGTGCGGGCACCGCGTCCGGACCGGTCAGCAACTCCCGCGGGACCATCATCACCACACCGGTGCCGCCGCGCGCCGAGGGGCGGAACGAGACGGTCAGCCCGTGCTTGCGCGCGAGCCGTCCCACCACCGCAAGCCCGAGCCGGTTGCCGGACAGGCCGCCCAGCTCCGAGGAATCGCCGGACACGGCCCGTTCGGCGCGCCGGAGTTGGTGGTCGCTCATGACCAGCCCGCTGTCCTCCACGGAGATGACCGCCCCGGCCGGCACCTCCTCCACGTACACGTGGACCTCGGCGTTCGGCGGGGAGAAGTTCGCGGCGTTGTCCAGGAGTTCGGCGAGTGCGTGCATGACGCCCTCGGCGGCGTGGCCGGCGACGGCCGTCTCGCTGGTGGAGTGGAGGTGCACCCGCTGGTAGGCGCTGATGCGGCCCATCGCACCGCGCAGGATCGACTCCATCACGATCGGACGTGCCCAACGGCGGCCGGAGCGCGCGCCGGTGAGCAGGGCGATCGAGTCGGCGAGACGACCGGTCTGGGCGGTGCGGTGGTCGATGTGGAGGAGGTCGGCGAGCACGTTCTCGTCGCCGTGTTCGTCCTCCATGCGGCGCAGGTCGGCGAGGGTGCCGGTGGCCAGGGCCTGGAGTCGCCCGGCGGCGTTCGCGCAGGCGGCGAGGGTGGCGGCCCGATCGGTGGCGGCGCGGTCGGCCAGCTCGGCGAGGCGGTCCGTCTCCGCGGCCAGGCGCTCGCGCTCACGGGTGAGTTCACCGTGCAGCCGGTCCCGTTCCGCGGCGAGCGCGGCGGCCGCGCGCGCCTGCTCGGTGCGCAGTTCCGCCCCGTGCCGGGCGCGTTCGCCGGCGAGGTCGTCGGCGAGGGACGCGGCCTCGTCGTGGGTCCGGTCCGTCTCGGCCCTCGCCGCGGCGAGGTGGGCGCGCAACACGGCGGCGGTGCGCAGGGCGTGGTGGACGAGGGCGAGGGCGACGGCCAGCAGCAGGGCGCCCGCCGCAGCACCGCCCAGGGCGACCGCGCCCCGGGCGTCGGCGGGTGTGGTCCGGGCGGCGACGACCGCGGCGGCTGCGGCGAGCAGCAGGGCGAGCAGTCCGCACAGGGCGGAGACGAGCGGCCGGGGCCGCGCGGGCACCGGGCCGGGCGCCGTGCCGGGCGCCGTGCGGGGGGCGGTGGTGCCGACCGGGGGAGTGGGGTGGGACAGCCGGTACGGGACGGGGTGGGCCGCGAGGGCCGGAGTGGGCGCGTCGTCGGCGACGGGCGTCGACGGCGTCGACGGGCTGGCTGTCGAGGGGGTGGGCGACGCCTTCGTCGGGGTGGGTCCGGGGTGCCCCGGCGTGCGCCGGGGCGTGGATATCCGGGGGGTCGAGGACAGTCGGGCGGCGGGGAACTGGCTGCTGGGCGCGGTGGCTCCTTGGTCGGAGGGGCCGGGGGCGGTGGGGCGCGAGGCGCGGGCCGGGGCGGACGGGGCGCCGCCGGGCGGGGGTGCGGGGTGCGGCGCGGGGGACGGGGGTGCGGGCCGGGGCCCGGACGCTGCGGGGGACGGGGGCGCTTCGGTGAGCGGGGACGTCGAGGTGCGGGGACGGGGCTGCGCCGCGGCCGTGCGGTGCCGGTCGGTCGCGGGCGCGGGGCGCGGCCGGTCTGTCGCGGGACGCGCGTGCGGCGGGGGCGCGGTCATCAATCGTGTCCTCGGGTCATGTCCTCGGTGGGCGAGTCCACGGGCTGGTCAGTGGGGGTGGTGCGGGTGGCGCGTGCGCTGGGGGGACGAGGGGCGGATGGGCCTGGGGCGGGCGCCTGCGCGGGGCCGCCACCGGTGTGCGTCACGGGCGGGCGCCACGGGTGGGGGCGTCGCCCGGGGGGCGTCCCCAGCGGGTCGGGCCCCGAGGTGGTGGGCCGCTGAGGCGGGTGAGGAGTGGGCCGGTGTGTCCCTCTGCCCCGGGAGGAAACACGCTGCGCTCAACTTGCCGTCACTATAGGAGAGTTCCTGATCCGATTGGGAAGATTCGACCGGCGCAATACGGGATTTCCCGGGGGCGTGTCAGGGAATTGGTCTGCACCACAGTCGCCCTTGTGGGGTTCTTGTGTGCGCCATGAGCGACCCGTGGGGTGGGGGTGATGCCCCGGTGACGGGGTCCGCCGAACATTTCCCCGTCGTCCACCGGTCGCACGGCCGTGGTCAGCCGCACGTCCCGCCTCGCCACGGCGCTCGTGCCGCCGATTCGCTCACCTCTCACCGTGCCACCCCCGTCCCACTCGTTTCCTCCGTAGCTTGTTTCTCTTCCGTTTCTCGCTATCCCTCCCCCTCCCCATCCGGCGGCTCTGTCATGCGGGACATACCGACCGCCTCGTATACGGCGATCGGATTCCCCGTCCGGACCGAAGTGGACGGCCCGACTACGTACATGGCCGTTGGCACGTCGTGCCATTCCCCGCAACGCCCCCTATCCCACGCGCGCGACGCCCTCCCGTCCGCGCACCGACCCGCCTCCCCCGCCCGGGAAGTCCGGCGGGGGATGCTGGAGCCATGACGGATCACGGCACCCGGACCGAACCCGACGGCCTCAGGGCGGCGCTGCGCGCGGAGGTGGCCGGCGGGGTCGACTTCGGGACCACCGCGCGCGCCCTGACCACGATGGACGCGTCCAACTACCGTCGGGTGCCGCTGGGCGTGGTCTCGCCCAGGGACGCGGACGACGTCGTCGCGGCGCTCGCGCTCTGCCGGGAGTACGGGGTGCCGCTGGTCGCCCGGGGCGGCGGCACCTCGATCGCGGGCCAGGCCACCGGCACCGGCGTGGTCCTCGACTTCACCCGGCACATGAACCGGGTCCTGGCGCTCGACCCGGCGGCGCGCACCGCCACCGTGCAACCCGGTCTGGTCCTCGACCGGCTCCAGGAGGCCGCCGCACCGCACGGGTTGGCGTTCGGACCCGACCCGTCGACCCACGGCCGCTGCACGATCGGCGGGATGATCGGCAACAACGCCTGCGGATCGCACTCGGTGGCCTGGGGCACCACCGCCGACAACGTCACCGCCCTGACCGCCGCCCTCTGCACTGCCCCTGGCCGTGCAGCCGGCCTCAGCCGGCTCGGGCGCGACTGGGCCGGCGCGCCCGCCGGTCTGCGCCCCCTCGTGGACTCGCACCTGGCCCTGCTGCGCACCGGCTTCCCCGCCCTGCCCCGTCGCATCTCCGGTTACGCCCTCGATGCGCTGCTCCCCGAGAACGGGGCCGACGTCGCGCGGGCGTTCTGCGGTTCCGAGGGCACCCTGGGACTGCTCACCGAGGCCACCGTACGACTGGTGGAAACCCCGGCGGCCCGGGCGCTCGCGGTCCTCGGTTACGCCGACGAGGGCGCCGCTGCGGACGCCGCGCCGGGGCTGTTGCCGTACGCCCCGCTCACCGTCGAGGGCATGGCGGCGGACCTGGTGCCCCGTGCCGCGGTGGGCGGGCTGCCCCGGGGCGCGGCCTGGCTGTTCGTGGAGACGGGCGGCGAAACGCGGGCCGCGGCACGGGCGGCCGCCGACCGGATCGTGGGCGCCGCCGACGCGCTCGACGCCCGGGTGGTCACCGACCCGGTCGCCGGGCGGGCGCTGTGGCGCGTCCGGGAGGACGCGGCCGGCACGGCGACCCGGATGCCGGACGGTTCCGAGGCGTGGCCCGGATGGGAGGACTGCGCGGTGCCCCCGGCCCGACTCGGCGCGTACCTGCGGGAGTTCCGGGCGCTGCTGTCCGCGCACGGACTGCGCGGCGCCCCGTACGGGCACTTCGGCGACGGCTGCGTCCACGTACGGATCGACTTCGACCTGCTCACCCCGGAGGGGACCGCCCGCTTCCGGACCTTCTCCCAGGAGCTGGCCGACCTGGTCGTGGCGCACGGCGGGTCGCTGTCCGGGGAGCACGGCGACGGCATGGCCCGCGCCGAGTTGCTGCCGCGGATGTACGGGGCCGAACTGACCGCCCTGTTCGCGCGGGTGAAGGCGGTGTGGGACCCGCCCGGTCTGCTCAACCCGGGGGTACTGGTCCACCCGGCGCGCCTCGACGAGAACCTGCGGTTCGAGGTGCTGCCCCGCGCGCCGGTCCCGGTGGAGTTCGGCTACCCGCAGGACGGCGGGGACTTCGCCGCGGCGGTCCGTCGCTGCGTCGGCGTCGCCAAGTGCCGGACGACGACGCCGGGTCAGGACGTGATGTGCCCCTCGTTCCGGGCCACCGGCGAGGAGGAACACTCCACCCGCGGCCGGGCCCGACTGCTGCACGAGATGCTGGCCGGCCGGGCGGGCGCGCCCGACGCGGTCGTCGCGGACGGCTGGCGGTCGACCGAGGTGCGCGACGCGCTGGACCTGTGCCTGTCCTGCAAGGGCTGCCGGTCGGACTGCCCGGTCGGCGTCGACATGGCCACGTACAAGGCGGAGTTCCTGCACCACCACTATGCCGGCCGGGTCCGGCCCGCCGCGCACTACGCGATGGGCCGCCTCCCGCGGTGGCTGCGGCTGGCGGCGGCCACCCGGACCGCCCCGCTGGTGAACGCGCTGGCCGGCCGCGAGCGGTGGGCGGCGCTCGGCAAGCGGTTGGCCGGCGTGGCACCGGGGCGGCAGCTGCCCCGCCTCGCCACGCAGCCGTTCAGCCGCTGGTTCGCCCGCCGCCCCGTACCCCCGGGCACCCGCATCCTCTCCTCCGACCAGGTCACGTTCCTGTGGCCGGACACCTTCACCGAGCACCTGGCGCCCGGGGTGGGCCGGGCGGCGGTCCGGGTGCTGGAGGCGGCGGGGCAGGCGGTCCGACTGTCCCCGCCGGGGGTGTGCTGCGGCCTGACGTACGTCTCCACCGGCCAACTCGACCTGGCCCGCAAGGTCATGACCCGCACCCTGGACCTCCTGGACGCGGACGTCGGCCCGGGCACCCCGGTGACCGTCCTGGAACCGAGCTGTGCGGCGACCCTGCGCACCGACCTCCCCGAACTCCTCCCCGACGACCCGCGCGCCGCCGAACTGGCCGCGGCGGTCCGTACGTTCGCGGAAACCCTGGAGGCCCGGGCGCCCGACTGGCGTCCGCCCCGGCTGGACCGGCCGGTCGTCGGCCAGACCCACTGCCACCAGCACGCCGTCCTCGGTGACGCCGCCGACCGCCGGCTGCGCGAGGCGGCCGGGCTCACCGGGACGCTCAGCGGCGGCTGCTGCGGTCTCGCCGGCAACTTCGGCTTCGAGCGGGGCCGCGGCCACTACGAGGTGTCGGTGCGGTGCGCCGAGGACCAGTTGTTGCCCTCGGTGCGCTCGGCGCCGGCCGACGCGGTGGTCCTCGCGGACGGCTACTCCTGCCGCACCCAGCTCGACCAGCTCGCGGGGGTGCGGGGGCGACACCTGGCCGAGATCCTGGCGGACGCACTGCCGCCGGGCCCGTGAACCGACCGAGGAGCCGACACCTGGCTGACCGCTGACCGGCGCACCGGCGGTCACTCGGGGCGCTGGGCGACGACTTCCCGGGCCAGCGCCAACAGGTCCCGTACCGGCGGCCCGTCCGTACCGGCGCGCCAGGCGAGGAACACCGGCACGGGCGGCGCATCGACCAACGGGACGTAGGTGACGCCCTGGTGGGGGTGCATGTCCGCGGTCCCGGTGGCCGAGACCCCGACCGCCCGGTCGGCGGCGATGGCGCTCAGCCAGTCGTCGGTGTTGGCGACCGTGATCACCGAGCCGGGGCGGATCGCGTCGGGCCACAGGTCCAGGGACGTCAGCCCGGAGACGGTGTTCAGGGCGATCGTCCGGTCCGTGAGGTCGGCGAGCCGCAGCGCGTCCCGTCCGGCCAGCGGCCCGTCCGAGGGCACCGCGGCGACCTGGCCCTCTTCGTACAGTCGGGTCCACTCCAGGCCGGGCGCCCGTACCGGCCCCCGCAGGAACGACGCGTCGACCAGCCCCCGGGTCAGCCCCGCGGTGCGGTCGTCGATCCGCAGCAGTTCCAGGGGCGTGTCCGGGTGGTCGGTGCGCCAGCGCCGCAGCAGCGGGGTCGTGTACGGGCCGAGGGCCGACCAGGGGTGGCCCACCCGCAGGGGGCGCGGGGTGCCGCGCCCGGCCGTCAGGGCGTCCTCGAAGGCGGTCACCGCGGCCCGCGCCCGGTCCCGGAAGGCGCGGCCCCGGGCGGTCAGGGCGAGGTGGTGCGTCGAACGGTCGACGAGCCGCACGCCGAGCGCGTCCTCAAGGGCCGCGAGGGTGCGGGACACGGCCGGCTGGGTGAGCCGCAGCCGGGTGGCCGCACGGGTGATGCTGCCCTCCTCGGCGATGGCGAGGAAGCAGCGCAGGTGCCGGACCTCCAGGGTGCGCAGACTGCCGGGGCGGCCCGTTGGGGCACCGTCGCCGGAGTCCTCGGGGCGTGCTCCCGCACCGCTGTCAGCGCTCATGTCGGTGAAGCATAAGCGGGGACCGATCGGCATTTCACGGGCGCGCGCGGGGCGCCTAGCGTGGGGTGGAGGACCGGCGGGGCGGACCGTCCCCCGTTCGGTGCGTTTCGGCCCGTTCGGTGCCCGGACAAACGAGTGTCGCGCCACCCATGAGTGCATTATGGTGCACTGAACGGTTCATTGTGATGATCTATGGAGGGAGTCCCGTGGACGTCCTGCCCGCCCGCGGAGCCGCCGACGGAAGCCCGGCTGCTGCGACCACCTCCGGCGCCGCGCCCGGCACCCCCGGTCCCGAGGGCGCCGCGCCCGGCGGCCTCGCGGCTCGCTTCGGCTCCTTCGGCCCGGTCGGGCTGGTCCTCGCCGGCGGGGTCTCCGTCCAGTTCGGCGCGGCCCTCGCCGTCGGGCTGATGCCCCGCGCGGGCGTGTTCGGCGTGGTCACCCTGCGCCTGGTCGTCGCGGCGCTGATCCTCGCCGCGGTGTGCCGCCCCCGGCTGCGCGGGCACTCCCGCGCCGACTGGGGCACGGTCATCGCCTTCGCCGTCGCCCTCGCCGGCATGAACGCCCTCTTCTACCAGGCCGCCGCCCGCATTCCCATCGGCGCCGCGGTCACCCTGGAGGTACTGGGCCCGCTGGCCCTCTCGGTGATCGCCTCCCGCCGACTGGTCAACCTGCTGTGGGCCGGCCTCGCGCTCGCCGGAGTGTTCCTGCTCAGCGGCGGCGGCTTCGGCACCCTCGACCCGGTCGGCATGGCCTACGCCCTCGCGGCGGGCGTGATGTGGGCGGCGTACATCGTCTTCTCCGCGCGCACCGGCCGCCGCTTCCCCAAGGCCGACGGGCTCGCCCTCGCGATGCTCGTCGCGTCCGTGCTGATCCTGCCGTTCGGGATCGTCGACTCCGGCGCGAAGCTGCTCGACCCGTCGATCCTGCTCCTGGGGTCGGCCATCGCCGTACTGTCCTCGGTGCTCCCGTACACGCTGGAACTCCTCGCGCTGCGCCGGCTGCCCGCCTCCACCTTCGCCGTCCTGATGAGCCTCGAACCGGCGATCGCCGCGGCGGCCGGCTTCCTCGTCCTCAGCCAGACCCTGACGGTGTCCCAGTCGGCGGCCATCGCCCTGGTCATCGCGGCGAGCGTGGGTGCGGTGCGCACTCAGGTGGGGCGCGGGAAGGGGCGCGCGGCCCGGGCCGACGGTCCGCGGCGGTGGTCCCGGATCGTCCGCACGTCACGGCCCGCGCAGCCGCGGTCCGCGCAGTCGGGCCCCATCGAGCGGCAGCCCGGTGACTCCCGGTACGACGAGCCCCGCTCCGGTGAGCCGCAGCCCGCTGAGCCGCGGCCCGCCGCATCACGGCCCGCCCAGGAGTGAGCGGGCCTGCCGATCCCCTGGAACGCGCCCACCCGCTGGGGTGCGCCCACCCGCTGGAGTGCGCCCCCGCACCGGAACGCCCCCGCCCACCGGAACGTCCCAGCCGATTGCGCCGGACGGGTGGCCCCGGAGTGCGCCCCGGGGACACCTGCCGCCCCCTGTGACCCACGGCACCTCCGGAGCGTCCTGCTCCGCAGTACGCTGGCGACATGTCTCCGCTCGTACGCCGTCGCCACGTGGACTACGTCCGGGTCACCAGCACGAGCTGTCGGTCCTCCGCCTGACTCCGGCCCCCATCAGCTCAGGCAGCCGGTGCTCGCCCCACCCCGGCGCAGCACCGTGCCGTACCCCAGCGGACACACCATGACGCACTTCCCCAGACCCGTGCTCCCGACCCACCCGTCGACCGAGGCCACGGCGCCGCACGCACACCAGCTGACCGATCTCCCCGCGATGGACGATTCCCCCGGCGCGAGCGAGTCCCCCGTCGTGACCGATCTCCCCGTCATCGACCTCTCCGCGGCGGACCGCGGCCCCCAGGCCCGCGCCCTGCTGCACGCGCAACTCCACGACGCGGCCCACCGCGTCGGCTTCTTCCAACTCGTCGGGCACGGGATCACCGAGGCCCGCACCACCGCACTCACTTCCGCCGTGCGCCGGTTCTTCGCCCTCCCGGAGGCCGAACGCCGAGCCCTCGACATCGTCAACTCGCCCCACTTCCGCGGCTACACCCGGACCGGAGACGAACGCACCGGGGGCAGCCGGGACTGGCGCGACCAACTCGACATCGGGGCGGAACGACCCGTCCGCGCACCGGCCCCCGGCGAGCCCGCGTACTGGTGGCTCCAGGGCCCCAACCAATGGCCCGACGCCCTGCCCGAGTTGCGGACCCTCGCCCTGGCCTGGATGTCCCACCTCGGGGCCGTCGCGGACCGGCTGCTCCGGGAACTGCTCACCGCCATCGGGGCGCCGCCCGACTTCTACGCCCCCGCCTTCGGGCCGGGCGCCCACCCGCAGTTGAAGCTGGTCCGCTACCCCGGCAGCGCCGACGACGGCACCGACCAGGGCGTCGGCGCCCACAAGGACTACGGGTTCCTCACCCTGCTGCTCCAGGACCAGGTCGGCGGGCTCCAGGTCCAGCGCGAGGACGGGGCCTTCCACGACGTGCCGCCGATGCCGGGCGCCTTCGTCGTCAACCTCGGCGAACTCCTCGAAGTCGCCACCGACGGCTACTTGGTGGCCACCCGGCACCGCGTGGTCAGCCCGCCCGGCGCCACGGAACGCTATTCCGTCCCGTACTTCCACAATCCGCGACTGGACGCCCGGATCGACCCGCTGCCGTTCCCGTACGCACCGTTCGCACCCGGGGTGACGACCGACCCGGCCAACCCGCTGCACGCCGAGTTCGGCCGCAACGAGTGGAAGGGCAAGCTGCGCGCCCACCCCCAGGTCGTCACCCGGCACCACACCGGGCTCCTGGTCCCCGCGTAGGGCCGCCGGAAGAGGACGCCACGCGTTCCGAGGCACTCAGTGCCTCGGAACGCACGAGCCTCGGAACGCGCGCCGGCGCGCCCGCTCAGCCCGTCGCGACGTCCGCGTACCCGTCCACGCCCCGCGCGCTGCGCACCCCGGGGCCCACGTAGTGCGCGGACGGTCGCACCAACCGTCCGGTCCGCTTCTGCTCCAGCACGTGCGCCGACCAGCCGGCCGTACGCGCACACGTGAACATCGACGTGAACATGGGCGCCGGAACCTCCGCGAAGTCCAGCACGATCGCCGCCCAGAACTCCACGTTGGTGGCCAACACCCGGTCCGGCCGGCGGGCGTGCAGCTCCGCCAGCGCCGCCTTCTCCAACGCCTCCGCCACCTCGAAGCGCGGCGCACCCAACTCCCGTGCCGTGCGCCGCAGCACCCGCGCCCGCGGGTCCTCGGCCCGGTACACGCGGTGCCCGAAGCCCATCAGCCGCTCGCCCCGGTCCAACACGCCCCGGACGTACGCCTGCGCGTCGCCGGTCCGCTCGATCTCCTCGATCATGCCGAGCACCCGGGAGGGCGCCCCGCCGTGCAGCGGTCCGGACATCGCGCCGACCGCGCCGGACAGGGCGGCGGCGACGTCGGCGCCGGTGGAGGCGATCACCCGCGCGGTGAACGTGGAGGCGTTCATGCCGTGCTCCGCGGCCGACGTCCAGTAGGCGTCGACGGCGGCCACGTGCCGGGGGTCGGGCTCGCCGCGCCAGCGGATCATGAACCGTTCCACCACGGAACCGGCCCGGTCCATCTCGCGCTGCGGAACCATCGGCAGCCCCTGGCCCCGCGCGGCCTGCGCCACGTACGACAGGGCCATCACCGTGGTGCGCGCGAGGTCGTCACGGGCCTGCTCGTCGCTGATGTCGAGCAGGGGTTTCAGCCCCCACGCGGGCGCCAGCATGGCCAGCGCCGACTGGACGTCCACCCGGACGTCACCCGAGTGGACGGGGATCGGGAAGGGCTCCGCCGCGGGCAGCCCGGGGGCGAACGCCCCGTCGACCAGCAGGCCCCAGACGTTCCCGAAGGACACGTGCCCCACGAGATCCTCGATGTCGACGCCCCGGTAGCGGAGGGCGCCGCCCTCCTTGTCCGGTTCGGCGATCTCCGTCTCGAACGCGACGACTCCTTCGAGTCCGGGTACGAAATCGGACATGAGGCGGCTCCTCTGTGTGGACGGCGCACGGCCGCGGGGGTGCCCCGGGGGTGGCCGTGCGGATGACCGTGTGCGGCGGCCGGGCGGGGTACGCGACGGCCGGGGGATCGTGCTGCGCGCTATGAAAGTGCTGGTGGACGGCGGTGGCGGGGTCCGTCGTCGGTTCCACGGCCGTCCCGGGGCGCACGGAACCGACCCGTCCTCCCGGTGATGCCCCGTGGAGGGGGCCGTCCAACCGGTTCGACAGGAAGACCGTATCTCTTGGTGCCACCAAACGGGAGAGTTTGCGGCACTGAGTGCCATGTTCTTGTTCCGGGGCGGCCGGTCCGTCCCGCCGGCGCCCCGCCCCCTCGTACCGTCGCCCGCCCCGGTACGGCAGGATGACGGGGTGAACCGCGACTCCGTCGATCATCCGAACCCGGCCGTGATGCGCGAGCACTACCGAGCCCGAGGTCTCGACGAGGCCGAACTGGCGGCCCACCCCGTGGACCAGTTCGCGCGCTGGTTCCGGGACGCCGTCCGCACCGCGGACGAGGGCTCCCTGTACGAGCCCAATGCCGTGATCGTGTCCACCGCGGACGCCGAGGGCCGCCCCAGCTCCCGTACCGTCCTGCTGAAGCAGTTCGACCACGAGGGCTTCGTCTTCTACACGAACTACGGCTCCCGCAAGGCCCGCGACCTGGACGCCAACCCGCACGTGGCGCTGCTCTTCCCCTGGCACCCGATGGCCCGGCAGGTCCACGTCACGGGTACGGCGACCCGGACCGCCCGTGACGAGACGGCCGCGTACTTCCGCACCCGACCGCACGGCTCCCAACTCGGCGCCTGGGCGAGCAGCCAGTCGACGGTGGTCGCCTCCCGCGCCGAGCTGGACCGGGCGTACGAGGAGCTGGCCGCCCGCTACCCCGAGGGCGAGCAGGTCCCCGTACCGCCGCACTGGGGCGGCTTCCGGGTGGTGCCCGAGACGGTCGAGTTCTGGCAGGGCCGCGAGAACCGGCTCCACGACCGGCTCCGCTACGTGCGCGGTGCCGCGGGCGGCGATGCGTGGCACGTGGAGCGCCTCAGCCCTTGAGCCCCCGGGCCGCCGCCCGCCTCAGCTCATCGCAGCCAGGGCGAGCACCCCGCCGAGCACGGCGAGCAGACCGACGCCGAGCAGCGCCACGAGCAGCGGCCCGCCCCCGGCGCGCGCCCACCCGGCCAGCCGTCGACCGCGCCGGTGCGGGGCCCGCCGGTGCCGGACGGGTGCCCGGGTCACGCGTCGCGCGCCGTTCGCTCGGTCCCGTCCGACCCTGACGCCGCGGTCAGTCGGGCGCCCCGGCTGTCCGCGATCCGGGTCACTTCCCGCAAGGACGTGCGCAGTTGGTCGGCCAGGAACCGCAGTTCGCGTCTGTCGGCCCGCTGGTCCGCGATCAGCTCCCCGGCCCGGTCCAGCAGCACGGTGGCGTGTCGGAGGTGCATGCGTTCCAGGTCGTCCGCCATCCGTCCGAGCACGCTGTGCCCGCCGTCGGTCGCACCGCCCGCATCGCTCACCAAGAAGCACGGTTTGCCCTGGTCGGTACTCCAGGGCAGCAACCGCACGAGGCGTGGTCCGTTGTCGGCCGGTGGCCCTGACCTGCTCGTTTCCTCGGTGTCTCGATCCACGTTGTCGACTCCCTTTCAGGATGACCGACCCGAACCGGTGACCCCGGTCGCCGGGTTGTGTTCGATCGTGTACAGATAGTCAACGGCGCCCCGAAGTGGCCGGACTTGCACATGGGTTGCACAAGGCTCGTGGGTCGGGAAAGCGGTCCATGACCATGGGGTGAGTACGCACATCGCGAGGAGGGTGGAAGTCATGAGCGCACCGGGCCACTCCGAATTCACAGCAGGGCTGGCGCCCGGCGAGAACCTGGCGGTCCTGCGCAAGGCGCACGGGCTGACACAGGCCCAACTGGCACGACGAGCCGCAGTGTCGCTCTCGCTCTTGTCCAAGATCGAGGTGGGGGACAGAGCCCTGACCCCCGCGGTTGCCGCTGCGCTCGGCAAGCCCATGGGGTTGACCGTCGCGGAGGTGCTGGGGGAGGCCGCTGTGCACCAGGAGGCGGAAGAGTCGCTCACTGATCTGCGCTCGGCGTTGCGTGACTACGACGTACCCACGGAACGGACGGTGACGGATAGTGACCTGCGCGATGGGGTGATGCGTGCAAGTGCCCTTCGCGACGCCTTCGACGTGGCCCGCCTGACGCAACTGTTGCCGAACCTGCTCCGGGACGCGACGGCCCACGCGTTCGCTGTGCATTCGGCCGAGGCGTGGAACTCGCTGGCCGAGGCGTACAGCGCCGTCTACTGGTTGGCGGCCCGACACCGCTGGATGGACATGGCGGAGCTGGCCGTCACTCGGCAACGCTGGGCCGTGCACCAGCGCGCCGATCCGTTGGGGGCGGCCATCGCTGACCGGGACCGGGCCGGGGCGTACCTGAATGGAGGCGACTACGAGGGAGGGCTGTCCTTGGTGGAGCGCGCGATCGTGGCCGCCCAGTCGAGTCCGTCGCTCTCCGGACGGGAGCGGGCCTTCGCGGTGGGCGTCCTGAACCTGCGGGGCATGACCCTTGCGGGCCGGTTGGAGGACAAGAGCGAGGGCCGGCGGGAGGCCGAACGGCACATCAGGTCCGCCTGGAACGCGGCTGAGGAGCTTGCGGGGGTCGAGTGGCACCGCCACTCCATGATCTTCGGCGTGCGGAACACCACCACACACGTCCTGGCCACGAGGTTGGACCTGGGCAGTCCCCGGGAGGCCCTGGCGATGGCCGCAGACGTCGACGCCGCGCTGGCCGATCTGACTCCGACCCGGGTGGCCGCGACCCGCATCAACCTGGCTCGGGCGGGACTCGACGTCGGCGACCGGGACGGGGCGTTGACCAACCTCCGGATCGCCTGGGAGACCGCCCCGCAGATGGCCCGGACGAACCCGATGGGACGCGAGGTGTTCCGGGTCGTGTCCTCCCTGCACCGGCGCAGCAACCCGGAGTTGCTGCGCACGGCGAAGCTCGCCGGCATCCCCCTCTGACCCCCCTGACCCGCCGCCGGGCAGCAGACGGGAGCCGCCCGGCGCGGCAGCACCCCCGACCGAGCACCGCGCACCGTACTCGTGGAACCGGCCAACCGCCCGCGAACGACCCCTTCCCGGGGTATTCGTACGGCCCGTTCCTCTGAGCCGCGGGTATTCAGATCAACTTCTCTTCATACAAGTTAATTCATGATCCACACACCTCCCCGCATTCGGTCATTCATGAGAGGTCATCTCATGCGAGGTGTTCGAGGCGGATAGTGTCGATATGCAATCGTCGGCGCAGAGTTGTGCATGCGTCATCCGGGGGGAGGCGAGTGCACCCTTCCTCCGCATTTCCAGGCGGTTCCGCCCGGGATCGCCAGACAGGGGGAAAGGCATGAGTGCGAAAGTGCGACGTGTTGCGCGTGGTGTGATCGTGAGCGCCGTGCTGCTGGGGGTCGCCGGTGTGGTCCCCGCGCACGCCGAGGGGAGCTTCTCCTCGTACATCTCGGCCTGGCAGCCGGGGGACGAGTCACGCCGCTGGACGGACGGCAACCGGGACTCCGTCAAGACCTCCGTCCGCTTCCGCGGCTGCGAGTCCGACGGGGGCGGCGGCTTCCGGAAGGCCCAGCTGAAGTTGTGGCGCGACGTCTTCGGGCCGGACAAGAACCAGGGAACCAGGACCAACACCTGCAAGACAGCCACCTGGAAGGACGTGTCGAAGGGCACCTACTACTTCGAACTCTGGGGTGTCTGGAACGGGGGCTTCCTCTGGGTGGATTCCGTGACGACGAAATACTGATCCCGCCATACTCGGGACGTCCCGGAGCGAGTCGGCAGCCGGGGCGTCCCCCCCTTGCCGCTGACTAGCCGCCTCCGCCGTGAGGTCGGCGGATTGTGCGACCCATGGCCTTGGTATTTCGTGATCTTTCCTTTCGCTACCACCGGAACGCGGAGGTGTTCTCCGGCCTGAACCTGTGCCTCGCGGGTCCGTCCACGGTGCTGCTCGGACCCAACGGCGCCGGCAAGTCGACCCTGATGGCACTCGCCGCCTCGCAGTTGCGGCCCCCGCGCGGGACGGTCACCTGGGCGGACGAGGCACCCACCGGTCGACGGGCCACGGCCCGGTACCGAAGGGCGGTCGCCTGGATCCCGCAACAGGTCACCGCCGTACCCGGATTGACGGTGCGGGAGCAGGTCGCGTACGCGGGGTGGCTGAAGGGCCTGTCGCGCGGGGCGGCGTGGGAGGCGTCGAGCCGGGCGCTGGAGCGGGTGGGGCTCCAGGCGTTGGCGGACCGCAAGAGCCATCAGGTCTCCGGGGGGCAGCTGCGGCGCATGGGCATCGCCGCGGCCCTGACCCACCGCAGCGAGCTGATCCTGATGGACGAACCCACGGCCGGCCTCGATCCCCAACAGCGCGGCGTGTTCCGCACGTTGGTGGAGGAGCTGAGCGCCACGGTGCAGGTCGTGGTGTCGACGCACCAGACGGAGGACCTCGCCGCGCTCTACGAACAGGTCGTCGTCCTCGACCGGGGACACGTCCGCTTCCAGGGCACCACCGCCGAGTTCTACGCCCTCGCCGCCGCCGACCCCTCCCCGCGGGAACGCGCCGAGGCCGCCTACGCCCAACTCGTCGGACGGGAGGTCTGATCCGTGCTGCTGCGCACCGCGCTCCGGTCCTCCGCGGCCACCTGGGCCCTGCCCTTCCTGATCGGCTTCGTCCTGCTGGCCCTGGGCGACGACCTGTCCTCCTGGGTCACCGTCGGCTACTGGCCCTCCGCCACCGCCAACGCCACCTTCGCCCTGCCGTTCGTCAACGCCGTCTGCGCGGGCGTCGCCGCCTGGGAGGTCGCCCGCTTCACCCGCGGCCGGGTCTTCGACCAGACCGCCGCCCGCGGCCCACTGGCGATCACCGCCCCCGTGCTCCTCCCGGTCGCCGTCCTGGGCCTGCTCGCCCTGCTCGCCGCGCTGTTCACCTCCGTCAGCGCCGCCGGGGTGGGCCCCGGACTGCCCCAGCCGGGCGTGCTGCTGGTGATGGTCGGGCTGCTGCTTGCGAACATCCTGGTCGGCTCGGTCGTCGGCCGGGTGCTGCCCGGGGTGCTGGCCGCGCCGCTCGCCCTCGTCGGCAGCTTCGTCGTCAACGCCTACCCCGCCGCCCTCACCCTCTGGTGGCCCCGGCACCTCGTCGCCGGCGGCCTGGACGGCTGCTGCGCGGTCGACGAAACCCTCGACCCCAGCGCCCTGTGGAGCGCCGGCGCCTTCGCCGCCTCGGTCAGCCTCGGCGCGCTCGCCCTCATCCGTTTCCGCGGCCGACTCCCCGCCCTGCTGACGGCCCTGGCCCTGACCGCGGGCGGCACCGCGCTCGCCGCGCACCTCGCCCGCGACCTCACCGACACCGTCGTACGCCCCCGCCCACCGGCCGCCCTGCACTGCACGGGCAGCCGCCCCACCGTCTGCCTCTGGCCCGAAGTCCGCCACCCCGCCACCGTCCACCGCGCCACCCGCACCGTCGTCGCCCGACTGGAACGCGCCGGCGTACCCGTCCCCGACACCCTCACCATGGCCGCCCGACCCGGCCCCGGCGCCAGCAAACTCGGCATCCCCACCGACGCCACCGCCGCCGACGTCCCCGCCGGCGTCGCCTCCGGACTCCTCCCCGAACCCCCCGCCTGCGCCCTGCGCGGCGCCCCCTACCCCGCAGCCGACGCCGAACTCCCCCTCGCCGCCTGGCTCTACGCCACCGCCGGCGAACCCCACCCGGTCGTCGCCGGCCGCTTCGGCGCCCCCGAAGCCGCCCTCGCCCGCAAGGTCAGGGACCAGCCCCGCGACGTCCAACTCGCCTGGTACGAACGCAACCGCGCCGCCCTCACCACCTGCGGCACCCGACCCGACCTCGACCCCGGGAAGGGCACCCGATGATCTGGTGGCTCAAGATCCGCGCCGCCCACGCCCTCGCGATCGGCACCGCCGCGACCTGGCTCCTCGGCCTCTTCATCGGCACCGCCCACCTCCCCCTCCCCGCCCTCACCGGACAGGCCGGGGACTTCCTCGTCGGCCACCTCATCACCCTCACCCCCGCCGTCCTCCTCATGCACGGCGCCGCCCGCGCCGACCACCCCACCGAGAACGTCGCCGTCCGCACCCCGCGCCACCTCGACGTCGCCCTCGCCCTCACCCTCGCCGCCACCGTCCTGACCGCCGCACTCCTCCTCCACCCCACCGACATGGCCGTCGTCCTCAGCCGCAACATCGCCGGCTACATCGGACTCGCCCTCCTCCTCCACCCCTGGGTCGGACACCGCGCCGCCGGCGCACTCATCGCCGTGGCCCCCCTCGGCTGCGCCGCCGCCGGCTGGGGACCCGGCGGCCGACCCGAACGCTGGGCCTGGGTCCTGCACCCCGCCGACTCCCGCACCGCCCTCGCCCTGGCCCTCGCCACCCTCCTCCTCGGCACCACCACCGCACTCACCCACCGGCCCTCCACCACCCCCTGAACCCGGAGCGCTAGCCCACCCAACTCCGCAGCAACTCCTCGCGCTCCGCCGCCCGCGGCGTGTCCCCGTCCTGCTGGCGACCCCACTCGGACATCGCGGCCAGCGTCGTCACCAGCGTCGCGGCGCCCTCCGTGAGCCGGGACAGCAGGGCGCGGGAGAGGACGACCTCCGTCGACGAGTAGCCGGCGGCCGCGGCGACGTGGGCCGACAACTCGTGCTCGCCGTCGGGCGTCTCCACGCGCACCGTCATCAGCGCCGGGGCCTCGTACGGCCCGCCCGGGGCCCCGGCCATCGCCAGGCTGAGCACCGTGTCCAGGACCAGGTCCTTGACCGCGCCGACCTGCCGCACCAGGGTCTTCGCGGGGACGTCCACCACCGTCAGGGCGTGCACGTCCTCCCACAGGTGGAAGCCGGGCTGCCCGTCGCCGAGGGGCAGCACGCCCTCGGGGGTCAGCCGCACCCCGGGAGCCGAACCGGACGGCTTCGCGCCCACGTACACATCGCCCTCGGCGATCCAGAACAGGCCCACCATGGCCATACGGTGCTCACTCCTCCCGACGTCGACCGCGCCGCCGTCGGGTCATCCGTCACACGTCACACGATCAGATCGTCCTGGCAACGCGCGGCCGGGTCGGTGGGTTCCCGTCAGTCCGGTGCGAGGTCCTCCAGGAACGGTTCGATCGCCGCGCGCCACGCCTCGGGCTGGTCGTAGTGGACGAGGTGCGCCGCATCGGCGACCTCCGCGTACCGGCCCTGCGGCAGCACCCGCACCATCTCCTGCGCCTCCGCCCGCCCCAACTCGCCGTCGAGTCCGCGCACGACCAGGGTCGGGCACCGGACCTGCGCCAGTTCGTCCCAGTGGGCGTGGTGCGCCCAGGCCGCGCGGGAGGCCAGCATCTGCGCGGGGTCGAAGACGGGCCGCCAGCCGTCCGCCGACTCGGCCATCACCTCGGCGTAGAACGCGCCCCGCGACGGATGGGGCCGCTCCACCCACGGGTCGTCCTCGCCGAACCACTTGTGGACGTCGGCGAGGGTCGCGAACGGCAGCGGCCAGGTGCCGAACCAGTGCTCCCACTCGCGCTGCGACGCCGGTCCGAGCGCCGAGGCGCGCATGTCGCAGACGACGACGGCCCGTACGAGGTCCGGCCGGCGCGCGGCGAGCTGCCAGGCCGTCAGCGCGCCCATGGCGTGGCCGATCAGCACGGCGGGCGCCAGGTCGAGCTGCTCCAGCGCGGCCACGGCGTCCGCGACGTACGCCTCCCGGTCCCAGGGGCCGTCGACGGGCTTGTCGCTGCGGCCGTGCCCGCGCTGGTCCAGGGCGATCGCGCGGTGCCGCTCGCCCAACCAGCGGGCGGTGTCCGCCCAGTGGGAGGCGCGGCCCATCAGACCGTGCAGTAACAGCACGCCCGGCGCGTTCCGCCGCCCCGGCTTGGGCGGGTCGGCGAAGTCCCAGGCGGCCAGGCGCACACCGCCCGCCCCGGTCACGTCGATTCGCCTCGCCATTGCTCCGGCACCCCCTCGATGGCGGCCCGCCGGGCCGCCTGCACGCTCTTCTGGGCTGTTGCGGGTCTTGAGTGTGAGCGGGACGGGGCGGATGCGGTGGTCTGGCGACCCGCCCTGCGCCCGGTGGACCTACGGACGTCAGATTATCGAACCCTTGTTCGGATGGATGGTCTTCGTCCGCAACATCGCTCGTTCGGGTGATGGGTCCCGAGGATTGCTCGCCCCGGTCCTGGGGAGATCTTTCCCGGGAGGCGGGCCGCTCGGGGATCACGGTCCGAAGGGGATGACCCTGGGAGCTCGGGGCTCCGGGTCGTCGAGGGGGAGGGCAGGCCCCGGCGCCGTACGGCGCCGGGGCCGGTTCCGGTCGGTGCGAGGTGGGCGGCGCCGCTCTGGCCTGTGCCCTTCGTCTCCGCACCGAACGCATCCGTCCCCGTGTCCGGGTTCCCTGTGCCTGCGCCGAGGGCCCTGGCGCGCGGGTCCCTCGTGCCCGCCCCCGCGTGGGTCCCGCCCGTGCCGCGGTTCCTCGCAGCCGTACCCGTACCCGTCCCCGTGCCCCCGGCGCGGCCGGTACTCGTGCCTGCGACCGGACGCCGCGTCCCCCGAGCCGCTCCAGGAGCCTTCCTGCCGGTGACCACGGCCGTACCCGTGCCCGGGTCCCGCGCGGCCGTGCCCGTACCGGCGGCGGGACCGGGACCGGTACTCGTCCCCGCGGTCGGGCGCGGCGCACCCCGGCCCGTACCAGGGCCCTTCGCGCCGGTGCCCACGGCCGTACCCGTGTCCCCCGTGGACGTACCGGTACCTGCGGCCGGGGCTCCGACTGGGTGCCTGGTGCCCGGGGCGGTCCCCGTACCCGTAACGGCGGCCGGGGTCTTCGCGGCCGCGTCCCCCGTGACCGTGCCCACGGCCGTGCCCGTACCTGCGGCGAAACTCCCTGCGCCCGCGTCCCCTGTGGACGTACTGGTGCCCGGGGCCGGGGCTCCGACTGGGTGCCTGGTGCCTGGGGCGGTCCCCGTACCCGTGGCCGTGGCGGGGGTCTTCGTGCCCGTACCCGGGGCGGGGCCGGTGCTCGTACCTGGGACCGGGAGCCCCGTGCCCGAAGCAGGGGCCCGCGTGCCCGTGCGCCACCTGTCCGCGTTCGCGTCGGCGACCGGGTGCCATGTGCCTCGACCCGTACCGGGGACCTGCGTGCCAGTACCGGCGGCGGGACCCCTTGCGCCCGCGTCCCCTGCGGCCGGGGCCACGACCGGCGGCCTGGTGCCTGGGGCGGTCCCCGTACCCGTGGCCGGGGTCGGGCCTGCCGTGTCCGTGGCGGGGGCCTTCGTGCCCGTACCCGCGGCGGGGCCCGTGTTCGTACCCGCGACCGGGAGCCTCGCGCCCGCGCGTCCCGCGCCCGCGTGCTCCGTACCCGGGTCGGGGACCCACCTACTGGTCACCGTGCCCGGGGCCGGGCCGGGGCCGGAGACGTTCGCGCCCGCGTGCGCGACCAGCGCACCCGGGCGCACACGGCACCGTGCGGCGTGGCCGGGTGCGTCGCGCCGGTCGTCGACCGGACGTGCCGCCCCGTGTTCGCAGCGCATCGCTCGCCCCTCCCCGGCCGAGCGGCCGGACCCTCCCGCGCGGTCCCGAGCCTTCGAGTCATATGCCTGACGCACAGCCTGGCACGGGAACGGGACGGCCGCTGCCCTTCCACACACAGAATCCGAATCCGGTGTGAACGTGAACGCCCAGCGGCCCACTCGTCCACCAGGTCGTCCCAACCGTCCCAGCAGATGGGGGCCACGGGGCCGGCGTGTCCGGGCGCACGGGTACGGGGCGGGGCGCAGGGGAACGAGGCGGGGCGCAACCGTACGGGGCAGGGCGCGCAGCCCCACCCCGCAACCCCCCGGGATCAGGCCGGCGAACAGGCCGGCCGGGTCGTCACTTCTTCGCCACGAACACGTGGGACGCGACCTCGGCGTCCAACTCCGCGGCCTCGCCGCCGCTGCCGACCAGGACCCCGCCCGCCGACTCCGTGACGCTCACGACCGCACCGGGCTGCACCCCGGCCCGCCGCAGCGCGTACATCAACTGCGCGTCCGTCTGGATCGGCTCGCCGATCCGCCGGACGATCACGTTCTTGCCCTCGCTGCCGGGGTCCAGCTCGGCGAGGGACACCATGCTCGCGTCGAGGAAGGGGTCGGCCGCGTCCTTCTCGCCCAGCTCCTCCAGACCCGGGATGGGGTTCCCGTAGGGCGACTCGGTGGGGTGCCGCAGCAACTCCAGCACGCGCCGCTCCACCGCCTCGCTCATGACGTGCTCCCAGCGACACGCCTCCGCGTGGACCTGCTCCCACTCCAGGCCGATCACGTCGACGAGCAGGCATTCGGCGAGCCGGTGCTTGCGCATCACCCGGGTGGCCAGCCGGCGGCCCTCCTCGGTCAGCTCCAGGTGGCGGTCGCTGGCGACCGACACCAGACCGTCGCGCTCCATGCGCGCCACCGTCTGGCTCACCGTCGGGCCGCTCTGGTCCAGCCGCTCCGCGATGCGGGCGCGCATGGGGACCACACCCTCCTCTTCGAGTTCGAGGATGGTGCGGAGATACATCTCTGTGGTGTCGATCAGTCCGGACATACGTACGTGCCCCTCGTTCGGCTTTGCTAGTGCCGCACTAGCGAGTGCGCTGGCCCCTGGCCCCAATTCTGACGCATCGCGCCGACAACCGGGCCCCACCCGCCGAACGGCGGCCCCGGCCCCGTCGCCGCCCCGCCCCACGGCCCCCGTACCGGGTCCTTCGGCGGGTCGTCCGCGACGGCCCGCGGAGCGTATTGACAGCGTGGCGGTGCGCGACGCACGGTGATCCGCGACACGCGCGCGGCACCGCTCCGCGCGGGACCGACCACCGGACGTGCGGGGTTTCCCGCGGGCCGGCGGTCCGCCCGGGGGACGGCGGACGCACCTGCCCGCGCGCAGCGACGACCGTGGACGAAGGGGAATCGGCGATGAGCGACAGCAGGGCCAATGGGGTCGGGGACGCACAGGGCGCACAGGGCCGGGGGGCGGCTGCCGGGGCCACGCTCGCCGACCGGTTCTTCGACGCGGCCATCGAACTGCTCCAGCAGGTCCGCGACCGCGACGCGGCGGAGATCACCGCGGCGGGCACCCTCGTCGCGGACACCGTCGACGCCGGCGGACGGCTCTTCGCCTACGGCGCCGGGCACTCCTCGCTCGCCGCGCAGGACCTCGTCTACCGGGCCGGCGGTCTCGCCCTGATGAACCTGCTGACGGTGCCGGGCGCCGTCGTCGACGTCCAGCCCGCCACCCTCGGCTCCGCCCTGGAGCGCGTCGACGGACTCGCCACGGTGGTCCTGGACACCAGTCCGCTGCGCGCCGGCGACCTGCTGGTGATCATCTCGCTGTCCGGGCGCAACCCGCTGCCCGTCGAGATGGCGGTGCACGCCCGTTCCCTCGGCATCAGGGTCATCGGGGTCACCTCGGTCGCCTACGCCACCGAGACCCGGTCCCTGCACGCCTCCGGCGGCTTCCTCAAGGACCACTGCGACGTGGTCCTGGACACCCGCATCCCGCTCGGGGACGCCACGCTGGTGCACGAGGGCATCGACGCCCCGTTCGCGCCCGCGTCGACCGTCGTCACCAGCGGGGTGCTCCAGGCGGTGATGGCCACCGCCGCCGGTGTGCTGGCGGAGCGCGGCGTCCAGCCCCCGCTGCTGCGGTCCGGCAACGTCGACGGCGGCCACGACTGGAACGGCAAGGTGATGGACGAGTACCGGGACCGGATCTTCCACAGCCGCTGACGGCCCCCGGCGGTGCGCGCCCGTCCGGCGCGGGCCGCGTACGCCCGGCGCCCCGGCGCGGGGTTCAGCCGCGGGGGGCGTCCAGCACGCGGGCGAGGTCCACCGCGGCGGCGATCCGGGTGACGACGCTCTCCGCGTAGGTGGCGTCCAGCCGCTCGAACCGGGGGCGGCTCGACGCCCGCAGGAAGGTCACCACGCCCAGCGTCCGCCCCCGGCTGCGCAGCACCGAGCACAGGGCGTGCACCGAGTCCTCGGGCCACTGCCGCGACCGTGCCCACTCCCGGGCGCGGCCCGGCGGGTCGGTCGGCGCGCTGGCCCGCACCGAACTGGTGCGCTCCACGCTCTGCAACGCCGGGTGCCCGGACGCGTACCGCAGCGGCAGCCCCGACCGGAACGCGGCGAGGCCAGGCCCGGGGGTCCCGGACGGGGTGGTCAGCGCCCGCACCAGGCGTACGGGGGCCGCGCCGTCCTGGACGTCCGCCCGGTGGCCGCCGGCGGGTTCCGGTTCGCCGTCCCCGGTGAGCAGGTCCAGCAGGACGTGATCGGCGAACCCGGCGAGCGAGAAGTCGAGCTGCACGGAGACCGCTTCGGCGGGGTCCTCGCACTCGCCCGCCGCCCGGGCCGCCCGGTGCAGTTGGTTGCCGCGGAAGCGCAGTTGGGCCGCTTCCTGCTCGGTCTGTTTGGACTCCGTGACGTCCTGGAAGAGCCAGCCGACGCCCAGCGGCACGGGTTCCTCGGCGAGCGGGGACGACAGCCGGACGAAACCGCTGCGCCAGCAGCGCCGGACGTCCCCGCCGGGCAGCCGGACGGTCACCCACAGATCGGCGGGGGCCGGCGGGGCGCCTTCGGCCAGCACGTGGGCCAGCGAGCCCTCCAGGTCCTCCACGCCCTGGGCCAGGAACTCGCCGAGGGGGCGGCCCAGCAGGGCGGTGCGCCCGCTGCCGAGCGCGGTGGCGGCGTGCGCGTTGGCGGCGGCGGGCCGCAGGTCGGCGTCGACGAGGACCACGCCGAAGGCCGCGTCCTGGAACAGCGCCTCGCTCAGCGCGATGGACCGCTCCAGGTCGATCTGTGCGTGCACCTCGCTGAAGGCGCAGTACACCCCGGCGGGCTCGCCGTCGGGTCCGCGCACCGCCGCGGACTGGACGCGCACCAGGACCCGGCCGCCGTCCTTGGTGAGCAGGGCGAACTCGTGGACCTGCCGGCCCCGGGCGCGCATCGCCCCGAGCAGCCGTTCCTCGATCCCGGCGGCGTCGCCCGGTCTCGCCGCCCAGCCGGAGAACCCGTGGCGGCCGACCGCTTCGGCCGCGCTCCAGCCGAGGACCCGTTCGGCCTCGCGGTTCCAGTGGGTGACGACCCCGTCCGCGTCGAACGCGCACAGCGCCGCGTCCATGCCGTCGAGCAGCGCCGCGAGCAGATCCGAACCGTCCCGTCCGGGTCCGCTCGGTCCCAGCTCGTCGGTGGCCCCGCTCCGCCGGGAAGCACTCACCTGGCACCCCCTGTCCGCGGAAACCGGCCGGTACCGCGTCGTCTCGGTCGTCTCGGGTCGTCTCGGTGGGGTACGCGTATCCACTGCGTCGGGTACGTGCACCGCGTTCCAGATCATTGAACTCGAACGTGACCCACCCCACACAGTGTTCACCCAAAGAGGCCGCGCGGGGAAATGTTCGAGGGCCTTCCGGGGGCACTGGGGGCGGCTTCCGTGCAGGTGGGGGCGCATGGGGGCAGATGTCGATGCGCGCGCGCCGGCGCCCGGCCCGGGGGTCCGTCGCGCCCCGCGTTAATTCGGTTGAACGGGCCGGGGGAGGTGCCTAGCGTGGGGGGCACACAGAAGGGAGGTGGTTCGCAGCATGAGCGAGAACCGGACCAGTGAGGTGGCTGCGGGCTGAGGCCCGTCACCACACCGAGTGCGGTGCCGGACCAGCACGAGATCGTGCGTGCGACCGGCCCAATCCACGCAGTCGCCCGACCCGCAGGCCGCCGGTGAGTCCGGCCGGCTTCCGCCGCCCACCGCGGTGGGACCACGGCCTGCGGGTCGTCTGCGTTCCTCCCGGACCCAACCGGTCGCCCGGTGCCCGTCGACGCGGTGCGACGCGGACCGTCGGCGGGCGGTCATCCGCCCGCCGGGGCCCGGAGCGACGAGGGGCGCACGAGGGCGCCTATCGGCGTGCCTCCCGCGCGCAGGCGTAGGCCAGCGGACTGACCAGCTCCTCGGCGTCCGGCAGCCAACGGTTCGCGGCGGTCGGACGGTTCGCCCACTGGACGGCGCCCTTGGTGCCCAACCGGGTCGGCGGGGCCGCGATGTACGCACCCTCGCCCAGGGTCAACAGGTCCAGCGAGGACGGCGGCCAGCCCAGACCGCGGACGAGGTCGGGAACCTTGGCGCAGGCGCCCGGCAGCACGAAGAACCGCAGCCGGCGGTCGGGGGTGCAGAGCACCGGACCGAGCGTCAACTCCATGCGCTCCATGCGGGCCAGGGCCAGGAACCCGGCGCTGTCGGGCACATCGATCACGTCGAAGGTGCGGCCCGTGGGCAGCAGGATCGACGCCGTGGGCTGGTCCGCCCACAGGCGGCGCGCGGTCGACGCGCTCCCGGTCGCCTGGGCCGCCCAGTCCTTGCGCGTGGGGTGCGCCCCCGGCGCGGCGCAGTCGGCGGCGCCGCAGGAGCACGTGGGGACGCCGTCGATCGACTCCAGCCACGTACCGGGGAAGACGTCCCAGTGCCGTTCCTCGGCGTACCGCACGGCGGTGTCCAGCGTCGCCTCGCCGCGCTGCTGGGGGATCTGGGCGGTCGATGTGACTCCGATGGTCTCTTCCACGTGCTTCTCAACTCTCGCTTTCTGTCGGGGTTACGACCTCTCGCGCGCGCGGGCACGGTGCACCCGGGCCCACGGGTGGGGCGCATGGGTGCACTGACAGGGGCGCGCAGAGGGTCGAGCCGCGGCTGTGGGTAACCAGGGTAGGGGCGGACTACCGGCTGTTACCCCGGCATTTCTCGTATGTCCCGCATCTTCCGTTTGTCGCCGGGGCATTGATCAGCGAGAAGTCGCCGAGACCGACGACTGAACAGTGCGAAAGCTACTCGAACCGGACGCGATGTCAGACAAGACCCGGACACGACCCAGACCAGACGAGGCGGCGCACTGGCTGACGCCGCAGCAACAGGGGGTTCACCTCATGGCCGCACGGCCTCTCGTCGCGCGACAGCCGAACGAACGGCTGCAAGCGCTCATCCAGGAAGCCGCCTGCTCCAATGCCGGACTGGCACGCCGCGTGAACATGTGCGGCGCGGAGCACGGACTCGACCTGCGGTACGACAAGACCTCCGTGGCCCGTTGGCTACGGGGGCAGCAGCCGCGGGGCAGGGCGCCCGCGATCATCGCGGAGGCCCTCGGCCGCAAACTCGGCCGTACGGTCACCATCGACGAGATCGGCATGGCCAACGGCAAGAACCTCGCCTCGGGCGTCGGCCTCCAGTTCTCGCCGACCGTCCTCGGCGCCATCGAGCAGGTCTGCGAGCTGTGGCGCAGCGACGTGGGCCGCAGGGACTTCCTGTCGGGCTCGTCGGTGGCCGCGTCCGCGCTGGTGGAACCCAGCCGGGACTGGCTCATCTCCACGCCGGACGCCCAGGTCGCCCGGCAGGCGGGGCCACGGGTGGGAACCTCCGACGTGGCCGCCGTCAGAGCGATGACCCAGGCGCTCGTCGACCTCGACCACCAGTACGGCAGCGGCCACGTACGGCCCGTCGTCGTGCACTACCTCAACAGCGTGGTGTCCGGGCTGCTCGCCGGTTCCTACCGGGAAGCGGTGGGGCGGGAGTTGTTCGCCGCCGTCGCCCGACTCACCGAACTGGCGGGCTACATGGCCGTCGACACCGGACAACCGGGACTCGCCCAGCGCTACTACATCCAGGCGCTGCGGCTCGCCCAGGGCGCGGGCGACCGCGGCTACGGCGGGTACGTCCTGGCCGCCTCCATGAGCCACCTGGCCGCCCAACTCGGCAACCCGCGCGAGATCGCCCAGCTCGCCAGGGCGGCGCAGGAGGGCGCACGCGGACGCGTCACCCCGCGCGCGGAGGCCATGTTCCACGCCGCCGAGGCCCGGGGGCACGCCCTCCTCGGGGACGCGCGCTCGGCCCAGGCGGCCTCCGGGCGGGCGGTGTCGGCGATGGAGCGCGCCGAGTCCGCCGCGGGCGACGACCCCGTCTGGATCGCCCACTTCGACGAGGCCTACCTCGCCGACGAACTGGCCCACTGCCACCGCGACCTCGGACAGTCCGAGGCCGCCGCCCGCACCGCACAGGAGGCGTTGGACAAACACCCGCCCACCCGGGCCCGCCGCCGGGCCATCGCCCTGGTGCTGCTCGCGACCGCACAGGTGCAGCAGCGCGAGGTGGAACAGGCGTGCCACACCGGGTTGCGGGCCGTCGAACTGCTCGGCACCCTGCGCTCCCACCGCGGCAGCGAGTACCTGGAGGACTTCCACCACCGGCTCGAACCCTTCCGTGACGAGGCGGTGGTGCGGGAGTTCGGAGCCCGGTTGGAACTCCAGGCGGCCTGACGGCCGGCCGATGCAGCGCTGACGCCCCGGCGCAGCGCTGACGCCCCCGCCGCGCACGGCGATCACAACGGCGCGGGACGGGTCACGGAAGCGGCCCACCGGTGTGCTCACCGGGGACCGCTTCCGTGCCCCGCCGAAGCGCCCCGCCGAACGCGCGCGCCCCGCAGCACTGCGCGGCGCCGACCGGCGGCCGGTCCCCACGGACGGTCAACTGCGCCCGCGCCAGGGCGAGAACGGTTTCCCCAAGGTGATTGCGATATTCCGCCCCGGTCGCCGGGGCCCGGCCCGGGCCGCTTCGCGCCCAGGTCACCGCACCCGGTAGCGTGGCCGGTCTGTTCGGAAGTTCCCTCATCCGAAGGAGACCACCCGGTGACGCAGAGCGGACAGGGCGAGGACGCGCATCCCTCCCCGGCACGACGGCCCCACGAGGGCATCGTGCTGCCCGCCGACGGAAGCGGGCCGCTCCTGCCTCCCGGCTCGACCCCGCCGGGGTCGAGCCCGGCCCCCTGGGGCGCCCCCCTCGCCGGCCCGCCGCCGCCCGTCGTGGGCTGGGACACCGCGCAGCCCGCCGGCTACGGTGCGGGTCCGCTGCCCCCCGAGAACGGCGCCGGGGCCCCGCCCGCCGGCCCGGACGCCCAGGCCACGGCCATGCTGCCGCCGGTCCCGTCCGACCCGCACGCGCCGCCCCCGTACCCGCCCGCCCCCGCCGGCGCCCATCCCGGATTCCCGCCGGCCACCCCCGGGGTCTACCCGGCCACCCCCGGAGGGTTCCCGCCTGCCGCCGGGGGGTTCCCGGCCGCCGCCGGAGACGATGCGCCCGCCACCCAGTACCTCCCGCCGGTCCCGGCCGGCCCCGGACCCGGTGGGCCGTCCCCCCTCGACGCCGCCCCGACCGAACTGATCGCGCCGATCCCCGCCGCGCCCGGACCCGGGCCGGGGCTCGGCAGCCCCGACGCCCAGGCCACCCAGCTGATCCCGCCGGTCCCCGCAGCGCCCGACGGCGACGCCGAAGCCACCCGGTTCATCGCGCCCGTACCGTCCGCGCCCGGCGGCCACCTGGACGCCACGCAGGTCATTCCGCCCGTGCAACCGGGTGCCCTGCCGCCCGAGATACCCACCGGCACCCCGCCCCCGGGGGCCCGCGGGCCCGCCGAGGACACCCACTACCTGGGCGCCGCCCCGCCCGACGTCCACAACGCGCCCACCCAGCACCTGCCGCAGGTGCCGCCCGCCCCGCCCGGTGCGCCCTTCGGCATCCGCCCGGGCACGCCCGGCGAACGTCCGCCGCCGTCCGAGTTCGACGCCCTGTTCCGTGACGGGAGCCCCGGCGCGGGCCAGCCCGGACGTCCTCAGCCCGGACGGGCCCAGCCGCCGGGCCCCCGAGCCCCGCGCCCCGCACCCCCCGGACCCGGCGCCCCGCACCCGGGCGCCCCGCCGCACGGGGCTGCGCACGCGGCCGCCCCGCACCAGGGCCGGGCGGCCAACCGACGGGCCGCCCGCCCGTCCGCGAAGCGCTCCAAGGTCCCGCTCCTGGTGGCCATCGGCGTCGCCCTGGTGGTGATCGGCGTCGGCACCGGAGCCCTGCTCGGCGGCGACGGCGAAGGGGACCCGTCCGGCGCCGGCACGGACAGCACCCCCGTGTCCGCGACCGAGTCGACCGGCGGCGAACCGTCCGAAGCGGCGCCGTCCCCCTCCACCGAGGCGCCCGACGAGGCCGGGGCCCAGGCCAAGGCGCTGGACGGGCTCCTCGCGGACAGCGGCGGCAGCCGCGCCACCGTCATCAGCGCCGTCGCCGACATCAACCGGTGCGAGGACCTGGACGACGCCGCCGACGACCTGCGCGAGGCGGCCCGGGAGCGGAACGACCTGGTGACCAGGTTGGGCGAGCTCTCCGTCGACGCGCTGCCCCGGCACGCCGAGCTGACCGGTGCGCTGAACTCGGCGTGGAAGGCGTCCGCGGAGGCCGACGAGCACTACGCGGACTGGGCCGACCGGGTCCGGGGCAAGAAGGGCTGCCGCGGCGGCAAGGCCCGCCAGACCAAGGAGGCGGGGGCGGGCAACCGGGCGAGCGGCGAGGCCACCGAGGCCAAGAAGAAGGCGTCCCGCCTGTGGAACTCCATCGCCGCGAAGTACGACCTGACCCCCCGCCAGCCCACCCAGCTCTGACGACCCCCGCACCACGGGACCGCACGGACCGCACCGGGCTCAGTCCGGTGCGGAGGCGCCCTCCAGCGTCTCGGCCATGCTGACCGACCCGGGGCGCGCCGCCACCAGCCGACCGGCCCGCACGGTCTGGAAGGTGACGTTCGCATTGACCACCCGGGGGTAGTCCTTCACCGCCAGCATGTCCTCGAACCGCCAGCTCAGCGTGGGTGTCAGCCCGCCCGTCCCGACCTTCAGACCGTCGTCGAGGGCGTTGCGCACGGCGCGTGCCGACACCGTGCGCCCCTCCAACGACTCGATCACCTGTCGCAGCACGGTGTAGGCGATCCACGTGGTCTGCACTCCCGCGTCCGACGGGTCGATGCGGTTGTCGTCGAAGGCGTGCTTCCCGATCACCCGGCGCATCTCGGCCCAGCGCGGGTCGCTGCTCACCGGGTACCACCCGGTGACCTGGGCGCCCTCGTACGGGCCCGACCTGCCGCCGGTGCTGTCCACGGTCGACTGGTCCACGCTGCCGAACACCGCTCCGACCCGTACCGAGGGGTCCGGGTGTTCGGCGGCGTGGATCCGCCGGAACGAGTCGAAGAACGTCCGGGTGCGGTCGCCGAGGGCCGCCGCGACGCAGCCCCGTCCCCGGGGCGCCGCACCGACCTCCGCCAGGGCCTCCCGCACCTGCCGGGTGTAGTCGGTGGCCTCCTCCGCGGCCCGCACGTCGACGGTGGACGCCCGGCGACCGGCGGGCAGTCCCGCGGCCAGCAGCAGCGGCAGCGAGTCCCCGGCGAAGGTGTCGGGCCGCACCAGCGCCACCGCGGAGCAGCGGTCGGCGAGCTGGCGTCCCATCCCCGCCACCAACGCGGGCTGGCCCCCGTTGACCGGGTACGACAGCGGGCTGGTGAACTCCCCCTCGGTGACGCCGTAGCCACCGATGTACGGGATGCCCGCCATCTCCAGCGGGCTGAGGAAGGACCGCGTGTGCTGGCTGTAGGAGCCCACGACGGCGACCACGTCCTCCGCCACGGCCCGGCGCGCGCACGCGGCGGCGCCCCCGGAGTCGTTGTGGTCGTTGCAGGTGATCACCTTCAGTTCGCGGCCCGCGATCCCGCCCTCGGCGTTCACCCAGCGGGCGTAGGCGCGGGCCATCGCCGGGACGCCCGGCAGATTGGTGGCCCTGGTGTTCTCCGGGGCCCAGGTCATGACGGTGATCGGGGAGTCCGAGCCGTCGGAGGTGCCGGGCAGCACCCCGCAGCCCGCGGCGAGTGCGGCACAGACGGCGAGGGCGGCGGCCCGCAGCCGGGCGGGAGCCCGCCCGGCGGCAGCGGCGGCAGGGGTGGCAGGGGTGGCAGGGGTGCGTGTGCGGCGTCGGCCGGTCATGGTTCCGCACCCTCGTCCCGCCCGGCCAACCCCGGAGTGTCGCGGGATCAATACGGGGTGACGCGGAGGTGAATTGAGGGGGAGGCCGCGGACCGTCCGGAGCGGGAACGTACGATCGGGAACCGTGCAAGGTACGGAGAACCCTTCCCGTCGAGGCCGCCGCTCCTCCACCATGGGCGGTATGCCGCTCAACGACATGCCGTGGTGGCGCTGGCGCAGCAACGTGCGCTCGGCGCTGCACATGCTCTCCGACCCCGTCTTCCAGCACGAGTGCTGGCTCGCCGGGCGCACCGAGTACGGGGACGTCACCGACGCCGTGTACCGGCTGGTGGAGGACACCTGGCTGGACAACTGGTCCGCCGAGAAGTACGTGGGGACGATCTTCCGGGACGCCGAGGAGGCCGTCCTGGTGGACGCCGCGGTGCTACGGGTCCTCAAGATCATGCACCAGGTGGGGCCGGACGCGGCGGTGGCCGTGTACCTGGAGCACCCGGGCTGGCCGGAGGCCGTGCACGCCGCGCGCGAGGCCCATCTGCGGCTCGCCACCGGCGACGGGGACGACCCGGACCAGCCTCCGCGGACCCTCGAAGTGCTGCGGATCATGACCAGGACCGGCTGAGCGGCGAGGAACGCCCCGGCGCGGGCACCGTATGGGACCCTGGACCGCATGAACGATCAGGCTCCCGCCCCCGAGCAGTACGTCCTCACCCTGTCGTGCCCCGACAAGCAGGGCATCGTGCACGCCGTCTCCAGCTATCTGTTCATGACCGGCTGCAACATCGAGGACAGCCAGCAGTTCGGTGACCACGACACCGGGCTGTTCTTCATGCGGGTGCACTTCTCGGGAGAGGCCCCGGTCACGGTCGACAAGCTGCGGGCGAGCTTCGCGGCGATCGGCGACGCCTTCCAGATGGAGTGGCAGATCAACCGGGCCGACGACAAGATGCGGGTCGTCCTCATGGTCAGCAAGTTCGGGCACTGCCTGAACGACCTGCTGTTCCGGGCGCGGACCGGGGCGCTGCCGGTGGAGATCGCGGCGGTCGTCTCCAACCACACGGACTTCGCGGAGCTGGTCGAGTCCTACGGCGTCCCGTTCCGGCACATCCCCGTCACCCGGGACACCAAGCCCGAGGCGGAGGCGGCGCTGCTGGCGCTGGTCCGTGAGCAGGGCGTGGAGCTGGTGGTCCTCGCCCGGTACATGCAGGTCCTCTCGGACGACCTGTGCAAGCAGCTCAACGGGCGGATCATCAACATCCACCACTCGTTCCTGCCGAGCTTCAAGGGCGCCAAGCCCTACCACCAGGCCCACGCCCGTGGTGTGAAGCTGATCGGTGCGACCGCGCACTACGTGACGGCGGACCTGGACGAGGGGCCCATCATCGAGCAGGAGGTCGAGCGGGTGGGGCACGGCGTCACCCCGGACCAGCTGGTCGCGATCGGGCGGGACGTGGAGTGCCAGGCGCTGGCGCGGGCCGTGAAGTGGCACGCGGAGCGGCGCATCCTGCTGAACGGCCGCCGCACGGTCGTCTTCCCGTAGGGCCCGTCCCCCGGGGGACCTGCGAGCCGGTCGGCGGTCGCCGCGATGAGGAACCTCCGCCCGCACGGGCGGTTCGCCCCGCCGGGCCGGCGTCGACGTGCCGATGAGGTGGCGCCCCTTCACACCGTCGGGGCCCCGCCTTCGCGCTTCAGCGAGCCGTCCGGATTCCGCGGCCCCGTCTGCGACCGGATCTCCGCGAACACGTCCTCGAACTCACCCTCGTCAATGGCGTCGAACAACTCCCTGCGCAGCCGCAACTTCACTCCTTCCTCCATAGCCGCCCGCACTGCCGCGGCCTTCGTCTCCACCCCGTACAGCCGCATCGCCTGTTCGACGATCTCCTCATCCAGATCGATCACCGTCCTGGCCTTCCGCCGTGTGGACCTCACAGGCGGCTCAGGGAGGCCGTGGCGGCGAGCACCTCGTGGATGGCGCGGGTGTCGCCCTCGCGTCCCGCGGCGGCCTCGTCGGGCAGGACGTGCCCCGCGACCAGCCGACAGAACTCCGTGGCGTCCAGCGCCACGTGCGCCACCTCGTGCTCGGCGGAGCCCACGGAGCCGGGCGAGTCCAGCGGGATGTGCCAGTCGCCGCCGCCCGAGCCCTCGATCTCCAGCCGCAGACTGCGTCCGGGGGCGCCCACCGTGCCCAGCCGCTCCGGTGGCGAGGCGAGTCCCGAGCGGCGCCGCTCGGCGAGCGCGCCGGGCAGGACGCGCACCCCCTGGGCGACGAGCTGCCGCAGATGGCGCGGCGCCGGCGGGGCGTACGGGTAGGTGACCGCGTCGGCGATGTCCGTGGCGTGCACCCAACACTCGAAGGCGCGGTCCAGCATCGCCTCCCGCAGCGGCAGCGTGAAGTCCCCGTACGGCACCGGGAGCCCTCCGGTGCGTCCGCCGCGGGTGGCGCCGCCCGCGGCGAACGCGGCGGTCCGCACCAGGCCGTGGGCCTGCTGCCGCCAGGGGGTGCGCACCTCGGGGCCGGGCGGGGAGCGCAGGGCGTTCCAGTACGCCTCGGTGCGGGCGGCGGGCCCGACCACCTCGCTCACCGAGGCGGCCGGTGCGCCGTCCGCGGTGTCGCGCAGGTACGTGCGCAGCGGGTCGTCCATGCCGAGGGCGGCGGCCACCAGGCCGTCGACGGTCAGGAGGTGCGCGATGACCCCGGCGACCGTCGTGGTCCGGGTGCGCTGCCCGTCGTCCTGGTACCAGCGCAGATGGACGGGGGTGTGCCACTCCGCTTCGCCGAAGTCCTGGAGGAGCGCGTCGAGACGGGCCGTCTCCGCGTCGTAGGGCGCGGCCCACTCGGGGACGGGGATGCGGGGCGGGCGGCGGCCGAGGCAGCTGGCGAGCACCTGGGTGCGCAGCGCCGGGTCGAGGTCCAGCGGTTCGGCGGGGTGCAGCAGGACCACCGCGTCCCGCAGCCGCAGCGCCTCCACCGCGCAGGGTCCGCACGCGCCGAGGTGGTGCTCCACGGCGGTGGTCTCCGTGGCCGAGCAGGCGTTCAGCGCCCATGCGCCGAGCAGCGACTTCAGGACCTCGTGGGTCAGCGATCCATCGTCGCCGTCGCCGTCGTCGGCCCGTTCGGGCGGCTGCCAGCGGTCCTGGGGTGTGCTCACCGGACGCTCCCGGGTTCCGGAGGGGTGCCCGACGTGTCGTGGGCGGTGGCGAGGAGTTGCAGGCCGAGCCGGAGCCTGCGGCGGGCTTCGTCGGCGGTGACCCCGAGGTCGGCGGCGGTCGCGTGGTAGTTGCGCCGCTGGAAGTACGCCTGTTCCAGTGCGGTGCGCAGCGGCGGGGGCATCGACGCCACGATGTAGTCGGCGCGGGCCGTCGCCGAGGCGTGGCGCACCTTGCGTTCGAGTTCCGCGGTGGAGGCGGCGGCGTCCGCGGCGCCGTGGGCGAGGGCGGCCGTCTCGGTGTGCCGCAGCCGTTCGACGGCGAACCGGTGGGTGAGCGCGGCGACCCAGGTGCGCAGCGGTCCCTGTTTCGGGTCGTAGGAGCCGGGGTGCTCCCAGACGTGGGCGAAGACCTCCCGGGTGATCCGGTCGGCACCGGCCTCGTCGCCGAGCACCCGGTGGGCGAGTTGGTGCACCAGGGCCGCGAACCGGTCGTAGAGTTCGCCGAGCGCGGCGGCTTCGCCGCGGGCGAGCCGCTGTTGCATCTTCCGGTCCCAGCGCGGTGGAGCGTCCTTCGCCATTCGGCCCCCTCACTACGGTCCCGCGGTGCGTCCCGACCCGTCCCGGAAGGCGCGAAGTCCGCGCTCCGTACCCTCGAATGTAGTCGTCCCGGGCGGTCGCGTACGTCCCTTTGCCCTATGAGATTTCCTGTAAATCCGCAGATGGCGACCGGGTGTGGACGGATTTTCGGCCCAAGTGGCGTAAGGGGAACGGGCATGGAAAACACGTGTCCGAATGTGATCGTGACAGCGCGAATACTTCTCTTCACGATTCTCCATACCCGTGTTTCACGGCGGGTGTTCCGGGCAGTCGGCCCAGGAAGCGTAAGAACCGCTTCCGGATGGTGGTGCGGCGTGCGGTCACGGCCCGGCGAGTGCGGGCGGTGGGCGCGCGGGGCGCGGCCGGCGCGGTGGGCGGTGCGGCGGAGGGCAAGGGCGACGGCGGAGGATTCCGGACGGATTCGACGGTTCGGCGGACGAAGGGCTGGGGCGTGGCGTTCAGGGTGACCGAGGACGAGTGCGGCGAGTGGACCGTGCTGCGGGTCTCGGGCGAGTTGGACTTGATGACGTCGCCGGTACTGCGGCAGCACGTGCGGGACGTCGTGGCACAGGGACGGCACGGCCTCGTGCTGGACCTGTCCGAGGTGTTCTTCTGCGACTCCAGCGGGGTCGGGGTGCTCATCGCGACGCGGCGTCTGATCCGTTCGTGCCGCGGGCGGTTGCGGCTGACGCTGCCGGCGCGGGGCGCGGTGGAGGGCTCGCACGTGAACCGGGTGCTCGCCGCGCTCGGGGTGCGTCGGCTCTTCGACGTGTACCCGGACGTGGAGACCGCGGTGCGCGAGCAGGCGCACCCCCTCTCGGCGTAGCCCGCCCTGGTGGCCGGCCCTGGTGGCCGGCCGTCACGGTGCGCCCCGCGGGCGTCGCGGTGCCGGGCCCCTGCGTGCGCCCTGACGGCCCCGCGCGGCCCGTACGCTCCCGCGCCCCCCTGTGCGTCCCGTACGGGCCGGGGCGGGCCCGTACGCCCCCGTCCCGTCCGCACGGTCAGCACGCCCGCGTGCGATCCGTACGACCCGTACGAGCTGTGCGGTCCGTGCGAGCTGTGCGACCCGTGCGACCCGTGCGGGCTGTGCGGTCCGTGCGAGCTGTGCGACCCGTGCGTCCTGCGCGATCCGTGCGCCCCGTACGGCCCGTATGACTCGTACGACCCGTACGGCCCGTGCGGCCGGATGGGCTTCGCGTCCCGCGCGGACGGGTCGGCGGGCGTTCGGGTTCCCCGCGTTCACGTGCTGGTTGCGGCAAGAGCGACGGGTTCCCCGCCCGGCGGAGCCCGCGAGGACGTACGCTCCCGATCGGAAGCAACCGGAACCCGTAACGTGAGGCGGTCCGAGAACACATGGTCAGCACCGAGAGCGAGCGTAGGATCGCCGCCCGTTTCGCCACCTTCGACCAGGACGGCAACGGCTACATCGACCGCGCCGACTTCAGCTCCGCGGCCAAGACGCTGCTCACCGAGTTCGGCACCACGGCCCGCTGCGACAAGGGCCAGGCCCTGTACAACGGGGCCGAGGCGTTCTGGCAGGGCATGGCCGGGATCGCCGACCGCGACGGTGACCAGCGCATCACCCGCGACGAGTTCGTGCACGGGGCGGTGAAGCGACTGCGGGACAACCCCGACCGGTTCGCCGAGATCGCCCGCCCGTTCCTCCAGGCCGCGCTGGCGGTGGCGGACGCCGACGCGGACGGCGCGGCCACCGTCCAGGAGACCGCACGGGTGCTGCGCTGCCTCGGCATCGCCGAGGACGCGGCCGACGCCGTCGCCACGGCGCTCGACGGCGACCGGGACGGCCGGGTGACCGAGTCCGAGGTCGTCACCGCCTTCGCCCGGTACTTCACCGTCCCCGAGTAGCCGTCGCCCCGTCGACGATCGCGGCGCGCCCCGGCCGGACCTCCCGCCGGGGCGTTCGTGCGTCGCCGCCGGCCACCGTCACCCCGGGTGCTGACGCTGCGTGTTGGGGGTGCCCGGAGCCGGACCGGGGTATGTCACTCAGCGTCGATGGTGTGGGGTGGGGTGCGTCGGGTTTACCGGGTTGTGTCCTTCACGTGACTCGTCACAGTGCGGTGTGAACCGGTCACTCCGGTACCGTGTGAGGGATGCGAGTGGAGCTGAGGCCGAGCCATGCCGGTGTTGCCCCTGGGGCGGCTCCGTGGCTGGTGGCATGCCCCGCCGCTCGTACAAAAAGCGGTCTGACGCCCGCTTGTTCGACCCCCCGCGGTGAGCGTCGCACAGTATGCCGCACGGGTACTCCTTCGCGCTGGAATATGCCCGAAGCGCTTGTTGGGGTGACTGAACGTCAACCATGCTGTCTCGCAAGGGAATCACGTTCCGTGACTCTTGGGAGGCGCGAGGCGATGTGTCCGCCGGTTCGGATGGTGTGAGCGGTGCAGGTGCTTCAGGTTCAACTGGAAGTGCGGCCAGACCCCGCGGAGGTGGGGCGGGCCCGGAGGTGGGCGCGGTCCCGGCTCGCCGGTTCCGGTATAGCCGCGGACGAGCCGGTGGCGGAGACCCTGATCCTGTTGGTGTCGGAACTCGTCACCAATGCGGTCGTGCACGCCGGGTGCCCCGCGGTCCTCAGGCTGTTGCTGTCGTCGGGGCGCGCCGAGACCGCCCCCCTGACGGTCCGGGTGGAGGTCGCGGACTCCTGTGCGCGCCCGCCGCGCCCGCGCCGCGCGGACGGCGAGGAGACCGGTGGACGGGGCCTCGAACTCGTCGACGGGCTCGCTGACCGGTGGGGCTGGCAGCAGGAGGGGTCCGGCAAGCGGATCTGGTGCGAGGTCGACCGCTGCGACACCCCCGCCCCCGCGCCCGGCGGCTACGGCTGCGCCTACGAGGCCGTCTGACCCCCGCGACCCGTTGCGGCCTCCCGGGACGACTCCGGGAGGCCCCGGTGGCGCAGCCGAAAAGTTGTCCACAGGGTGGGGGTAACCCGTCGGCGGGGTTCGTTAGCGTCGGGACATGAGCTATCGCGAGGTCCTCTCCCCCCGGATCGGCGTCTGGGCCGTGGTGGCCGTGGCCGCGCGACTGCCCGTCGCCATGGCCCCGCTGGCCTTCGTCTTCCTGGTCCGCGAACGGCCCGGCGGTTACTCCCTCGGGGCGGTGCTCGCCGCCGTCTACGTGATCGGCGAGATCGTCGGCGCCCCCCTGCTCGGCATGCGGCTGCGCCCCGAGCGGGCCCGGCCGCACCTCGCCGCCGGGCTGGTCGTCGGCGGACTCGCCTTCACCGCGGTCGGTCTGCTGCCCGACGCGCACGCCCTGCCGCTGGGCCTGCTGGCCTTCGTCGCCGGCGCGGCTCCGGCCGCCGCCCCGGGCGGACTGCGCTCCCTGCTCACCGCCCTGGTCCCGGACCGCGCGGTCACCCGGGCGCTCTCCGTCGAGTCGATGCTCACCGCCGGCATCTGGGCGTTGTCCCCGGCCGCCGTCGCCGGACTCGCGCTCGGGGTGTCCCCCGGGGTGCCGATGCTGCTGGCCGGGGTGCTGATGACGGCGTCCGCGGCCGGACTGCGGCTGCTGCCGCCCGGCTGGGCCACCGACCCGGCCGACCGGGACGGCCAGCCGATGCTCCGGCTGATGCTGCGGGCCTGGCCGGTGTACGTGATGGGTGCGGCGGGCCTCGCCCCGCTCGCCCTGGCCGAGTTGGTGCTCCCCGCACTGCTGGAGCACCGGGGCGTCGGGGTCGGCTGGTCGGGTCCGCTGCTGGCCGGGCTGTCCCTGGGGTCCGCCGTGGGCGCCTACGTCTACGGGCTGCGGAACTGGCCGGGGCGGCTGCACCTCCAGGGGCTCGTCCTGCTGTGCGGGTTGCTGGTCTGCACGGTCACGGTGGCGCTGGTCCCGCACCCGGTGGCGCTGGCCGCCGCGTTGGTCTGCGGCGGCTTCCTCCAGTCCAGCGCGATGCTGGTGCGGAACCTGTCGCTGCGGGAGGTCCTGCCGCCGAGCGCGGTGGCCGCGGGGTACTCGGTGATGTACGCGGCGGTGGGCGCCGGGTACGCGGCGACGGGGTCCCTGGCGGGTGCGCTGCTGGAGGTCACCACCCCCTCCGGGGCGGTGCTCGGCGGGGTCGCGCTGCTCGCCGTGCTGATCGCGGTGGCCGCGGTGGGGGAGCGGCGCACCCGGTCGGTGCCCCGGCCCGTCGGCGGCCCGACCCGCAGCGGCGGGAAGCGGCCCCCGCCCGGACCCCGTTCGACCGGCGTGCGCGGCACGGGCGACCCCGAGAGCACCCGCAAACGCCCGTAGGTACCCGAACGCGTCCCGTGGACACCCGTGGGGGCCGGGGCGGTTCGGCCCCGGCCCCTCGACGGGCGCCGCTGCGGCTACTGCGCCTCTTCGGCGGTGGCGTGGGCGGCCTTGCGGATCTGGTCGGCCACCAGGTCCGGGTGCGACATCATCGCCACGTGCGAGGAGTCGACCTCGACGGTGTGCGACCCGGCCCGCTTCGCCTCGAAGCGTTCCAGGTCCGGGGCGATGGCCTTGTCGTTCTTCGCGACGATGAACCAGGACGGGATCGTCTTCCACGCGGCGGCCGTCGCGTTCTGCGCGAACCCGGCCTGGGCGACGGGCCGTTGTTCGACCGCCATCACCCGCGTCTGCGCTTCGGGCAGGTCCGCGGCGAACACGGAGTGGAACTTGTCGTTCTGGATGTACAGGTCCGTGCCGCTGGTCGTCCCGTCCGTGTACGGAACGGGCCGCAGCGCGGTGCCCAACTCGCTCCCCGTGAACTTCGTGGACAGCTCCGCCGGGTTCTCCCCCACGTCCGGCATGAACGCCGACACGTACACCAGCGCCTTCACGTTGTCGTTCCCGGCGGCGGCCTGGCTGATGACCGCACCGCCGTAGGAGTGGCCGGCCAGCACGATCGGTCCCTCGATGCTCTTGAGGACCGAGGCCACGTAGGCGGCGTCGCCGAGCACCCCGCGCAGCAGGTTCGGCGGGGCGACGACCGGGTAGCCCCGCCGCTGGAGCCGCTCCACGACGGCGTTCCAGCCGGAGGCGTCCGCGAACGCGCCGTGCACCAGGACCACCGTCGGCTTCACGCCCTGCCCCACCGGTTCGGGATTGTCGGCGCCGGACGGGTCGCCACCGGCCAGGGCCGGGGTGGTGAGGAACACGGCCGCCGTCAGCGACAGGGTCAGCGCGGTCGCCCGGCCTATGCGGCGGCGCGCGGGGGAGGGGGGAGGTGACACAGCCATGGGGGGTCTCTCTTCCGTTCGGCGGGGAGGCTGTCGCCCCAGCGTCGACCCGGCCGTGCGGTGCCCGCCTCCCCAACGGGGCGGGTGGGTGAACGCCCCGCGTCCGCCCGGGTGACGCCCCTACCGCGGGCGACCGCGGGCGCGCCGGCCAACTGCCCGGTCAGGGGCCCGCGTTCCGGATGCGGAAGGTGCGCCGGTACGCGGTGGGGGTGACGCCCAGGGCCGTCTGGAGGTGCTGGCGCATCGACTGGGCGGTGCCGAACCCCGAGGCGTCCGCGACCTGCTCGATGCTCAGGTCACTGGACTCCAACAGGTGGCGGGCGCGCTGCACCCGCTGCTGGACCAGCCACTGCCCCGGACTGATCCCGACCTCCTCGCGGAACCGGCGGGTGAAGGTGCGCACCGACATGGACTCCCGGTCGGCCAGGTCCCGCAGCCGGAGCGGTTCGTGGAGCCGGGTCAGCGCCCAGGACCGGGCCGCGGCGGTCGTCGACAGCGCCGGCTCGGGCACCGGGCGCTCCACGTACTGGGCCTGCCCGCCGTCGCGGTGCGGGGGGACGACGGTGCGGCGGGCCACGTCGTTGGCGACGGCCGCGCCGTGGTCCCGGCGGACCAGGTGCAGGCACAGGTCGATCCCGGCGGCGACCCCGGCGGAGGTGAGGACGTCGCCGTCGTCGATGAACAGCACGTCGGGGTCGACGCGGACCCGGGGGAACAGCCGCTGGAAGTGTTCGGCGGACGACCAGTGGGTGGTGGCGGGGCGACCGTCCAGCCAGCCGGCCGCGGCCAGCACGTAACCGCCGGTGCAGATCGACACCAGCCGGGTGCCGGGACGGATCAGGGCGAGCGCGGCGGCCAGCGCCCCGGTGAGCACCCCGCGTTCGTACACCGGGCCCAACTCGTACGAGGCGGGGACCACGACCGTGTCGGCGGTGGCCAGCGCCTCGGGGCCGTTCTCCACCAGGACCGAGAAGTCGGCCTCCGCGCGCACCGGGCCCGGCGGCCGGACCGAACAGGTGACGACCTCGTACGGGAGGTGCCCGTCGGCGGTCCGGGCCCGCCCCAGGATGCGCTGCGGGATGCCCAACTCGAAGGGCAGCACCCCGTCCAGGGCGAGCACGACGACCCGGTGCCGGGGCCGGGTCGGCGGGTCGGTCGGGCCGGACGGGTCATGCGGGGGCGGGGGGAGCGCGACGACGGCCATGGCCCGATCCTAGTGAACGCTGTCCTTCGGGCCACTCGTTCGGCGGACCGCGGATGCGCCAGCCTGACCGGGTGACCCACACCGCGTCCTCACCGGCCGAACGGACCCCCGACCACGACGGACCGCCCGCCCCCGAGAACCCCGAGAACCCCGGCCCCGGCCCCCGCGCCGGGCGCCGCCGCGTGCACCGGGCGTGGTTCGTTGCCGCCGTCGCCTTCGTGACGATCATCGGCGCGGCGGCGTTCCGGTCGCTGCCGGGGCTGCTGTTCGACCCGTTGGAGGCCGAGTTCGGCTGGTCCCGCGGCACGGTCGGCCTCGCCGTCTCCGTGAACCTCGCCCTGTACGGACTGACGGCCCCCTTCGCAGCGGCCCTCATGGACCGGTTCGGCATCCGCCGGGTGGTCGCCGTCGCCCTCGCGGTGATCGGGGTCGGCTCGGGCGCCACCGTGTGGATGACCGAACCCTGGCAGCTGGTCGTCGGCTGGGGCCTGCTGGCGGGGCTCGGCGCGGGCACCATGGCGCTGGCGTTCGCGGCCACCGTCGTCAACCGCTGGTTCACCGAGCGGCGGGGGCTGGTGACCGGCGTCCTCACCGCCGCCGCCGCGTCCGGACAGCTGGTCTTCCTGCCGCTGCTGTCCTGGATCGTGGAACACCACGCCTGGCGCCCGGCCGCGGTGACGGTGTCCCTGGCGGCCTTCGCGGTGGTGCCGTTCGTCTGGCTGCTGCTGCGCGACCACCCCGCCGACGTGGGCGTCGCCCCCTACGGGTCCCCCGCCTTCGTACCGAAGCCGCCGCCCGTGCCCGGTGCCGCCCGGCGCGCGGTGGCGGCCCTGCTGTCGGCGGCCCGCACCGGACCGTTCTGGCTGCTCGCCGGGTCCTTCGCGATCTGCGGGGCGTCCACCAACGGGCTGATCCAGACGCACTTCGTGCCGGCGGCCCACGACCACGGCATGCCGGTCACGGCCGCCGCCTCGCTGCTCGCCCTGATCGGGATCTTCGACGTGATCGGCACGATCGCCTCCGGCTGGCTCACCGACCGCTACGAGGCCCGCCGGCTGCTCGCCGTGTACTACGCCCTGCGGGGCCTGTCGCTGCTGCTCCTGCCGATGCTGATGGCGCCCTCGGTGCGTCCGCCGATGCTGTTCTTCATCGTCTTCTACGGCCTGGACTGGGTCGCCACGGTCCCGCCGACCATCGCCCTGTGCCGGGAGCACTACGGGGAGGACAGCGCGATCGTGTTCGGCTGGGTCCTCGCCTCGCACCAGCTGGGCGCGGCCCTGGTCGCCTTCTTCGGCGGGGTCGCCCGGGACGTGTTCGGCTCGTACGACGTGGTCTGGTACGCCTCGGGGGCGCTGTGCGCGATGGCGACGCTGATGGTGTTGGTGATCCGCCGGGTGCCGCCCGCTCCGGGGCCCGCCGGCGTACCGGCGGCACGGCCCTAGACTTGCGGACACGGGGTGGTGCGGGTCGGGCCCGGGCGTCGGACGGGGCGCGGTGTCCGCCGCCGCCCCCGCACCACGGCTCACGGACGAGGAACGGAACACCATGGCTCTGTCGATCACCAAGACGCACGGCAGTCTCAATGACATCCTCGTCATCGATGGCGCCCCCACGGACCACTTCGCGCCGGCCGACGTCGAGCGGGCGGTACGGCTGCTCTGCGACCGGGACCGGGGCCTGGGCGCGGACGGCGTCTACTTCATCGCCGACGACGGCGACGGCACCGCGCGGGCGTACTTCTACAACCCCGACGGCTCCGCTTCCCTGCTGTGCGGCAACGGCATGCGCGGTGCGGGCCGGCTGCTGCTGGACCGCCACCAGGCCGAGTCGGTGGTGCTGCACACCGGCCCGTACGCGTTCACGGTCCGGGCGGCCGGGACCACCGGGCACGGGGTGCGGCGGGTGTCGGTGGAGCTGCCGCCGGTGGACTTCGCCCCGGCGCAGCCGATCGTGGCCGGCGCCGACGGCCCCTTCGTGGACGGGGCGCTGCCCGCGTACCACCCGGCCCGTCGGGTCTCGGCGGTCGCCGTGCCGAACTCCCACCTGATCACCGTCCTCGGCGGCCAGGACGCCCCTGACGCCCGCGACGCCGGGGACGGCCGCGACGCTTATGACGCCTACGACGAGGCCGAGCTGATCGCTACCGGGACCCGGGTCGCCGAGGCCGCGGACGCCTTCCCGATCGGCGCCAACGTGTCGTTCGTGCGGCCCCTCACCGCCACCGAGGTATTCGTACGGACGTTCGAGCGCGGGGCGGGGCTCACCCCCTCGTGCGGTTCGGGCGTCGCCGCCTCCCGGGCGGTGCTGTCGCGCCTCGGCCTGGTCGACCCGGAGCAGCCGGTCGTCGTCCGCAACCCGGGCGGCGTGGCCCGCAGCTGGATGCAGGTCCACGGCGACCGCTGGCAGCCGGTGCTGGAGGGCAACGCCACGAACGTGTACGCCGCCGAACTCGATCCGGCGGTGCTGCTCGGCGAGGGGCCCGTCCGCGTGGAGGGCGAGCCCTTCGCCGAGGAACTGCACGCCTTCGCCGCGTTCAACGCGGAGAACCTCGCCGAGCTGAAGGAAGCGGGCGTCGAGACCACGCTGCACGCCCCGTCCCCCGCAGGCCGCTAGGGACGGGAGCGCGCCACCGCGACCCCATTACGGTGCGAGCGCCGGTTGGTCCGCGGCCCACAGCCACGAGCCGTCCGGCTGGCGCCGCGCGACCTCCACGGACACGTCCCCGTTGCTCTGCGTGGCCGCGGTGAGCGCCAGGTCGCCGGTCACCAGCGCCGGGTGCTGCCGGCCCGGGGTGAGCACCGGCGCGACGGCGACGAACTGCTCGAACACCGCACGGATCTCCGCGTGTCCGGTGCTGAGGCTGCCCGGCGGGAACGCCAGCACGGCGTCCGGCTCGTACAGTGCCACCAGCCCGTCCACGTCGCCCGCGTTGGCGCGCTCGATGAAGTACCTGCCCAGATCGTTCGGCTCGGTGGCCGTTTCCTTGTTGGTCATGTGGAGGAGCCTCGCAAGGAATGTGCGACACCTCCTGTCATGTATTGCTTCGGAGTTCTCCCGTGCGCGCTGACCGCTTGGTGTCCCTGGTGCTGCTGCTGCGGCAGCACGGTCGACTGTCCGCGACCGCGCTGGCCCGCGAGTTGGAGGTGTCCACCCGCACCGTGCTGCGCGACGTCGAGGCGCTGTCCGCGGCCGGCGTCCCCGTCTACGCCGAACGCGGTCGGCACGGCGGCTTCGCCCTGCTGCCCGGTTTCCAGACCGAGTTGACGGGGCTGAGCCATGACGAGGCGTTGGCCCTGGTGGTCGCCGGATCACGGCGCGGCGCCCAGGTGTTCGGACTCGGCACGGCGCTCGCCTCGGCCATGCGCAAGGTGGTGGACGCACTGCCGGAGAGCTACCGGGCCACCGCGGCCGGCGCCGCCCGGCGCCTGCTCGTCGACCCGGAGGCCGACCTCCTCGCGCGTCGACGGGTCACCGAGGAGGTGCCGGACGCCGTCCTGACCGAGGTGCGGCGCGCGGTGTTCGCCGGGCACCGGCTGCGCCTCCACTACGCGGCCGTGGACCGGGACCCGACCTGGCGCACGGTGGACCCGATCGGGCTGGTCACGGTGCGCGAGCAGGGCTATCTGCTGGCCACCCGGGACGGCGCGGACCGCACCTACCGGCTGTCGAGGGTGCTGGCCGCCGAGGAACTCGCCGAGCCGGCCCGGCGGGCCGACCGGGTCGACCTGGACCGGGCGTGGCAGGAGCGCAGCACCCGGTTCCGGACCGGCGGCGACCAGGTCGCCGTGCTGTTGCGGACGGACCCGGCGCGACGGGCGGAGGTGGTGGGCACCGCGCTGGCCGTCCTCGCCGAGGAGGTCGACGCGGACGGCCGGCTGCGGCTGGAGGTGACCTTCCAGGACGCGCGGCACGCCGAGTGGGCGCTGTGGCGGCTCGGTGCGGACGGTGAGGCGCTGGCCCCGCAGTGGTTGCGGGACTCCCTGCGCGAGCAGGCCGCCGCGATCGCCGCCCGCTACGGGGCGCCGTCCCGGGACGGTGGTGCCCCCGGGTGCCGGCCGTCGTGACCGGGGGAACCGGTCACGACGGCCGGACGGGTCAGCGACCGCCGAAGGGCTGCCGCGGGCCCGGGAGGTGCGGTGCGCCGGGTGCAGAAGCGCGGGCGTCGGCCGTCGGGGCCGGGGCCGCGTTGACCGCGCAGGTCACGTTCTTCGACGGGAGCCGGCCCGTGGTGAGGTACCGGGTGGTCAGGTCCTCGGCGCAGGCGCTGATTCCGCGCCCGTAGACGCCGTGCCCCTCGCCCTCGTCGACCAGGACGTACCGGGAGCCCTTCAGGGCCCGGTGCAGACCGCGGGCGGCGACCGGGGGCGTCTGGGAGTCCCACTCGTTCTGGACGATCAGCGCGGGCACCTTGTTGTTGACCACGGTGGTCGGCTCGACGGGGGGCTTCCAGAAGGCGCAGGGCACGATGTTGGACACCGAGTCGCCGAAGAAGGGGTACCGCGCGCTGTCCCGGCGGGAGTCCGCCTGGTACACCGCGGGGTCGGTGGGCCACTGGGTGTCACCGCAGGTCGCGGCCACGTACGCGGAGAGTTCGTTGTCGGTCGGGACGTACGGGGGGTTCGGCTCGACCGGCTTGCCGGCGGCGGCGTCCTTCAGCTTCACCACGAACTCGGCGCCCAGCTTCGGGCGGTACATGTCCCAGCGCATCCAGTCGCGGATCTCGGCGCCCGTGTACGGGTGGCCGCCCAGGTCCAGCGGGGTGCGGTCGGCCTGCTCGACGAGGGCGTAGAAGGTCCGCTTGACCTCCGCGGGGGTGTTCCCGAGGCCGTACGTCGTCGCGCGCTCGGCGGTCCAGCGGGCCCAGCGGTCGAACGCGGGCTCGGCCTCGGACGCCCACGCCTGCACCATGCCCCGCCACACGAGCTTCGGGTCGACGGCGCTGTCGAGGACGAACCGGTCGGCCCGGCGCGGGAACATCTGGGTGTACACGGCGCCCAGGTACGTCCCGTAGGACAGACCGAAGTACGAGATCCGCCGCTCGCCGAGGGCCGCCCGGATGCGGTCCATGTCCCGGGCCGTGTTGCGGGTGGTGAAGTGGTTGATGTCCGGGTTGTTGGCCCGGCACTTGGCGGCCACGTCCTTCGCCCAGGCCACGTCCTTGGCGAAGGTCGCCTCCGTGTACGGCCGGAAGGTCAGCCGCTCGTTGCGGGTGGTGGTGCCGCAGTTCAGCGGGCTGCTCGTGGCGACGCCGCGCGGATCGAAGCCGATGAGGTCGTAACGGTCCTTGACGGACTGGGGCAGGGTCTCGGCCATCCACAGGGGGTAGAAGAGGCTGGGGCCGCCGGGGCCGCCCGGGTTGAACAGCAGCACGCCCCGTCGCTTGGCGGGGTCGGCGGCCTTGATCCGGGAGACGGACAGCTCGGTCGTCCGGCCCTTCGGCTTGCGGTAGTCCACGGGGACGGTGAGCGTCGCGCACTCCACGGTCGTGGTGGGCAGGTTCGGGTCGCAACTGCCCCAGCTGAGTTGCTGGGCGGCGGCCGCCGGTGCCGCGGCGGTCGCGCCGGGGCGGACGTCCTGGCCGGACGCGACGGCGGGGAACGCGGGGGCGAACATCGCGGTGACGCCGAGGGCTATCACCGGAACTCTTCGTCGGGTGCGCATGGGGTGCCTTCGTTAGCTGGGATCGAGACAGGGGGGAACAGCGCTGGTCGAAGGCCCGGAGGGACGGACCGTGGGGTTGGCGCACAGGGTAACGGCCCCTGGCCGAAAAGGAGTTCGGTTGTCAAAAATTTCCCGCGCAGACCGAAACGCCGCCGCTCGGCGATCAGCGGACGCCGCGCCCGCCGTCCAAGAGGTACAACTCAACCCACTGACGGTCCGTCAAGTCCTTGGGGAGGGCGCCGCCCGGCACCCCGTTGCGCCGTGCCCAGTCCCGCACCGCGCGCCGGGAGGTCGTCGGCCGGACGGTGGTGACGATCTGCTCGATGCCCCGGCCCCGCCCGGTGAACGTCCGCCGCACGAAGTCCCGGTACGCCGTCCGCTCGTCGACGGGGAGCAGCGGACGGGGCCGCCGGGTGATCGTCAGCAGCCCGCCGTCGACGCCGGGGCGGGGCCGGAACGCGGCGGCCGGGACCCGGCGGGCCAGTCGGAACGCGTACCAGGGCCACCACTCGGCGGTCATCATCGTCGCCCCGCCGACCCCGGCCCGCCGCCGGGCGACCTCCCACTGCACCAACAGCACCGCATCGGTCCAGTGCGGGGCGGCGAGGATGCGGCGCAGCATCGCCGTGGTCGCGTGGAAGGGGAGGTTGCCGACGAGCACGTGCGGGGCGGCCGGCGGCCTGTACCGCAGGAAGTCGGCGCGCACCAGGGTGGTGTCGGGGCCGGTGCGGCGTCGGAGCCCTGCCACCCGGCGGGGGTCGATCTCGACGCCGGTCAGGGGCCGCCGCAGTTCCTGGAGCGGCAGGGTCAGTGCACCGTCGCCGGTGCCGATCTCGACGATCGGGCCCTCGGTGCGGGCGACGAGGTCCACCACCGCGCGGATCACCGCACGGTCCACGAGGAAGTTCTGCCCCAGCTCGTGGCGTCCGCCGGGCGGGGCGTCGAACTGCTCGGCGGCGGGGGCGGCTTCCCCGTGCGGGAAGCGGGCGGTGCGGCGGGAGGAGGGCTGGTGGTGCCTGGGCATGGGTGGGAGCTCCGCGGCTTTCGAGGGAGCCGGGCGGCGCGGGGCCGCCCGGCGGGACGCTCGGGGCGGCGGTACGTCTCGGGGCGCGCAGGCACGGACCGTACGGGCCCGGTCAGGGGCGACGGACGGTCGCGGCGCGGCGCGGTGGGGAGGGTGCCGCCGCTATGCGCGGCGGGTGCGGGTCGAGGCGACGCCCGCGCAGGAGATTCCACTCATGCCGCGAGTGTAGGCAGCACCCTCCCCACCGGTCACCCGGTTTTCCCGGCCGCCAGCCGGACCTCCCGGCCCCGCCAGCGCCCGCGCAGCCAACGGTCGTGACTGGCCAGCACGATCGCACCGGGCCCGGGTCCCAGGGCGTCCTCCAACTCGTCGCACAGCCGCGGCGACAGGTGGTTGGTGGGCTCGTCCAGCAGCACCAGGTGCGGCGGTCGGGCCACCAGCAGCGCCAGCGCGAGCCGGCGGCGCTGCCCGACCGACAGGTGCCCCACCGGCTTGCTCAGCTCGGCTCCGCCCAGCAGCCCCAGCGAACGCAGGGGCACCGCGTCCGCCAGGTCGGCGCCGAGCACCTGCGCGTACAGCGCGTCGGCGGTGCGCTCCGGACGGTCGAAGACGGTGTCCTGGGCGAGCAGCCCGACCGTCAGCCCGGGCCGTCGGCGAAGCCGCCCCTCGGCGGTGAGGCGGCCGGCGAGCACCGCCAGCAACGTGGACTTGCCCGTCCCGTTGCCGCCGGTCACCAGGAGCCGTTCGCCCGCCGCCACGTCGAGCCGGTCGAGCACCAGTCGACCCGGTACCCGCACCTCCCGCAACGACACCAGGGCGCTCTCCGGTTCGGCCGCCTCGACCGGGGCCCTCGCGGCGAGCGCGGTGCGCCGCAGCCGCAGCGGCTGCGGCGGCTCGCCGACCTGCTCGCGCTCCCGCGCGTCCAGCCGGCGGGCGGCGTCCCGCACCCGCTGGGACACCTGCTTCTCCACCCGGCCCGCACGCCGGCCGTACCCCATCTTGTTGCCGTCGGGACGGGGGCGACCGTGCGCGACCCGGTGCGCGGTCACCCCGGCCGCGTGGCGCAGCGCTGCCAACTCCGCCTGCTCCTCGGCGTACTGCTGCTCCCAGCGCGCCCGCTCGGCGCGTTTGGCCGCCTGGTAGGCGCGGTAGCCGCCGCCGTACCGCACCGGGCCGTCCACCGCGGGGTCGAGGTCGATCAGATCGGTGCAGACGGCTTCGAGGAACGCCCGGTCGTGACTGGCGAGCACCACAGCCCCGGGCAGGGCCCGCAGATGCTCCTCCAGGAAGGCCGCGGCAGCGTCGTCGAGGTGGTTGGTGGGCTCGTCCAGGAGCAGCGCCGCGGGCCGGCGCAGCAGCAGTGCGACCAGCGCCAGCCGGCCGCGCTGCCCGCCGGAGAGCGACCCGAGGGGCCGGTCCTGGGCGAGTGTTCCGAGGCCGAGTCCGGCGAGCACGAGCGCGGCCCGCCGGTCGGCGTCCCAGGCCTCCCGTTCCCGGGCGCGTTCGAGTCGCCGGCCGTAGGCGTCGAGCAGCGCGGGGTGCGCGGGGGAGTCCTCGGGGGTGTCGGCGAGCCGTTCGGTGAGGCGGGCCAGGGCCGCGAGGTCGTCGCGGGCCTCGCGCAGCGCGTCGTCCAGCACGTCGGCGAGGGTGGCGGCCGGGTCGAAGGGCGCTTCCTGGTGGAGGAAGCCCAGGTCGGCGGGGCGGTTGACGGTGCCGCCGTCGGGTTGGTCGACCCCGGCGAGCACCCGCAGCAGGGTCGACTTGCCGGCGCCGTTCTCCCCGATCAGCCCGATGCGGCGGCCCGGCGGGGCGGTGAGGGAGACGCCGTCGAGGACCCGACGGCCCCCGAGCACACGGACGACGTCTTCGGCGAGCAGGGGCGGTTGCGGCATGGGAGGTCCGTCCGACGTGAGCGGTTTCTCGGCCCGCCGGGACGTGCCTCGGGCGCGGGCGCGGTCATCACGTCGGCGGATCACCCCCGGGGGGCTCCCGTCTCCGTGAGCCGTCCGTCGGCCAGCCGCAGCCAGCGGTCCACCCCGATCCGGTCGAGGAACCGCTCGTCGTGGCTGATCACCACGAACGCGCCCTGGTAGGAGCCGAGGGCGCCCTCCAACTGTTCGGTGCTGACCAGGTCCAGGTTGTTCGTCGGCTCGTCCAACAGCAGCAGGTGCGGCGCGGGTTCGGCGCACAGGACGCAGGCCAGGGTGGCCCGCAGCAACTCCCCGCCGGACAGGGCGCCGACCGGGAGGTGGGCCCGGGCGCCCCGGAACAGGAAGCGGGCCAGCAGGTTCATCCGCTCGGCCTCCGTCCGGTGCGGGGCGTAGACGGTGAAGTTCTCCGCCACGGTGCGCTCGGGGTCCAGCAGGTCCAACCGCTGCGACAGGTACGCGGTCCGCCCGTCGGCGTGCCGGCTGCGCCCGCCGTCCGGCACCAGGTCGCCCTGGACGAGACGGAGCAGGGTGGTCTTGCCGGCGCCGTTGGGGCCGGTCAGGGCGATGCGCTCGGGACCCCGCACCGTGAGGTCGACGCCGGCGCCGGCGAACAGCGCCCGCTCCCCGTGGTGGACCTGGAGGGACTCGCCGAGGAAGAGGGTGCGCCCGGCGGGGACCCGGGTGTCGGGCAGGTCCACGGTGAGCCGCTGTTCGTCCCGCAGGGAGCGCTCCGCCTCGTCGAGCCTGGCCTTGGCGCCGCTGACCCGGGCGGCGTGCGTCTGACCGGCCCGGCCCGCCGACTCCTGCGCGCCGCGCTTCATGTTCCCGGCGAAGATACGGGGCAGTCCCGCGTCCTTCAGGCCCCGGGCGGCGTTGCTGGCACGGCGCTCGGCCCGTTCGCGGGCCTGCTGCAACTCCCGCTTCTCCCGCTTGAGTTCCTGCTCGGCGTTGCGGACGTTCTTCTCGGCGACCTCCTGCTGCGCCCGCACGGCCTCCTCGTAGGCGGTGAAGTTCCCGCCGAACAGCCGCAGTTCCCCGTGGTCGAGTGCGGCGATCCGGTCCATGCGGTCGAGCAGCGCCCGGTCGTGGCTGACCAGCAACAGGGTGCCCGACCAGTCCGCCAGCACCTCGTACAGCCGGTGCCGGGCCCCGGCGTCCAGGTTGTTGGTGGGTTCGTCGAGCAGCAGCACGTCGGGGCGCCGCAGCAGTTGGGCCGCCAGCCCCAGGGAGACGACCTGACCGCCGCTGAGGGTGCCCAGGCTCCGGTCGAGGGCGAGGCCGCCCAGGCCGAGCCGGTCCAACTGGGACCGGGTGCGCTCCTCGACGTCCCAGTCGTCGCCGACGGTCGTGAAGTGCTCCTCGCGCACGTCCCCCGACTCGATGGCGTCCAGGGCGCGGATCACCTCGGCGACGCCCAGCACCTCGGCGACGGTCAGACCGGCGGTCAGCGGCAGGGTCTGCGGCAGGTAGCCGAGGGTGCCGGCCACCGAGACGGAGCCCGCGGTGGGCCGCAGCTCACCGGCGATCAGCTTGAGCAGGGTGCTCTTGCCGGCGCCGTTGGGCGCGACGAGACCGGTGCGGCCCGTGCCGACGGTGCAGGACAGGTCCTGGAAGACGGGGGTGTCGTCGGGCCAGGAGAAGGACAGGTTCGAGCAGATGACGGTGGCGTCGGACATGCGGAGACCTCGCGGGAGGAGGGCGCGGCACACCCGCGGCACACGGGGCGCGTGGAAGGCGCGGCAGCGTGCGCGGTGGCGGGCTCGCCCTCGACAGACAGGGACGTGGGGGGACGACTGCGCGGGCCACGGCGACGGCGCTCTGCTGCGCCCGTCGTGGCCGGTCAGCCCCGGGTATCACCCGGAGATGTCGTCGTCACCCGCCATGTCTGCACTCCTCGGGAGGGGTCACTGGTCCCGCCAGCGTAACAGCGGCCGGGGCGGGGGGCTCGTGGATTTTGGGGCGCCGGGGGGCGTTCAGCGGGTGCTGACGGGCAGGCGGCGGGCGACCGCCTTGGCTATCCGCGGGGCGTCCCGGGCGAGTTCCCTGAGCATGCCGCTGAGGGGGTTGGTGAAGCCGGTGAAGTACAGGCCCGGCGCGCTCTTGGCGCACCGCCGCCCGTGCACCAGCGGCCGCCCGTCCGGGCCGAGCACCCCCAGGTGCCCGACGAGCGGGGTCAGGGCGCGGTCGTAGCCGGTGGCGGCGATGACGGTGTCCGGTGCGATCCGGCTGCCGTCGCGCAGGACGACCGCGTCCACGTCGAACGACTCCACGGCGGCCACCACCTCGACCCGCCCGCCCCGCACCGCCTTCACGAAGCCGACGTCCTGCACCGGGATCGCCCCCTGCCGCGCCCGGGTGTACAGGCCGGTCCGGGGCCGGGGCAGTCCGTGCGCCGACAGGTCCGGGACGCTCACCCGGGCCAGGAGCCGGGCCAGCCGGTCCACCACGGGCGCCGGGACCCGGCGGACCAGGACGGCGGTGGCCTGCGCGGGCCAGCCCAGCACGGACCGGCGGACGATGTGCGGAACGGTGCGGATCGCGATCCGCACCCGGGTGGCGCCGCCCTCGGCCAGGTCCAGCGCGATCTCGGTACCGGTGTTCCCGGCGCCGACCACGAGCACGTCCTGTCCCGCGTACGGGGCGGGCTCCCGGTAGCGGGAGGCGTGCAGCAGCGTGCCGGCGTACGTCTCGCGGCCCGGCCAGTCGGGCTCGCGCGGGGTGTGGCTGTGGCCGGTGGCGACGACGACGGCGGCGCCGGCGAGTTCCCGTCCGCCGGTGGCGCGCAGCACCCAGCCCTGACCGTCGGGCGCCGGGTCGACCCGGGTGACCTCGACGCCGGTGACCACTTCCAACGCGTGGTGCTCGGCGTACTTCTCCAGGTACCGCACCAGGTCGGCGCGGGCCACCCAGCGGCCGAAGACCCGGGGGATCGCCAGTCCGGGCAGCGCGGAGCGGCGCCGGGTGGTGTGCAGCCGCAGCCGCTCGTAGTGCCCGCGCCAGGAGGCGCCCACCGCGTCGGACTTCTCCAGCACCACGGCCCGCACCCCCCGGGAGCGCAGCGCGTACGCCACGGCGAGGCCGCCGGGGCCGCCGCCGATGACGTAGACCGGGCGGTCGTCCGTGCGCAGCAGGGCGGCTTTGTCGTGGTCTGTGGTGACGGCCATGAGCAGCGAGCGTAATCCCGTCCTGAGTTGATTGGTCTCGGTCAAGACCGAAATGCGTTGCGAATTGATCACGAGGGGCGTTCGTGGGCCAGGAGGGGCCGTCCACCGGCCATTCACCGGCCATCCGACGGCCACGAGCTGCCATGCGACGGCCACCGGCCGCCCGTCCGGTGGCCGCTCGTGGCGGGCGGGCGCATCGGTGTTCAATGAACGTATGAGTGAGACGCGCGGTACCGGGAACGACACGACGGCGGCGACCCCGCTCCTGAGGGGCGCGGGACTGCTGCTCCGCTCCTGGGACGCCGAGGCGCCGGCCGACGTCGACGCCTGGGTCCTCGGTCACACCGACCCGGAGTTCCTGCGCTGGAACACCCCCGTGATCGGCATCACGGGCCCGGCGGACGCCCGCCGGTCGATGGCCTCCCGTGCGGAACAGGTCGAACGGGGCACCGCGGCCTCCTTCTGCGTCACCGACGAGCGGACCGGCGCGATCCTCGGCCACCTCGGCATCAGCAACATCAACGACGCGATGCGGGTGGCGATCGTCGGTTACTGGACCTTGCCCGAGGCCCGGGGCCGCGGTGTCGCGAGCCGGGCCCTGGCGCTGGCGAGCGGCTGGGCCTTCGCGCAACGGGGTCTGCACCGACTGGAGTTGGGCCACGCCCCGGGGCACGAGGTATCGTGCCGCATCGCCGAGCGGGTGGGCTTCCGCGCCGAGGGGACCCTCCGGGGCGCGATGTACGAGGCGGGCCGGCGCGACGCGTTCCGTGACGTCCATCTGCACGGACGGCTCGCGACGGACCCGTACCCGCCGCTGCCCTGAGCCGCCGGCAGCCGGGCCGACACCACGAGGAGCCCCGTGCACCCTGCCGAGACCACGCCCGCCTTCGACGAGCTGCGGGAACTGCTGGGGGAGCCCGGCTTCACCGGTGCGGACCCGGCCGCCTGGACCGCCCTGGAGCGGGAGTTCGGCCTCGTCCTCCCCGCGGACTACCGGCACGTCCTGGACGCCTACGGCGCGATCCTGATCAACAACCAGCTCACCCTGTTCCACCCCGCGACCCGCTGGTTCAACCTGGCCGAGCAGATCCGGGACGAACCCGAGCGGTGGGCGGACGCCGACCCGGAGGTCCTGCCGCCGCACCCGTTCGGCACCGGTCCCGGCGAACTGTTCCCCTGGGGGCACTCGGCCTGCGGCGCGCGGGCGTACTTCCGGCTGCCGCGCGATGCGGCGGACGCCTGGGCCGTCGGCGTCATCGACCGGGTCGAACTCGACTACCTCGAAAGTCCGTTGACGTTCACGGCGTGGCTGCTGGCGTACCTTCGCGGTGAGGACCCGGGGCTGAACTCCGCGCACTTCGCGCCCGGGCGGCCGTTCTTCCGCGTATTGCCGCAGCCCGACGATCCCGGGAGCGGCTGAGGTCGGGTGCCTGCCCCGACCGGTTCCCGTCACGGTACCCCCGGGGGTGCGTCGTTGCCTGCGGGTGGGCGGTGGTTGCTCGCGCAGTTCCCCGCGCCCCTTTCAGGGGCGCCCTGCTGGACGTCCGGGCGACAGGGGCGCGGGGAACTGCGCGAACAGCCACGACGCACCCGCAGGGATCCGCACACGGCGGGGCCCGCGCTGCTGGATTGCGGCGCGGGCCCGGGCGGTGCACTGCGTCAGCTCACGGGGTCTCCTTCGTGACCTCCAGGTCCGCCATCGGCTTCTTCACCGTGCCGCCCGGCGTGCCCGTCGTACTGCTGTTGTTGCCGCTCACGGGGTCCCGGGTCGGCGAGTGGACGGTCGCCGTGTTCCGGATGTCGGTGCCGTCGCCCGTGTAGTCCGGCGCCAGCTTGACCCGGAAGACCCAGGTCACGGACGCGCCGGGGGCGAGGGTCGGCAGCGGGCCGCAGACCACCGTGTCGCCCGACAGACAGTCGTCGTCGGAGGCGACGTACGTCAACGCGGTGGGCAGCACGTCGTGGATCGCGACGTCGTCCGCCTGCGACGGGCCGTTGTTGGTGACCGTCACCTGGTACTCGAAGGTCTCGCCGGGCGCCACCGGGGTCGAGGTGACGGGCCGTTTGACGACCCCGAGGTCCGCCGAGGGCGCGGCGACCGTACCGCCGGGCACGGTGGCCGTGTCGGTGTCGTTCTCGCTCGCCGGGTCGATGTTGTCGGCGGTGACCCGGGCCGTGTTCAGCAGATCGCTGCCGTCGCCCTTGTACGCCGGGTCGACCCGGACCGTCAGCACGTACTCGACCGTCTCGCCGACCCGCAGCGGGGTCGTCCGGCGGCAGGAGACCGCCTGGCCGGACACGGTGCAACCGGCCGGCGACGAGGACACGTACGTCAGTCCGGCGGGCAGGTCGTCGGAGAGCCGGACGTTGAACGCGTCCGCCGAGGGCCCGCCGTTGGTGACCTCGATCCGGTAGGAGAACTGCTGGCCGGGCACCGGGGAGACGCTGCCGACGGGCTCCTTGGTGACCGACAGGTCCGCGTACGGCTGGTTCACCGCACTGCCGGGGAGACCGGCGGCCGGGCTGGTGTTGTTCGCGGGCACCGGGTCGTCGGTGTCGGTGTCGACCACGGCCACGTTCCGGATGTCGGAGCCGTCACCGCGGTACGCCTCGTCGAGCCGGACCGTGAACCGCCAGGTCTTCGACGCGCCGGGGGCGAGCGTCACCTGGGGTCCGCAGCTCACGGCCTGCCCACTGGCGGTGCAGCCGTCCGGCGAGGAGACGAAGGCCAGCGGCCCGGGGAGGGTGTCGGTGGCGGTGACGTTCACCGCGCGCGAGGGGCCGTCGTTGGTGACGGTGACCGCGTACTCGAAGGTCTCGCCGGGCGCGATGACGGTACTGGTCGTCGGCCGCTTGGAGACCCAGATGTCGGCCTGCGGCCGGCTGACCCCGCCGGGCGGCAGGACCGGCGGAGAGGTGTTGTCCCCCGGGTTCGGGTCCTCGGAGTCGGACGTCGAGGTCGCCGTGTTCCGCAGGTCGGTGCCGTTGCCGGTGTACGCGTCGCTCAGCTTCACCCGGAACGTCCACGTCACGGTGTCCCCGGGCGGGAGCACCCCGAGCGGGCCGCAGGTCACGCGCTGCCCGGAGGCCGTGCACGGGTCGCTGGAGGAGACGAACGCGAGGCCGGCGGGCAGGTCGTCGGTCGCGGTGACGTTCCGGGCGTCCGAGGGGCCGGTGTTCTCCACCGCGATCCGGTACTGGAACTCCTCGCCCGGCACGGTCGGCCCGGTCCCGATCGCCGTCTTCACGGTGTTGAGGTCGGAGACGGGGTCGAACGGCCCGGTCGGGGACACCGGGTCGGTCTTGTTGTTGTCGGGGTCGGGGTCCACCGACTCGGAGGAGCCGGTGGCGGTGTTCCCGAGGTCCGAACCGTCGCCCTGGTAGGAGGGGGAGATCCGGACGACGAAGGTCCACGTCTTGCTCTCGCCGACGGTCAGGTGCGGCTCCGGGCCGCAGGTGACGGTCAGCCCGGCGGCCGTGCAGCCGTCCGCCGACGCCACGAACTCCAGCCCCTCGGGCAGGGTGTCCGTGGCCACCACCTCACGCGCCACCGACGGCCCGTTGTTCCGCGCGGTCAGCGTGTACGTGACCAGCCCGCCGGGCGGGGTCGGGGCGGCCGACGCCGCCGGGGCGAGGGTGCCCAGCGAGGTCACCACCCGGGCGGGCGCCGCGCTCGCCGCACCCGCCCCCCACAGGGGCAGGGCGGCACCGGCCAGGACGGCGGCGAGCACGGTTCTCCAGCCGGGTCCCGGGCGCCGCCGCCCGCTTCTGCTGCTCGATCTCATCGCGTATCGGGTCCGTTCCTCAAAGAGTCGGGAGGGGGGCTCAGGCGGTGCCCTTGGTGAGGGTCACGTCGGAGGTGGGCGGGGTGACCCGGGCACCCGGCACGCCCGCGGTACCGCTGTTGTTGCCGGGGTCCGGGTCCCGGGTGGTCGCCGTCGCCGTCGCCGTGTTCCGCAGGGCGGTGCCGTCGGCCGCGTACTCCGGGTCGATCCGGACGCGGAACGTCCAGCGCACCGTGGCGCCGACGGCGAGCGCGGCCACCGGGCCGCAACTCACCGTCCGCCCGGCCGCGGTGCAGCCGTCCGGGGACGACACGAACGTCAACTGCTCGGGCAGCGGGTCCGTGATCCGGACGCCCCGGGCGACCGAGGGGCCCGCGTTGCCGACGGTCACCAGGTAGTCGAAGGTCTGACCGGGGGACACGGGCGCCGTGGTCAGGGGCTGCTTCGCGGTGCGCAGGTCGGCGCGCGGTTCGGTCACTCCGCCGGGCGGGGTCACCGCCGTCGAGGTGTTGTTGGCGGTGTTCGGGTCGGCGACGGCGTGCCGCACGGTCGCCGTGTTGCCGAGGTCGCTCCCGTTCCCGCCGTAGGTGTCGGCCAGCTTCACCCGGAAGGTCCACGACCGGGAGCCGCCCGCGGGCAGGGTGGCCAGGGTGGGACAGGTGACGGTCTGCCCGCTCGCGGTGCACCCGTCGGGCGAGGCGACGAAGGTCAGCCCCGCGGGCAGGGTGTCGGTGATCGCGACGCCACTGCTGGCGGAGGGCCCCGCATTGCTCGCCGTGACCCGGTAGTCGAAGTTCTGGCCCGGGGTGACCGGACCGGTGCCCAGGGCCTCCTTCGTCACCGACACGTCGGCCAGCGCCGTCACCGTGGTGGTCGTGGAGGCGCTGTCGTTGCTCGCGTCGGTGTCGGTCCGGTCGGCGGGGGCGTAGACGGTCGCGGTGTTGGTGAGCGGGCCCGGGGTGCCGGGCGCGGTCCCGCGGATCGTGTACGTCGCCGACCCGCTGCGCAGCAGGTCGGCGGAGGCGGAAACGGCGTTGCCGCTGCCGGAGGGCTGCACGCACCGGCTGCCGGTGGTCGCCGTGCAGGTCCAGGTCACGTTGCTCAGCCCGGGCACGGCGTCCCGGAGCACGGCGCCCAGCACGTTGTTGGCGGCGCTGTTGGAGACGGTGACCGTGTAGGTGACGGGATCGCCCGCGCGGACGGTGGCGGGGCTGCCGGTCTTGGTGACGGACAGGTCGGCCGGCACGTTGATCTTCAGATCGCCGATCTCGTGGATGTTGGTGGCGCCGCCGGTCCCGCCGGAGAACCCGACCTTCAGGCTGGACGGCAGGGCCGGCTGGTTGGCGATGGTGGTCACGTCGTAGTCGGTGACGAGCTGGGTGAGGGCGGTGCCGGGGCCGGTGTCGGACCAGAGGGAGACCAGCAGCCGGCCGCCGCTGGGGGTGACGGTGACCCGCACGGTCCGGTAGTCGCCGCGGCCCCGGGTCTCGACCGTGCCGCCGGGCCCGGCGACCGAGGTGCCGAAGCGGTAGCCGGTGGTGCCGTTGCCGCCGCCGCGCAGCACGATCCGGTTGGCCTGGCTGCCGGGCCCGCCGTTGCCGACGCCGGGGGAGGAGAAGTTGCCGAACTCGTCCAGCCCGATGCCGAGGAACGCGCCGGGCACGCCGGACCGGTTGCAGGGCGGCCCGCCGCCGCACGCGTAACCGAGGGAACCGCCGGGCGCCCCGGTGCCGTTGACCGCATTGCCGTCGGCGAGGAAGAAGGCGAGGCCGTCGCCGCGCCTGCCGTCGAAGGCGGTGCCCCCGTAGGTGGCGTAGGTGAACTCGGCGACGATCCCGAGGTTGGTGGAGAAGGAGTCGTTCATCTCCCAGCCGCCCGCCTGGCTCGCCGCCGCGCTGGTCAGCCGGAGCCAACCGCCGCTCTGGTAGCTGGCGTTGCCGGTGAGGCTGCCGAGGTTGCCGGTCGCGCTGTCGAACGGTTCGTGGACGGGGAAGCTGAGGGCGCGCGGGGCCGCCGCATGGGTCGGCGACGGGGCGAGCAGCAGCGCCAGGACCGTCGTCAGGGCGGTGGCCAGGGCGAGGGCGAACGCCGAAGGGCTCCGGCCGGAGGCGATTCGGCCCCGGGCGGGTCGGCCGCTGGGGTGGCTCATGGCCGGGTGTCCCCCTCCGGGGTGCCGGGGCGCTGTGCGGCCCGCAGCTGTCGACGGGAGAACAGGACGAGGGCGACGCCGGTGCCCAGGGTCGCCCCGCCGGACCAGGGCAGCCAGCCGGGGACCGGCCGCCCGGTCTCCGCCAACTGGTCCGGCACCTGCGGCCGCTGCGGCTTGTGGGGCTTGTGGGGTTTCTGGGGCTTCTCGGGCTGGTGCGGGCCGGTGCCGGGGCGCTCCAGGTAGAGGGGGCCGCCGCCGGGGCCGGTGGTGCCGGGCCGGTTGCTGTTGTTGGCGGGCACGGGGTCACGGGTGAGGGAGGTGACGTGGGCGGTGTTCTCGATCTCGCAGCGACGGTGGTCCGTGTGGCCCCCGCTGCCGCCGCGGAGGGCGTCGCCCTCCCGTACCCGGACGAGGAGTGCGTACGTCACCGACTCCCCGACGGCGAGGCGGGCCCGTACCGGGCACAGGACCGTGCGGTCGTCCTGCGGGGAGAGCGCGCAGCCGTCCGGCGAGGAGACGAAGCCCAGCACGGCCGCGAGCGGGTCGGTGACCCGGACGCCGGTCGCCGCGGCGGGCCCGTCGTTGCGGACGGTGATGCGGTACGTGAACCGGTCGCCGGGCCGCACGGCGTCGGTACGGCCCGGGGGCAGCACCGCGGTCTTGGTCAGGGCGAGGTCCGCCTGACCGGTCCCGCCGGGGAGCGGGACGCCGGTGTGGGTGGCGGTGTTGTTCGCCCGGTCGGGGTCCTCGGTGTCGGAGGTGACGACGGCGACGTTGCTGATGTCGGAGCCGTCGCCGGAGTAGTCGTCGGCGGGGCGGACGGTGAGCAGCCAGGTGTGCGTCTCGCCGACGCCGAGCGCGGCCAGCGGCCCACAGGTGACCGCTCGCCCGACCGCCGCGCAGCCGCCGGAGGACTCGACCAGGACGAGCGCGTCGGGCAGCCGGTCCGTGACGACGACGTCCACGGCCCGGGAGGGGCCGTGGTTCACGACGGAGACGCGATAGGTGAACGTGAAGTCGGTGGCGGTGGCGGTCCCGGGTGTCTTGGTGCCCGTGCCCGGGCCGGTGGGCGTGGGCGCACTGCCCGTCCCGCCCTGCGCGCCGGGTCGTGCCGGGGCCCCGCCGTTCCCGGCGCCCGCCGCACCCGTTGCCGTACCGGACGGGTTCACCGCCGACTCCCAGCGGACCGCGAGATCGGCCCGCCCCGGCGCGCGGGACTGCGTACTGGGTTGTGCAGGGGGCTGTGCACCGGGTCGCGTTCCGCCGACGGGTGCGACGGGTGCGAGGTGCGCGCTCGGGGCGGCGCTGCTGGCGGTCCCCGGTGCCCTACGCGCGGTCCCCGTCGCGTCGGCGCTGCTCGCGGCCACGGGCGGGGCGAACGCGAAGAGCCCCACTCCCAGCGCACAGCAGACCGCGGTCAGCCCGCCGCCGCGTCGGTCGCCCGGTACGGGCCGTCGCCCGGGAATGCGTCTCATGAATGGTGCCCTCCGTGCTCACCGGTCCTTCGTCCACGGACTGCACCTTCCCTCACACCGGGTCATTTCGTCGTATAAACACCACTCAAGTACCCCTTTTGGCCCTCCCCTGACAGTCACTCAGGCGCCGCCCACCCGTGGGGCGACGGGAACTCCGCAACACCCGCAGGAACAAAAGCAGTTGGGGCCGAGGTTGCTCCGGAAGCGTGAACCGCTCACGCATCTACTCGGGGAGTTGGTCGTGCGCGTATTCGTCACGGGAGCGAGCGGGTACATCGGTGGGTCCGTCGCCACCCGCCTGGTCGAAGCAGGACACGAGGTGACGGGACTGGCCCGGACCGAGGACCGCGGGAAGGCGCTCCGGGAGAGCGGGATCACCCCGGTGTTCGGGACGCTGGACGACGCGGACGTACTCGCCCGGGCCGCGCGCGCGGCCGACGCGGTGGTCAACGCCGCGGACAGCGACCACCGCGGCGCGGTCGAGTCGTTCATCGAGGCGCTCGCCGGTACGGGCAAGGTCCTCGTCCACGCCAGCGGCTCCAGCATCGTCGGTGACGACGCCCGCGGCGAGGTCGCGGAACGGACCCACACCGAGGCCGTGCTCTCGCCCGAGGACCCGTGGCGACCCGAGCCCGACAAGGCGCCCCGGGTCGCCATCGACCGGCTGGTCCTGGCCGCGGCGGAACGCGACGTCCGGTCGACCGTGCTGTGCAGCAGCCTGATCTACGGACACGGGTACGGGATCTCCCGCGACAGCGTGCAGATCCCGCGCCTGGTGGACCAGGCCCGCAGGAGCGGGGTCGTCCGGCACATCGGGGCCGGCCGCAACATCTGGTCGACCGTCCACATCGACGACGTCGTGGCCCTGTACCTCCTCGCCCTCGCATCGGCGCCGGCCGGGTCGTTCTACTTCGTCGAGAACGGGGAGGCGTCCTTCGCCGCGATGACCGGCGCCATCGCGGACGCCCTCGGGCTCGGCCCGGCCCAGCCCTGGGACATCGACGCGGCGATCCGGGAGTGGGGGTACGAACCCGCCGTGTACGCCCTCGGCTCGAACAGCCGGGTGCGCGGTACGGGGGCCCGGGAGCAGTTGGGGTGGAAGCCCGAGCACGCCTCCGTCACCGACTGGATCCGCGGGCGTCTGACGGCCAACGAACCCGGCTGAGCCGATCGTCCGCGCGGGTCGGTGTCACCGGATGCCGAGCCACCACACTGCGGCGGCGACCACCGCGGAGCCGGCAGCGGTCCCGGCTCCGCGCACCGCCCCGAACAGCGCGGTGCGCGCCAGCCGCCGAACGGTCCGCATCTGCTTCTGCTGCTTCGTCCTCTTCACGGTGTGCCCCCTCGGGTGGTGTGCCCCGGCTCCGTCCGGCCGGGTGCCGAGCCGAGATTCCCGGCTGCCGGTGCGGGGTGCCCGAAGGAACTGACGGTCCGGCCGGACTGCCTCTAAGCTCGCAGGTCAACGAGGTGTCCGCCGGGGGCGGTACGGACACTGCGGACACGGTCGACAGGGGGGCCGGTGGCGGATCCGGCGCAGGAGCTGAACGAGCAGTTGCGCGCCCTGGAGCAGCGCGCGCAGGTGGCCCGCAAGGCCGCCGCGCAGCCGTGTTCGCGACGGGAGGCCGCGGCCGCGACGGCGCGGACGAAGTACGGGGTCGCCGTGCGCTTCCAGGCCGTCAGCGCCTGGCTCGCCGTACCGCCGAAGCAGGCGACGGTCCCCAGCGCGGCCAGCAGCGAACACGTCCTCGCACTGGTCCAGGTGTGGAGCGGGTGGGCCGGCGAGAAGCTCAACGAGCGGTACTGGCGGAACCTGCTGGACCGGGCACAGGCCCCGTCCGGGCGGGCGGTCCCCGGCGTCGACTGCGAGATCTCGAACGTCCCGGCCGCCGCGGGGTTCGTCGGCCGCACCGCGGCGCTGAACGCCTTGGACTCGGCGTTCGCCAGCCCCGGCGGGGTGGTGCTGCACGCGGTCCACGGGCTGGGCGGGGTCGGCAAGTCCGCGCTCGCCGCGCACTGGGCCGCGCACCGGGCGTCCGCCCGGGTGCGGTGGTGGATCACCGCGGACGGTCCCGAGGCGGTGGACGCGGGCTTGGCGGCGCTGGCCCGCGCACTCCGTCCGGCGCTGGGGGAACTGCCCGCCACCCTCCAGGTCGAGCACGCGGTGCAGTGGCTCGCCGCGCACGACGACTGGTTGCTCGTCCTGGACAACGTCGACCGCGTGGACGACGTCCGGGTCGTGGTCGACCGGCTCCCCGGGCGCGGCCGGGTCCTGGTCACCACCCGGCGCGCCACCGGTTGGCACCGGTACGCCGCGACCGTCCACCTGGACGTCTTCGAGCCGGCCGAGTCCGTCGCCCTGTTCACCGGGGTACTGGCGCACCACGGCACGGACGACGTGGACGGCGTCGAGGACCTGTGCGCTGAGCTGGGGCACCTGGCCCTGGCGGTGGAGCAGGCCGCCGCGTACTGCGCGGAGACCGGGACGAGTCCTCGCGCCTACCTCGCCATGTTGGCGCAGTGGCCCGGTGCGATGTTCGCCGCCGCTGCGGAAGGGGGCGATGCGGAACGCACGGTCGCGCGGGTCTGGCGCCTGACCCTCGACCGTCTGACCGGTACGCCCCTCGCCGGACACCTCCTCCGCGTCCTCGCCTGGTACGCCCCCACCGGCATCCCCCGGGACCTGCTGGACGGCTGCGCCGAACCGCCGCCCGAACTCGCGACGGCGCTCGGCCGCTTGGTCGCGTACAGCATGGTCTCCGACCATCGCGACGGCACCCTGAGCGTCCACCGCCTCGTCCAGGCCCTCGCCCGTACCCCCGACCCCGACGACCCGCACCGCGATGCGGACGCCATCGCGGTCGCCCGTGACCAGGCCGCCGCCCTCGTCGGGGGCGCCTTCCCCGCAGCTGTCGGAGATCCCGTGAACTGGCCCAGGTGCCGGGCACTGCTCCCGCACGTCGACGCCCTCAGTGGTCACCACGGCCCCGAACTCGACACCGTTCACACGGCCCGCGCACTCGACCGCGGAGCCATCTATCGTAAGGGGCAAGGCGTGTTCGCCCCTGCGCTCCCCGCTCTTGAACGTGCCCTCGGCACCCGTGAACGGCTCATGGGCACCGAGCACATCGACACCCTGGTGTCCCGGAACAACCTCGCCACCGCCTACGACTCGGCGGGGGATCCGGGGCGGGCCGCATCCGTGCACGAGCGCTGTGTGGAGGACCATGAGCGGGTGTTGGGCGTCGACCATCCGAACACGTTGGTTTCTCGCAGCAACCTTGCGGAGGCTCTGAGGGCGGTCGGGGATGTGGAGCGGGCGCTGTCCTTGCACGAGGGGGTGCTCCGTGACCGGGAGCGGGTGTTGGGTGCGGATCACCCCGACACCCTGGTGTCCTGGAACAACCTCGCTGGCGTGTACCGAGCGGTGGGTGACCTGAGGCGTTCGCTAGCGCTGTTGGAGCGCAGTGCGGAGGACCATGAGCGGGTGTTGGGCGTCGACCATCCGAACACGTTGACTTCTCGCAACAACCTCGCGGAGGCTCTGAGGGCGGTCGGGGATGTGGAGCGGGCGCTGTCCTTGCACGAGGGACTGCTCCGTGACCGGGAGCGGGTGTTGGGTGCGGATCACCCCGACACCCTGGTGTCCCGGAACAACCTCGCTGGCGTGCACCAAGAGGTGGGGGACCTGGGGCGTGCGCTGGCCCTGTACGAGCGCGCTCTGACGGGCTGCGTCAGGAATCTGGGCACCGACCACCCGCTGACCGTGCTCGTGCGGGGGAACCTGGAACGGGCGCGCGCCCAGCAGCCGTAGCGGGAACCCCGTCACCGCTTCGCGCACAGCGCCGCGTCGAGCAGCGCCTCGGTACGCGCATCGCGGTCCCCCCGTGCGAGGTTCGTGGACCGCAGCACGATCGCCCCGCGCTCGCCCTTCTCGCTGAAGGCGTTCGTGTTGAGGTGGCCGAGGGTCGTGCCGCCGTGACCCCAGGAGCCGCCGCCGCAGCTCAGCCCGCGCCAGAACACGCCGAGCCCCGCGCGTTCGTTCACCGCACTGCCCTCCACGGGCGCCGGCACCGTCTTCTTCATCTCGGCCAGCGACTTCGGTGCGAGGAGCTTGCCGCCGAGCAGGCCCTGCCAGAAGCGGGCGAGGTCGTGGGAGGTGGTGACGAGGTCGCCCGCGGAGTCGCCCCACGTCATGCTGAGCCGGGTGCTGTCGACCAGCTGCCCGCCCGGTTCGAACTGCTGGTATCCCCGGGCGTGCGGCTCGGGCAGCCCGAAGCGCTTGCCGGGGGAGTACGTGTTCCGCAGCCGCAGCGGTTCGGTGATCCGGGCGCGGACCTCCTCGTCCCACTCGTTGCCCGTCACCCGCTTGACGATCATGCCGGCGAGCACGTAACCGGTGTTGGAGTAGCTGAATCGTGCACCCGGTTCGAAGAGCGGGCGGTCCCGCATCGCGAGAGCCACCAGTCGGTGCGGGGTGTAGGCGTCGTACCGGTGCTGCTGGAACGATTCCGCGCTGCGGAGGGCCGGCACGTGGGCGACGTAGTCGGGGAGGCCGGCGGTGTGGTTCAGCAACTGGCGGACCGTGATCCTGTTGCCGTCGTTCCCGTTGCCCTGGACCACGCCGGGCAGCCAGCGTTCGACGGTGTCGTCGAGCCGCATCCTGCGCTCCTCGACCAGTTGCAGGATGACGGTGCTGACGAAGGTCTTGGTGTTGCTGCCCATCCGGAAGTGGCCCTGGTGCGGTACGGGACGGTCGGTGCCGAGTTCGGCGGTTCCGCTGCGCGCGTGGGTCCGCTGCCCGCCGTCGACGAGGGTTCCCTCGGCGCCCACGACCCCGTCCAGCCGGACGATGCCGTCGAGGCCCCGTTGGAGGTCGGCCTTGCCGAAGCCCCGGGTCCCGGTGTCCGAGTGGGCCGCGGCGGCGGTGGCCATCGGCATCGCGAGGGTCGCCAGGCCGACGACGGTCGCGACGGCTGCGCGGACGGTCCCGCGGCGGGCCGCGGAGGCCCGGCACCGGGTGTCAGGAGCGGGGTGGGGTATCGGCCTCGGTGTCCGGCTCATGCTGGTCGCCTCGCTGTGGGGAAGACAGGGTGGAGCAACGCCCGTGTGGGTGTGCGGAGTTGGAGCGTGGCGGGACGGCCGCCGCAAGATCATTCACTCATGGGAAGACGGTGTGGGGCGATGGAGGTTCCCCCCGGGCCGGAAGTGGAGCGAACCCCACCGCCCGACCGGGGGTCCGCAGCACCGTCCGCCCAGCCTCCGCGCCTCGCGTCCGCTCCGTCTCCGGGTTCTCCCGTCAGGGCCACAGCAACTCGCGCCGCCAACCGCCCCCGTCACGTCCCCCGCCGCCGTCCTCGCGGACGTACCGCAGCCGGACGTGCCTCCGGCGTACGTCACCCTGGAAGAACTCGACCTCGTACGCGTCGACCGCGTAGAGCGTCCAGGTCGGCGCGGGCGCATCCGGCCCGGTGAGGGCACGCTCCCAAGCCGCCTCGGATGCGTCGACCAACTCCGCGCGGCTGCCCAGCGGTTCACTCTGCCGTCCGGTCAGTGCGGCGGCGAGCGCCCCGGTGGAGCGGACGCGGAGGCTGTCCCGCGCCTCTTGCGCCGGCAGCACCGTGACGGGGCCGCGCACCCGGATCTGACGTGCCCGCGCCGGCCAGTAGAAGTCGAGCGCCGCGTAGGGGCGTTCAGCGAGCTGGCGGCCCTTGCGGCTGGTCGCGTGCGTGGCGAACAGCCAGCCCCGGGCGTCGACCCCGTGCAACATCACCGTCCGGACGTCGGGCAGACCGTCCGCGTCGGCCGTTGCCAGGGCCATGGTGTGCGGTTCCGTCTGCCCGGCCGCGACCGCGTCCGCGAACCACTCGGTGAACAGTGCGCGGGGCTCCGCGGGGCTCGCCTCCGGGTCGAAGTCCGGGAGTTCCGGCAGGTCCCAGACCCGCAGGGTCCTCAGCAGCGCGTCGAGATCGGTGTCCATGCCCCGAGTATGTCCGTCCGGTCGGAGTCGCTGCCGGACGGGGCGCACGGTGTCCGTGGGGTCAGAACGAACCCAGCGTGAGCGCGTTCCCGTTGACGTCGTGCACCGACACCGCCCCCTTGACCCCGTTCGCCGCGTCCTTCCACCGGTCGAAGGCGCCGGCGAGGGCCTTGGCGGCGCCCGTCGGGTCGGCCACCTCGGTCTTCCCGCCGTTGATGTCCGTCGAGATGTACGCCTCGGCGAGTTCGCCCTGCCAGTCGCCGAGGACCCGCTGTATCCGGGAGGCCGCCGCCTTCTGCTGCTCGTCCCCGTTCGCCTCGATCCAGGTGCGGAACTCGGCGGCCGCCTTCTTCGACCCCGCCGCGTCCGTGTCCTCGGGCAGCTTCGGTTCGGTGAGGGCGGGGGCGTCGGGGGCCTTTTCGCCCTTCGGCTTCGATTCGAGCGGATTGCAGCCGGTGGTGAGCCCGGTGACCAGAAGTGCGGTGAGGGCGCCGGAAGCGAGTCGGGTGAAGCGTGTGGACATGTGCTGAATTCTCCTCGGAAACCGTTCGCGCCCCGTCGGGGACGGGGCGCGAACAGAACGTCACATCAGGCCGCAATCAGAATTTGATGGCGTCGGCCTTGTCATTCCAGTTGCCGCCGTAGGGGTAATCGTAGTCCTTGAAATTCGAGTACAGGCTCCAACCCGAGGCCAGGATCAGGTGCGGGTCGGGCAGGCCGCTGCGGATGTCGTACAGCCACACGCCCCGCTGCGGCCGGTTGACGAACGCGGAGGAGGTCTTGTCGCGGAAGCTCGGCTTGTAGCGGTCCAGGTGCCGGGTCTTGGCGGTGTCGTAGGTGGGCCACTGGAGGCGACGGCCCGTGAAGTCGGCGTGCTCCCAGAGGCACACCCAGGTGCTCGGGCAGTCGCTGTACGCGTTCGTCCCCACGTTCCCCGCACCGGCGGCGGCCTGCGCCGCGCCTTCCCGTGCCGCCTGGGTGGGCGCGTGCTGGGCGAGGTAGGCGTTGGCCTGTGCGTCGGTGTCGAAACAGTGCATGGTCGCGTCCACGCCCACCTCGGCGCACACCTGCGCGGCATCGGGGATGTCCACGTTGTCGGGCACCAGAGCACCCTGGTAGTAGACGCTCGCCGGGTGGGTCGCGGAACTTTCGAGTTCCGCCTCCTCCGCCGGCGTCAGCGTGCCGGAGACCGGCGGCGCCGGATTCGGCACGGGGGCATTGGCGAATGACGGGGTGACGAAGATTCCCGTTGCAGCCATGGTGAAAGCGGCGGTCGTCACAGCAAATCGAGTTCGATTGCGCATGGTGATCCTTCGCTGGTCGGTGTTGGTCAGGCACCGCAAGGGAGTGAGGTCGCGTACGACACCACTCACTCGCCCGCATTCACTGCGCGCAGTTCGATGGAGAACGCGCGCAGGCGGGTCGGCCGTCCCCCACGGCCTCGGCCGTCCCCCACGGCCTCGGCCGTCCCCCACGACCGTTCCGCAAAGATGGCACACACACTCGTGGAATTCAGGGGCGGTGTGTCTTGAATGGCGCTTGACCGAAGCAGCCGGCGCCGCGGACGCCGCGGTACCGCCCGCTGCGGAAGGAACCCGTCCGGAGCGGCTGCCGCAACGCCGTGGCCGCGGAGCCCCCCGGAAGCCGCACACCCGCCCGACCGCAACCCTGTCCGGGGCCGTTCACCGCCCGCCGCCCCAGCCTCTTGCCGGACCAACGGGCGGCGGCCGGGCAGGACGCGACCACAATGGCTCATTGTGCGAACGGGGCCCCCGGCAGGTGGGGGAGCCGTACGACCAGCAGGTCGGGGGTCCTGCTCACTCCTCGGCGAGGAGCCGGGCGGTGGGGGTGCGGCGTTGGATGAGTACGGGGACGAGGGCAGCCGCGGCGGAGAGTGCGGTGCCGGTGGCGATGACTGTGGCGGCGGGGGTGAGGAGGTCGGTGGTGTTGCCGGTGGGTGCTAGCCAGAGGGTGGCGGTGGTGCCGAGGAGGGTTCCGGTGAGGGTGCCGAGGAGGCCGATGAGTGTGCCTTCGGTGAGGACGAGTCGGGTGGTGACGCGTTCGTCCCAGCCGACGGCGCGGAGTAGGGCGAACTCGGCGGCCCGGTCCTGCACCCCGAGGTAGATGACGTCCCCGACGGCGACCGTCGATAGCACCACCATCGTGATGACGGCGGCGGTGTCGGTGGAGCGCACTTGCACGGAGATCGTTTCCCCGAGCAGCGAGCCGGCCAACGTCCCCTGGAAGGTGTAGGTGGCGGCGAGGAGGAGGACGGTTGCGGCGGCGGCGGTGGCGACGGCTGCGGTGCCGAGGAGGGTGCGGCCCCGGGCGCGGGTGGCGCCGGCGAGGGCCATGCCGACGACTCCGGCGAACATCCGGGTGCGTCGCCCGGTGGTGACGGCGGGGCGCAGTGCGGTGACGGGGTGGACGCGGGATGCGAGCCAGGCGGGTATCGCGCCGCTGACTAGCGCAACGGCCAGGGCGACGGGGACGGCGAGGGCGGCCCGCGTGGGCGGTACGTCGATGTCGAGGACGATTCCCGCTGCCCAGGCCACACCGGTTCCGGAGATTCCGGCGATGGTGCCGAGGAGGAGGAGTTCGCCGAGGACGATGGTGAACAGGTGGCGGCGTTGCCAGCCCACCGCGGCCAGCAATCCCAACTCGCCGCGCCGCGACCGTACGGCCGATGCGGCTGCGTTCGCCACGAACAGCGTGCACACCACCAACACCAACACCAACAGCACCAACGACTTCGCGTCCGACGCCTCGATGATCCGGGTGGCGACGTTCTTCTTGCTCCACCACTCGGCGAGCTTCAATTCGGGGCGCCCGTTCTCCCCGGCGGGCAGGACGACGGTACGGGCGGTGGGCGAAGAGCCGAGCACGATGTCGACGTGCAGACCGGTGCGCTTCCGAACCTCCTCCGCCGCGATCCGCACCCGTTCCCGTGACACCTCGTCCGCGCCCGTCACCCCGGCCACCCGTACCCGGATCGCCGACACCGGGGCCAACGACTGCTTTCGCGTCATGTAGCCGTTGTCCGCCAGCCATTGCGTCGACGCCAACGACACCAGCATCAGCGGAGGTTGCTGGACGTAGGAGGCGGGGGAGGCGCCGGGGCGCAGTGCGTCTCCGTCCAGCAGTTTCCGGGAGCGGTCGTCGGCGCCGGTGAGGGCGGGTGCACCGTACGTACCGAGCGGGACCCGGCTCGCCGCGTCGAACTCCGGCAACCGTTCGGCGTCGAAGGTGCCGACGATCTTCGGATGTCCCCTCAGCTGCACCGCCTGCGACTGCTGCGGTACGAGCGTACGGAACCACAGGTCCTGGCCGTCGAGCGGCAGGATCGTCCGGGACAGCGGCGGGCGTTTCACCGAGCGGGGCCGCAGGGTGCCGTCGTCGGCCAGGTCGTAGGTGATCGGCCGGGTGGCCAGGAACCCGGGCAGGACCATGTCGCTGCGCTTGCCGATCGGGTGGTCCAACTGCCGGGCGCCGGCTTCGAACCGCTTGCGCAGGAGCGGTCGGTCCTCGCCGTGCCGGGTCAGGGTCACCCGCACCGCCAGGGCGCTCGCGGCGCGCTCGGACCGGAGCATCGGGAGGGTCGTCTCCACGGACTGGTCGGGCTTCGTCACATGGTGAGGGCCGGCGGGGCTCAGGTACTTGCCCTTGGTGACCGCCTCGTCGAGGCCGAAGAGCTCGGCTTCGGCGACCGGGTCGACGCCCGCGACGAGGTACGACACGGGGAAGTTGAACAGCATCTGGGTCCGGGGCCCCGGCTCGCTCTGCTCGAAGTCGGGCCCCGTCTCGGTGACCTTCGACCAGGACAGGCAGGTGACGGAACTGGACAGTCCGGCAACGTGTTCCGCCTTGCGCATCGTGCCCTTGCACACCTCGCGCCGCTCGCCGGAGGGGAGGACTTCGAAGAAGCGACTGGTGTGGTAGGTGACGGCGCCGCTCGCCTCCGTCTGCTCCACCTTGGGCCCGGGTTCGGCCTCCAGCGGGTGCGGGGTGATGAAGACGGTGTGTGCGCGTTGTTTGATGGTGGAGAGGCCGCGGTCGTATTCCCAGGTCCGGCCGAGGTCGAAGGTGCCTCGGGTGCCCTTGGGGATCAGTTCGGCGAGGTCGACGGCGACCCCGCCGGGCTCCGACGTGTGTCCGAGCATGGCGAGCGGTGCGGCGACGTCGACGCCGGGTGCTTTCCGTACGGTGGCGAGCTGGTCGGTGGTGATGCCGCCGTACACGTCGGAGAGGGAGTTGGGACGTATCAGCCCTTCTGCCTTCTCCAACTCCTGAGCGGAGCCCTTGGGGCGGACGAGGATGTCGTACGCGCCGCGGTTCTTGGCGATGGTGCCGGTGACGGTGAGTCTGCTGGACTCCGTGGTCGCCGTCAGCACCACGAACGACGACACCGCCACGAGGATCCCGACGAGGAGCGCCACGGAACGCGCCCAGTGACGCATCAGATGGTGGTGCATCAAACGGAGCACGGGCCCTCCTCGTCGGGCTCACCTCAGGTGGATCGCGCGGCGGTCAGCACAGGCCGCAGTACTCCCAGCCGCTGCAGTACGAGGAGGGGCAAGCCGACCCGCCCGAGTAGCAGCACCGGACGAACCTCCGACCGGCCGTGCATCGGCCGTCCAAGCGGGCGGTGTTGCAAGCGCCGCTGGAGCAGCTGTAGCAGCCGGCATGTGCTTCGGCTTCGGGCGCCAGCTTGCTGAGCAGGGTATCGCCGAGCTTGGTCAGGAGCTTCACGGGATTCGCCTCTTCTCTTCGTGCGCCGTCGTGGGATGTGCGTCGTCCGGGTTCCGAGGCCGCCTGCTGCCGGCAGTGGCTGAGCGGGAACGCCGCGGGGGCGGGTGTCCCGGTGCCGGATGCGCGGCGGATTCGTGGACGAAGTCCCACGCGTGTGGTGTCGAGTTCCGCGGGACACCACGAACGGCGCTTCTGATTCTGAACTCTTTGGAGTAGACCATTCACTCCGCGTAGTCACAATGTGGTGATCGGCCATGCGACTCAGGCCACCTCCTGTTGCGCGTGTGGTGAAGTGGCGTGCGCAGCGGTCCCGTTCGGCGGCGTCTCCCGGGTGCGTGCCGGGGTGGCCGTCGCCGGTTCGTCCCAGGTCGGCCCCGGGGTGAGGTCCGGTCCGCAGCGGGCGCACGCGGTACGGGTCCGCCCGTCGACCTGTACGGGTAGCCGGGCGGAGGTGGGGCGGGCGCACCGTACGCAACGGTCCGTCCGGCGGCGGGGGACCGGCACGGTCAGCCCTTCCCCGGTCATGCCGTGCTCCCCACCGCGCGCAGCTGCAACGTACGGTCGTCCGCGCGGTGTTCCACGGGCCACCGGAGGGTGAGGACGTGTGCCGGTACGGGCGCGCCCCGGGGCCCCGCCCATACGTCGGTCGGCCCGTCCCACTCGTCCGGGAACAGTGGCTCCGGCTCCCGAACGGTCCCGTACAAGGGCGTAGTTGGCGCGTGCCGTCCCCGCGACGGCCACAGGCGGCTCAGCACCCACAGGACGAACGACCTCAAGGAGCGGCCGCGGGCACCGTGCACCACACCCACCCCTCCCGGTCGACGCCCCAGTCCTCCGCGAGCGCCGCGACGAGCATGAGGCCGCGCCCGTTCTCGTCCCCGGGCCCCGCTGTTCCGACCCGTACCCGGTCCGGTTCGGTGAACCCGCTGCGCACCGCGAGGTCGACCCCCTCGTGCGTGCAGGTGATCCGGACGCGGATGGAGTCGCCGTTCCCGTACAGCAGGGCGTTGGTGACGAGTTCGCTGACGAGCAGCCCCGCGTCGTCCCGCAGGTGCCCCAGGCCCCAGTACCTCAGCCGGGTCTCGGTGAGCCGTCGTACCTGGCCCACCCAGAGCCGGTCGGACGCGGCCGGGAAGGTGCCCGGTCGGAGCGGGGTGCGGTCGAAACAGAACGCGGTCACCGCTGCCGCGTGTGTTCTGCGGGTCGCACGGCCGGTCATGGGTGCGCTGGGCATGGGGAGGTGCCTTCTCTCGTACCGAGGGTGTGAGGGTTCCCCCGCTCGGGCCCTGGCCGGGGACCCGATGGGCACGCGACAGCTGAGGGGGTGCGTGCGCGGGGGCGCGTTGAGTGGAACGGATGCGCTTTCCGTAATCGCTCAACTACAGTCCTGCATCACGCGCATGGCCTGCAAGTGCAATGAGACCTGCGAGCAAAGTGGCACATGCCAGCACGCGGACAGGGCCTCTCGCCCGGCTCACAGGGGGTTCGAGGCCGTGAACATCCGCACGTTGAGCGTTGTCACGAGTCAGGAGAGGACACACACGGTGGCTGCACGACGAGGTCCCACGTTTCGGCGTCGCGCTCTCGGCAAGGAGCTGAGGATGCTCCGGGAGCGGACCGGGATCACCATCAAGGAGGCGGCAACGGGTCTCGGCTTCAGCGAGACGAAGCTGAGCCGAGTGGAGACCGGGCACAACAACCTGCCCAGGGTGGAGGACTTGGAGGGCCTACTCGACCGCTACGGCGTCACGGACATCGATCAGCGTGACACCATGTTGAATCTTCACCGTGAGTCGCTGAGCCGCGATCCGTACGTGAGCTTCCAGAACATGGCGCTGCCGGGCATGCCGATGTACGCCAGCTTGGAGTCCGATGCGCGGGAGATCCGCGCGTGGCATCCCATGTACGTCTTCGGTCTGCTTCAGTGCGAGAGCTACATGAGGGCCCAGTTCACCATCTCGAAACCGGTCAACGAGACAACGACCCAGTTCATCGAGAACAACGTGAGACTACGGATGGAGCGTAAGAATGTCTTGACACGACAGGACGATCCTGTAGCTCTGTGCGTGGTTCTGGACGAGTCCGTCCTGCGTCGAGTGATCGGAAGCCCCGAAGTGATGAAGAGGCAGTACGCGGAACTTCATCGCTTGTGTGCCCTAGACAACGTGACTGTTCAGGTCTTGCCGCTGAGAAATGGGTGCTATCGCGCGGGAAGCGACTTCGCCATTCTGAACTTCGGGGCTTCCATGGATTCGGTGGTCTACATGGATGACTCGACCGGTTTCACCGTTACGGATCGAGAGTTCGACATCCTCCAGTACAACCGTAGGCTTGATGCCATGCGGAGCGAGGCGTTGGGGCCATCGGCCACCCCAGCCCTCCTAGAGAGCCTCGCAAAGGAACTTGAGTCAGCGTGAACACCAGCCTGAAGGACCTTGGAATGCCTGCTGAGCAGCAATGGTTCAAGTCCTCTTACAGTGGATCGGAGGGGAACCTCTGCATAGAGGTCGCGCACCTGGCGCACCGTACCGGTGTCCGCGACTCGAAGGACAGACAACGCCCCGCGCTGTACGTCCCGCACGCGGCCTGGCAGGAGTTCGTGAGGCACGCAGTGGCGATCTTCAACGACCCCCGCTAGGGTGCGTGTTGCTCATTCGAGAGTGAGAAGCACTGGCGACGTGTCCGATGGGGGACAGTGCTTCGGTCTCGATAGGCAATGAGCACCATGAGTCTCTAATCGTCGCAGAGCCTCAGCAGGCCATCCGCAAGCGGTGGTCGAGCTGAGGCTGCCCGCCGACTGGTCGATCACCTTGGTGAAGGGATCGACTGGTGAGGCCGACTTTTCTCGTGCAGGTGCTTCTCACACTCCTGTCCTTCGTGTCGTCACTGCTGGTGGCCGTGGTCGCGGGGGTGCTTTCGCATGCGACCGGGGCGCCGGTAGCCGGTGCGTTGTTGTACGGCGGTGGCGCGTTCATCGGCTGGATGACGCTCTGCGTGATCGTGCTGACGGCACTCGGTCTGCTCGGGCACCACGGTCAACCCGACGAGTGAGGAGCGCCCGGCGCTCAGGGGCACGGCCGGAGTCGGATGGTCCCACCAGACAACCCCGGAGGTCAGAGTTGGCGGGCGAAGATGCGGGCGCCGTTGTGGAAGTGGACGGTGAGCCCGTGGTTGCCGGCGCGCTCGCCCTCGCGAGTGGACCAACGTTCCACGGACGCGATCTCAGCGTTCTCGGACCGGGTCAGCACCGCGGCGAACCACGCCTCGGGAAGGTCGTCCGACTGCGGGGACTCACCCGTGGGCGGGGCCGCGTCGGTCACGGGCGCGTCGTCGAACGAGTCGTGCTTCGCGCCCTCGGGGAGCTGCCCGACGAACTGCCACCGGGTCTCCCCGGTCGCCGTGGTGATGACCACGCCCCGCGGGTGCTGCTTGTCACCTGCTTCGGCGAGGGTCTGCACGCGGCTGGCCGTGGGCTGGTTCTTGACCAGGTCGATGACGAAGTCCGTGAAGCGGCTGGGGCGCATGAGTGGGGTCCCTTCGTGGAAGCCGCGCCAGTCTAGGAGCCGTCCCGCCCCGCCGGAGGACATCGACACATCACGTGCCGAACCCCTGCACGCTTCCTACGGCACCACTGTCACGTGCTCGCGCAACAGCCGGAACCGTACTGGCGGGCACTTCGGCGAACGGGACAGAATCGCCCCATGAGCCTGCGTCTCGGGGATGCGGCGAGCCGTCCGGGCAGGTGGCCCGGTCACGCCGCGGTCGTATGGGGATTGGCCTTCGCCGTGCCGAGCTTCGCCTGGGCCTGGGGGATCGGCCTGACCACCGCATCGACCGCGCTCGCGCCGCCGCTGGTCGAACTGGCCCGCGAGCGCGACCCCGGGTTCATCGCGCTGTTGTGGGCCACGGGCGTGCTCAAGGCCGTGGGCGGACTGCTGGGCGTGGCGCTGGTGTGCCGTCGTGCGTGGGGTCGCGGCACGAACCGGCTGCTGCAACTGGCGGGCTGGGGCGCGACGGTGCTGCTCGTGTGGCACGGGGCGGAGTTCGTGGTGCACGGACTGCTCGTAGAGGCCCACGTCATCGACATCGACCCCGACCTGAGTTCGGTCACCCGCTGGTACACGTACCTGTGGGGTCCGTGGTTCGTTGCGGGCGGCGTCCTCTTCGGGCTCGCCGCGCGGACCCACTTGAGCACGGTGGCGGACCGTGGGGACGCCGTGATCGCGGGGAGGATCGGAGGCTTCGGGGCACTGGCCCTCTCCGCCGCCGCTGCCCTGGCGTCGCGGCTCGGGTGACACCTCTGGAGACCGGAGCGCCGCACCCCGACGCGTCCCGACTCACGTGCCCGCGTCGCGGACCGCGCGCCGTCCCGTGCGGGCGTGGAGGAACACGACGGCCGTGGCCACCGCGGTGGCGACGGCCAGCGCGGTCAGTGCGGTGATGGTCGACGCGTCGGGGGAGGCGAAGGGCTGACCGCGGTGGGTCTGCCAGGTGAGGATGCCGGTCAGGGCCAGGCAGAAGACGCCGGCGATCCAGACCAGGGCGGTGCGGTGCCGGGGTCCGAGCATCCGGGGCCCGAGGGTGAGGAGCAGGCCCAGCAGGGCCAGGGCCTGGAGGGAGTGGACGCCGAAGAAGTGCGGGACGCGCCAGTCCCCGCCCACGGTGCTGAAGTTGGTGACGGGCAGCCCCGGGCCACCGTCCGGCGGACCCACCGTGTGCGCGCCGATGTACGGCATGCCGTGCCCCCGGTCTGCGGCGGCCTCCTGCGCGGGCGTGGCCTGCACCATCAGATAGACCGCGACCATGCTCAGGGTGGTCACCGCCATCCCCAGCCGCAGCGCCCACGCCAGCGCCGGCGGCTCGACCCGTCCCCGTAGCAGCAGGAACACGGTCACCAGGCCGATCGCCAGGAGCACCAGCGAGGCGATCAGCATGAAGACGATCCTGGTGCCGCTGACGACGCTGGTGAAGTTGAAGTGGCTAGTGGTCCCCTCCGCCGTGGCCCAGGTGCCGCCCGCGCCCTCCACGGCCACGCACGCCACCACCGTCCAGCCCATCACCCGCACCGGACGGTCGTGTCCCCGGACGAAGGTCGTCAACCAGATGAGGGTGACGCCGAACAGGCCGAAGGAGAACGCGAACCGTGCGGGTTTCGCCCACGCCGGTTGCCCGGTGATCACCCGCGGGTCGACGGCCAGTCCCACCAGCGCGATCAGGATGAACACGCCGGCGACGACGACCGTTGCGACCATCGGCGGGTTGGCCGCCCACCACCTCCGTACCGGGGCCCACGGCCCGGAGTGCTCCACGACGGATCCGCCGCCCTTCGACTCAGAGGCTCTGGACGAGCCCGACCCCCAGGGCGACGAGTGCCGCGGCGATGAGGAGGGCACCGGCCCGGGTGAGGTGCGTGCCCAGGGACGCGCGTCCTTCGGAGCCGAGGGCCAGGTGCACGAAGAAGCCGCCGGACTGCGCGAGCACCCCGACCAGCAGGAGCACGCCGAAGAGCCAGTCGGTGCCGGACGAGAACTCGGCCTGCGGCAGGTAGAGGAAGTAGACCAGGGAGAGGATCAGCAGCACACCGGCGTGCGCATGACCGGCGCGGAAGGACCGCTCGCGCAACGGGGTGAGCGTGCCCTGCCTGGTGGTGAGGAACTGGAGCAGCGCATGGCCACCGAACTCCACGGTGACCAGGGCGAAGAGCGCGACGATCGGTAGGAGTTCGTACGCTTCCACGACGTGCCGCCTTCGGCCGTGACGGGCAGGGGAACGGGCGGCACGCTACGGCACCCCCCGCTCGCCGCCGGTCGGTGGCGAGCGGACCCGGTGGGGATTCACCCGGACGACACGACGCCGTGGACCGCAGGGTGCCCGTCGGCGCACCGCGGACCAGTAGCGTCGCTGCACATGCGGAAGCCGGTCGTTCTGGGGGCGCTCGTCCTGTCGGTGGCGCTCCTCGGGGCGGCCGCCGAGGGGCCCGTCCTCGCCGCCTCGCCGGGTGCCGGGGACGCTCTGGACCGGTTCAGGAACCAGACCGTCGACTGGACGCGGTGCAGGGACGCGTCGCTCGCCGCGAGCGGGACGGAGTGCGCGCGGATCACCGTGCCGCTCGACTACGGCCAGCCGCGGGGACGCACCATCGAGGTCGCCGTCTCGCGGATCGCGTCGACGGATCCGGTGCGGCGGCGCGGCATCCTCCTGACCAACCCGGGCGGTCCCGCGACCCGGGGCCTGGGCCTGCCGAGGGACCTGCGGACGGTGATGGGCTCCGCGGTGACGGCGGCGTACGACGTCGTCGGCATGGACACCCGGGGGCTCGGCGGGAGCACCCCGGTGGACTGCGGGCTGACCCGGAGCACCTGGCTGCTGCACGCGCCGGGGCCGGACCGGGCGGGGTTCGAGGAGAGCGTACGGCGCTCCCGGGCCGACGCCCGCAGCTGCCGGGAGCGGGCGGCCGACCTGCTGCCCCACCTCTCGACCCGCAACGTCGCCCGGGACGTCGACGTCGTCCGCGGTGCGCTGGGGGAGCGGCGCACCTCGTGGTTCGGCCAGTCGTACGGGGCGTTCCTGGGGGCCACCTACGCCCAGATGTTCCCCGGCCGGGTCGACCGGCTGGTCCTGGACAGCGCACCCGACCCGGCCGAGTACCCGTTCCGGATGGTGCGCCGCCAGGGTCTCGCCAACGAACGGGCGCTGGACGACTTCGCGGCCTGGGTCGCGCCCCGGCACCGTACGTACGGACTCGGTGCCACGCCCGCGGCGGTGCGCGCCGGGGTCGAGGCGGTGGTCGAGCGGGCGGGCGACGAGCCGATCCGGGTCGGTGGGCACCGGGTCGGCGACCGTGAACTGCCGCTGCTGTTCTACCTCCTCCTCGTCCACGACACCGCGGATCCGGAGTTCGCCGACCTGCTGCGGGTCCTGCGGGACGCGGCCGACGGGAAGCCGGTCACGGTGCCGGCCTGGTTGCAGGGGACCCTGGACCTGGTGTTCGCGGGCGCGGGGACGGACCGGGCGGCGGACTACGCGGCGCTCCTGGCGATGGTCTGCGCCGACACGGCGGTGCCCCGGGACCTCGACGGCTACTGGCGGGCGGTGCGGCGCTCCCGGGCCGCGCAGCCGGTCTTCGGGCCGATGACCCACGCCCCGTTCCCCTGCGCGTTCTGGGCGGAGGAACCGCGCGAGCCGCGGACCGTCATCGACAACGGGGTGCCGGCCCTCCAGATCCAGGCGACCGGGGACCCCCGCACCACCTACCGGTCGGGGCTCCGGATGCACCGTGCACTGCGCGCCTCCCGGCTCGTCACGGTGCCGGGCAGGGCGCACACCGTCTACGCGAGCCGCCCGAACGACTGCGTCCGCCGCACGGTCAACACGTATCTGGTGCACGGCACCCTGCCCGCCCGGGACACCGTCTGCCGCGACCGGACGGTGTCCCCTCGACGGCCGGCCCGTTGATCGGCCGGAGGTGCCGCCCTCCCCCTACCGGTTGAGGACCTCCTCGATCTTGTCGGCGACCTGCTCCGCCTGGATGTCGCGGCCCTTGTCGTTGGGGTGCGCGTACCAGGGGAGCTTCTGCGCGTCGCCGATCTGGGAGTCCTCCAGCAGGCCGCCGATGCCCCGGTCCGCGCCGTCGCAGGCCGTACTGCTGCCGGTGCTGGCGTAGAGGTCGACGAAGTCGGCGCCTCCGTCGGCGTCAGCGACTGCCTTCTTCATGACGTCGTTGAGCCGCTGCTGGATGCGGTCCAGGACGGGCAGGGCGTCCTTGGCGGTGTCGGCGAACGGCAGCTGGGTCTGCCCGGGCGCCGGGGTCAGGCACTTGGTGGTGTCCTCGGGCACGAGCCGGGGGTAGCCGACCAGGACGCGCTTGGCATCGGGGGCGAAGTAGCCGATGCGGTCGAGCAGCTCCTCCAGGTCCCCGGTGACCTGCTCGAACTGACCGTCCAGCCACTGCTTTCCGTCTCCGGTGTCGAAGAACTCGGCGCACTGGGAGGCGGGAACGTCCCCGTCCACCGGCTCTCCGGGCAGCAGGACGTGGCCCCGGAGCTCGGCGGAACACTGCTTCAGGATGCGGCTGAAGCCCAGCGTGTTGCCGCCCAAGCTGCCCACCGTCAGCCGCGTGTCCTGCTTGAGGGCGTCCTGCTGCGGCGGGACCTTCATGCCGCCCAACAGCTCCTGTTCCTGCCAGAAGTGCTGGGTGAGGGCGCCTCCGCACGAGACGTCCGCCTGGACGTCGAGCGTGACGTTCTTGTCCGCGAGGCGCCGGGTGGCGACGGCCGGGTAGTCCTCCTTCGCCTGGAAACAGAAGGTCCTCTCGCCCTCTTGGAAGGGGGCGATACCGAAGTTGGCGGTGTAGGAGTCGCCGAAGAAGACGGTCGGTACCGGCTCGGCGGGCGCCGCGCCGGCGCTACCCGCCGGGCCCGCGACCGCCAAACAGCCGGCCAGCGCGACAGCTGCGGCAACCAGCCGCCGCGCCACCGGGGAAGTCGTCGTCCTACGCATGGCTGAAGACATCGATGTGCCCTGTCGTCAAGGCCCACGAAGAGGGGGCCGGTCACTTGGAACGACATGTGATCATTCATGTGCGGAGGGTGACCGGTCAAATGGGTGGGTGCACCGCAGGGCGTTCCCGGCACCCCCTTGCGCGCGCCGTTCCCCTGCTGTCCGGCGGGGAGTTGAGGAGAAACGGCCCGGCGCGAAGGGCGCGGCGGGGCTACGGCGAGGAGTGGCCGTCGTCTCCTTCGCTCTCGTTTCCGTCCTCGTTGTCCTCGAACAGTTGCCGGGTGCGGCGCAGGAGGGCCGACCGGACCTCGTCCGGGGCCAGGACCCGTAGCGGGGTGCCCAGGCCGAGGAGGTACCGGGCGAGTTCGTCGGCGTCGTTGGCGCCGATCTCGACGACGGTCGCATCGGGCCCGTCCGGGTGGTGGGTGCCGATCGTCGGGGGGACCAGGCGCAGGGCCCGGTCCAGGGGGTGCGGGAGTCGGATCCTCCCGTAGAGGGGGTACACGACGCTCGCGATGCTCCGGGAGACGAGGAGCGCCGGGTCGGGCGGGTCGACGAGTTCGACGGGGCGTCCGGTCGGCCGCACGTGCACCACCCGGTCGGCCCGGAACGTACGCCACTGGTCCCGGGCCACGTCGCGGGCGACGAAGTACCAGCGCAGGCCCGTGTGCACCAGTCGGTAGGGGTCGACGTCCCGGACGCTCTCCCGGCCCGCGTGGTCGCGGTACGACAGCCGGGCGCGCTCGCCGCGGCGACAGGCGGCGGCCAGTTCCCGCAGCACGCCGGGGGAGATCCGCGGCCCCTCCGCCCTGGGCGTGTGGACGAAGGTGGCGTCCATCTCGCCCAACCGGTCCGCGATCCGGGGCGGCAGCACCTGCCGCAGTTTGAGCAGCGCCGACACCGCCGCCCGGTCGCCGCCGAGGACACCGCTGAGCGCGGCCTCGCGGAGTGCGACGGCCACGGCGAGTGCCTCCTCGTCGTCGAGGACCAACGGCGGCACCCGGGTGCCGCCGCCGAGTCGGTAGCCGCCCCAGGGCCCGGGGTCGGACTCGACGCAGTAGCCGAGTTCGCGCAATCGGGCGACGTCCCGCCGCACCGTGCGGTCGGTGACCGCCATCCGTTCGGCCAGCTCGTGGCAGGTCCAGGTCGGCCGCGCGGACAGCAGGGAGACCAGTTGCAGCAGACGGGCGGAGGTGCTGATCACGTTCCGCAGTGTTCCCCATGACCAGGACCGAAGCTGTCCTGGTCCCGTCCTAGGGTCCCCTCCCATGAACACAGGAACCACGAGTACGGGAACCACGAGTACGGGAACCGCCGTCACCGTCGTACCGGAGATCCGTCTGATGTCCATCGACTTCGACTGTCCGGACCCGGCCGAGCTGGCCCGTTTCTACGGAGCGGCCCTCGGCCTGCCCGTCGTCTACTCCAGCGACGACTTCGTCCTGCTCGGCCGGGAGGGTGCACCGGGGCTGGGCTTCATCCGGGACGCCGACTACCGGCGTCCGACCTGGCCGGACCCCGCCCAGGGCAAGCAGGCGCACATGGAACTGAACGTCGACGACCTGGAGGCCGCGCACGCCCGGCTGTTGGCCCTGGGCGCCGTGGAGCCCGCGGTCCAGCCGCCCGCCGAACAGCGCAGGGTCCTGCTCGACCCGGCCGGTCACCCGTTCTGCATCGCCACGCAGAGCTGAACGTCACCGCGGGGCCCGTCCGCGCCACGGCGGCGGCGCGGCCGGGCCCCGTACGGTCCGGTACCGGGAGTCCGTGCCGGTCAGCCGGTCGCCGTCCGGACGGGGGCGCTGCTGCGTCCCTGCTGCCGTCCGCCGAGTTCCGCGTCGAGCGTTTCCATGGCCACGCGCATGGACTCCGCGTACACGGGGTCCTTCAGCCGCTTCCACATCTCGGCCTCGGGCACGTCCTCGACGCAGCTGCTCACCCACCAGATGTTGCCGAAGGGGTCCTTGACGCGGCCCCCGCGCTGTCCGAAGGCGTCGTCGGCCACGGGGGTGACGACCCGGCCGCCCGCGGCGACGGCCCGGGCGACCGCCTCGTCCGCGTCGGGGACGAACACGTTCAGCAGGCTCGGCAGGGCGGGCCAATCGGCCCGGCGGTCGAAGGCGGACACGACGGTGTCACCGAGCCGGACCTCGCCGTGACCGATCGACCCGTCCTCGGTCGCCACCCGCATCAGTTCCTCGCCCTCGAACGCCGCCGTGACGAACTCCAGGAAGCCTCCCGTGTCGTCGGTGACGACCCAAGGCGCAACGGTGGTGTGCCCCTCGGGCGCGGCACTCTTCTGCTCCGGCATCGTGGTCCTCTCGCTGGTGGTCGCTTGCCGAAGCGGACGGTAGACGTCCAATAGGTCACGGTGTGTCCGCTAGGGCGAGGTGTGCGGGCCCGTTGCGTCGATGCGTGAACAGCCTTGTCGTTGCGCCGAGTTGAAGCCGGCACGGCACTCGCTAGCATCGGCCCTCATGATCGCAGTCGTCGTCACCATCGCGCTGGCGTTCGCCGGCTACGCCGTCACCTACCTCAACGGACTACGCCTGTCGCAGCGGCAGGAGCGGCTGGCCCGCGTGAACCGCCAGCTGAGCGACTTCTACGGGCCCCTCTTCGCCCTCACCGAAGCCAACAGACGCATTTTCGAGGCGTTCTGGGAGCGCCACGCCCGCCCCGGCGGAAGGTCTCCGTTCGACGACGAGACCCCGCCCACCACCGAGGAACTCACCGAGTGGCGGCTGTGGATCACCACCGTCTTCCTCCCGAACATCCAGGTCATGCGCGACCTGGTCATCAGGCAGGCGGACCTGTTGAGCGAACCGGAGATGCCGCCGCTGCTGCTCGAACTGTGCGCGCACGTCTCGGGCTACGAGGTCACGGCCGCCCGGTGGGAGCAGGGCCACTACGAGGAGCACCTCTCGGTGGTGCCGTTCCCCAGCGAGGACCTGGCGACCTATGCGCGGGAGGGGTTCTCCGCCCTGAAGAAGGAGCAGGCCCGACTGCTCGGGCGGCGACGGGGGAGCTGACCGACTCCCCCGTCGCCCACGGGCCGGGCGGTGCGGGGGGCGGGTCAGGTCGCGGAGTCGGCGAGGATCTTGAGGGCCAGGGTCCGCGTCTGCTCGTCCGCCTTCTCCGGGCTGCCGGTGCCGAAGGGCGGTTCGGGGTCGTACTCCAGGGCCAGTTCCATGGCCCGGCCGATGCGGTCGTCGGAGAGGCGTGCGGCGAGGTGCAGGCCCATGTCGATCCCGGCGGAGACCCCGGCGGCCGTGATGATCTTGCCGGTTTCGACGAAACGACCCGGCGTGTAGATCGCCCCGACCTCCTTCAGATAGGGGCGGGAGGCCCAGTACGTGGTGGCGGGCAGCCCGCGCAGCAGCCCGGCCGCGCCGAGGATCAGCGAACCGGTGCAGATCGAGGTGGTCCAGGTGGTGTGCCGGTGGGCCCCGCGGATCCATTCGAGGATGCGTTCGTCCGTCATGCTGGCCGTCGTGCCGCGCTCGCCGCCGCCCGGTACCACCACCACGTCGGGGCGGCGGACCTGCCGCAGGGACTTCGCCGCGGCGATGCCCAGTTCACCGGTGTCCGTGCGGACCAGTCCGGCCTTGACGGCCACCGTGGTCACCTGCACTCCGGGGACGCGGCAGAGCGCCTCGTACGGTCCCACCGCGTCCAGCGCGGTGAACCCGTCGTACAGCAGCACCGCCACCTGCACCTGTCCGGGCTTGCGGTCCGCGCCGGCCGCGGGTGCCGCCGCCGGTGCCGCCGCTGCCGGGGCGGTGGTCGCCGCGGTGGCGGCGATGCCTGCGCCCAGGGTCACGCCCGCTGCCGTCAGCAGTGCTCCGCGGCGGCTGTGCGTCTGCTTCTCGCTCATTCCTCGGCCCTCTCGCTGGCTCGTTCCTTGTGCTCCAGGAGTCGGTGCGGTTCCCGACCGGGTTCCCGGACGGTGCTGCCACGCTTCCCTCGGAAACGGCCGACCCGCGTCGGCCCGCGGCGGGGTCAGTCCGTCGCGTCGGCGATCAGCTTCAGGGCCAGGGCCCGCCGCTCCGCGTCCGCCGTCTCCGCGTTGCCGGTGCCGAAGGGCGGTTCGGGGTCGTACTCCAGGGCCAGTTCCATGGCCCGGCCGATGCGGTCGTCGGAGAGGCGTGCGGCGAGGTGCAGGCCCATGTCGATCCCGGCGGAGATCCCGGCCGCCGTGATGATCTTGCCGGACTCGACGTAACGCCCCTTCGTCCGGATCGCCCCGACGGCCTTCAAGTGGTCGTAGAGGGCCCAGTGCGTGGTGGCGGGCACCCCGCGCAGCAGTCCGGCCCTGCCCAGGATCGCGGCGCCCGAGCAGACCGAGGTGGTCCAGAGGGTGTGCCGGTGGGCCCGGCGGACCCAGTCGAGCACCTGGGCGTTCTCCAGGACGGCGTACATGCCCGGCCCGCCGCCGCCCGGTATCACCATCACATCGGGACGGGGGACCTGGTGGAGGGACTTCGCCGCGGCGATCTCCATCCACTTGGTGTCCGCCCGGACCAGCCCCGCCCGCACGGCCACCGTGGTCACCCGCACCCCGGGCACGCGGCAGAGCGCTTCGTACGGCCCGACGGCGTCCAGCGGGGTGAACCCCTCGTACAGCAGCACCGCCGCTTCCAGCCGCCGGGGCTTTCGGCCCCCGGCCGCGGCGGCGGCTGCCGGGGCGGTGGTCGCCGCGGTGGCGGCGATGCCTGCGCCCAGGGTCACGCCCGCTGCCGTCAGCAGTGCTCCGCGGCGGCTGTGCGTCTGCTTCTCGCTCATTCCTCGGCCCTCTCGTTGCGACCCGTCCCCCGTCGCACCAGGAGTCGGCGCGGGGCGCGGCCGGGTTCCCGGACGGCACTGCCACGCTTCCCTCGGAAACGGCCAACTCGCCCCGGCCCCGCATCGGGTCAGGCCCCGGGGCCGCACTCCTCACAGGCCAGACCGGCCCGGCGCACCACGCCGCGCTCGACGACGGCGACCGAGGTCACCGCATCGCCCGCCTCGCCCCAGGAGCCGTCCTCCAGGAGGACCGTGCGCTCGCCGAGCAGCCGCATGGTGCTCTTGTCGAAGATCCACTCCGTGCGTTCGCCGTCGTGCACCCGGGCGACGGCCACGCCGGAGCGGCCCGCCGCGTCGACGGCGTGCGGGACGGTGACGACCCCGGGGATGCGCGCGGCGGCGCGGTAGAGCGCGGCGGTGAGTCCGGGCGGAGCCGCCGCGGCCCGCAACAGGTCGCCGATGGTGACGAACGCCTGTTGGTCGGGGCCGGTGGTGGAATCCGACCCGGGTCCGTGGTTGGCCACGGCGTCCTCGTAGATCTGGTCGAGGAGGGCCTCGGGGTCGGTCGGCAGGCCGGCCAGGAACTCGTACGTCGGTGCGTTCAGGCTGCCTTTGCGGGACGCCTCCGGAATCAGCGTGTCTTCGCCGTCCGCGCGTTGCAGGGTGGGCTCGCTGCCGTCGACGGACGCCCACTGCTCCATGTCCTCGTCCGTGCGGGAGCGGTCCATCCCCCCGTCCTCGTTCTCGCTCAGCGCGGTGCTGTGTCCGACGGTCCGGCTGTAGAAGTAGGACCCCTCCGCGTACAACGGCGCGGGCTTCGCGTCCTCGGCGAGCGCCGCCTTCTCCAACATCCGTACGGCCGCGGCCGACGCCGGGCGAACCGGCTGGCGGGCGTCCGGTCGGGGGTCCGCACCGCCGGGGCCGAACACCAGCACGGTCGCGGTCACTCCAGCGGCCGTGAACGCGGCCAACGCGAGGGCCTTGCGCCGCACCGCCCACGGCGCGCCGCGCGAACTCCGCCGGTCGCCCGGGGCGTCGAGTGCGTTCAGGAGGTGGTGTCGACGCTCACGCATCCGCTCCGGATCGAGTTCCGGGCAGGGCGCCGCCGGCAGCACGTCCGCCGCCGATCGGATCTCGTCCCGCTCCGCCTGTTCCACCCGGCCCTCTTCCACCCGGCCCTGTTGCCCCCGGCCCTGTTGCTCCCGGTTCATGACGACCTCCTCTGTTGGGGCGAGCGGGTGGCGTCCGGGCGTCGGACGGCCCGGTGTCCGTCCCGGGCGCGTGGTCGCTCCGGTGGTTCGCCGGCCAGTTCCTCCGTGACCAGGCGCCGCAGCTTCTCCCGCGCCCGTGACAGCCGGGACCGCACCGTGCCGACCGGGACGCCGAGCGCCTCCGCGGTGGCCGCGTACCCGAGGTCCGACCAGACGACCAGCGCGAAGACCTCGCGTTCGCCCCGCTTCAAGCGGTTCAGCGCCCGTGCCGCGGCGGCCAGCCGCTGGGTGTCGGCCAACTGCCCGACGACCACGTCCGAGAAGTCGGGCAGCGGCTCCGCGCGCGGTAGCCGCGACAGCGCCGCACGGTGGCGGCGGGCCGAACGGGCCGTGTTCCGCAGCACGTTCGACGTGATGCCCAACAGCCAGGCCCGTTCGCTGCGCACCTCCCCGAGCAGCTTCTCCCGCTGTCGCCACGCCTCCAGGAACGTCAGCGACATGACGTCCTCGGCCAACGCCCAGTCGCCCGTGGAGCGGGCGGCGTGCGCATAGACCACACGGGCGTGCTCGTCGAAGAGCGCAGCGAACGCCGTCCGATCACCGGACCTGAGCCGGTCCTCCGCATACGAGTCCACGACCACAAGTGTCCGCAGGCGCCGCTCGGTTCCCTCGACCTCGGGCCGGAGTTCAGGTGGCGGCCGCGAACACCTCCTCCGCCGCGGTCAGCGCCCGACCGAGTGCCGCGGTTCCGGTCGCAGCCCCGTGGTGATCGCGTCGACGCCGCGCAGCCCGGCCCGCTCCAGCAGCCGCTTCTCGTTGGTGACCCACTCGCCGCGCGCGGCCAGCACCGCGTGCGCCGTCTGGAGCGCGGCCGTGGCCAGTGCCCCGGCCACCTCCGTGACCCGGCCGTGCGGTGCGTGCGCGGCCCGGGCGTAGCCGAGGGTGAGCGCGGCCCGCTCGCGCCACACCGGGGGCGCCGTCCCGCGCAGCGCCCGCGGGTGGTCGGGGCGCGGCAGGGTGCCGCGGAGCACCCGGTTGACCGCGAGTTCGGCGACCACCAGATAGCTCGGGACGCCGGCCAGATGGAACATCAGGGGCTCCCAGCGGAAGCGTCCCCGCGCCGCCTCGGCGAGTTCGTGTTCGACGGCGTCGAGGTCCCGGTAGTGGACGTCCACGCCGCGTCCGTCGACGGTGAGCCGGGCGCCGCCGTTGAAGACGCCGCCGCCCCAGGCCCCCACCTCGGAGACCTCACCGGGCCAGCCGAGGGCCCGCAGGTCCGCCGGGTCGAAGTCGCCCCGGTAGTACACGGCGAGGTCCCAGTCGCTGTCGGCGGTGTGGGTGCCCTCGGCGCGGGAGCCGCCGAGGGCGACGGCGCACACGGTGGGCAGGCCCGCCAGGCGTTCGGCGGCACGGTCGAGGAAGGCGTCGTCGGTCATGGTCGTGGCGTCCGCTCGGGGTCGTCGCGTCGGGGGTTCGACCCTACGGGCCCGGTGGGGCGGCCCCGGCGGGCGGCTCGGGCGTCGTACGCTGACGAGGAGGTGCCGGGCGCGGGAGCGGGGGAGGGCGCGTGGGGGTGACCGGACGTCGGGTGGCGGGTGCCGGCACGCGACTGGTCCAACGGGTGTCGACCACACGGGCGTTCGTCCGGGTGGCACCGTACGCGCTTCCGATGGTCGACCGGGCGGTGCACCGGCTCAGCGGGGGACGGGCCCTGATGAGCGGGTGGCTGCTGCCGAGCCTGATGTTGACCACGACGGGCGCGCGTTCGGGTCTGCTGCGTCGCACGCCGCTCGTGTGCGTGCCGGAAGCCGGCGGCACCTGGCTGTTGGTCGGGTCCAACTTCGGCCGTGCGGGGCATCCGGGCTGGTCGGCGAACCTGATCGCACACCCGCGGGCATGCGTGGACTGGCAGGGGGAGGAGATCGAGGTGGGGGCCCGGCTGCTGGCGGGCGCCGAGCGGGAGGCCGCCTGGTCCGAGGCGCTGCGGTGGTGGCCGCCGTACGCCACCTATCAGTCCCGGGTGACGCGGGAGATCCGTCTGTTCAGGCTGGCCCGGAGGTAGGGCGCCCTGCGGGCGGGGGCCCGGACGGGGCCGGACGGGCTCGGACGGAGCGGGATCGCCGTCCGTGCGGGTGGGGCTACTTGGTGGGCTTGCGGCCCGTGACGCCGAGGTGCACCAGCAGCGCGAGGTTCGGCTTCAGATCGGCCTGCTTGACGCCCCAGGTCTGGAAACCGCGCTGGTGACCGGCGACCGAGGCGAGCATCGTGACCAGGGAACCCGCGACGGCCGCGGGGTTGACGTCCTTGTCGACGCGCCCCTTGGCCTTGAGGTCCTTGACCGTGTCGGTGAGGGCCCCGGTGACCGGGTTGAGGACCTTGAGGCGGATCTTGGCGAACCGCTTGTCGCCCTCGGCCGCACCCAGGTCGATCACCCGCAGGATGGCGTCGTTGCGGCGCCAGAAGTCGAGGAACCCGTCGACGAGTTCCTGCGCGGTCTGCCACCCCGCCTTGCCCGTCCAGGAGCGTCCGTCGAGCAGCCCGCCGAGCACGCCGGCCTCGCCCGCCACCTCGTCCGCGATCTCCAGGACCGCGCCCTCCACGTCCGGGAAGTACTGGTAGAAGGTCGCCGGCGAGGTGCCCGCCTTGCGGGCCACGTCGATGACCTTCACATCGCGGTACGGAGACGAGCTGAGCATCTGACCCAGGCAGTCCAGCAGCTTCTGGCGCGTCGCCTGGCCTCGTCGTCCGGCTACGCGGCCGTCGACGGTTCTTACCTGTCCTGTCATGTCGTCAGCTTACCGAGGGGGCATCAGAGCGCGATTCGACCGACTGCAAATGGGGTCCCCCCTGTTCGGGGGAGGGGGAGGAGGGCCGCGCGGCGAGCTCCGTCCGGGTTCCCCTTGGTCCGGGCCGTGCACAGCCGGGGCACGGGTCCGTCCCCGGGCGGGGCGCTCGGGAGCGGTGCCGTGGAGTGCCCACCCCAACAGGAGGGTCCGGTTTGTGGGGAGGGGGGACGGTTGGCGTAAATTGCTGGGAGTGTATGACTTAGGGGAAGGTTGAGGTGGTGATGGTCGGGTTCGCTGAAGGGGCGCCCTGCTGGGCCGAGGCGATGCTGCCCGACCTGGCCGCGGGCAAGCGTTTCTACGGGGAGCTGTTCGGGTGGACGTTCGACGGGGGCGCGTACGGCCGGGCGTACTACGGGGGGCGGACGGTGGGTGCGCTCGTCGGCAAGCGGGACGGACGGATGCCCACCGTCTGGACGGTGTACTTCGCCGCCCCGGACCTGCCCGGCACGGTCCGCCGGGTGCGGGCGGCGGGCGGCCGGGTGGTGACCGAACCGCTGCGCACCGGGGACGGGGACCTGGCCCTGGTGGCCGACCCGGAGGGCGCCGTCTTCGGGCTGTGGCACAGCACCGGGCACCCCGGCTTCGACCTCCAGCAACAGCTGATGTCCTTCTGCTGGGCGGAGGTGTACGCCCGGGACGCCGCGGTCGTGGACCCCTTCTACGCAGCGGTGTTCGGGTACGGGGCCACCGACCTGCGCGACGACGGCCACCTGCGGGTGTGGTCGCCGGCGGGCACGCCGCCCGGCCCGGATTCGGCCGTCGGGGGCCGCATCCTCATCGGTGACAGCTTCCCGGCCGAGATGCCCTCGCACTTCCTGCTCTACTTCCGGGTCCCCGACTGCGACGCCGCCGCCGCGACCGTCGTCCGGCTCGGAGGTCGGGTCCAGCTGGCGCCCACCGACACCCCGTACGGCCGGATCGCCGTCTTCACGGACGACCAGGGCGCCGATTTCGGGGTCCTCCAGGACTACGAGGGGCCTGGGCGCGACTACGAGGGGTCCGGGCGGGACTATGAGGGGTCCGGGCGGGTGGAGTCCGACTCCGAGGCCACCCAGGAGTGCGACGTGCTCGCCGAGATCGACGCCGAGGACCCGACCGACCGGCCCGGCGGCGTGCCGGGTGACGGGGAGTCGACCGCGCGGGGAGTCGACCGCTCGGGGAGGCGGGGCGAAGGGTGACGGGGCGACACGGCCGCAGGGCACTGAGTCGTGCGCCACATCGTGGACGTCTTCGAGGGCGGGAGGACGCTTCGGAGGGTGACCAGAGTGCCCCATATCACGTGGTCGGCGGTCAGGTAGTCGATCCGGGGCGCCCTCCGCGAGGTGAATGGACTGACTCGTCGTAGACACCCCGTTTCGTCCCCGGGTTCGCAACCGGCCCCCGGGGCAGGAAGAATCGGGGTGCGTGCCGCCCTGGCGGTTCGGTGGTGAGACGCTGCACGGGGTCGTGTTCGTACGGGCGGCCCGTACGGGGAGGTGGCAGGCAAGTGGTGGATCAGCTGACGCAGCATGATCCGAGACGGATCGGCCCGTTCGAGGTGCTGGGTCGGCTCGGAGCGGGGGGCATGGGGCTCGTCTACCTCGCCCGCTCGGCATCCGGTAGACGGGTCGCGATCAAGACCGTCCGTACCGAACTCGCCGAGGACCAACTCTTCCGCGTCCGCTTCACCCGTGAGGTGGAGGCGGCGCGCGCGGTTTCCGGCTTCTACACGGCCGCGGTCGTGGACGCCGACCCCCGGGCCGCCGTGCCGTGGCTCGCCACCGCCTACGTGCCCGCGCCCTCCCTGGAAGAGATAGTGAACGAGTGCGGGCCGATGCCCGCGCAGGCCGTGCGCTGGCTCGCCGCCGGGGTCGCCGAAGCCCTCCAGTCCATCCACGGGGCCGGCCTCGTCCACCGCGACCTGAAACCGTCCAACGTCCTCGTCGTGGAGGACGGACCCCGCGTCATCGACTTCGGGATCGCGAGCGGGGTCTCCAACACCCGGCTGACCATGACGAACGTCGCCGTGGGCACCCCCGCCTACATGTCACCCGAACAGGCCAAGGACTCCCGTAGCGTCACCGGCGCCAGCGACATCTTCTCGCTCGGCTCCACCCTCGTCTTCGCCGCGACCGGCCACGCCCCGTACCACGGTGCCAACCCGGTCGAGACGGTGTTCATGCTGCTGCGCGAGGGCCCCGACCTGGCCGGGCTGCCCGACGAACTGCGGCCCCTGATCGAGTCCTGCATGCAGCCGGAGGCCGCCGCCCGACCCAGCCCCGCGGACCTCCAGACCCAGTTGGCCCCGCACCTGTTCGGCTCGGGCTCCGACGACAGCGGCACCGCGTCCGCCTGGCTGCCCGAGCCCGCCACCAGCATGATCGAGTCCCGGCGCGGCGGACGCACCCAGGCGGCCCAACTCCCCGGAGCCGGTCAGCGCAGAGGTCAGCCGGCCGGCGCGCAGGCCGGTCCGCCGCCCGGTCATCCGCTGGCGCACGGCGGCCCGCCCGGACCCGCACACAGCCCCGCCCACGGCCCCGGCCAGGGCGGTGCCCGGGGCGGACGCGGCCGGGGTGCGCCGGGCGCACCGCCGCCCCCGCCGCACGCCCCGCCCGTACCGCACCAGGCCCCGCCGGGGCCCGACCTGCCCCCGGACCCCGGGCAACCCGTCCCCGGCCACGGCGCGGTACGGCTCGCCGGCGCCCGGGTGCCCATCGGCCCCGGACCCCGGGTCGCCGACGCCCGCCAGACCGTCCACGGCCCGCCCCAGGCCCCGCTGTCCGGCCACTGGTCCCGGTCCGCCGCGGCCGGGCCGGGCGGCCCGGCTCCCATCGAGCCCGCGGTGCCCGCGGCACCACCCCGGCCGGCCGCCCAGCCGCCCGCCGCGGGCGCCGGCTGGAGACCCTGGCGGTTCCGGATGTCCAACGACGTCTGGGGCACCCCCGCCGTCGACGGGGACCTCGTGTACGTGACCTCCTTCGAGGTGCACGCCCTCGACGTCGCGACCGGTCGCCGCCGCTTCAAGACCCGGGACGTCGCCTGGTCCATGGCCGTGTCGGACGGCCGGGTCATCGCCTCCGACGGGCCCACCCTCTACGCCCTCGACTCCCGTGAGGGCACCGACCTGTGGCGCCTGTCCGCCGACGGCTGGGTGTACGCGCTGCGCGCCGAACGGGGCACCGTGATCACCGCGACCCGCGGCGGCGGCGTCCAGGCGTGGGACGCCTCGGGCGGCCAGAAGCTGTGGGAGGTCACCGGCGCCCAGACCGACTTCGAGACCCCCGAAGCCGGACCCGCCCTGCACGGCGACACCGTCTACGTCTGGCACGACGCCCGGCTGCGCGCACTGGCCGCCCGCACCGGTGAGGAGCGCTGGTCGTACCCCATCGGCGACGCCGCGTCCTGCGGCGGGGTGCCCGTCCGCGTCACCCACGCCTCCGACGGCCACGCCTACGTCAGCGCCGGCACCCGGGTCCTCGCCGTCGACATCGGCACCGGACGCGTGCGCTGGCACTTCGAGGCGCCCGCGGCGTTCCTCGCCCCGCCCGCCTTCGCGCCCGGCCCCTCGGTCACCGGCGGCGGCGTGTACCTCGCCGACTACCTCGGCACCGTGTACGCGCTCGACGCCGCCGACGGCCGTGACCGCTGGCGCATCGCCACCGAACCGCGTTCCTCCGCCGAGCCCGTCCTCGTCGCCGACGGCCATGTGCACGTGGGCAGCGGCAAGGGCCTCTACACGCTGGACGCGGTCACCGGCACCCCCAAGTGGCGTTTCCAGGCGGGCGGCGACGTGGTGGGCGCACCGGTCGTCGCCGAGGGGCGCATCCACTTCGGCTCCACGGACCACCTGCTGTACACCCTCAAGGCCGACGACGGCCGGCTGCGCTGGAAGTTGGCCACCGGGGGCGAGATCACCGGGGCTCCCGTGGTGCGGTCCGGCGTCGTCTACGCGTGCAGCAAGGACCGTTGCGTCTACGCCCTCGACGCGGAGAAGGGAACCGGCACGGCCCGCACCTGACACCCCGGCACGGGGTGCCGGGGTCTGAGGGAGCAGCATGAGGCTTCCACGCGCCCCGGCACGCCGGGGCCTTCGCGCCCTGTGGCCCCGGCCCGTACCGCGCTGTACGGGGCCGAGCCCGTCTAGTGCTCTTCGGCAGGGCTCCAGTAGTGGGGGAGCATCTCGTTGACCCAGCTCGGTACGTGGGTGGTTCCCCGGGGTCCCATGGTGGGGAACCAGGGGGCGATGTCGTAGACGAGCGTGCCGTGCACGGCGTCGAGGTCGGTGACGTGGAGGTCGAGGCCCTCGACCCGGAGGAGCCGGGGGTGCGAGACGGCGAGTTGGTTGGGGCGGCGGTGGTTGCGGTGGACGAAGGTTCCGGTGGGGGGCCAGTCGGGGTTGTTGCGGGGGCTGCGGGCGTGGAGGGCGACGTCGTCGGGGCTGGCGAGGTGGAAGTGCCAGAGGACCTCCAGGTGGGAGAACTCCTCCAATCCCTGGAGGGTCTCCCCGGGGAGGTCGGGGTTGAGGCGGATGACCGACTCGACTCCGCCCTGGTGGTCGTCACCCGGTCGGAGATGGCCGCCGACGACGGTGGCCACGGGCACGATCTCCAGCTTGCTCATGGGTAGATCCCCCTGGTCGTGGCCGGAATCCGGAGGGGATTCGGCTCCTCGGTGGCATCGGCCCCTCAGCCTATGCGGCCCAGGACGGTACGGGCCCGGTCGTCCAACTCGGCCGCCGGGGCATGGCCGCGCTGGCGGAAGGGGCTGAGGGCCCGCCGCATCTGGACGACGGTCTCCCGGGCGCGGCCGGAGTGGACGCCGTCCATCGAGTCGAGGGCCTCGGTCCAGGTGGCGATGGCGGCGTCCAACGCCCCCTGCTGTACTTGCGCGGCGCCGAGGTAGCCGAGGGTGACGGAGTGGGTGCGCCGGAAGGTCTGCTTGCGGCGCAAACGGGTGCTCCGGGTGAACTGCTGCACCGCGCCGTTGAGATCACCGAGGGTGTGCAGGGTCCGGGCGGTCTCGTGGGCGAGGCTGGCCTGCTGGAAGAAGAAGACCCTGCGGGGTTCGTCCTGGGCGGCGGAGTCGGCCTGGTCGAGGTCGTTCTCGGCTCGGCGGAGTGCGGCGACGGCGGCACGGCGCTGTCCGTCGGACGCGAGGGCGCGGGCGTGGACGACACCGAGGAGAGCCTTCTCCCTCGGGGTGGCTCGGGTGTAGCGACCGCGTTCGAGCGAGGCGGCGGCGAGGTCCACGGCTGCGGGACCGTGCCCCAGGTCGGCCGCCTGGTGGGCCATGGCGCGCAGCACATGACCGGCGAGCGGCGCGTCATCGGCCTCTGCGGCCAGACGGACCGCGAGCGTGAACCAGTGCTGGGCGAGGCGGTGTTCCCGGGAGTCGAAGGCGGTCCAACCGGCCAGGTAGACCAATTCTCCGGCAGCCGAGTGGAGATCACGCCGTACGGCGTCGCTGACGGGCCGCCGTTTGAGGCAGGCGGCCATGTCCGTCCGCAGGTAGGCGACGAGCGCGGCCCGGCCGTCGGTGCCGCCGCGCATCTGGTCACGCCGGGAGAAGAAGTCCGCCACCTCCCGCACGCCTTCGACATCCGCAGGGGTCACCGTGGCGGACGTGGTGGACGCCTTGCGAGCGGTGCGCACCGGAGCCTCGTCCCACCACGTGTCCAGCGGAAGGGCCAGGCCGGCGAGTGAGTACGCCGAAGTCGCCAGGAGGTTCCGACGTCGTCTATCCAAGTCGTTCTCCCCCAGTTCGGCCAGCAGGCTGGTCGTGTCACTCGTCCAGTCGGGTCCCGCCGGGGTGTCGTCCTCGGCCGAGGAGAACCCGATCTCCCTGAGAGTGACGGTCCGACCGAGCCCCCGTGAGAGCGCCTCGATCACGATACGGGCGGTGGACGCGGACGGGCGGGAACCCAACACCCATTGCGAGACGTGCGAGCGGGTCACCGTGGTCAGCTCGCGGGCTCCGAGTTCCGCGGCCACGCGGCGGATGCGGGCAGCTAACTGCTCCTGTGGCCAGCCGAGTTCTTGAAGGATGGCGACCAACGCCTGGTTGCGAGTGCGTGCCCGCGGCATCTGTGTCCCTTCAGGTTGCCGGAGACGGGTGTTAGCAGCGTTAGCGGCATCACGGACCATCGGGGGATGGCTCCCGAGCCCGCGAGCGCGATTAGCTCAACGTAGCCGCTCCGGTCGCCACAGTGATGGGTAACCGGCGCCCACCCGGCTGTCCCCGCAGAAACACTCGTGGGAATCGCCGATCCGCCCCATATCCCTTCAGCTGGGAGAACATCGATGACCTCGATGGCGAGAAGGTTGCCCGTGACGGCGGGTGCCGGTGCGATCCACAGCTTCGCCGTGCAGTGCGCTTCCGCCGAGCATCGGGTCCGGTACATGCGCCGGATCACCCGTGCGCAACTCTGCCGTTGGGGCCTGACCGCTCTTGCCGACTCCGCGGTGCTGGTCGTTTCCGAGTTGGTCACCAACGCGATCCTGTACGGGGGCGGAGGTTCGGTGGCCCTGCGAGTCGAGCACCGTCCTGATGAACTGCTGATCGAGGTCACCGACGAGGGCCAGGTGGTCCCCGTGCCCCGGGTGGCCGAGAGGGAAGACGAGAGCGGGCGCGGGCTACTTCTGATCGCCTGTGTGGCCGAGGCGTGGGGCGTGAGCGACGACGGCGGGACCAAGTGGTGCTCGCTCGCTCTTCCCCAGACCTTTCAGGGGCGGTAATGACCTCCGAACTCCTGGTTCCCCCGCACCTGCCCGTGCGGGACACGTCAGGCGGAACGCGGCACGTCGAGCCCGCCCGGTCCGTTTCCCAGGACCTCCTGCTGAAGCTGGGCGACGGCTTGAGGCGGTCCTTCATCGAGGACGGCGTGGACGACGTCCTGGAACGGATTCTCGGCTGGGGCGCCTCTGCGCTCTCCCCGGAGGAGACCCGCAACCTCGTCCATGTCCTGCGCACCTGCCTCTGGCCCCTGGTGACCGACGCGCTACACGGGGCGAAGGGCCGGCCGGACGACCTGCTCCGGCAACTCGTCGGCGCCGCGTCCCGTCTCGACGTCGAAGGCAACAGGAACGGATTCGAGCCGAACACCCGGCACGCCCGCCTTCTGGCGTCCCTCGTCAGCGCCCTGCTCGACTTCGTGGGCGAACGGGACGACGACGAGACCGTCGTCCACCTGGGCTGGTCCCATCAACGATGAGACCCGGAACCGAGCAACTGGTCTGCATCGTGGCGGTGGCCGCGCTGGTGGCCACCCTCGCGTACAGCGTCGCCCGTCCCTGAGCCACGTTCGAGACGCGCTCCCCCTTTCCGTGTCTCGGACTTTCCCGGGCTCCGGTCAGACCGCCAATGGCCGGGGCCTCACCCTCCCTTGAAGGCCAGGACTCATGACCCTTGTGCTCTGCCTGCACTGCCTTGAACCGATTCGCCGGTGGGACCGCGCCCTACAGCGGCTGATACCGCGCAGGTACACGGCCGCCCTGCACACGAGTTTCCACCGCCGGTGCCACCCGGTGCCACCCGGTGCGCACCGCGGGCGCAGTGCTGTGCGAGCCGTGCCTGGCGGCGCGCATCTTCGACCACCCCGACCACGAGTGCCGGATCTGGACCGCTGGCTGGCTGGCCGGTCGTGACGGCCACTTCCACATCGACGAGCGGCTGGACGAGCGTCCGGCCGCGTGCCCGTGCCCGTGCCCGTGTCGGGACGAGCAGCGGACCAAGGGGCGCCGGTGACGACGGTTCTGGACGTGATGCTGTCCAGCATGGTGGCGCTGCTCACGCTCACGCCGGACGCGGCGAAGGTCTTCCAGGAGTGCCTGGACGCCGTCGCCGAGCGGTCGCTGACCTGAGAGGACCGCGTCGCGTTGCCCCGTCCGGACCCCGTACGCGGCGTTGACCTGCGGGAGCCGGCCGGCGCGGGGACAATCGGGCCATGGCACCCACTCCCGGTCCGCCCCCCGGCACCCCGTACGACCGGCTGCTGCCCGACCTCCTCGCTGCGGGCCGCCCCCACCGGCTCGCCCTGACCGGGGGCTGGGCCGCCCGTGCGCACGGCCTGGTGGCCCGGGCGAGCCGTGACGTGGACCTCGCGACGGCCAGCCCGGTGCCGCTCCCGGAGATCGCCGCCGCCGTCCGCGGGGAACTGGAACGCCGGGGCTGGACCGTCCGGGCGGGGGAGCGCGGGCCGCTGTCCGCCCGGTTCACCGTGGAGGCGCCCGTCGACGGGGCCACGACCCGGCCCGTCACCGTGGACCTCCCGGGGCCGGACCGGGGCGCTCCGGTCGGCGTCGTCCTCTACAAGGAGGCGCTGTGGCATCCGCCGGTCGCCACCCCGATCGGGCTCGCCCTCGCCCTGGAGGACCTGACCGGGACGAAGGTCCGCGCGCTCGCCGATCGGGGCCTGGCCCGCGACCTGGTCCACGTGCACGCCGTCGCCGACCGCTGGAGCCGCCCGGACCTGGAGGAACTGGGCCGCCGGCACGCCCCCGACACCTTCGACCCGCGTGACCTCCAGGCCCGGCTCTCGGGAGCGGAGTGGATGGACGAACGGGAGTTCCGTGCGTACGGGGTCGGCCGCGTCGAGACCGCGGCGCTGCGCGCATGGGCGCAGGAGTGGGGCGACGAGATCGCGGAACGCCTGCTGGAGGGCGGGCCGCCGCCGGACGACGAGGACTGAATCCGTAGCGCGTGCTCAGCCGGGGCGCGGCGGGTCCGGGGGCCGGTCCCAGGTACGGGTCTCGGCGGTGTCCGTGGAGGGCGGGGGCGGCTGCGCGGCGGGCGCGGCGGAACGCTTGGGCCGACCGGCCATGACGAGCGCGCCCAGCAGGATCAACAGGCCGCCACCCAGGGCGCCGACCACCCCCCAGCCCAGGCCCGAGCCGTCGCCGCGCACCGCCAACTCGCCCAGCGCCTGCCCGACCCGGACCATCCACAGCACGGTGAAGCCGAGGACCACCAGGCCCGCCAGCGCCACCGCCGGCCGGGACCGGAACACCACTCCCGCCAGGACGACCAGCGCCGCCCCGAGGAACGGCAGGAACAGCGAGAGGAACAGCTCAGCGCGGGCGTCCGTCACGCCCGGACCCGAGAACAGTTCCCCGACCTCGTAGTACCGCCCGAGGCGGCCGTCGTACCAGGCACGGAAGGGGCTCCAGACGGCGGCCGCCGCACCGATGAGCGCGAGGAGCGACCCGAGCACGTTGCGTGCCATCGTGTCGCCTCCTTCGCGGCCTACGCCACCGACGCTACGCCCGGTGTCCGGGCTCCGCCAGACGGGTGCCCGCGCGCAGCGGGCCGTTCACCGTACGCGTCGGCACGGTGGCGCAGGCATCAGCCGGTCGGGCATCAGCCGGTCGGACGTTGGCCGGTCGGGCGGGCGCCGGTGGCGCGGGCGTCAGCCGGTCAGGGGCGCGTGCCGGTGGCGTGGGTGTCGGTGGCGTGGGTGTCGAAGGGACGCACGCCGGTGGCGTGGGTGTCCGTCGGCCTCAGCCCGCCACCCGTCGCATGGGTGTCCTGCGGCTTGCTGCCCGTGGCGTGGGTGTCCGCGGCCAGCGCGGCTCCGGCGGCGCCGAGCGCGGCTCCCGCGGCCAGGACGGCGACGAGAAGGAGCTTCTTTGCGCGGGTCATGTAACTGATCTCCCATGCGGTCAGTGGCCGGGCGTCGGTCGCACCGGCCGGGTGCGGTGGAACCGCTCGTGCCGGAAAACGGCGGCGGCGAGCCGCGGCGGCTTCCCCCTCGGTGCCGCCGCGGCCCGCCGTTCCCCCGTTCCCCCTGGTGCCGCGGGCGCCTTACGGCTTGCCGCCCGTGGCGTGGTTGTCCGCGGGCCTCGCGGTGCCCCCGGTGGCGTGGTTGTCGAGCGGCTTGACCTTGCCGCCGGTGGCGTGGTTGTCCTTGGCGGCCAGGATCTGGTCGTCCGTCGAGACGGCGTCCTGGGGCTGGGCCTTGCCGGTCTTGTCGGTGCTGCTCATGGTGCTGAACTCCTATTCCTGGGAGCCGTTGAGACGGCCCGTCCGGCAGCTCCCCCGTGGGCTGCCGGACGGGCGTGCGGCCGACACCGTCATCGGCGTGGCCTGATCGGCTCGCCTGCCCCCCGCTGGGACGAGCCGATGCGATAGATGGTGGCCGAGCGAGATAAACGAACGATGAACGGGCCGGTGACCGGCGGTTTCTCGGCGAACGACGAGAATCCGCGGACGGGCCCGGTGCATCCCGTGCAGCCCCCTCGGGAGAGGAGACGATCATGGAAGCGCCCTGGTTGCGGGTCGGGGCAGACGAGTTCCGGCCTGATCCCCACCGGGGACGACCGCTCCTTCCCGGGCGCACCCGGGGACGGTGTCACGCCACGGCTGCGGGGCTCAACAGGGACCGCACCTCGTCGGCCTCGCGCGAACCCAACTCCTCGTAGATGGCGAGGGCCTCCGCCCAGCAGGCACGGGCCCGGTCGGACTGCCCGAGCCGGGCCAGGGACCGGCCCAGCAGCGTCAGTACGCCGCCCCGGCGCCAGGGACCGCCGATCTCCCGCAGCGCCACCAACGCCTGTTCGGCGAGGGCGGCGGACCGGGCGGGCCGTCCGGCCGTGAGGTGGGCCTCCGCCAGCCGGAACAGGCTCATGCCCTCCCACAGCCGCTGCCGCGACTCACGGAAGACGGCCAGCGCCTCGGTGAGCTGGTCCAGGGCCTCGGCGAGCCGCCCCGCCTGGGTGAGGGCCATGCCCAGCGCGTAGCGGCCGTTCGCCAGCCGCAGCGTCAGCCCGATCCGGTCGTAGATCGCCACGCCCTCCTCGGCGAGCCGCACGGCCGTCTCGGTGCGGCCCGCGGCGAGTTGGATGCGCGACAGGTTGCACAGGGCACTGGCCTCCCCGGGGCGGTTGCCGTCCGCGCGGAACGCCGCGATCGAGTCGCCCAGGTACCGTTCGCCCTCCGCGTGCCGCCCCTCGTACAGGGCGATGATCCCCAGGTCGTTGGGCGCGTTGCAGCGCACCCAGGGGTCGTCGGCGGCGTCGGCGAGCGCCAGGGCGCGGCGCGCCTCCTGTTCGGCCGCGGTGAACCGGCCGGCGGTGCTGTGCACCAGGGACAGCGTCAGCCGGGCGCGGGCCTCCACCCGGGGGTCGCCGTCGTGCGCCGCCGCGTCCCGCAGCGCGGTCGCCGCGGCCTCGTAACGACGGGCGCACACCCCCGTCTCGGCGAGCGCCTTCGCCGCCATCAGCAGGTCGACGGCGCTGCGCCGGGAGCCGCCCCGCTCGCCCTGCCGGACGGCCGCCAGCAGGCATTCGGCCTCGGTGTACAGCCAGTCGAGCGCGGTGCCCCGGTCGGTGAACGACAGGCCCGGGCGGGCGGTGCGTTCGAGGTGGTCGACGGTGCGGTCCCCGGGCCGTTCCAGGGCGTACACGCCGGCCGCCGTGGCGAGGTAGAAGTCGAGGAGCCGGGTGAGGGCGGCGGTGCGTTCGGCGGGCGGCTGCTCGTCGCGTTCGGCGCAGGAGCGCGCGTACAGCCGCAGCAGGTCGTGGAAGCGGTAGCGGCCGGGCGCCGCCGACTCCAGCAGCGAGGTGTCGACCAGCGCTTCGAGGAGTTCCTCGGTGTCGTCCTCGCACAGGTCGAGCGCCGCCGCCGCCGCGGCGAGGGAGACGTCGGGGCCGTCGGCGATGCCGAGCAGCCGGAACGCGCGGGCCTGCGCGGGCTCCAACTGCCCGTAGCCCAGTTCGAAGGTCGCCTTCACCGCGAGGTCCCCGGCCTGGAGTTCGTCCAGCCGGCGGCGCTCGTCGGCGAGCTTGGCGGCGAGGGTGGACACCGTCCAGGTGCGGCGGGCGGCCAGCCGGGACGCGGCGATCCGGATGGCCAGCGGCAGGAACCCGCACGCGGCGACCACGTCGAGCGCGGCGTCCCGTTCGGAGCCGACGCGCTCCTCGCCGACGATCCGGGTGAACAGCTGCATGGCCTCCTCGGGGGACATCACGTCGAGGTCCACCAGGTGGGCGCCCGCGAGGTCCACCATCCGCACCCGGGACGTGACGAGCGTCGCGCACCCCTCGGTGCCGGGCAGCAGGGGCCGCACCTGGGCCGCGTCCCGGGCGTTGTCGAGCAGGACGAGGACGCGCCGCCCGTCGAGCAGCGTCCGGTACAGCGCGGCGCGCTCCTCCAGGGTCTCGGGGATCGACGGGTCCGGGGTGCCCAGGGCCCGCAGGAACGCCCCGAGCACCGCCTCGGGTTCGGCGGACCGGGGGCCGGCGCCCTGGAGGTCGACGTACAGCTGGCCGTCCGGGAAACGGGTCCGTGAGGCGTGGGCGACGTGCACCGCGAGGGTCGTCTTGCCGACCCCGCCGATGCCCGCGACCGCGGAGACCGCCATCACCCGCCCCTCGGCGGTGGCCAGCACGTCGCTCAGCTCCGAGACGAAGGCCGCGCGACCGGTGAAATCGGGTACGGTGGCGGGGAGTTGCGCAGGTCGGACGGGTGCGGCGACCGGTTCGGGCGTGGCCGTCACGGGTTCGGCGAGCGCCGGGTCGGCGCGCAGGATGCCCTGTTGCAGTTCGCTGAGGCCGGGCCGCGGATCGACGCCCAGCTCATCGGCGAGCAGCCGTCGGGTGTCCGCGTACACGGCCAGCGCCTCCGCCTGGCGGCCGCTGCGGTACAGCGCCAGCATCAGCAGTTCCCGCAGCCGTTCGCGCAGCGGGTGCGCGGCGGTGAGCGCGGTCAGTTCGGAGACGGCCTCGGCGTGGCAGCCCTGTTCGAGGTCCAGGTCCAGCCGGGTCTCCAGGAGTTGGAGCCGCAGTTCCTCCAACCGGGTCCGCTGGGTGTCCGCGTAGGGTCCGGGCACGCTCGCCAGCGGCTCGCCGTCCCACTGGGTGAGCGCCTGGTTCAGCAGGGTCCGCGCCCGTTGGAGGTCGCCCTCGACGCGTGCCTTCTCGGCTCCGGCGGCCAGGTCCTCGGCGTGCGTCAGGTCCAGCGCTTCGGCCGGCATCCGGATGGCGTAGCCGCCGGCCTCGGTGACGAGGACGCCGGGGCCGAGGGCCTTGCGCAGCCGGGAGGCGTAGGTGCGGACGGCGGCCAGGGCCTGGGAGGGGGGATCGTCGCCCCACAGTGCGTCGATCAGCTGGGCCGCCGTCGCCATCCGGCCGTCGCGCAGCAACAGGGCCGCGAGCAGGGCGCGTTGCTGGGGCGAGCCCATCGGGAGCGGGGTGGGGCCGCGCCAGGCCCGTACGGAGCCGAGGACGCCGAACCGTAGCTCCGGGGAGCCGTCGGCCGCGGTGGGGGTGAGGGCCGCCGTCGGGGTGGTGTCCCCCGGGGCGCCGGTGCTCACCGTGTCCGCCGCGGTGGTCGCCTCCGGGTCGTCGCCGGACGGTCGGGGGGCTCCGGACGGTTCGACGGCGCCGGGTCCGGTGGCGCCGGGTCCGGTCGGGCGGGGCGGGGGCACCCGGGTGGGGCCCGCGGTCGGCGGGGGGCTCGCTTCGGCGCCGGGCGTGCTGCTGCTGGTCGCCTGGTGCGTGCTGGGTGCGGCGGCCGGGGTGGGGTGGGGGCCCGACACGACCCGGCCGGGCGCCTGCCCGTGACCCGTACCGGTACCGGCGCGGGGGCTGTCCGACGCTCCGTCCGTGCCGTTCGTGCCGTCTGGGGGGCCCGTCACGGCGCCCGGGGTGCGCTCCGCACCGCCGGGGTCGGGCGCCCGGCCCCCGCCGATCCGGGGGACCGCGGGCCGGCCGGGAGCGGGTGCCACCGGACGGCGCTGATCCGGGACTCGCGGTGCTCCGTCCATGCGTCCACCTGTCCTGCCTGAGGCGATGTCTGGGTTCCGTCAGTGTGCCTTGTCCGCACGGGAAGCGGCAGCATTGATATGCACCCGTCACAGTGCTCGTGCCCGGGCGCGACCCCCCGGTACGGGGATCCGCACGGGCTGTCGTACCCAGGGGAGACACCCGTACGCGCACCGGAGGTTCCCGGTGGGCGCGCCCGGTTCCGAACGGCTCGGACCGTGCGGCGCGTCGGCCCGGTCAGCGCGGCCGACGCCGTGCGGGGCGCGCGGGTGCGGGGGAGGCGCGCACGCGTGGCTGACGATCCGTCATGACCGAAAAGTGGTGGACATCGGGTGACTCCTCCCCTTTTGGTACCGGATCGGCGATGCCGCGCGGGGCCGTCGGAACGGCCCCGCGCGGCGGGTGGGTGGCGGATCAGGGGGCGTCGGTGACCGTTCCGGTCAGCACGGACCCCGCGGTCGGCATCCCCTCCTCGTCATAGGTGGTCAGCTGGAGCCGGATCGACTCGGGCCCTTCCGTGACGGTGTCGCGGACCGTCGGGACGGCCACGTCCGCACTCAGCCGGCCGGCGGGCACCGACAGCCACAGGTTGCTGCCGTCCAGTTGGGACAGGGGCCGTTGCGGGTCGGGCCCGACCCCGAAGTGCGTGGCGAGCCAGTCGGCCGGGACGTCCTTGGTGGACAGTTCGGTGCCGCCGGTCACCGGCAGGACGCGGAGTTCCGGCCCGTACACCTCGCTGTCGGCGGGCGCGGACAGGGTCATCCGCCAGGCGAGGGGGCTCCCCTCGGTCACCCGGTCCGCGACGGGACGCACGGTGAACGTGGGCATCGGGTCGTCGTTCTCGACGGTCACTCCGCCCCGGTCGCTGCCGACGACGGCGCCCCGCACCGCCTTGGCGAAGACGTCGTGCGCCACGTCGTGGCCGTAACGGGTGTTGCCGTCCACGGTGACGGGGACGTCCAGGTGTTGCGTGCCCGGCTTGACGGTCACCGTGCGGGGGGCGAGCGGCGCCGGGCCGGGCGGGTCGGTGTACAGCCGGATCTGGCCACTGCCCCGTCCCGAGACGTGCACCGGAACGCGGACGGTGCGGGAGCCGGAGTTCCCCTCCTTGACGACGAGGCGGCCGAAGTCGACGCGCGGCATGTCCTTCGCCGGGTCGGGGGCCGGGGTGCCGGGGCGCCAGCCCCAGGCGTCCATCAGCCACAGCTTCCCCTTGGTGCTGCGCGGGACCAGCTCCAGCGACTTGACCTTGGTGAGGTCAAGCCCGGCGCGCACCGCGGACCGCAGCGGGACGCGGACCTCACGGGCCCAGGCGGAGGAGGTCATGGAGTTGCCGGGCAGCCCGTCCACCGTGGCCTGACCCAGTCGGGCCCGACGGCCGTTGGTGTCGGTGATGCGGACGTCCAGCTTGGTGCCGGTGGTGTTGGGCGGCACGATCACGCGCAGCGCGAGGGCGTCGGAGCCCTTCACCGAGAACGGCCGGGACGGCGTCACCTTGACGGGAGTGCCGGCGCGGGACCACGCGGCCGTCACCGCGTACCGGCCCGTCTCCCGGGGCAGGTGCCAGTACGCGAAGTGCGGTGACGTCCCCTTCCCGTCCCAGGGCAGGCAGCTCTTCGTCTCGTCGTGGTCGACCTGGTTGCAGACCTTGCCGCCGGTGACCTTGGTGGAGGTGGTGGGCAGGACGGCGGGCTTGCGGTGGGCGCCGACCGCGTGGGTGAGGACGCGCGCCGGGTTGGCCGAGGGTGCGCTGCGGTGCGAACCGTCCAGCAGGGGGCGGACCTTGTCGTCACCGGCGACGAACAGCCGCGCCGCGGCGGCGATGTACGTCGACCCGGCCTTCTGCTGCTGGGTCGCCTTCAACCGGGCGGCCGTACCGGCGTCGCAGTAGGCGTTGCCCTCGCCGCCCCAGTCGTCCCAGGCGGGTGCGACGGCCTGACCGGGGGTCCACTCGGTGTTGAAGAAGTTGTGGTTGGCCCCGATGACGTAGGCGACCGCCTGGAGTGCCTTGCCGCGGCTGGTGCCGCGGGTGCCGTCGGCGTAGATCTGGCCCTGGAGGTCGGAGACGTCTCCGTCGCAGCCGGGGAGCAGGGTGAGGGAGGGCACGTCGGGTGCGGGGTTGTGGCCGAAGATGGTGGGGCCGATGAGGACGGTGCCGCGGATCTTCCAGCGCACGGGTCCGCGGTAGCCGTCGGCGGCGGCGGGTGCCTGGTGCAGGGTGTCGAGGGCGGCGCGGTTGACGCCCTCGCCGCCGCGGGAGTGCCCGACGAGGAGGACCTTGTCCAGGTCGGCCTTGGGCAGCCGCTTGACCGCCGCGGGCGCGGTGGCCGGGTCCTTCGCCCACCCCGCCCAACGGGCCAGGTGCTGACGCACGAGGGACGAGCGCGCCTGGGCGCCGGCGTCGTCGACGTAGGCGTCCTGGCCGTTGATGCCGTTCGCGGAGAGGGAGACGGTGACGTAGCCCTGGGACGCCAGCAGCTTCTGGTCGTGCAGATAGCCCTTGTAGCTGGGGATCTGTCGGAAGCCGGACGGGCAGGGCCAGTCGATGTTGGAGTCGCCGGCCGTGTTGTAACAGGTGCTGTGGCGGCCGTGCAGGAACAGGGCGAGGGGGCGGGGGCCGGTCGCGTTCTTGGGTCCGACGACGGTGGCCTTCATCTCGACCTTGGCCGGGAAGTCGGGCAGCTTCACGGAGGAGAGGCTGTACTCGCCACTGGTGGTCTGGTAACGGCCCTTCACGCCCGGGTCGACGGGGTTCGCCGGCGCCAACGGCGGGTTGGCGACGCGTCGTTCGGGGGCGGCCCTGCGGCGGGCCTCGGCCTGCTGCCCCGCCTCGTCCAACCGGCGCCCGCTCGCCAGCACCTTCAGGTCGTCACCGGCACCGATCCGTGCGCTGCCGAGCTTCAGTCGGAAGGTCCGCTGGTCCTTCGAGGCGACCGGCACGCCCAGCCGGACGTCCCCGGCGTGGAACTCGACGCGCGAGTCACCGATCGGTATGGGCTTCGACGCGGTCCAGACGAGCTCCCGCTCGCCGTCCGCGTCGGATATTCGCCAGCCTTCGGGGAGCGGTCGGCCCGGCTCGTCGACGGCCGGCGCGGACCGGACGGAGCCGGGTGGCGGCACCGATCCCGGTGCGGCCAGGGCGAGTTGCGGTGCCCCCGACGCCAGCGCCAGGACCGCCAGGGTGACGGCCCCCTTGCGCGTGACACGGATCAAGGTGATCCTCCTGTGCTTCTCGGTCGTGCTGGGGCGCCCCGGCGGATTCCGGGAACTCCCCCGGTGCGAAGGATGCGGAGGGCGGCCCCGCCGGTTGCCTACCGGCGGGCCCGGTGCCCGACGAGTGGCCCCGCTCGCACGGCCGGGCGTCGCCCGGGGGCCGTCCGTCACCCGGGCGCAGGGTCTGAACGGGGCGCAGCGGGTGCCCGGGCGCCCTCGCCGTCAGCGCGGGGGCTGCCGGCGCTCGTAGTCCCGCGCGGTCCCGCCGTGCTGGTCCACCCACCAGGCGATGCGGCAGTCGAGGCAGGTGTAGCGCCACCGGGGCAGCCGGGTCTCGGGGTCGGCGGCCTGGGCCAGGATCACGCACGTGCGGCCGCACTGGACGCACCGGACCGGCTTCTGAGCGTTCACACCGGTCAGTCTGGCAGGACGCTCCCGGGCGGGACCCGGTGTCGACCAGGGGCGATCAAGGCGCGGGGCGGGCGTGGCGCGGGGGCGGGCCCGGTCGCGGGTCGGGCGCGGGAAAATTTGAAAGCACCACAAAACGGGCAGACAACGATTACCGCATAGCGGACGCCGGTGAGAGTGACCTTGGTATGTCCGGCTCGCTCCGGGCGCGGTCCATGGAAACTCTGAGGGAACTCCGGATTCTGTCGCGCAAGACAAGGTCGTAGCCCCTGCGAGGGAGGGGGAGTTAAGCGGAACTTTCCTCTCCGGTAACGAAAACCGCAGCACCTACCCTCCTGTCCATGACTCAGGTGGAAGCACGGCCTCCGGCCGCAGACGCGGAGCCCGGTGCCCGGGGCCCCGCCGACGGGGGTGCGGACGTACGGGGCAAGGGGCTGAACGGGAACTCCGTCGGCCTGGTCGGCAGCGCGGTCATCGGCATCTCCACGGTCGCCCCCGTCTACTGCCTGACCTCCACCCTCGGGTCCACCGCCGGTGAGGTCGGCCTCCAGATGCCCGCCGTCTTCCTCGCGGGCTTCCTGCCGATGCTGCTGGTCGCCTTCGCGTACCGGGAGCTCAACCGCGCCGTCCCCGACTGCGGCACCTCCTTCACCTGGACGGTCAAGGCGTTCGGCCCGCGGCTGGGCTGGATGTGCGGCTGGGGCCTCGTCATCGCGACGATCATCGTCCTGTCGAACCTGGCCGGAGTCGCCACCTCGTACTTCTGGCTGCTCGCCGGGGAGCTCACCGGCAGCGAGGCCGTCGCCGCGCTCGACGACAACAAGGCCGTCCACATCGGCACGGTCCTGGCGCTCATCGCCGTCGCCACCGCCATCAGCTACCGGGGCATGACCGCCACCAAGGGCGTGCAGTACGCGCTCGTCGCCCTCCAGCTGGTGGTCCTCGTCGTCTTCGTGGTGTTCGCCCTCCAGAAGGCGCGCTCCGGCGACTTCACGACCGGCGTCGACTTCTCCTGGTCCTGGCTGAACCCGTTCTCCGTGCAGTCCTTCGCCGCGTTCACCGCCGGACTGTCCCTGTCGATCTTCATGTACTGGGGCTGGGACGCCTCCCTCACCGCGAACGAGGAGACGATCGACAGCGACCGCACCCCCGGCCGCGCCGCCCTGGTCGCCATGGTCGTGCTGGTGGGCTCCTACCTCGCCACCGGCATCGCCGCGCAGATGGCCGTCGGCTCGGGCACCTCGGGGCTCGGCCTCGCCAACCCCGACACCTCCGACAACGTCTTCGCCGCGCTCGCCGGTCCCGTCATGGGCAGTGCGCTCGGCATCCTGCTCTTCGTCGCCGTCCTCGCCTCGGCCGCCGCGAGCCTCCAGACCACGTTCATCCCCGTCGCCCGCACCGTCCTCGCCATGTCCACGTACGAGGCGCTGCCCCCGTCCTACGCACGGGTGCACCCCCGCTTCCGCACCCCCGGCCGGGCGACCGTCACCGCGGGCATCGCGACCGGCGCCTTCTACACCGTCATGACCCTGGTCAGCGAGAACGTCCTGGTGGACACCATCTACGCGCTCGGTCTGATGATCTGCTTCTACTACTCGCTGACCGCGTTCGCCTGCGCCTGGTACTTCCGCGCCCAGCTGCGCGACTCCCCGCGCGACCTGCTGTTCAAGGGCGTCTTCCCCGCCCTCGGCGGCACCCTGCTCGCCGCCGTCTTCACCAAGACCCTCATCGACATGTGGAACCCCGCCTACGGCTCCGGATCGGCCGTCCTCGGGGTCGGCTCGGTCTTCGTGATCGGCGTCGGCCTGCTGCTCCTCGGCCTCGCCCTCATGCTGGTCATGCGCCGACGGAGCCCCGCGTTCTTCCGCGGCGAGGTCCTCACCCGGCAGACCCCGGCCCTGGTGGTCACCGACTGACGCGGGCCGGCGTGCGCCCGCCCACCAGGCGGGCGGGCGCGCTCAGCCCACCGCCCGCGTCACGAGCGCCGCGATCCGCGCCTCCACCTCGTCCGTCACCTCGGTCAGGGCGAACGAGGACGCCCACATCGCGCCCTCGTCCAGCTTGGCCAGGTCGCTGAACCCGAGCGTCGCGTACCGCGCCTTGAACTTCCCCGCGCTCTGGAAGAAGCAGACGACCTTGCCGTCCAGCGCGTACGCGGGCATCCCGTACCAGAGCTTCGGCGCGAGGACCGGGGCGCTGGCCTTCACCACGGCGTGCACCCGCTCCGCCATGACGCGGTCCGCCCCGTCCATCTCGGCGATCTTCGCCAGGACGTCCTGCTCCTCCGCCGCCGCCTTGTCCGCGCGTGACTTGCGCCGTGCGGCCGTCTTCAGCTCCCGGGCGTGCTCCTTCATCGCGGCCCGTTCCTCGGCCGTGAAACCCTCGCCCGCGCTGTCGTCGGTGCTGCTCATGGTGCGTTCCCTCCTGCTCGACCCGGGCGGTCCCGCGGTGCGGGACCGATCCACAGGAGGGGACCATATTCCGGCCCACTGACACCGGGCCGACACGCGACCGGCCGCCGGTGGAGGTACCCCCGCGGACCGTCAGCCCTCCGCCGCGGGCAGCACCGGCAACAGCCGCGGCAGATGCCCGTCCGAAGCCGCCGCGGCCCGCTGCCGCTCCTCGGGGACCTCCCCGTACAAGGTGGTCCTGGGTCGCGCCGGACGGCCCGCGGCCGCCGCGATGGCGACGAGGTCCTTGACCGACCGGTACGAGCCGTAACTCGAACCCGCCATCCGGGAGATGGTCTCCTCCATCAGGGTGCCGCCCAGGTCGTTCGCCCCCGAACGCAGCATCTCCGCCGCCCCCTCGGCGCCCAGCTTCACCCAACTGGTCTGGATGTTGCTCACGTGCGGGTGCAGCAGCAGCCGGGCCATCGCGGTGACCGCCCGGTTGTCCCGGGTCGTCGGTCCGGGCCGGGCGATCCCCGCCAGGTACACCGGCGCACTGGTGTGGATGAACGGCAGCGTCACGAACTCGGTGAACCCCTCGACGCCGTTCTCCCGGGCGCGCTCCTGCACCTCCACCAGGGTCCGCAGATGACCCAGCCAGTGCCGGGGCTGGTCCACGTGCCCGTACATCATCGTGGACGAGGAACGGATGCCCAGGGAGTGCGCGGTCTCGATGACCTCCCGCCAGGTGGCCGTCGGCAGCTTGCCCTTCGTCAGGATCCAGCGCACCTCGTCGTCGAGGATCTCGGCCGCCGTACCGGGCACCGAGTCCAGGCCGGCCTCCCGGGCGGCCGTCAGCCACTCCCGGATCGACAGGCCCGTCCGGGTCGCCCCGTTGACGACCTCCATCGGCGAGAACGCGTGCACGTGGATGCCCGGGACCCGCGCCTTCACCGCCCGCGTGATGTCGAAGTACGCGGTGCCCGGCAGATCGGGGTGGATTCCGCCCTGCATGCACACCTCGACGGCACCCACCTCCCACGCCTGCGCCGCCCGGTCCGCGACCTGGTCCAGCGAGAGCGTGTACGCGTCGGCGTCCGTACGGCGCTGGGCGAACGCGCAGAACCGGCAGCCGGTGTAGCAGACGTTGGTGAAGTTGATGTTCCGCGTGACGACGTACGTCACCGCGTCGCCGACCACCGACTTGCGCAGGTCGTCCGCGACCCGGCACAGCGCGTCCAGGGCCGGCCCGTCGGCGTGCAGCAGCGCCAGCGCCTCCGGGTCGGTCAGCCGCGTCGGATCGTCCGCGGCGGTCCGCAGCGCGTCCCGGACGTCCGCGTCGATCCGGGACGGCACCATGCCGGGCGCCGCGGCCTCGCGCAACGCCTCCCAGTCCCCGTACACGGCGTCGAAGTCGTCCCGCCGGTCCGCGGTGCGGCCCTCGGTGTCGATGGTGCGGTGCAGGTCGGTGCGGCCCGAGGACGCCACGAACCCCTCGTCGGGCTCCTGCCAGGGCAAGCCGACGGGCCGGGCGTCCGGGTTCGCCAACCCGGTCTCCGGATCGGCGAGCGCCCGGACGTGCGGCACCACCCGCGGGTCCAACCAGGGCTCCCCGCGCTGCACGAACTCCGGGTACACGCACAGGCGTTCGCGCAGGCTGAAGCCCGCCGCCGCGGAGTGCCGCGCCAACTCCTCGATCCGGGGCCACGGCCGCTCCGGGTTGACGTGGTCGATGGTCAGCGGCGACACCCCGCCCCAGTCGTCGATCCCGGCGCCGATCAGCCGCGCGTACTCCGCGTCGACCAGGTTCGGCGGGGCCTGCACACAGCCCGCGGGGCCCATCACCAGCCGCGCCACCGCGACCGTCGCCACCAGGTCGTCCAATTCCGCGTCGGGCATCCCCCGCATCGCCGTGTCCGGCTTCGCCCGGAAGTTCTGGATGATCAACTCCTGGACGCCCTGGTACGCCCGCGCCACCTTCCGCAGCGCGAACAGCGACTCGGCGCGCTCCTCGTAGGTCTCGCCGATGCCGAGGAGCAGCCCGCTGGTGAACGGCACGGAACTGCGCCCCGCGTCCTCCAACACCCGCAGCCGGACCGCCGGTTCCTTGTCGGGCGACCCGTAGTGCGGGCCGCCCGGCTCGCTCCACAGCCGGGTCGCCGTGGTCTCCAGCATCATGCCCATCGAGGGCGCCACCGGCTTGAGCCGCTGGAAGTCCGTCCAGGTCAGCACCCCCGGATTGAGGTGCGGCAACAGACCCGTCTCCTCCAGGATGCGGATCGACATGGCGCGCACGTACGCCACGGTGTCGTCGTAGCCCTCCGCCGCCAGCCACTCGCGGGCCTCGGGCCACCGGTCCTCCGGCTTGTCCCCCAGGGTGATCAGCGCTTCCTTGCAGCCCAGTTCGGCGCCGCGCCGGGCGATGTCCAGCACCTCGTCCGGGGACATGAACATCCCGTGCCCCGCGCGCCGCAACTTGCCGGGCACCGTCACGAAGGTGCAGTAGTGGCACTTGTCCCGGCACAGCCGGGTCAGCGGGACGAACACGCTCTTCGAGTACGTGATGACCCCGGGCCGGCCGGCCGCCGCGAGACCCGCGTCCCGCACCCGCGCCGCCGACGCCGACAGGTCCGTCAGATCGTCGCCGCGCGCCTGCAACAGGACCGCCGCCTCGCCCACGTCCAGGGTGACCCCGTCCCGGGCCCGCCGCAGCGCCCGGCGCATCGCATTGGCGGTCGGAGCCGGGGCGCCCCGCCGGTCGGAACCTGCGGGGCCGGACACGGTCTGGGCATCAGTCATGGAGCGAGCATACGAGCGCAGCAGGGCGGCGTCAGGGGGGCCCGTGCCCGCTCCGCTCCCGATGAAGTCCCACGTCAGCCCGGTAGCGGGGGGTCGTTCCGGCCACTTGGCGGACTCTGGCGGCGGGGGAGCGCGTCGGATAGCGTGAGTGACGTCTCGTCGCCCGCCGGCGGCTCCCCCGGAGCGCGCACCCGCTGCGGGCGGCCGTTCACGGGGAGGGCGGGGGCGTGCTGACTCTGGGCATCCTGTTCGGCGTACTGGTCGCCGTGGTGGTGTGGTTGGTCGTCGTCCTGCTGCGCAGGCCCTCCACCTCCACCGAGAACGCCGACGGGCTCCTCATCGAGCAGCGGCACCGGGCCCAGGCGCACGCGGACCGGCAGACGTACCACTCGAACGCGGTCCACGGCCGCCCCCCGAGCTTCCGCGACGACCACCACCGCCGCCACTAGGCACCGGGGCCCTGCGCCCGACACGACCCGGCAACGAAGCCGCCGGGAACGGAACCATCCGCTCGCGCCCGTCGTCGCAGGGGTCGGACACCGACGGGCGGTCGCCGGGCCGGGGGAACGGGCCCGCGCGTCCGCCGTGCGAGGGACGTGGGGGACAAGGTGAGTGCCGTGAGACCGATGCGGGCCGTCGTCAGGGCCACCGGGGCCGCAGCACTGTGCGCGGCGCTGGCCGCCGGGTGCAGCTCCGGCGGCGAACCGGAGGACGGGGGCCCGGGCGGCGGGCGGGCGTCCGGCGCGCGCCCGGGGCAGGAGGACACCACCCGCGGCGGCACCGCCGCGGCCCCCACCCCCACGCCCTCCCGCCTGGACTTCGAGGTCGACCCCGCCCGCGCACCCGACGACCACGCCGGGGCCGCGGCCCTGGCGAAGACGGCGGCGGCCCTCCCCGAGGAGTTCGGCCGGGGCTTCGAGAAGGCCGCACCCTACGAGAGCTCCCCGCGCGACTGGAACGTGCTGGACGCGTCCTGCGTCTGGCAGCGCGGGAAACTACCGGCGGACGTCCTCGCGAGCTTCACCCGACGCAGCCGACTGCCCGCCGCCGGCGGCAAGGGACCGGTCCGGATGTCCTCGACGGTGACCGTGCACCGCACCGAGTCCAGCGCCGACTGGGAGATGGCCGGCACCCTCGAAGAGGCCCTGCGCTGCCCCGACCAGCGGCTCGGCGGCGCCGAACGCGTCACCGGCCTGATGTCACTGGGCTCCGCCTACGGCGAGGGCGGCAACCTCACCTCCGACGACGCCCTCATGGAAGCCGGCAAGTTCATCGACGAACGCATCGGCGGCAAAGCGACCTACTACGCCTGGCACCAGGCCCGGCTCGGCCCCGTCACCCTCGCCGTGGTCGTCAAGGGCGGCAAGGGCTTCACCAGCCTGCAACTCAACCGGTCCGCCGCCGAGGCCCTGACCTTCATGAAGAAGCGCGTCCGCGAGGCCCTGGGAGCAGAAAAGTGACCGAGCCGCTGCTGCCCCACGACCCGTCCGCCCTCGGCGGCCACCGACTGCTCGCCCGGCTCGGCGCCGGCGGCATGGGCGTCGTCTACCTCGCCCGCGCCGCGTCCGGAGCCCTCGCCGCCGTCAAGGTCATCCAGGCCGAACACGCCGACGACGAGGACTTCCGCGCCCGGTTCCGCCGCGAGGCCGACGCCGCCCGCCGGGTCGACAGCCCCTGGGCCGTGCCCGTGACCGACGCCGACCTCGACGCGGAACAGCCCTGGCTGGCCACCGCGTTCGTGGCCGGCCCCGCACTCCAGGAAGCCGTCACGGCCTGCGGTCCGCTGCCCGCGGGCAGCGTGCGGCTCCTCGCCAAGAGCCTGGCCGCCGCACTCGCCGCGGTGCACGCGGCCGGCCTGGTCCACCGGGACGTCAAGCCCGGGAACGTCCTCCTCGCCGTCGACGGGCCCCGGCTGATCGACTTCGGCATCGCCCGCTCCCTGGACGACACCGCGCTCACCTCCGCCGACCTGGTGATCGGCACGCCCGGCTTCCTCGCCCCCGAACAGGCCCGCGCCGACGGCGGTGAACTCGGCCCCGCCTCCGACGTCTTCTCGCTCGGCTGCCTGCTCGCCTACGCCGCCACCGGACGCCCCCCGTTCGGCTACGGCACCGCCGACGCCCTGCTGTACCGCACCGTCCACGACGAACCCGACCTCGCGGGCATCGCCGATGCGGCGCCCGCCCCGGCCGCCGGAGCAGCACCCGAGGCCACCGGGCGGACCGCGCCCGGCCAGAGCCCCCCGGACCCGCGGCTCGCCTTCCGCTCCGGCGCAGCGCCCCACCCCCAACAAACCCCCGCAGACACCCCCGTAGACACCCCCGCAGACGCCCCCCGGGACGCCGCCCGCCCGCCGGAGGGCCCCGCACCCCGCGCCACCCCGGCCACCGAACTGCTCGCCCTGCTCCGCCGCTGCCTCGCCAAGGACCCCGCCGAACGGCCCACCGCGGCCCGGATCGAGGCCGCCCTCGCCGAGGACGTACCGCGCGGCACCGCCGACTGGCTGCCGCCCCCGGTGGTCCGCATGATCGCCGACCGGTCGGCGGCGATGCTCGCCCTGCCCGACGTCGAACCCACCCTCGCCGACCCGACCCCCGCCCCCGCTTCCGCCCCGCCGGCCCGGCGCCGGCTCCTGCTGTTCGCCGCCGGCGGCGCCGTCCTCGCCGCGGGCGGCGCGGCGGGCGCCTGGGCCCTGCGACCCGGGGGCGGCGGCGGGCCCGCCGCCCGCCGCTGGACGATCGGCCTCCAGGGCGCCCTGACGGGACCCGCCGCCGCGATCGGACGCGCCCAGGAACGCGCCGCCCGGCTCGCCGTGGAGGAGTACAACGCCCGGCGGCTCACGTCCTTCGAACTCACGCTGAGGACCAGCGACGACGCGGGCCGCCCCGACCGGTCGGCAGCGGCGGCCCGGCGGCTCGCCGAGGACCGGGACGTGCTCGCCGTCATCGCCTCCAGCACCGACCACACCTCGGACGCCGCGCTGCCCGTCTACGAGGGCGCCCTGGTCCCCGTGGTGATGGTCGTGGGCGGCCGGACCGCGCCCGCCCAACAACAGTCCCGCATGTTCCTGCGGGCCCGCCCCACCCACTCCTACGCCGCGATCCGGGCCGTGTACGCGCTGCTGGGCTCCGACCCGGCGCCCCGCCGACCCGGCCTCGTGGAGGACCGCAGCGACGAGACGGTGGCGTGGATGTACTCCACGATGTCCGCCTTCACCTTCCGTCAACTGGGCCGCCCCGCCCGCCCACGGGTCGTCCCGGCCTCCCTCGGCGACGGCTTCGGCCCGGTTGTCGACGACCTGCTGGACGCGGGCGTCGACGCGTTCCTGTACTGCGGCCCGGCCGTCGGGGCGGCCCGCTTCGCCCGGACCCTCGCCGACCGACGCTTCCGCGGCCCCCGCTACGCCGCGGAACCGGCGCTCGACCCGGAGTTCCTCCGCGTCGCCGGGCCCGCCGCCGAGGGCTGGCGGGTCACCACCGCCGCGATCGGCCCCGAGGACCCCCGGGTCCGCACCTTCGCCGCCGCCCACCGCAAGCGGTTCGGTTCCGCCCCGGGCCTGTGGGCCGTGGAGACGTACGACGCGGTGAAGCTGGTGATCCGCGAGTTGGAGCGCACCGCCGACAGCGGGACGCGACCCGAACCGCGCGCACTGATGCAGCCGTTGCGCCGGGCCAAGTACCAGGGCCTCGCCCGACCTCTGCTGTTCACCGCGGACCGGGGCGAGTACAACGCCGCCGACGGCGTCTACCTCCACGAGGTGCGCGACGGCGCCTTCCGCTACGTCGGCCCCGCCCCGGCCCTACCACCGGGGTCCTAGGGCGACTCGCGACGACGGACCAGCGGCTACGGAAAGGGAGCAGGGAACGGCCATGCGCGCACTGAAGGGGACCGACCCCCGGTCCATCGGCGGACACCGGCTCCTGGCCAGGCTCGGCGCCGGCGGCATGGGCGTGGTGTACCTCGCCCGCTCCCCGGGCGGCGCCCTGGCCGCCCTCAAGGTGATCCGCGCCGAGTACGCCGCGGACCCCGCGTTCCGGAGCCGCTTCCGCCGCGAGGCCGACAGCGCCCGACTGCTGCGCGGTCGCTTCGTCGTCCCGGTGACCGCCGCGGACCCCGACGCCCGCGAACCCTGGCTCGCCACCGCCTTCGTGCCCGGCCCCTCGCTCGCCGAAGCCCTCGCCGAACGCGGCCCGTTCCCGTACCGCAGCGTGCGGGGGCTCGGCGCGCGGCTGGCGCTGGCGCTCGCGGAGGTGCACGCGGTGGGCCTGGTCCACCGGGACGTCAAACCCGGCAACGTCCTGCTGGCCTTGGACGGCCCCCGACTCATCGACTTCGGCATCGCCCGCTCCCTCGGCGCCACCGCGCTCACCGCCCCCGACGCGGTGATCGGCACCCCCGGGTACCTGGCGCCCGAACAGGCCCGGATGGGCACCGGCGAAGTGGGCCCGCCCAGCGACGTGTTCGCCCTGGGCTGCGTACTCGCCCACGCCACCACCGGCCGCCGCCCGTTCGGCACCGGCGCGGCCCTCGCCGTCCTGGTCCGCGCCGTGCAGGAGCCCGCGGACCTCACCGGCGTCGACGGGCCCTGGCGCGCACTCCTGGAACGCTGCCTCAGCAAGGACCCGGCGGGCCGCCCCACCGCAGCGGCCCTCGCCGCCGAACTGGGCCCGGTGCCCCCGGTCGCGGGCGCCCCCGGCGACGACGACTGGCTGCCGCCGGACCTGCCCGCCCTGATCGCCGAACGCTCCGCCCGGGTCCTCGACCTGCCCGAACCCGAACCCGAACCGCAGCGTCCGGCCACCGAGCCGCCCGTCGCGCCGCCTCCACCGGGCCGGCGGCGCTTCCTGTCCCTGGGCGCGGCGGCCGGGGTGCTCGCGGCCGGCGGCGCCACCGCGGCCTACCTCGCCCACGACCGTGACGACACGGGCAGCGACACCGGACGACGCGGCACCCCGCCCCTGCTCACCCTCGGCCTGCACGGCGACACCTCAGGACCCGACCGGGCCGTCGGCCGGGCGCAACACCACGGCGCCCGACTCGCCGTCGCCGCCCACAACGCCCGCCCGGACCGCCGGGTCACCCTGCGCCTCGTCCCCCGGGACGACGGCGGGGACCCGGACCGCTCCCGCGCGGTGGCCCGACGCTTCGTCGACGACCCCGCGGTGTACGCGGTCCTGGGCCCCACCGGTGACACCACCGCCCTCGCGGCGTCCGGGCTGTACGCGAAGGCGGGGCTGCCGATGCTCACCGTCTGGGCCGGCCACGTCGACCTCCAAAAACTCCCGGACACCGCGGTCTTCACCCTCCGCCCCTACACGACGGCGCTCGCCGCGCCCGTCGTGCAGTGGCTCACCCACGTACGGCCCGCCCGGCGCACCGCGCTGATCGACGACCGCGAGGACGAGGACAACAGTTACGTCCTGGTCAAGGCGCTGCGCGAGATACCACCGTCCCGGGGGACGGCGTCCGTGCACACCGTGGGAGCGGACTCCGACGACTTCGCCCCGGCGGTGGCCGACGCCCTCGCGACCGGCGCGCAGGGCGTCGTCTACTGCGGGACCTCACCGCGCCGTGCCGCCCTGTGCGCCCGGGCGCTGCGGGCCGCCGGGTTCACCGGCGGACGGGTCCTCACCCAACCCGCCGGCACCGCGGAGTTCCTGACCGCCGCGGGCGGCGCGGCCGAGGGGTGGGCGATCGGCTCGACGTTCGTCGACCCGGAGCGGCTGCCCCGGGCGGCCGGCTTCGTCCGCGTCTACCGCGAGGAGCACGGCACCGGCGCCCTCCCGCCGGGCACCGCCGAGGCGTACGACGCGGTGGGCCTCGTCGCCCGCGGCCTCGACGCCCTGGACACCCCCGATCGGGTCGCCCTGCGCCGACACCTGCGCGGTGACCCGTACCGGGGAATCACCCGCCGGTACCGCTTCGTCGAGGGGGAGGACACCGTCGTCCAGAACGACGGCATGTTCCTCTGGCTCGTCCGCGACGGCCGCGCCCGCTACCTGGGCCCCTTCCTGGAGGTGGACCGCAAGGCCGTGGACCGGGCCCGGTGAACCCGGTCCACCGGCACGCGGGCGGCGGACCGGGAGACTCCACTCGTACTGACCGTGTCCATTACAGTGCTGCGAGCCAGCCGCTCGGCGAGGGCAGTGAGGGGGAGGTCCGGTGAGCGCAGCGGCCACCACGGTGTGGGGGCGGGCCGAACAGCAGGACTTCCGCAGCCGGGTCAGGGGCACGCTCCTCGGCCTCGCCGTCGGGGACGCGCTGGGGGCACCCGTGGCGGCACTCGACCGCGACGGCATCCGCGACGCGTACGGCGACCCGGGGTTGACCGACCTCGCCCCGGCCCACGGGCGGCGCGGCGCGGTCACCGCCGCCACCCAACTCGCCCTCTTCACCGTCGACGGACTGATCCGGGCCCAGGTGCGGCGCGACACCGGCGCCTGGCACCCGCCGACCGACCTGCACCGGGCCTACCGGCGCTGGGCGGCGACCCAATGGGACTGGGGCCCCGACGAGCGCCGCGAGGACGACGGTTGGCTCGCCCGCGAGGAGTGGCTGTACACGCGGCGCGACCCGGCCCGCTCCCTGCTCGTCGGCTTCGGCGACGCCTCGATGGGCACCCTCGACGCGCCGAAGAACCCACAGGAGCGCGGCTGCGAGGCCGCCGTCCGGTCGGCGCCCTTCGGGCTGCTGGTGGGCTGGGAGCCGGACCTCGTGGCCCAACTGGCCGTGGAGTGCGGTGCGCAGACCCACGGCCACCCCGAGGGGTACCTCGCGGCCGGCGCGTACGCGGTGATCGTGCACGGGTTGGCGCGCGGCGGGAGCCCGGACGGGGCGGTGCGCGAGGCGCTGTCGCTGATCGGCGCGCGGGAGGGGCACGAGGGCGTGAGCGCGGGCCTGGAAAGGGCGTTGGACGCGGTGCGGCAGGGCCCGCCGTCCGCGGACCGGGTCGAGGACCTGCTCCACGGCGACGGGGACGGCGGCGACGAAGGCGAAGGTGGTGACGGCGGAGACGGCTGGGGCGGGGCCGACCGCAAGGGCGGCGCTGAGGCCGCCGGTGCGCTGGCCGTGGCCGTGTACTGCGCCCTGGTCGGACAGGACGTCCGGCACGGACTGACGCTCGCCGTCAACCACGGCGGGGACTCCGCCGGGACGGGCGCGCTGACTGGTGCGCTGCTCGGCGCCCTGCACGGGGAGACGGCGTTGCCCCCGGCCTGGATCGCCGAGTTGGAGGGGCGGCCCACGGTGCTCGCCCTCGCCGACGACTTCGCGATGGAGATGACCCAGGGGCCCGTCCTGCACGGTCCGTCGACCGGTTCCCCGGCCTGGCTGGCGCGCTACCCCCGGGGGTGAGCGCCGCCCCCGGAACGGAGCCGAGCCCCCTCGGCCGGGACGGCGGGCCAGTCGAGAGGGCTCTTCGGGTGGTACGTGGTACGCGGTGCGGTGCGCGGTCGCGGCCGGGTCAGCCGAGGTCGAACGCGCCCCCGTGCACACCGGTCACGAAAGAGGTCCAGGACTCGGAGGTGAGCGCGAGCGTGGGGCCTTCGGTGACCTTGGAGTCACGGACGTCGACGGTGTGCGCGATCGGGGAGGTGACCTCGATGCACGCGCCGTTGCCCGTGGAGTAGGAGGACTTGACCCACGTGTGCGTAGAGCCCTGCTGGATTGCCATGTTCGCTCCGGTTGTGCCAGTTGCCAGTTGGTTGTGTGGCTGACCGGTCGGTGGCCGTGGCCCCGACGGTCGCCGCCCCCAGGAACCGCGCCCCCGGGTCGGGGACGTGCTCCGTGATGGCGCGCTCGACGCTACTCGCCAACTCCACGGAGCGAACTCGCTATTCACTCGACAGGATGGGATTGGGCATACAGGTCTTCCGCGGCTCACTGGCCGAGGTGTATTATTCGCCAATTTTTTCGAGAGCGGCCAATTTCCCGCTTCTACACCTGTGTTGACCGCACAAGGATCGCGCTCCGCCCGAAGCGGCGACCCGTTCCGGACCTGTTCCGCACCCGTTCCGCGTCGCCGCGAATCCGCCCCGAATCCGTACCGGCGATCAACGGGCCGGTGACTGAGCGTACCCCCATGCGATCGTTTCTGCGATCGCCGGGGGTACGTGAAGGTATCGATGAGGACCGGAAAAGTCCGCTCAGCGTGCGTAGTCCTTCGCGATGTCGGAGATGAACTGCCGGGACTGCTCGACGTTCAACGCCTGCGCCCGCAAATGTTCGTACATCACGCTGTAGCGCTGCACGTCGTTCGCCTTCTCCAGATAGAGGTCACTGGTGACCCCCTCGATGTAGACCACGCTGGAATCCGACGCGTCGGGAAACTCCAGAATGGCGTACTGGCCGTTCAGCCCCGGGTGCGCCCCCATGTCGAACGGGATGACCTGGACCGTGACGTGCGGCAGCCGCGACTGCTCCACCAGGTACTCCAACTGCTCCCGCATCAGGTCCTTGCCGCCGACCATCCGGCGCAGGGTCGCCTCGTCCAACACGGTCCACAGCCGCAACGGGTTCTGCGGGGCCGAGATCCGCTCCTGGCGCCGCAGCCGGACCTGCACCCGCTTGTCGATGTCGTTCGGCGCGGTCTCCGGCAGCGCGCCCGAGATCAGCGCCTGTGCGTAGGGCCGGGTCTGGAGCAGCCCCGGCACCACCTGCGGGTCGTACACGCGCAGCGAGGCGGCGTCCGTCTCCAGACCGATGTACACGCTGTACGGGATGTCGCCGAAGGAGTGCCACCAACCCTGCTGGCGCGAGTCCTTCGCCATCTGCATCAGCGACTCGACGATGCGGACGTCTTCGACCTCGTACACCCCGCACAGGTCGCGCACGTCCCGCTGGCTGATGCTGCGGCGGCCGTTCTCCAGGCGGCTGATCTTCGACTGGGAGACGAGGAGGCGCTCGGCCACCTCTTCGGCGGTCATGCCCTTCAACTCCCTCAGGCGGCGCAGCTCCTGGCCGAGGCGGCGGCGTCTGACAGTGGGGTTGACATGGGACGCCATGGGTCTTACCTCCGGCTCCGGGCCCGCGACCACTGGCTGCTGTCGCCGGCGACTATCCGTATCTGCTGTTCAGCAGACTGCCACTTGGTGGGGTGTCGGCGCTGGCGAACTCCATGTTCTTGGACATCCCTTGGTCCCCGGGGCTCCGCGCGGTGCGCTGTCCTGCGGGGTGCGCTGGAGGTTTCGCGCAGTTCCCCGCGCCCCTTGCGGGGCTGCCCGGTCGCGGTGCGCTGCCGCGTGCGGGTACGTCGTGGTCGCCCGCGCAGTTCCCCGCGCCCCTGACCTGTGCGTCCCGGCCCGGGTGCGCTGTCCTGCGGGGTGCGCTGGAGGTTTCGCGCAGTTCCCCGCGCCCCTTGCGGGACTGCCCGGTCGCGGTGCGCTGCCGCGTGCGGGTGCTTCGTGGTCGCCCGCGCAGTTCCCCGCGCCCCCCGATCTCCGTGCGTTCCGCTGCGGGTGCGCTGTTGCGTGCGGGTGCTTCGTGGTTGCCCGCGCAGTTCCCCGCGCCCCTGATCTGTGCGTCCCGGCCCGGGTGCGCTGCTCGGTGCTGTGCGCTGGGCCCTGGTCTCCGTGCGTTCCGCTGCGGGTGCTTCGTGGTTGCTCGCGCAGTTCCTCGCGCCCCTGGCGGGGCACTCTGGGAGGGCAGCGGGGCAGCGGGACTCCCGGGCCCCGATAGGGGCGCGGGGAACTGCGCAAAACCACAGCGCACAGCACAGGACAGCGCACCCGGGCCGGGACGTACGGCGATCAGGGGCGCGGGGAACTGCGCAAAACCTCCAGCGCACCGTGCGGAACGGCGAACGTGCAGCGGGACGTACCCGCGCAAGCGCACCCCGCGCAAGGGCGGGCGGACCGCCGACGCACCGCGCCGACGACCCGCCCGACCCAAGCGAAGCGCTTCAGTGGGCGACGGCCCGAGCCATCGCCCCGTGCCGAGCCTGCACGGGCAACCCCGGCTCGGCCCGACCACCAGGCCGACCCCCGGCCCCGGGAGCACCCGCACCCGCACCCGCACCCGCCCCCGGAGCAGCCGGCCGCCGAGGCCCAGCACCCGCCCCGTTCTGGACGTCCATGACGGCGTGCGCCACCATCCCGCCCATGGGATCGTGCCGGATCAGGTCCCGCAGCCGGGACCGCGAGGAACGCCCTTCGTTCCCGGGATACAAGTGCTTGCCGAGTCCGACCGCATGGGCCAGCGCAGCGAGCGCCGCGGTCCGGGGATCCGGCGGCACGCCGGTCCGGATCGCACTGTCCAGTCGGGCCCTGATTTCCCGACTGATCGCCGTGTCCGTCGCCTGGTAGCGAGTCGTCGGCAGCACCCCGCACATCTGCCCGGCCACGGCATGCACCATGCCGCACCGTTCGAGGTGCGAGAGATAGGTTTGGCGCAGCCCCAGTCGGGGCCCGCCTATCCAGTGGACGGCCCGTACCGGAGCCCCGCGCCTGCGGAGCAGTTCCAGTGCGGAGTCCAAGGTCGGATCTCCGGTCGGCCGTGGCACGACCACGGCGATACGATCCCCGTCTGGGGCTATTCGTCCGGCCAGCGCCAGCTCGACTAGCTGCGCTCCGGCCAGCCCGAGGTCAAGCGACTGCGGCTGCGCTGTGGTACCCGTGGTCGGGTCCAGAGCGAGCAACAGCAGCTCCTCCGGAAGTGTTCTGCGGCTCCTGCCCATCCATGCCTCCCCGCGTGGATGAATGACAGGGTGACCCCTCTCACATTGGTCTGTCGAGAGTGCGTGGCCGGTTTGTTGTGGAACCGATAGGTATGTCGTTCTCGTCTACCCGGGGGGCGGGTTCGGTACCCAGCAGACTGGGGCGGCCACGTACGTCCCGAATTCGGGATCGAGGCGCGTCGTGCGTTCCAATGGCGAGCAGGCGCGGCCGGTTGTTGGCTGAGTGGTTGAAGCACGGCGTAGGAGGCACGGTGGCGGGCGAGTCCCCCGGCAGGTCGGAGCAGCAGAGTGCGTCGGGGGACCCGGTGGACTCCCAGACACCCAGAACGGCAGCAGGGTCGGGATCGGTTCCGGCACCCGCGAACGGGCGGTCGTCCGAGGACGGCGATCCGCGCCGCGCGGTGTCCGTGCCGGCCGGGGACGGGGTGACCGGCCCGACCGGTGACGGTGCGGACCGGGCCACCGCGGTGTTCCGGACCTCCCTCGCGCTCTCGGACCGCGAGGACGACGCACCTGATGCCCCCGCCGAGGCGCGTGGCGGCCCCTCAGACGCCGCGGAGGGTTCCGTTTCCCCCGGGGGCGCCGCCGCCGCTGCCGAGGCCGCTGAGCGCCGTACGGAGGGTTCGACGGGATCTGAGGGGGAGCCCCAGGGGGACGAGGACCCCGAGGGCGCTCCGGTGGACGACGCTGCGGACGCGACGCCGCCCCGCGACCCGGGTTCCGCTTCGTCCCCCGAGGCCGACGAATCCACCGAGGCCGACGAATCCACCGAAGCCGAAGCCGAAGCCGAAGCCGAAGCCGAAGTCGAAGCCGGCGACGACGGTGACGGTGACGATGACGACTCCGTGGAGACGGACGACTCGGACCACTCGGACGACGCGCCCGCCGAGAGCACCACGGCCCCCGCGGACGAACCGAGCGCCACCACCAAGAGCAGCACCGACACCGACACCGACGATGGTGATGGCGACGGGCCGGACGTCGACCAGGCGACGGGCGTCTTCCGCATGCCCGCGCCCCGCGTCGACCAGCCCACCACCACGCTGAAGCTCGGTGACGTCACGGAGCCGACCGACGGCAAGGCCCCGAAGGGCGACGAGCCGTCAGACCCGGACACCGCCCCGGACACCGGCCCCGTCGCCCCGGTCGAGCGGGACCAGGAGCGGACCAGCAAGTTCGTCGCCCTCAAGCCCCTGGACGAACCGGCCGCCCCCCGGCGCCCCGCGGCCAAGCCCTCCTGGGCGACCGGCACCGGCACCGCCGCCGAACCCGACAGCGCCGCAGACCCGAGCACCACCACCGGTACGGGCGCGGGCACGAGCACCGGGGCGGGCGCCCGGCCCGCCCCGGACGGCAGCGCCGGCGCAACCTCGGCCCTGCCCGCCGCCTCACCGGAGTTCACCACCCAGCAGCCGCTTCCCCCGAAGCCCCCGCTGGACCTCCTCGCCGAGCTGACCAACACCCCGCCGCCCCGGCAGACCCCGTTGCGGACGGCCGCGCGCCGGGTGAAGATCTGGACCCCGCTGGTCCTGCTCCTGGTGGTCGTCTTCGCGGTCGCACAGATGATCCGGCCGCTCCCGGAACCCTCGTTGACGCTCACCGCGAAGCAGACGTTCACCTTCGAGGGCGAGGAGGTGTCGCTGCCGTGGCCCGAGGAGGGGCACGGCTGGATGGACGTGAACGGCGTCGGCACGATGGCCAAGTTCGGCGAGCAGAAGCCCGTTCCGATCGGCTCGGTCGCCAAGGCGATGACCGCGTACGTGATCCTCAAGGAGCACCCGCTCAAGCCCGGCGCCGCCGGACCGAAGATCCCCGTGGACGCCAAGGCGGAGCAGGAGGGGGGCCTCGACTCGGTCGGCGAGTCGACGCTCAACACCCTCAAGGAGGGCGACCGGATCACGCTGGAGGACGCGATCTCCGCGATCATGATCCCGTCCGCCAACAACATCGCCCGTCTGCTGGCCCGCTGGGACTCCTCCGAGAAGGAGTTCGTCGCGAAGATGAACCAGGCCGCCGAGGACCTGGGCATGGACAAGACCACCTACACCGACCCGTCGGGGCTGAACGAGACCACCGTCAGCACCGCCGAGGACCAGGTGAAGCTGGGCAACGAGCTGGTGCGGATGAAGGCCCTGACGGACATCACCAAGCTGCCCGTGTGGACCGACCAGACCGGCAAGGAGTGGCAGAACTACAACCGCCTCGTCCCCTACGACGGTGCGCTCGGCATCAAGACCGGCACCACCACGAAGGCCGGCGGCAACCTGCTCTTCGCCGGCACCAAGGAGGTCGGCGGCGAGACGGCGATCGTCGTCGGCGCGATCCTCGGCCAGCACAAGCCGCCGATCATCGACACCGTCAACGCGGTCAGCAAGACGGCGATGATCGCGGCCCAGGGCGAGGTCAGGGCCAGCACCATCCTGAAGAAGGGCGCGGTCGTCGGGTACGTCGACGACGGGCTCGGCACCCGTACCCCGGTCGTGGTGACCAAGGACGTGTCGGCCGTCGGCTTCGCAGGGCACACCGTGAAGGTGGAACTGAGCGCCGGTGACGACCTCACCCACGAGGCGGCGGCCGGGGCCCGGGTCGGCACCCTGAAGGTCGGCGACGGATCGAGCGGCGCCGTCGAGGTGCCCATCGCCCTCCAGAGCGCCACCAGCGAGCCCGGCTTCGGGGCGAAGATCACCCGCCTGGGATGATCCGTGCCGCGCCCGGCCACCGGGTCGCGGTCGTGTGCGACACCCCGCCGTCCGCCCCTCCCCGGGGCGGGCGGCGGTGCCGTTCCAGGACGGGGCACCGCAGTGATCCCCGGCCGTGCGACCGTGTTAGCGTCGCGTTCATCGGGGCAGGACGCCTGGGTTCAGGGGCAGCGCCGCCCCGGATCACCCCGGACCAGTGACGAACACGGGGAGAGCCGCACGTGGCCACGACGGAGCCGACCCGGTCCGACGACGCCGAACCGCACGCCACCGCCGGCCGGCGCACCCGCGGGGACACCGTGGAGCGGCCGACCGCCCCAGGGCCGCTCGACCCGGGTGGCGCCCCCGACCCGGCGCCCGAACCCGCATCCCCCGGCCGGGGGACCGCGTTCCTGAAGCACCCCGTCACCGTGGTGACTGCCCTCGCCGCGGTCCTGCACATCGCCTGGTTCTTCACGTTCGCGAACGGTGGCGGGGACATCGCGGCGCAGGACGCGTGGGCGGAGTTCGTCGGTCGGAACCCGGACTCCGCGTACAACCTCGCCTGGTACGGCGGGATGCACCCCGTCTCGTACAGCGTGGTGTCCCCGTACCTGATGTCCGTGCTCGGGGTGCGGACCACGATGATGATCGCCGGCACGGTGTCCGCGTCGCTGCTCACCCTGCTGCTGGTGCGCTCGCGGCCGGTGCGCAATCCGCTGTGGGCGTCCCTGGCCGGACTGTTCGCGCTGATGTGCAACACCGCTTCGGGCCGGGTCACCTTCGGCCTCGGCATCATGTTCGGGCTGGCGGCGGTCGCGACGGCGTTCTGCTGGCCGTACCGCTGGCGGCTGCGGCGGTGGCCCAAGGCGGCGGTCGCCGCGTTCTTCGCCGCGCTCGCCACGGCCGCCTCACCGGTCGCGGGACTGTACGTCGGGCTCGTCGCGGCGGCGCTGTTCCTCCAGAAGCGGCGGCCCGGCGCGTTCGCCCTGGGGCTCGCCCCGAGCGTCGTCGTGGCGCTGTCCGCGTGGCTGTTCCCGTTCTCCGGCACCATGCCGATGTCGTTCGGGTCGGCGAGCCTGCCGGTGCTGTACGGGGCGCTGGTGTTCTTCCTGGTCCCGAAGGACTGGACGACGGTCCGGATCACGGCCGCCGTCTACACCCTTGCGGTCCTGCTGAGCTGGCTGATCAGCTCCCAGATCGGCTCCAACATCACCCGGCTCGGGCTGCTGTTCGCCGGCGTGGTGCTGCTGGCCGCGCTCCCGTACACCGTGCCGCGCAGCCGCAAGTGGTACGTGATCGTCTGCGTGTTCGCGGGCTTCCTCACCTGGGCCGGGGTGAAGGCCACGATCGACGTCGTCCACACCACGCCCAAGGCGTCCTGGGCCCGTGAGCTGGCGCCCCTGGTGAACCAGTTGCAGCGGGTGGACACCGAGCGCGGCCGGGTCGAGGTGGTCCCGGTGCGCAGTCACCGCGAGGCGTCCGCGCTCGCCCCGTACGTCAACCTCGCCCGGGGCTGGAACCGGCAGGCGGACATGGACCGCAACCCCCTCTTCTACGACGACACCCTGAACTCCGCGAACTACCACGAGTGGCTCCGGCGGTGGGCCGTGCACTACGTGGTGCTGCCCGACGACGAGCCGGACGGCGACGGGGGACGCCGCGAACGCGACCTGGTGCTCCGCGGCCAGCCGTACCTCAAGCAGGTCTGGGGGGACGCGCACTGGCAACTGTTCGAGGTGCTCGACCCCACGCCGCTGGCCAGCCCCGACGCCACGGTCACCGACATCGAGCAGGGCGGCATGACCATCGAGGTGCGCGCACCGGGCCGGATACTCGTCCGGGTGCCCTACTCGCCCTGGCTGGGGCTGATCGACGAGAAGGGCGAGAGCGTCGAACCGCCCGAGGAGACCGAGGCGTCCAAGGCCCGTCCCGAGGGCGCGCCGAAGTCCTTCGCCAACGTGGCGGGCTGTGTGCGGGAGGCTGCGGAGGACGCCCACGGGGACCAGTGGACGGAACTCCTGGCCCCCCGCGCCGGCACCTACCGACTGGCCGCCCGCTACCAGATCCCCCGCGGCACGACCTGCCCCGACGAACTGGGCTGAACCCACCGGGCGGGGGCGTCCCGGTCAGGGGGCGAGGCGCAGCGCCAGACCGTCCAGCACGCGGTCCAGGCCGTAGCGGAACTTGCGGTCGCGCAGGTCGGCGAGGGTCTGCGACGCGGGCCGCTGAGGCTGCTGGAGCCGCGGGTACGCGTCGGTGGCCTCGTCCATCGAGGGCTGGAGCCGGGCCGCCCAGGCGTCCTCGTCCTCGCCGCTGCGGGCGACCAGGGTGAGCCAGGCGGCCTCGCTGGTGCTCGTGCCCATCACATAGGCGACGACGGTGCTGATCGCCATGTCCGCCTCCTCGACGGGGAACCCGGCGGTCTCGAACAAGGCGATCATCCGGTCGTTGACCCGCATGACGTTCGGCCCCATGTGGGAGAGCCCGACCTGGCTGAGGAAGGACGCGATCCAGGCGTGCCGCAGGATCATCGCGCGCACGCTGTCCGCGCAGCCCGCGGCGGCCCCGCGCCAGTCCGAGGGGTCCTGCGCCTCGGGGACGTGGATCTCGCCGTAGACCTCGTCGACGACCAGCTCGATCAGCTCCTCCCGGCTGGCGACGTGCCGGTACAGGGAGGTGGCGCCGGCGCCGAGCCGGGTGCCGAGCTTTCGCATGCTGAGCGCTTCGACGCCCTCTTCGTCGAGGAGGGCGATCGCCTCGCCGACGATGTGCTCCGGGCTGAGCACGGGCTGTTCCCGGCGCGGGCGGCGGCGCGTCCAGGCTGAGGTGACCGGCGGTCCCGCGGCCTGCGCGCGCACGCCGGTCCCATGGTCGTCCGCGGACTGCGCTCCGGTTGCCATGACCTGCTCCCGTTCCGCCCCGGGCACGCGCGGAGGGAGGGGTTCCGACCGGCTGCGGGGCTCCGCTTCACCGTAGCGCACACCGTGCGCAGATGCGTACACCGAACCTCGTGGCGGGATCGCGCCATGGTGCGAACGGTGTGCGCACTTGCGCACACCCCTCCGACTGCGTACGTTGTTCGCAACAAAGGAACGGTGTTCGCACATCGGGAACGGTGTGCGCATCCGATCGGTCGAACCCGGCCGAGCCCCTCCCGCCCCCGGCCCGGCCGGGCCGCTTCGCATCGAGAGGTGTCGCATGGAAACGCTCACCCGGACGTCGGCGTCGTCGACGGGCGGCCCCGCCGCCCGCAACCCCCGCCGCTGGCTGATCCTGATCGTGCTGTGCCTCAGCACGCTCGTCCTGGTCATCGACAACATGGTGCTCACCGTGGCGGTGCCCTCGCTCACCGAGGACCTCGGCGCCACCGCCCAGGACACCCAGTGGATCCTCGACTCCTACATCCTGGTCTTCGCCGGGCTGCTGCTGACCTCGGGCAGCCTCTCCGACCGCTTCGGCCGCCGCCGGATCATGATCATCGGCCTGGCGCTCTTCGGACTCTCGTCGCTGGCGGCGACCTTCGCCACCGACCCGGGCCAACTCATCGCGGCCCGCGCGGTCATGGGCGTCGGCGGCGCGCTGGTGCTGCCCAGCACCCTGTCGATCCTCATCACCGTCTTCGACGAGCAGGAGCGCCGCACCGCGATGTCCGCATGGAGCGCGGTCGCCATGGTCGGACTGATCGGCGGACCCGTCCTCGGCGGCGCACTGATCGCCTGGTTCTGGTGGGGCGCGGTCTTCCTGATCAACGTGCCGATCGCGGTCATCGCCATCGTCGCCGCGTACGCCCTCATGCCCGAGTCCAAGGGGCCCTGGCGCAAGCCCGACCCGCTGGGCGCGGTGCTCTCCTCGGTCGGCATGGTCGCCATCGTCTGGACGATCATCGAACTGCCCCAGGGCGGACTCGGCCACACCAGCACCCTCGTCGCCCTGATCACCGCCGTCGTCGCCAGTGTCGGGTTCGTGTGGTGGGAGTCGCACACCGACGCCCCGATGGTCCCGCTCGGCCTGTTCCGCAACCGTGACTTCAGTGGCGGCAGCTTCTCCCTGACCCTCGTCCAGGTCGGCAACGGCGGTCTGCTGCTGGTCCTCAGCCAGTACCTCCAGTTCGTGCTGGGCTACACCCCGACCGAGGCCGGACTCGCGTTCATCCCGGTCGCCGTCGCCTCCCTGGTCTTCAACGGCATCGGCGCCGCCCTCGGCAGCCGCATCGGCAACCGCCGCCTCGTCGTCACCGGCCTGCTCGTCTCCGCCAGCGGCTTCTTCGCCCTCTCGGTCGCCGCCCCCGGCGGTGAGTTCCCGGCCGTCGCCGCCGCGCTCGCCCTGCTGGGCTGCGGCTCCGGGCTGGCGATGCCCGCGGCGATCGCCGCACTGATGGGCGCCGTCCCCGAGGAGCAGGCCGGCGTCGGCTCCGCCCTCAACGACACCATCCAGCAGATGGGCGCCGCCCTCGGCGTCGCGATCCTCGGCAGCGTGGTCGCCAGCGGCTTCCGCGACCGGATGCCCGACACGGCCCCCGACGCCGCGGGGTCCTCGATCGCCGACGCCCTCGCCGTCGCCGAGGGCACCGGGGACGCGGGACTCGCCGCCGCCGCCCGGGACGCCTTCACCGGGGCCATGTCCACCAGCTTCGTCATCGCCGCGGTCGGGGTCCTCGCCGCCGCCCTGCTGGCCCACCTGGTCATGCGCAACACCAAGACCCCCGAGACGCCCACCCCCGACGCCCCCACCGTCGAAGCCCCCGTCGCGGACCCCGAGCCCGCCCCCGTACTCGCCGCCCACTGACCCGCCCGTCACACCCCGCACCACCCGCACCACCTCACCACCCGCCGCCCAGTAGCCCGACACCCACCGAGGAGCACCCGATGACCGGTCAGCACCAGGACCCGACGCAGTCCCCGGCCCCGCAGCTGCCCGCCGAGCGTTACGCCGCCGCGGAGTCCCTGCTCCGCCACCACCGCGCCCGCCTGACGCCCGGCGCCAAGGTCCGCCCCCACTGGACCGGCGACGGCTCCCGCTTCTGGTACGCGGTCGGCACCTCGGCCACCACCGCCGACGGCCGCCCGGGCCGGGTGTTCATCGCCGTCGACACCCGCCGCGGCACCCGGACCCCCGCCTTCGACCACGACCGGCTCGCCGCCGCCCTCACCGAGGCGACGGGCAACCCGGCCGACCCGGCCCGCCTCCCCTTCGACGCCATCGAACTCACCGGAGCCCCCGAGGGAGCCGAAGTCCGTGCGGGGGCCGGCGCCCGCCCCACCGCCGTCGAGTTCGACACGCCCGAGGGCCACTGGCGCTGCGACCTGGACACCTACGCCCTGGAGCGGGTCGAGGACCACACCCCGGGCAGCTTCCTGGACATGGTGTCGCCCGACGGGAAGCACTCGGTCCACGTCAAGGACCACGACCTGTGGATACGCGACCGGAAGACCGGCGAGGAGCGCGCCCTCACCACCGACGGCACCCAAGACCACGAGTACGGGCTCAGCCCCTTCACCCCCCTCGTCCTGCTCCGCCGGATCGGTCTGCCGCACCTGCCGCCCGCGCTCGCCTGGTCCCCCGACTCCACCCGCGTCCTCACCCACCTCACCGACCAGCGCGAGGTCCGCACCACCCACCTCGTCGCCACCGTCCCGGACTCCGGCGGCGCCCCCCAGCTGCTGCCCCAGCAGTACGCGTACCCGGGTGACGAGCACCTGGCCACCGGCACCCTGATCGTGCTCGACGTGGCGACCGGCGACGCGGTGCGGGCCCGGACCGAGCCGCTGGAGATGCCGCTGATGTCCCCGATCACCACCCGCTGGGCCTGGTGGGCCGAGGACGGCTCGGCGGTGTACTTCCTGCGCCAGTCCCGTGACGTGCGCACCCTGAGCCTCGACCGGATGGACGCCGCCACCGGGGAGGTCCGCACCCTGGTCAGCGAGTCGGGCCCGACCCGGGTCGAACCGGCGCAGCAGCGCGCCCAGGCCCCCATGGTCCGGCTGCTCGCGAACGGCGCGCAGGCGCTGTGGTACTCGCAGTCCGACGGCTGGGGCCACCTCTACCGGTACGACACGGCCACCGGCGAGCGCCTTGCGCAGGTCACCCGCGGCGACTGGGCGGTCCAGGAGATCCTGCGGGTGGACGAGGAGGCCGGCACCGTCCACTTCGTCGCCTCGGGCCTGGTGGCCGACGACCCGTACCGGCGCACGGTGTGCCGCACCGGTCTGGACGGCACGGGTTTCGTCCGGCTCACCGACGACGACCTCGACCACCAGGTCACCGTGACCCCGGCCGGAGACCGGTTCCTCGACTCGGCGTCCACGGTGGACACCCCGCCGGTCATCACCGTCCGGGACTGGGACGGTCGGGTGGTGGTGCACCTGGAGACCGCTGACGTCACCCGGCTGCGGGCCACCGGCTGGACGCCCCCCGAGCGGTTCCGGGCGAAGGCCGCCGACGGCGTCACCGACGTCTACGGCGTCCTCTACAAGCCGCACGACTTCGACCCGCGGCGCAGCTACCCGGTCATCGACCACCCGTACCCGGGCCCGCACGCCCATCGGGTCAGCCCGTCCTTCGACCCGGGCGTCCTCGGCTACGACGCGGAGGCGGTGGCGGCGCTCGGCTTCGTGGTGATCGCGGTCGACGGGCGGGGCACGCCCGGCCGGGACAAGGCGTTCCACGACGCCTCGTACGGCCGGCTGCACACCGGCGGGCACCTGGACGACCACGTGGCGGCGATCCGTCAGCTGGCCGCCGCCCGCCCCTGGATGGACCTCGACCGGGTCGGCGTCTTCGGCCTGTCGGGCGGCGGGTTCGCCACGGTGCGGGCCCTCGCCGACCACCCCGAGTTCTACAAGGTGGGCGTCGCCGAGGCCGGCAACCACGAGAACCGGCAGTACTTCGCCTGGTGGTCGGAGACGTACGACGGGCCGGCCGCCGAGCAGGACTACGCCCGGTCGTCCAACGTGGCGGCCGCCGACCGCATCGAGGGCAAGCTGCTGCTCGTCCACGGCGGCATGGACGACAACGTCCACCCCCACCAGACGCTGCTCCTCGTCGACGCCCTGATCGAGGCCGACAAGGACTTCGACCTGCTGATCGTCCCCCGCGCCGAGCACGTCTTCTTCGGCTACGAGCACTACGTGAGCCGCCGCCGCTGGGACTACTTCCTGCGGCACCTGCTGCACACGGAGCCGCCGAAGGGCTACCGCCTCGCCCGGCCCGAGATCGACGCGGAGCTCCTGACCGACATCTTCAGCTGACCCCGACTCCCTGTCCCGCGGCACCCGATGCCCGACGCCCGACGTCCATGAAGCGGCCACCGCCCCCGAAGCGGTGGCCGCTGTGACGTATGCCCATCCCCGTGACGAATCACACCCCCTGACTGAACCTCACCGATTCCGCCCTACGTATCCCCATAACGCCGGAGAAATGCAACAATCCTGAACATCCGAAAATACGCACGGAAGGACACGTAGAGTGACATCGAACCGTCGCCTCGCCCAGGGGCTCACCACGATCAGCGTCCTCCTCGCCGCCGCGGCCCTCTACGCCGGGTACCAGGGCCACTGGCTGCCCGCCGGGGCGCTGGCGTACGGCACGCTCTTCCTCTCCTGGACCGCCGGCCGAGAACGGACCAACCATCAACGGGCCCTGGCCGAAAGGGAACACGCGCTGCTCGCCGCCGCCGTGGACCCCCTCGACGCCCCGCCCCCGCTGGACCCCTGTTGCCCCCTGTGGCGCCACTCGGTCACCGTCCACGGCGCGAACTGCACCCGACGGATCACCCACCACGAAGCGACCGAAACCCACTCTCACGCAGCGTGACGACATGTCACCTCAGGTCCGTCGAAGGGCTGTCGAAGCGCCGCCGCACCGCCGCCGAAGAGGCCCGCGGCGGTCCCCGACCCCCGCACGTCTCACCCCGAGGAGGACGCGGGGGACCCCACCCGTTCGAGGACCACCACCGGAATCACCCGACGGCTGCGCGCCTCGTACATCCGGTACACCGGAGCCAGCCCGACCATCAACGACCACAGCCGCTCCCGTTCCTCCCCCTGCGCGGTGCGGGCCCGGGCCGCGAACCGCTCGCCGAGGACCTGCACCTGCACCTCCGGCTCCGCGGCCACGTTCAAGTACCACTGGGGGTGGGTGTGCGTCACCGCCGAACCGGAGGCGACGAGCACGTAACGGCCGTCGTCCTCGCCGAAGAAGAGGCCGGTCCGGTACAGCCTCCCCGACGTGCGCCCCCGATGGCCGAGCACGAGGTTCGTCATCCCTCCCTCCCGGTAGCCGCTCGCCCCGTCGGTCTCCAGATAACGGCGTACGTGTTCCGCCACCGAAGGATCGGGACTGTCCACCCCTTCCCCCAGGGACCAGGAGGGCTCCGAAGGCCCCTCCGCACGTCCAGAGCCGCGCACCGACATCCCGTACTCCTCCCCGCCCGTCCGGTCCCGCGCCGCCGACCGCATCAGTGCGCGGCCACGAGGCCCTGCGCGAACCCGCCGTCCACGGCGAACTCCACATTGGTGGTGAAGGTGGCGTCACCGGCCAGGAACAGCGCCGCGGCGGCGACCTCCGCCATCGTGCCGGTGCGCTGCAACGGGGTCGTCTCCTCGCCCTGCCGCACGAACTCCCGGCGCTCCTCCTCGCTCAGCCCGGACACCCCCATCGACGGCGTCTCGATGAACCCGGGAGCGACCGAGTTGACCCGTATCCGCCGGGGCAGCAACTCGGCCGCCAGGACGTGGGCGAAGGCGCGCGTCGCCTCCTTCGACGCGGAGTAGGCGCTCAACCCGGGGAAGACCACGTCATTGGCGACCGTCGTGAAGACCACCGACCCGCCCTCCTCGATCAGCGGCGCCAGGGCCTGCACGGTGAAGAAGGCGCCCTTGGTGTTGACCGCGAAGTGCCGGTCCCAGGACGCCTCGGTGACCTCGCCGAGCTCCGCGAACTCCGCGATGCCGTGGTTGACGAAGAGGTGGTCGACATGACCCAGCTCCCGGTGGACCAGGTCGGCGAGGGCCGCGATGTCCGCCGTGCTCGCGGCGTCGGACCGCACCACGTGCGCCGCCGCCCCCGCCAGTTCGGTCCGCGCCTCTTCGAGGGTCTTCTCGTTGCGGCCCGTCAGGACCACCTCGGCCCCCTCGGCGAGGAGCGCCTCGACGATCGCCAGCCCCATGCCGTGGGTCCCCCCGGTGACCACGGCCTTCTGCCCTGCGAACCTGCTCATGACGACTCCTTCTCTTCGTGCGTCGGCCTGCTGCGGTGGTGCTCCGTCGCCGGGCCGGTGTGCCCGCCGCGGCGTCCTGAAAGAACCCTGCGCCCCGCCGCATTCGATCCGCTTGCGATCCGCATTCGGTCGACCGTCGACCCGCTACCGGCCCCGCCCGCACGGGCCGTCCACGACCCCGGCCCCGTCATACGCTGGGGCCATGCGCTTCGGTGTACTGGGCCCGTTGGCCGTGTGGACAGTGGACGGCGACGCCCTGACGGTGCCCGGAACGAAGGTCCGCGCCCTGCTGGCCGACCTGTTGGTGCACCCGGGGCGGGCGGTCTCCGCGGACCGACTGGTCGACGACCTCTGGGGGGACGGCGACGGGCTGCCGGCCCGCCCCGCGAGCGCCCTCCAGACCCTGGTGTCCCGGCTGCGCAGCGCCCTGACCGCCGCCGGCGGCCACGACCTCGTGGTGCGCCGCCCCCCGGGTTACCTCCTCAAGGTGAGCGGCGACGCCGCGGACGCGATCGACGCCGAACGGTTCGCCGCACTCGCCGACCGGGCCCGGCGCACCACGGACCCCCGGGAGCGCGCCGCACGCTTCACCGAGGCCCTGGCCCTGTGGCGCGGCCCCGCCTTCGCCGGGTCGGCGGACCGTCCCTTCGCCCGGGCCGCCGCGGCCCGCCTGGAAGAACAACGGCTGCTGGTCTGGGAGGAGTACGCGGAAACCCGACTGCACCTGGGAGACCACGCCCAACTAGCGCCGCAGATAGCCGAACTGGCGACCCATCACCCCTTGCGGGAGCGGCTGCGCGCTTCCCACATGCGGGCCCTGTACGGCGCCGGACGGCCCGGCGAAGCACTGGACGTCTACCGGGACCTGCGGCTGCGGCTGGCCGAGGAACTCGGACTGGAGCCCGGCCCCGCACTGGTCACCCTGCAACAGGAGATCCTCCGCCAGGAGCCGCCCGCCCCGCCCACGGTCCCCGCCCCGCCCACGGTCCCCGCTGTCGACACCACGGGCCCGAGGGACACCGGCAGCACCTCCTGCCTGCCCGCCCCCGTCACCGCACTGATCGGCCGTTCCGCGGCCGTGGCCGAGGTACGGGCGCTGCTGGCCACGGAACGCCTGGTGACCCTGACCGGCCCCGGCGGGGTCGGCAAGACCCGGCTCGCCCTGGAGGTCGCGAACGGGGCCGCCGCCTCCTTCCCCGACGGCGTCCAGTGGGTGGAACTCTCCGGACTCGCCCGGACCACCGACCCCCCGGAACCGGGCAAGGGCACCCCCGGCACCCCGCCCGCCCCCGGCACGGCGGACGGGCCGGCCCAAGCGGTGGCCGTGGCCCTGGGCATCCGCGACGACGCCCGGCCCGGCCCCCGACCGACCACGGGCCCCGGCCCGCTGGCCGAGCGACTGGCCGACGCCCTCCACGGCCGCCGACTCCTCCTCGTCCTCGACAACTGCGAACACGTCGTCGACGCGGTGGCCCACCTGGTCCGCACCCTGCTGAGGGCCGCGCCGGGGCTGCGCTTCCTCACCACCAGCCGGGAACCGCTCGACCTGTCCGGCGAAACGCTGTGGCCCGTCCCCCCGTTGGACGTGCCCCCACCGGGAGCCGCCCCGAACGAGGTACGACGGTCCAGCGCGGTCCGGCTCTTCGCCGCCCGGGCCGCCGCCGCAGCGCCGGGATTCACCCTCTCCGACGACCACACCGAAGCCGTCGCCACCATCTGCCGCCGCATGGACGGCATCCCGCTCGCCCTGGAACTGGCGTCCACCCGGGTCCGCGTCCTGGGCCCGGCCGCACTCGCCGGACGCCTCGACGACCGCTTCGGCATCCTCACGGCCGGCCGGCGCGACGCTCCCGCCCGCCAACAGACCCTCCGAGCGGTGATCGACTGGAGCTGGGACCTGCTGACCGGCGCCGAACGGACGGTGCTGCGCCGCCTCGCGATCCACTCCGACGGCTGCGCCCTGGAAGCGGCCGAGGCCCTCTGTTCCGGGGGCGGCGTGCAGCCCGCCGAAGTCGTCGACCTGCTCGCCCGACTGGTCGACCGGTCCCTCGTCGTCGTCACCCACCACCCGGAAGGACCCCGTTACCGGCTCCTCGAATCGGTGTCCGCGTACTGCCTGGACCGTCTGCGGACCACCCCCGGCGAGGGCCCCGCCAGCGAGTACGAACAACTGCGCCGCGCCCACGCCCACCACTACACCGACCTCGCCGAGCGGGCCGACCCCCAGCTGTGCGGCAGCGCCCAACAACCCTGGCTGCGGCGCCTCGACACCGAGGCGGCCAACCTGCGCGCCGCCCTCGACACCGCCGCCACCACCGGTGACGCCCCGCTCGCGTGCCGGCTGGTACGGGCGCTGGCCTGGTACTGGTTCCTACGCGGCCGGTTCACCGAGGCCCGACGTTCGATGGCCGCGGCCCTGGCCGTCGAGGAGGCGCCGCCCGCGACGCCACCGGACGGGTCGCCGGGCCCCGGCCCGCGCGCGGCCGGCCCTGACCTGCGCGCGGCCGTCGCCGCCTGGCACGTCGGCATGACGCTCCTGTGCGGCGACCGGCCCGACCCCGGCTCACCGCTGCGACTGCCCGAGGACATCCGCGACCCGCGCGACCGGGCCGCACCCACCTGGTTCGTCGGCTACGCCGTGACCCTGCTCGGCGCAAGGGAGACCGGTGAGGAACTGGTGCGCCGGGCCCTGGACGACTTCCGGGCCCTGAACGACCGCTGGGGCATCGCCGCGGCCCTCAGCGTACGAGGCGTCCAGCACTACGTGCGCGGCGAGTTGGCGGCGTCCCGGGCCGACGGCGAACAGAGCCTCGCGCTGTTCCGCGAGAGCGGCGACCAGTGGGGGCAACTCCAGTCCGGCGCCGTCCTCAGCCGACTGGACGAGATCGCGGGCGACTACCGGGCCGCCGAACTCCGACACCGCGACGGGCTGCGCATCGCCGAGGAACTGCACCTGTGGACCGAGACGTCCACCCGCTGGTCCGAACGGGGCCGGATCGCCCTGCTGACCGGGGACCACGCCCGGGCCGCGGAACTCCACGAACGGGGCCGCCGGGTGGCCGTGGAACACGGCGACCGACGGGCCCAGGAGTTCGCCGAAACCGGCCTCGCCCTCGGCGCCCGCCGACAGGGCCGGTACGAGGAGGCCGAACGCCAGCTGCGCACCTGGCTGGAGTGGAACCGCCGCTTCGACGCGGAGAACGGCACCGCCCTGATCCTCGCCGAACTCGGCTTCCTCGCCGAACAGCGGGGAGAGGCCGAAGCGGCACTGGCCCTCCACACCCAGGGCCTCGCCGCGGCCCGGCGCACGGGTGACCCCCGGGCGGTGGCGCTGGCCCTGGAGGGACTGGCCGGCGCCCACCGACTCGCGGGCCGCCCCGCCCGCGCCGCCAGCCTGCTCGGCACCGCCGCCCGGGCCCGCGCCGCGGTGGGCGCCCCGCTGCCCCCGGCCGAACGCGCGGACGTCGACCGCATCGAAGCCGCGACCCGCACCGCACTGGGCGACGCCGCCTTCACCACCGCGTACGCGCGGACCGCTGACCTGTTGCTGCCCGCGGACCCGGCCTAGCCGTACGGCCCGGTGAAGTCGCCGGACGCGGCCGGCGGTCGAGCTCGTGCCCGCACAGGGCATTTCGTCCGTATCCGCTGCAAGCGCGCTGCATGCGCGCCGCTGGGCATGGCGTCCCGGTGCCGGAAGATGGATCCAGCCATCGCCGAACTATATGACAATCTTTATGGACCGGAATGGGGTCGTAGGGCTCCCGCTGAGCAGGAAAGGAAAGCCCTTTCCCTGTCCGGCTTGTTTCACAAATGAGGGAGATGCATGAGTTTCACGCGAATCCCGGCAAACTTCCGACTACCCCACAGACCGCACCCTGGAGTAGCACTGCAATGCCTGAGACAGGCCACACCGCCGCCCCCCGATTCAGCATCATCGTCCCGGTCTTCAATGTGCAGGGCTATCTGCGCGAATGCCTGCAATCCTTACTCGATCAGGACTTCACCGACTTCGAGGTCATAGCCGTCGACGACTGCTCCCCGGACCGCAGCGGGAAGATCCTGGCCGAGTTCTCGGCCCGTGACAAGCGGGTGGTGACCGTGCGCCACGAGGAGAACGGGGGCATCGGACAGGCCCGCAACACCGGCATCGCGCGGGCCCGGGGCGACTACCTGCTCTTCCTCGACAGCGACGACACCATCACGCCCGGCTCGCTGCGCGCGATGGCCGACCGGCTCGACAAGACCGACGACCCGGACATCCTGCTGATCGACCACGTCCGCACCTACTGGTGGAACAAGGTCCAGCGCAGCGCCACCGCCGATCTCCTCGCGGAGTCCGGAACCGAGGTCTTCCGGCCGGCCGAACGCACCGAGTTCCTGTCCATGTTCGCCGTCGTCTGGAACCGGCTCTACCGCCGTGACTTCTTCACCGGCAACCGCTTCACCTTCACCGACGGGCTCTACGAGGACGCCCTGATCGTCTACACGACCATGCTCACCGCTGAGCGCGCGGCCTGCCTCGACTACGTCTGCATCGAGTACCGCCAACGCCGCAAGGGCAACTCGATGCAGACCCCGGGCCGCAAGCACTTCACCATCTTCGAGCAGTACCAGCGCCTCTTCGACTTCCTGGACACCCGCCCCGACCTGGCCGGTCTGCGTCCGATGCTCTTCGAGCGGATGGCGAGCCACTTCCTCTTCACCTTCGCCCGCGCGAGCCGGGTGGTCCCCGCCGACCGCGCCGAGTTCTTCCGGCAGGCCTCGGCCATGTACCGGCAGCACCTGCCCCTCGGCTTCACCCCGCCCCCCGGCATCCAGGGCGCCAAGTTCCAGGCGCTGGGCCGGGGCTCCTACCACGGCTTCCAGGCGCTGAAGCTGGTCAACGGCACCCGTGTGAAGGGGCGCAACCAGCTCCGCAAAGTCAAGCGGTCGTTCGACAAGCGCACCCAGGAGAACGTCTACAAGCTCCACCTGCGCCGCCCCATCGACGAGAACCTCGCCGTCTTCTCCGCGTACTGGAACCGGACCCCGGCCTGCAACCCCCTGGCCGTGTACGAGAAGGCCAAGGAACTGGCGCCGCACATCAAGGGCGTGTGGGTGGTGCGCAAGGGGCTGGAGGAGACCGTCCCCCCGGGCATGGACCACGTCGTCGTCAACACCCCCCGCTACTGGGAGGTGATGGCGCGCGCCAAGTACTTCGTCAACAACGTCAACTTCGCCGACACCGTCGTCAAGCGCCCCGAGCAGATCCACATCCAGACCCACCACGGCACCCCGCTGAAGCGGATGGGCATCGACCAGCAGAAGTATCCGGCCGCCGCCAAGGGCATGAGCATGCGCAAGCTGCTCCAGCGCGCCGACCGCTGGGACTTCAGCGTCTCCGCCAACCAGCACTCCACCGAGCAGTGGGACCGCGTCTACCCCTGCTCCTTCGAGTCCGTCGACGCCGGCTATCCGCGCAACGACGTCTACTCCCGGGCCACCGTGCAGGACGTCCTGGACATCCGTGAGCGCCTGGGCATCGCCCCCGGCCGCACCGCCGTGCTGTACGCGCCGACGGTGCGCGACTACCAGGTCGGCTACGTCCCCCGACTGGACCTGGAGCGGGTCACCCGCGAACTGGGCCCGGACGTGCTCCTCATGGTCCGCACCCACTACTTCTACGGGGCGGACCGGCGGCTCGCCGAGCTGGAGGAGCAGGGCGCCCTGCTCGACGTCTCCCGCCACCCCAGCGTCGAGGAGCTGTGCCTGGCCTCCGACGCCTTGATCAGCGACTACTCCTCGATCATGTTCGACTACGCCGTGCTCGACCGGCCGATCGTCACCTACGCCGACGACTGGGACGTCTACGTACGCTCCCGCGGCGTCACCTTCGACCTGCTCTCCGGGGAGCCGGGGGAGACCCCGGGCGCCGTCGCCACCAACGAGAACGAGCTGATCTCCGTCTTCCGCAGCGGCAGCTGGGACGGCGAGCGGGCCACCGCACTGCGCACCGCCTTCCGACAGCGGTTCTGCGAGTGGGACGACGGGAACGCGGCCGAGCGCGTGGTGCGCCGCACCTTCCTCGACGAGGAGGCCGGCCCGGCACCGCTGCCCCTGGAGGCCCGCCACGTCGCGCCGAGCCCGCGCAAGGCCGCCGCTGAGGCCGGGCTGTCCAAGGCGTGAGGGACGGTGCGGGATCGCCGGGGTGTGCCACCCCGGCGGCCGACCGGTCACGGCCGGGTCCGCAGCAACTCGGGGACACGGCGGACCGCGGTGAACACGGTGGTCCCCGCTGCGCCCCCCTCGGCCCGGCCCGACCCACCCTCTAGGCGCGGCCCGCTGACCCGGACGAGCCGGGGGACGCATCGGCGGCGGTCGCGGGGGCCACGGACCCGGCCCGGGCCCCTCCCCCCGCGCCCGACCACCGGTCCAGCCGGCGATCCAGCCCGTCCAGCCGGCCCGGCAGCACCCAGAACCGCTCACCGCACACGGCCACCGCAGCCGGGAGCAGCACACCGCGCACGAGGGTCGCGTCGATGAGGACGGCCACCGCCATGCCCACGCCCATCATCTTGTTCTCGACGGCGGACAGGGTGACGAAGACGCTGAACACCGCCGTCATGATGACCGCTGCGCTGGTGACGACCCCCGCACTGCCCGCGATGCCCCCGACGACGGCGTCCCGGGTGGTCGCCCCCGCGAGCCGACGTTCCCGGATCCGACTGAGGACGAACACGTGGTAGTCCGTGCTCAGACCGAACAGCACGACGAACATGAAGAGCGGCAGCCAGCCCGCCACACCCCCGTACGGGGTGAAACCGAGCAGCGAACTGCCCACGCCGTCCTGGAACACCCAGGTCAGCACCCCGTACGCGGCACCCAGCGACAACAGGTTCAACACGATCGAGACCAGCGCAGCGGCCAGCGACCGGAACACCACCAGCAGCAGCACGAACGCCAGGACCAGCACGAACCCGACGACGAGCGCCGCCCGTGAGGTCAACTGCTCCCGGAAGTCCTCGGCGAACGCGGTCCGGCCACCGACCGCGTAGTCGATGCCCTCGACCTCGCCCAGGGTCGCCGGGAGGGCCACCTCGCGCAGCCGCTCCAGGGCCGCGCCGGACACCTCGTCGGTGCCGCTGCCCGCCAACGGAACGCGCACCACCAGCACCTCGTCGACCCGCACCGTCGAAACCGGTTCCGCCAACTGCCCGCCACTCCTGCCGACTTCCTGCCGCAGTCCGTCCACGGCCGCCGCCACTGCGGGGGAGCCGGCCCGGCCGGGACCCGCGCCGTCGACGTCCCAGACCGCGACCCGCGCGGGCGTCGGGGCACCGGGGAACGCCTCCTGCATGCGGATCGCGGCATCCACCGTGGGGGCGCTGCGCGGCAGGCTGTTGACCACGGCGGCGTCCTGCAAGCGCAGGTCGAGCGCCGGCGCCGCCATCACCAACAGCGCGACGACCGCGGCGCCGCCCCACACCTTCGGACGGTCGACGACCGCCCGCGCCAGCCGCGCCCAGTGACGGGACTCCGCCACGGTCGTCCGACGCTTCCCCAGCCACGGCAGACGGCCCCGGTCGACCCGGTGCCCGAGGGCGGCGAGCACCGCCGGCAACACCGTCACGGAAGCGACCATCGACAGTCCCACCACCAGTGCGGTGCCGAGCGTCAGACCACGGAACACGTCGAGACCGCTGAAGAGCAGACCGCACAGACACACGATCACCGTCACGCCGGAGACGACGATCACCTGACCCGAGGTCCGGGAGGCGATGCGCAACGACGCGGCCACCCCGTGACCCGCGGACCGCTCCTCCCGCGCGCGCCGCAGGTAGATCAGCGAGTAGTCGACCCCGACCGCGATGCCGATCAGCAGGATCATCGAGGTCACGGCGCTGTTCACGGCGACCCACCGTTCCAGCACGGCGATCAGGCTGAAGGTGCCCACGACGGTGGTCGCCGCCAGCAGCAGCGGGATCGCCGCCGCGACCAGGGCCCCGAAGACGACCAGCAGGATCCCCAGGGTGATCGGCAGCGAAGTGCTCTCCGCACGGGCCAGGTCCGCCTTGACGGCGTCGTCGACGGCACGCGACAGGCTCACGTCACCGGCCTGGACGACGCGCACGCCCCCGTGCCGCTCGGCGACCCGCTCCACCGCCCCGACCACGGCGTCGAAGTGCGCTCCCCTCTCCTCGTTCGGACCGGACACGAAGAAGGTGACCAGACCCGAGCGGCCGTCCTGCGAAACCTGCTCCTCCGCCCCCGGGTCCAAGGGGGTGCGCAGACCGGTCACCGCTCCCGGCACCCCGGCCAACTCGGCCACCAGGTCCTCCGTGGCCTTCACCAACGCCGGATCGTCGAGGAAGCCTCCCCGTGCGCCGCCGGCGTCACCGTCCCGCCGCTGGACGAGGACGTTCTCCAGGACCGGCTCGTAGTTCTCCTGGGCGCTCAACACCCGCTTGACCTCGCCGGATTCACCCGGGTCGTCCGTTCTGGCCCCGGGGCCGGAGAACACGGCGCTGGCCAGCAACGCCACGAGGACGAGGGCCAGCCAACCGCCGATCGCCAGCGCACGGTGCCGGATCGACCAGCCGGCGGCCCGTTCGACGAACGTGCCCCGACCACCACCCGACGCGGCCGCGGACCTGCTCCGTGCAGTGGACTGTGTGGGCGTGCGCGCCATGAACTAGGGTCCTTCCCGAAAGGGGCGATGCGCTGAAGACTCGCCATCGGCGAGGTGTCGCTTCCTTCTGCCGGGCCGCCAAGTTGCCGCTTGACGGCCCGGTTCCTTCGTCCGGTCGTGCTCGTTCTCCCTACTCGATCTCCTTGAGCACCCGCTCGACCGAATGCACACGGGTCCGCAGATCGGCGAGGTGTTCGTCGATGGCGATCAGCCGCTGCTCGATGGCACCTTGGTGCCGGGTCGCCTGCTCGGCGAGCGTCCGGTACTCGTAGTCGCGGGCGAGGACGGCCTTGGCCCGCCAGGTCGCGGCCATGTTCCAGACGGCGATCGTGACGACCACGAAGACGGTGCCGAAGATGCCGGCCGTTCCGATGACTTCTTGCCAGTCCCGGGGGTTCATGAAGGAGGTCCTTTCTCGCCGCCCGATGGATCGGCATCGGCGTCGGTGTTGGCATCGGTGTTGGCGTTGGCGTTGGCGTCGGCGTCGGCGTCGCGCGGGCCGAACGTCAGCACGGCGGTGGCGATGGCTTCCGGCGTGAGGTCGAGCGCGAAGGGGACCACCTCGTAGAACTTCATGGCCTTTCCGTCACGCGACAGCTCCAGGTGGGCCGAAACGAGGCCCGCGGCCTCCAACTTCCGCAGGTGGGCCTGGAGCAGGGTGCGGCTGATGCCCAACTCACGCGCCAACTGGCTCACGTAGGTGCGCCGACGGGACAGGGCCGCCACGACCCGTAGCCGGTGCGGGTTGGCCAGCGTGGCCAACACGTGCACCAAGTGGTCCCCGTCGCGGAAGGAAGCCGTCACGGCGACCCACCGAACCCCCCGAACCTGCGGGGCGACGTCGGCCGCGGGGACACGACGCCCTCCCCCTCACCACGCCCCAGCACTCTCACCGCCAACTCCCTTGCTGCACCGCATGGTTGTCTGCACCCGCCCATGAACGTTGGCAGGTGCCAAGCCGGGTTTCAACGGTGAGCGGCAAGGCTCAGGGGCGGCTGGGGGTCACCCCCTAAGGGCTACCGGACCTCCCGCCGGGCGCCCGGAACGCCGGGCGACGACTGCACGTCCGTGCTCACCTGGCCGCCCAGGGTCATCACGTTCAGGGTCGCGGAGTTCTCGTTCGCGATGGCGCTTTCCACCCGGGCGACCAAGGTCGTGAACGCCTCGCCCTCCGAGAGGCCCGAGTAGATCCCCACCCTGGTCTCGAAGTAGATCCGCTCATGCCCGAGGAACTGCTCGGTCGACCGGTAGTTCTTCCACTGCTCCCGGTAGCGGTACACGCTCTCCAAGGAGACGGAGCCGACCACGATCAGGCTCAGCACCGTGGCCGTGAGCTTGGCGAATGACAGGTCGAGATTGACTAACACGGGCACCAGAGCTCCCCCGACGACGGATATCGTCCTCATCCGGAGGTGCATCGCCTTCGTCTTGACGGCCTTCTTGTCGTACCACTTCTGGTACTGGGACAGCCTCCCCTCCACGTACTCCCGTGCCGAGGCCACCGGCAGGGAGACGGACGGGTGAGCTTCCAGCGACTGACCGTCATCCGTTTCTGACATGCGCGGAAGTAGACCCGTGCCGCAACAGGTCGGTCAACTCCCACACCCGCCCGCCCCGCCCCGCCGCACTCCACCCGAGCACGGTCACCCCGGGTCCGCTGACGGCCCGGCCCCGTGAACCGGCAACGGCCCCGGACGAGAAGCCCGAGGCCGCGCACCACCCTGCCCCGGGGTTGCCCCGGGGCAGCGGCTTGCTGCGTCGTGCCCCCGGCAGGATTCGAACCTGCGACACCCGCTTTAGGAGATTTCTCGGAGCAGCGGCCTGACCTGCGAAAACACAGGCCATAGGCTGCCCAGCATGGGGAAACTACTCTCCGTAGTTCTCAAGTGTTCCCAGAGCTTCCCGGCCCTATGTGTGCTGAATGTGTTCCGGGCAGGCGGGCATGTTCATCAGCTCTCAACTCGGTTGCCAGGGAGCACCGCTGGCACAATGCACGCCATGAACATCGGGGATACGGCGATGATTGCCGGGGCTGCGGCCGTAGTCGCTGCTGCGCTTGGAGCTTGGGGCGTAGTGCGCGCGGCTAGACACACCAGCAGTACCCAGCGCAGCAGTCAACACGAGCACTGGCGCCGGCAAGGTCGAAGAGATGCCTACGCTGCCTTCGTGAGCGTCGCGTCCGACTACGATGCCATCGCCGCACGTGCTTCCGGACTCGCTCGGGTGGACGAGCAGCGAAGCCAGGAACTCCAAGCCCTCCTAGACCAGGCTGCTGAACTAGACGGCTCTCTCGCGAAAGCTGCTGCTGTAGTCGAGGTTGAGGGGCCGCGGGACGTGGCCGCAGCGGCAACTAGGTTGACCCGCTCACTGCAGAGATGGATCAGTGATTCGCGGTATCGACATGAACCGCGTCCACAGTTCCCAGGCTCCCCGCCGCCACCGCCCCCAGGAGTGACATCCATGTCGCCCGCCCGCGAAGGCATGCGTGAATTCCGTGAGCTCGCACGCCGTGCTCTTGACGATCCCAGCGCGGATCTTCCGCCTGGCCCCTGACTTGAGTTTGAGGTGCAGTGGCTGATTTTCGGCTGCTAAGGCGATGCGGTCAGGCGCTCTCGTACGACCATGCCTGGCCGCTCTGCCGGTATTGCTCCACGGGAATGAGGGCTTCCTCGACCCTCATGCGCGAGGTATACAGCAGACCGTCAAGGTGGTCGATCTCATGGTGGATGAGGCGGGCGAGGCCGTGTTCGTACACGGTGGTCACGCGCTCGCCAGTTAGGGCGGTGCTCTCGACGGTGATTTCCAGGGGGCGGGGGACGAAGCCGCGGACGTCGAAGAAGCTCAGGCAGCCCTCGTACTGCTCGTCGCTCGCCTCCGCGTGGGCTGTGATCCGTGGGTTGAGCAGGATGATCGCGGGGGCATCGCCGGGTGGCTGGACGACGGCGGCGGCGCGGCCGATGCCGATCTGGGGGGCCGCGATGCCCATGCCCTTGGCGAAGGGGTGGACCTGGCTGATGCGGTTGAGGGCGGCGAAAAGTTCGTCCACGATGCGCTCGGCCTCGTCCTGCTCGGTGGGCAGGTCGAAGGGGCGGGCCGGGGTGGTGAGGATGGCGGCGCCCTCCTGGACGACGTCGAGGTCTCGCATCTGCTGGCTGGGCCGAACGCTCGTCAACTGAACTCTCCCTGTTCCGTCTTGTGTTCGGGTCGTGCCCGGAACCGCCACTCCAAACGGTACCGAGCGTGCAGTGCGGGTGTGGTCGTGATCCACGTGAAAGCCCGCTGTTCGCCGTCGTCACGGCGGACGGGTGGGGTACGGAGTGGGGAGGCTTCGGCGGTCATGGAGGTCTCAGTGCCCCAGACCACCGGGTCAAGAGCGGCGGGGAAAGCGAGCTGGACTTCGAGTTGTTCGGTGGGCAGGCGGACAGCACGCTGGAACCAGTTGCCCCATTTGTCATCGCTCACGGTGTAGGCGTACTCGATCCAGACGGATTCGCCGGGGTAGAGAGGGAAGCGGCCGTGTTCGTTGTCGAACAGCAGCCAGATCTCCTTGAAGGCGTCGCGGTCGTGCTTGGCCTGCCAGCGCATTGGCTCGCCCCGGCAGGTGGCGGTGAGGTCGAGTTCGTCCCAGGTGAGCGGGTGGGCGCGGTAGTGGGCGTTGGACTGTTCCGGGTCGCCGGGGTAGCGGTCGACCGAGATGCGGATCAGGTAGCGGGTGACCGGTTCCGTTCCGGTGTTCCGGAGCCGTCGTCGCATCGTGAGCCGGTAGGCGCGGCCGTCGTAGCGGAGGTGCGCGGCGTCGTGTTCGACGACGAGGGCGGAGCCTGCGGCGTACGGCTGCTCGGGCATTCGCGGTGCCGGCGGGGCTGCGGGTGGGCGCCGTGCCCGGGTCTCTCTGGCCTTCGCCTGTTCGTAGTCGAGCCAGCGGCGCCAGATTGCCTTCCCCGAGTTCATGACCTCGTCGGCGAGCCGGGCGAACTCCGCGCTGGGCTTGTGGCGACCGGATTCCACGTGGCTGACGTAGGACGGGTCGAAGCCCATGGCCTGCGCTAACGCCCGCTTGGACATGCCACGCACTTCCCGCCACCGCGCCACCTCGGCCGCGAAGTCCTCGGCAGCCTGCTCGGCGGTGATCTCCTCGCCCTGAGTGTCCATCGAATCCTCGCCCCGTGTCATTTTTGGTGAGCATGAATGAACCGTGAGTGATCTCAGTTCATCATCCCGTCACCGCCCGCGTCGCGGCTTTCCTTCCCTCAGCGGCCCGGATCGATCCCCGGGCGGATGACGGAGGCGACGCATCATGCGCGTGCTGTACCTGCTGAACATCTCTAACCCCGACCGGCTGTCCTCGGACTCCGGCTGGATCTTCGCCGACCTCCTTGCCCCGGCGCTGGCGGACGCCGGAGCCGAGGTGACGGTCGCCGCGCCGGCACCGGCCGGGGACGACCGGTGCGGCTTCCGGCAGACGAAGCTGCCCGGAACGAAGTACCGCGCCCGCTTCTCGGCGGACATCGACGAGCTGGTGGCACTCATCCAGACTGAGAAGCCGGACGTGGTGGTGGCCAACCAGATCGAGGAGGCCCCCGCGATCCGTACGGCCCTGCTGGAAGCGGGCTCCGGCGCGCTCCTGGCCGGGTACTGCCACTATCTGCCGTACTCCTTCGACGACGGCGGGCGGCTCCTGGTCGACCCATCCCTCGACGATGGCGGGCTCGGGCGGCCGGTGCTGCTGGCGTTCGCCGCCGGCCTGGCTGTCTGCGACCGGGTGATGGTGCACTCCTCCACGGCCGCCTCCTGGGTCTCGGCCGCAGCTGAACGGATGACCGTGGATCTGGGCGACAGGCTGCGGGTGGTTCCGGCCCCACGCGACGAACGCCTGGTCCGCGCGCCCGTCACCACCCCGAGCGGCGACGGAGCCGAGCCGATTGGGGTCTACAACCACAGGCTGTACGCGCACTACGGCACCCAACAGTTCGTGGACCTGGCCCGTGACCTCGTGTCTTCCGGATCCGTGCGGCTTCGGGTGATGGACCTGTTCGGGCAGCGCAGTGCCGCTCGGACAGGGCTGAACGACAGCCCGGAGCGGATGCGGGAGAAACTTGCCGCGCTGCCTCATGTGCAGATCGTCTCGGACCGGGGTGACCGCGTCCGCTATCGGGATCTGCTGGCCGGGGCGCGCTTCGGTATCGCCCCGTTCCGGCCCGGCTGCCCGTGGTCGATGAGCGTGATCGACTGCCAGGGCATGGGCCTGCCTGTGATCTCGCCGCGACTGGGCTGGCTCGCCGAGCACATTGACCCCGAACTGTGCTTCACCACCACGTCCGAGGCGGTCGCCCTGGCCGAGCGGCTGGCCTCCGACGACACGTTCCACGCCCTGCATGCCAAGCGCGCCCACGCCTCCACGGCCGACTTCACCCCCGAACTGGTCGCCGCCCGCTACCTGGAGGCGATCTCGTGACCGGGTTCGACGCCGTCTTCCTCTCGTACGACGAACCGATGGCCGACTCTCTCCACTCCCGCCTCCAGCGGACCCTCGGGGGCGCTGTGAAGCGCCTGCACGGAGTACACGGCATGCGCCGGGCCTACCGACTGTGCGCCGAGGCCGTCGACCGTGAGCAGTTCTTCCTCGCGGACGGCGACTTTGCCATCGACACCGACTTCGCCCCGGCCGCTGTGGAGCCCCTGGACGAGGATGTCTCCATGCGCGTGTGGCGCGCGGTCAACCCCGTCAACGGACTGACCTACGGCTACGGCGGGCTCAAGCTCATCCGCCGCAGTGCTCTGCGCGAGATGGGCGAGGCGGTGGACGTCCTCGCCGCACTGCCCGGACGCGTCGAGTTCGCCGAACAGGCCGCCGGTGTCACCCGCTTCAACCAGAACCCCTTCCACTCCTGGAAGGCGGGCTTTCGGGAGTGCGCGATGCTCACCCGCGGCAGTGAGTACGGCATGGCCGACGGAGACGCCCGCTGGCGGGTGGAAGCTTGGAGTCGCAGCAGCGACGAGGAGTTCGCCGCCTTCGCCGCAGCAGGGGCTCGGGAGGGCGTCGCCTTTGCTAACGAGGCCGCCCGTCAACCGGACCAGTTCGAGCGACTGAACGATCCGGCGTGGTTGCGGCAAAGGTTCACTGAGGTCCACGGGGATCAGGCGGTATCCGGGTGACCAGATCACTCGCCCTGATCGAGCCGTACGCCGACCGGTTGGGTGGGCACCATCAGCGCACTCTGGTGGCGCTTGCCCAGGCACGACCCGGCAGCCTAGTCGTCGCCCTGAACGGAATCGCATCCGATGTGGTGGCCGCGCTCCGGGAGACGGAAGCGCGAACGGCGACCGCGCCCGTGGGGCGTGTCTCCGCCGGATTCTTCGCCGCATCACGCCTCCTCGCTGGTGTTTCGACGGTCGTCCGGCGGGTCTTTCGCTCTCGTCGATGGCCGGACCGGCTGCGGCGGCTGCCACACCAGATCACCCTCATCGCCCGCTGCCTGGCCGAAGCCTCGGCGCTGCGGACCGCCCGTCGGCTTCAGCCCATCGCCGACGCGGTCGTGATCCTCACCGCCAGCGATGCGCTGCACGGGGCAGCAGCCCTTCTGGGCGGTCAACCGCATCTCCGGTTCGTCCACGAGGCCGTCACGACCGAAGACTCCTTCGTACGGCTCATCGGCCGGCTGGCCCGCCGGGGCGAGCGCCGAGTGATCGCCGTGTACCCGACCGAGTCGGTCGGCGACCAGTTCGCCGAGGACTTCCCCGACCTGTCGGCCGTGGTCCGAGCCTTCGCGGTCGACGATGGTCTCCGTCTGACCGACTCCGAACGTGAAAGTGGCCGGTCGGCCCTCGGGATCCCGGTCACCGATGCCGTGGTCTGCCTCGTCGGCGGCTGGTGGCCGTACAAGGACCTCGATGTCATCGACGCCGGCCTGGCCCGGCTGGAGGAACCGCTACACCTCGTGGTCACGGGCGATCCGCTGGACGAGTCGGTACTCGCACGCTGGCGAAACCTGGCCTTCCTCCACCTGCACGTGATGCCCGGACCCGTCCCGGAGTGCGCGCTACGGCTGGTCTACGGGGCGGCCGACGCCGCCCTCGTCGCCCGGCGCCCCGGAGTCGGCAAGGAGTCCGGCCTGGTGATGGACACCGCCCGGCTCGGCGTCCCACTGATCGTCTCCGATCACGACCCCACGCTCACCAGCCATCTCCAGGGCCGGCCGTGGGCCCTGACATTCTCCCCAGGCGACCCGGATGGCCTCGCCCACGCTCTGCACAGCGTCATCCGCCAACCGCCTGAGCGACCCGGCCCTGAGGCTCCTGGCCTTCTGGGGATGCCGACCGCCGCAGACCAGGCCGACTTCCTCACTCGGATGTTCGCCTCCCTCATGACCACGGAGTCCCGATGCTGAGCACACCCCCGGCTCTGATCGCCGTCGTCGGGCCCGTCGAGCCCTCTCTGTTCGAAGCATGGGTCCACCACTACCGGAAGCTCGGCATCGAGCGATTCTTGATCGCTTTCCATTTCCCCGAGCATGTTCCCCACGCCCAGCAGCACCAGCTCCAGGCGGCCTGCCGGGAGCTGGGCATCGTTCCCACCGGTACCTCGACCGGCCCTTGGCACGAGCACACGAACACACAGCTCCGCGACGCCCTGCGGCACCACGCCGGACGCGGCTGGCACCTGCTCGCTGACGCCGACGAATTCCAGCAGTACGCCGCACCTCTCCCCGAAGTGATCAACCAGGCCGAACACTCCGGACACCGGGCCGTGGGCGGGCTGATGCTCGACCGCGTCACTGCGACCGGGCATCTGACCGGCTGGCGCACCGAAGACGGGCTGGATCACGCGTATCCCCTCGGCGGTCATCTCACCCACCGGCTCCTGCACGGGGACCCCCGCAAGATCGCACTGGCCCGCCACGACATCCCCGTCTCCTCCGGCAACCACCGATCCCCCGGACACAGACCGGACCCGGACCGCCTCTGCGCCGTTCACCACTTCAAGTGGCGCTCCGGCGTCCTGGACGACCTCCGCCGCAGGGTCCAGCACTTCTCGACGGGCACCTGGCAGGAACAGACCCCGGCCGTACGCGACGAAGCCGTTCGTCTCCTGTCACACGTTCGCCAGCACAGCGGCTCGATCGACATCGGCGATCCGCAGTTCGCGTTCCGGCGGGTGAGCCTGGACCGGATGCCGGACGGCTGGGCCGCCGAGGCCCGCGACATCGTCACCGCCTGGCGGCCGCATGCCGGCTCCCTCCAGGATCGGGGAGAATGACCGCGCTCGTGCACGCCCGTCGCGGAAGGGATGTCTCCGTGCCCCTCGCCGTTCTCCTGGTCGGCCTCACCGGCTCCGGCAAGACCACCGTCGCCCAAGCCCTCACCCGCCACGGCTACGTCCGGCTGTCCGTGGACGAGGAGGTCCACCGCCTCCACGGCCGGTACGGCGTGGACTACCCCGAGCACACCTACTTCGAGCGCGAGCGACCCGCCGTCGAGACCATCCGGGAACGGTTCACCAAGGAACTCCAGGCTGGGAACGACGTCGTCCTCGACCACGGGCTGTGGCGCCGCACGGACCGGGACGCCTGGCGGGAGGCCGCCCGTGAAGGAGGCGGCCATCCTGTGGTCGTCTACCTCCCCGTCGGCCGCGACGAACTGCTGCGGCGCCTGGCCGAACGCAACCAGCGTGAGGACGCCAACGCCCTCACCGTCACCCCCGAAGCCCTTGACGACTTCTTCGCCCGCTTCGACACCCCGGCCGAGGACGAGGAAGTCATCGTCCACACCGGAGACCAGAACGCATTCCTGGCAGCGCTGGCCGCAGCTCGGCACACTCAGCGCTGAGTGCCTCTGCTCGCCCCACGCGTCACATGGTGTGGCGTCACCAGAGGCTGGGGCACGGAGAGGCTGGGCTCGCTGCCATGGGTGCTTCGGAGGCGAGCTGCGGTCGCCCGCTTGTTCGGCAGGGAAGCGATACGCCACACCAGCACCTGAGCCGGTGAATCCGCACTGCAGAGTTCGCGCTCAGCGGCGGCTTCGCTCAGGAGGTGACCGGCCTTGTGGCCAGCGGTCTCGGCACGGGCGAGAGCGGTGGTGAGAGCGGGCCAGGCCGGATCCGCCAGAACCCTTTCCGCCTCGTTGGGAAGGACGCGACGCACGATGGCCTCGAACCGGGTGATGGTCCGCGAACGTGGGGCTCGGCGAGAGAGGTCTGCCAGTACCGGCTCGCTTGCTTGCTGGTAACCCGCCCGCAGGTGACTGAGGGCTTGCCGGGCTGCGGCAGCCTGTTGCTGGTGGCCCCGATGCTTGTGCCATTTGACGGCGGCGAGAGCCAGGTGCAGGGCGGCGAAGAGGAGGGCTACGGCGATCCCGCCCGGCGCGTGTGAGGCATAGGCCAGCTCCCTGACCGCCTCGCGCAGTGAGGCGGCGGCCTGATGGTCGGCACGGACAGCGGAGCGTCGGGCGCGATTGAACGCCTTCGCCGCCTCATACAGCTCGGCTTGGTGCGGACCGTGGCTCACGAGGGCCAGGTTGTGCAAGGTGTCGCCGAACGCGTCGAGGTGGGCTTGGGCCACGGCGTCGTCACCGGATTCGACACTTGTACGGGCGCGGCGGAGTGCGCTTTCGACGCGACGCCACGGTTCGGTCGGGTCCGCGAGGTGGTGGGGCCGATCATCGATCTTCTGGTCGGCGAGCCGTTCGCGTAGGCGGCTGAGGGAAAGATCGGGCGCCAGCTTGGAGCCTCCGTACCAGACGGGCTCGCTCTGGCCGTTCGTATCGCCGGGTGCGGCCAGGCTGTAGCCGGTCACTTCGCCGGTCTCCGGGCCGATGCGGGGCCTGACCTGGATGCCGATCGATCGTAGGACGGTGAAGTACTCGTCCACGCTCCGGACGCCGGCCGCGACCAGATACGCCCGCTCGCGCAGCCACTCCCGCGAGGTGACCGTCCGGCCCTGGCGCTCGGCCTTCGCCCGCTCAGCACCGGTCGGTGTCTGCGGTGCGGTGAGGTCGCCCGGCTTCAGGCGGCGTAGCCCGAACTCGGCTTCGATCTTGCGGCACTCCTGCTGGGCCCGCCAGCCGTCTCGATGGGTGCGGGGGCGGCGGCCATCCGCACGGACAGTGGTGGCCATGATGTGGATGTGGTCGTCCGCGTGGCGCACCGGGCATGCCCTCGCGTCTTCCTGAGGGGCGATACCCGTGGCGGCGACGACACGGCGGGCGACTTCGGCCCATTCGTCGTCGGTGAGGTAGCGATCACCGGGCGCTGTGCGGACCGGGCAGTGCCATACGTGTTGTGGCGGTGTCACTCCGCCCAGCTCGCGGGTGCGCAGATCGACATGGTGGTCGAGCCGTGTGGCGAGCTGGGTATAGGTGGCCTCGCGGTCACGGCCCGGGTCGGGGGCGCCGGCCATGTCCCAGGCGGCGACGATGTGCGGGTCTGTGTGCTCGTCGCGGCGCCCTCTGCCGAAGACGTACCTGATCAGGCCGAGGGTGCTGGAGCCGGTGGAGACATCAGGCACCATCGGCGACGCCCGTGGTGACGAATTCGTCCAGCAGCTGATAGCTCCGCTGAACTGCCCGGTCCACTCCGTCCAGTACGGCATGAGTGTGCTCGGGGACGGTTCCCCGGTGGATGGCTCCGGTGATCTGGTTGAGGTTGTTGCCGATCTTGTTCAGTGCCGTGATCTGCTTCTCAACGGCCGCCACCAACGGGCGTACGGGATCGTCCTCAGGACTGCCGAGCATGTGCTTCCGTCCGAGGGCTGTTGCCAGTGCGGCATCACCGACGAAGCCGGCGAATCGCTGACCGCGCCGTTCGGCCTCAGCACTGATGATCCGTACTGCGGTCGGTGTGAAACGGATGTTCCTGACCTGGTCGCGGGTCTCGACGGTGCGTCTCCGGTTCATCAGAGCGGGCAGCACGGGGGCGCCGGACTCACGCCAGGAAGGCTGCTCAGGGTGCGACGGATCTTCGACGGAAGCGGACCCGACGTCATCTCCGACCTCTCCCAGTTCGGGCGCCCGCTGGCGCACGGCCCCTTCCTCCGCCACCCCTGGGGCGGGGGCAAGCGCGGACGAAGCCTCGTTAGAGGCTCGTTCGCTCCAGCTTGCTGCTGTTCGTGGGCCCGGCCTGAGCGGATTCGTGCGGCGGCGGGACGGGGCGCGGTCGGCGGGTCGGTCGGGCACGGTAGTGCTCCAAGGGTTCTTGGGTGGAGGGTTCGTCACGTCCGTCGCATCCGTCCCATGGCTGGTCGGAGCAGGTACGGACACGGGCGCGGGTACGGACGGATCCGTATCGGCGTGGGCATCCGTCCCGGCGCTGACCTGCGCCGGGACGGATGCGACGGACTGCGACTGACTCAGGGTGGGTCGGTCAGCGTGCGCGTGGGAGACCGGTGGCACCGCCGGGCGGGGCTACCGGCAGCGTTCCGGACGGAGGAGCGGGCGGCTTGCCCCGGACCACGCGCGCCGGTGCGTCCTCGTGCCGAGGAGGGTGAGTCGCTGGGGTGGAGTCGGGGCAGTAGCGGGCCCAGGCGTCGAGGAACTGGTTACGGACGTACGCCTTGGCCTGCTTGCCGTCCTCGAAACGGTGGTTGGCGGGGCTGATGGCGAAGTCCCTCAGCAAGTTGGCCAGATGGTAGGCGTTCAGCCCCTTGGTTCCGTACTCGGCCCACGGGGCCTCGGCGTCCTGGAGGAGCGCGGCGAGCAGATCGTGGGTCCGCAGGGTCTCCGGATCGCCCGCCTGGGCGAACACGCTTCGGATGTCACGCAGAAGACGCGTCTTCAAGGTCGTCTGCTCGTCCTGGGCCACCTCGTTGCGGGCCATCGCCGAACACGCCGCACGGGCGCTGGCGGGCCAGTGGCCGCCGGCCAGATCCGCCACGATGACCAGAGGCTCCCAGGTGTCCGCGGCACGGTCCTCCACCGGCATCATGGGCACCAAGCCCGCAGCGGTACCCCGCAGGGGAATCAGCCACGCGGCCAGTCGGTCACGCAGCGCGTTCAGCTCGGGTACCGAGTACCGCGACCGGAACGGGACGATGCGCTCACCCGGCTTCCGCTTCTGCATACGGATCACGACCGCCCGGTCCATGATCGTGTCCGGCAGGTCGCCGATCCCGGCCAGGGCCGCCATGGCGAACGTGGGAAAGGCCGTCGGCTTGTGCTCCGGCCCGGAGATCCGCCAGGCGGGACGGTTGCGCTGGTGGCCGGCGTTCAGCAGGCCGCGCAGATCCTCCTTCTCACCTGCCTTCGGGCCGAAGATGGTGTCGGCCTCGTCCACCAGCAGCGTGGGAGGGTTCTTGCCGATCACACGGAACACCACCGCCGGCGAGGTGTTCACGGTCATCATCGGCTGGTGCACCGTCTCGTGAAGCACGTCCAGGAGGCGCGACTTGCCGCACCCCTTGGTCGGCCCGACCACGGCCAGCCGGGGCGCGTGCTGAAGGGCGGGCTGGATGTGCGAGGCCGCCACCCAGAGGGTGACTGCCGTCAACGCCTCTTGGCTCGGCAGCACCACGTACCGGCCGATCGCCGCCCGCAGCTCGTCCAGTAGCGCGGCCCCGTCGTCGGCGGCTCCGAGGGGACCACTGCCGTGGTCCGCGCTTCCCGACTGGTCCGGGACCACGGTCCCGGACTGAGTGGTCCCGGCCAAGAGACCGCCTATCTCGGAGGAAGGGCGGGGACCACGGTCCCCGGGATTGATCCGCACGTTGCGGACCTGCGGACCAGGGCCGGCGTCGTGGTCCGCAGGAGACGGTCCGCCGGTCCCCATCTGGTCCGCTGGCTGTGGTCCGGTCCGCACGCCGTTGACCTGCGGGTTCTCTGTCCCTTCGGATGTCTGGTCCGCAGTCGGTCGTGCGGTCCGCTCCTCGCCGCCGGCTTGGTCCGCATGCCTGCTCTTCTGCGGACCAAGGGAGTCGTGCGCTTGGTCCGCGGTCCGCGCGTCGGTGGGCCCTGCGCTGGTCCGGTCCGCGCGGTGCTTGGGGAGGCCCTGTCCGGGGACCGCAGCTACAGGCCAGACAACCTTGGGTGGTGTGCTCGTAGTGTCGGTGGACGGGTCGGCCATAGGCGTTCCTCTCAGGTGAAGGGGTAGAGCGGGGCAGAGGGCTCTGTTCCTTCACCGACTCGTTCGTTCAGGTGGGGGCGGTCAGCCGAAGGGTCCTCATGGCCCTGGTTTCAGGGCGCGAGGTCGGCAACGCTTCCGAGCGTCAGGCCGTCAGGTCGAAGGCGGACTGGGCGGCGAGCCACTCGTCCACCTCCGCCCAGCGGTATCGCAGGTGACGGCCCACCTTGTGGACCTTCGGGCCCATGCCCCGGTACTTCCACTGGTACAGCGTCTTGACCGGTACCCCCAGATAGGCCGCGATATCCGCGGGTGTCGCGAGGCGGCCACGTTCGACGGGAGTGTGGCGGTGGGACGAGTTCTTGGACAGAGGGGTTTCCTTTTCAGTTTCGAGGCAGGGGTATTCGACGCAATGGCGCTATGAGCGTGCCGTTGTGCGGAGTTCTAGCACCCTCCCGGTGAGGCTGGGCGGGTGGAGTTCAATAACAGTAAGTGTGGATCCCCGGTTGGCGAAATAGTTGGCCCGGTCGAGAGGGAGGAGCCACCCCGTGGACGGCCGCAGCGGACGCCCCGCCCGTGGGCTACAGGCTGTTTGAGCAGGCCGAGACACGTGGTCATCCGAGCGGTCCGGGCTGGTCCGGGTGTGCTCTAGGGTTCCTCCCGAGGGCCCTGGTTGATCGCAGCTGAGAAGCGAAGGCCCCTGGCGATCCGAATGTCTGCGGCTATGCGGAGCGCAAGGGCAGTGGCAGAAGCCATTAACAGTTTGTAGAGCTAAACCTTGCGCTGGGTGGCCAGTTCGAGTTACAGCTATCTGTCATGGCTACCAACTCATCTGAGGCTCCATCGAAAGCGATCCATTCTGTTCTTCCTGAAGGGGCCCGGATTCGAACTCCTCCCACGACGACAGGTCGCGCGGTGGGTGTGTTCTTCATCGGCCGGAGCGAGGGCTGATGGCCCGCGTCTGGATCGAGGACCGCATCGGGCACGCCGCGTACACCCATGCGGTCGCGCGGGCCAAGCAGGCCGGCCGGACCCCTCCTGGCCGCTACCGCGTGCGCTGGTACGACCCCGACGGCAAACCGAAGATGAAGACGGTGGCCCGGAAGGTCGACGCCGAGAACGAGCGGAGGAAGGTGGAAGCCCGCCTCTCGGACGGCTCGTATCGCGACCCCGCCGCCGCGCGGGTGAAGTTCGCTGAGGTGGCGGACTCCTGGCTGGCGGCCCAGATCCATCTCAAGCGGTCAACCCGCAACCGATACAGAGGCGTTCTGGACGTGCATGTGATCCCTCGGTGGGGGACCACACCGCTCGACCGCATCCGCTTCGAGGACGTGGCCGAATGGCTGTCGGCCATGCTGTCGGGCGAGGCGACCGGCGGCAGGAAGCTCAGCGCTCGCTCGGTGCGCAAGGCGTACGTCATCCTCAGCCAGGTCCTCGGCTTCGCGGTGAAGTCCCGCCGTCTGGCGTTCAACCCGGCGGTCGGAGTGCCCCTGCCCAAACCCGCACCGGCTGATCACGTCTACCTCGACGACATGCAGACCGAGTCGCTGGCCGACGCGGCCGGCGAGTACCGGGTATTCATCCTGCTGCTGGCCTACACCGGTCTGCGCTGGGGCGAGGCATCGGCGCTGAAGGTGGGGCGGGTCGACCTCGACGCCTGCCGGGCGCACATCGTCGAGGCGTACGTCGAGGACAACGGCAAGCTGTACCTCGACACGCCCAAGAACCACGAGCGCCGTTCTGTCCCGATTCCCCGCTTCCTCGCCGAGGAGCTGAAGCCCCACGTCGACGGGCGGGATGAGGCCGATCTGCTGTTCACCGCCCTACAGCGCGGACCGCTGCGGGCCCGGAACTTCCGACAGCGGTTCTTCGCCCCGGCCGTCGCCAAGGCTGGCCTCGGCCACCTCAAGCTCACGCCGCACAAGCTCCGTCACACGGCGGCTTCCCTCGCCATCGCCAGCGGCGCGGATGTCAACGTCGTCCAGACCATGCTCGGCCACAAGTCGGCGACGCTGACCCTGGACACGTACGGTCACCTCTTCCCGGACCGGCTGGACGAGGTGTCGAAGAAGATGCACAAGCGCCGGGCCAAGCAGTTGGCCAAGGCGAAGGCCAGGCTGGAGAAGGCGGAGGCGAGGGCGCGTGAGGCAGCCGAGACGGTGGCCTCTCTGGAGGGCGTCGTCGCGTGATGTGTGCCTGATGCGTGCGAGTGCGCGCTGGGTGCTGCTCCACCGGACAGGCGGACCGGCACCCGGCGTCAGGGCATCGCTCAGCTGCTTCGCGGGCTCTGGTTCCTGTACGGGCGCATGAAGGCTTCCATCGCCTCGGCGGAGTCGCGCATCGCCAGCCGGCTGATCTCCTCGGGGACCTCACGGTCGTCGTAGACGAACAGTCGGCCGTCCACGAGGTGGGTCTTCGGATGCCAGCCGAGGCGGCGGCCGGCCTCGCGGGCGGCACGCCGTACGTCTTTGAGGTCGCCCATCTCTTCGAGATCACCGCTGCCCAGGGTCAGCTGCCCGTGGTAGCCCTGGTAGCGGGGCTTCAGTGAGGCCGCCATCAGGCTCTCCAGGCGATCGACCAGATTGTCGTGGCGGCGCTTGGCCAGTTCGTCTTTCGCGGGCATCGGGCACAGCCCCCCACAGCAGGAGCACACGCGGATGTGTGCTGAATGTGTGCCGCACGCCGGAGGCCCTGTCGCCCTAGTGGACGACAGGGCCTCTGACCTGCTGCTTTAGCGTGCCCCCGGCAGGATTCGAACCTGCGACACCCGCTTTAGGAGAGCGGTGCTCTATCCCCTGAGCTACGAAGGCGCTGCGGCGGTGCGGCCGAGGACGGCCGTGCCACCGCCGTCAGTGTAGCGGGTGGGTTGACCCCGGCAGGCGCCTCGTGCGAGGAGGGGCGTTCGCCTCGGTCGGGCGGTGCGACCGGCTGAGGGGGAGCCCCCGAGACGAACCCCTGCCCCGCTCCCGCGTTCGTCACCAAACGGGGCGCAGCGGGGGGATCGAGTCCCCGGCCAGGGCCCGGACGACGGCCGCGAGCTCGGTCCGCGGGAGCTGGAGGCCGGCGTCCCGGAGTCGGTCGGCCAGCTGCGCTTCGAGCTCGTGCAGGATCCTGCCGGCTACGACCAGGTGGTCCAGCGCCTTCGGCGTCAGGACGACGAGCTTGCGTCGGCCGCCGGCGGGGTGCGGTTGACGTGCGACGTAACCCCGTTCCTCCAGGTCGTCGATGATCTGGCCGGCGGCCTGCTTGGTGACTCCGAGGTGCTCGCCCAGTTCGCTGCTGGTGGCGCCCGAGCCGCGGAGGGCCTGGAACACCAGGCCGTGGACGGGCCGGAGGTCGTCGTACCCGGCGGTGTCGAGGCGGCTCACGAACTCGGAGAGGACCAGTTGGAAGGCCATCCCGAGCAGGAAGGTGAGTTCGGTGCGCTCAAGCGGGTCACGGGTCTCCATCGGCCCATCTTGACACACCTAATAAAGTGACTTTACTCGTCGTGAGTAAAGGAGATTTACATGACAGGTTCCGTGTACGTGGTCAGTGAGAGTCGACAGCGGACGACCGTCACGCCCGCCGGTTCGATGTTCGGCCTCGCCGGCCCCAGTCAGGGCGGCTCCGAGCTGAGCACCTGGCGGGTGGCGCTCGACGCGGATGCGTCCACCCCCGTGCACGCCATCGACCGCGAGCAGGTGTGGATGCCGCTGTCGGGGCGGTTCGAGGTCGAGGCGGAAGGTGGTGTCGAGCGGGCCGGGGTCGGGCAGGCGCTGGTTCTGCCCGCCGGTGCGGTGCGGAAGGTGACGGCAGTGGGGGGCGCCGCGGAGGCCCTGGTCGCGATGGTCGCCGGGGGCAGGGCCGTGGTGCCGGGCCGTGATGACGGGATTCCGCTTCCCTGGGCCGAGTGACACCGTGCCGAGGGGCGTCCCCGTCCGTGAAGGGCGCGTACGGCACGAACGGTGAAGGGGCCTGTTCCGCACACCGTGCGGAACAGGCCCCTTGGTTGAGCGCTGGGCAGGCCTTGCACCTGCATTTCCCCACAGGAAGTGGGGCGTCTTTCCTTGGACGACCAACGCACGTCCAGCTACCGGGAGTTCCGGTGACCGGCTCAAGATCAAGCATAGACCATTCCGGAGGTGCTCGACACCAACGTGCGGACGGCGGGCGCCGGATGGGTCGCTGGAGCTGGTGGGGCCGCCCGAGCCGGGGATGCGGCTCGGGCGGCGGCCGGACGCCGGGTCAGCTCACTTCAGGTACACCAAGCCGTCCGTGGTGACCGCGGGGCGCCCCTTCGTGCCCTTCACCACGATCTTCACCGTGTGCGGGGCGCTGGACGACCACGACCGGGTCCAGAGGGCGTCGCGGTACTTGGTGCTGGACGACTTGAGGTCGACCGTCTTGGCGAGGCGTCCGTCCACGTACACGTCCAGCTGACCGGAGGTGGCCGCGCGGGAGACCACCAGGGCCGCCGAGCGACCGGTGAACGTCCAGGTCAGGGAGGCGTTCTTGGCGGACGAGGCGAGCGACTTGCCGCCCAGGTAACTGCTGGACGACTTGCTGGACCAGGCTCCGCTCTTCTTCGCGGAGGACTCCTGGAGGATCACCGCAGTGCCCGAGACGCTGGCCGCGGCGGTGTTGCCGGCCCGGTCGTACGCGGTCATGGACCACTTCGCCGTCTTGCCGGACTGCGCGGTGTGTCCCGCACTGGTCGTCGTCGGGCCGTACGTCTTGGCCGTCGGGGCGGTCAGCCGCACCTCCTTGAGGGCCGCCTTGTCGGTGGCCTTCCAGGACAGGGTCAGCGGAACGGCGGCGGTGTTCACGGTGCCGCCGCGCAACGTCAGCGCCGGCTTGGTGGAGAAGGAGGGCGCCGCGGTGTCGACCACGATCGTCGCCGTCGCGGACGTGGTCGTCCGACCGGAGATGTGGGTCGCCCGGACCTGCACCGTGCGGGTGCCGGGGGCGAGCGTCGCCTTCGCCGAGGTCGCGGTGGCGGCAGTGGTGGCGACCACCTTGCCGTCGACCAGCAGCTCGTACCGTCGCACGAAGGACGACGGGGTCGACGCCGACCAGCCGACCGTCACCGCGCCCTTCGCGTAGTACGTCGAACCGGACAGCCCCGCGCCGGTGACCGACTTGACGGTCAGTCCGCTCACGGCGCCGCCGGCGTAGCTGCGGACCGTGGGCAACTGTGCGTACAGCTGACCGCCGGGGCACACCGTGTTGAAGCCGTCGCGGTGACCCGAGACGCGCGGGAAGGCGTACGACTGTCCGGAGGTGAACTTGGTGCCCCGGTGGTTGCCGCCGTTCGCCCCGGCCTTGAGCTTGACGGTGCCGGTCGGGTCGGCCTTGTACTGGCCCAACTTCCACGCGGCGATCCGGGCGACGGAGGCGACCGCCGCGCTGGGGGCCGCCTGCTTGTCCCAGTCGCCGATCACCGCGATGCCCGCGGACTCACGGTTGAAGCCGAAGGTGTGCGCGCCGAGGACGGGCAGGTCGACGCCACCCTTGCGGCCCTCGAAGACGGTGCCGCACCGGTCGACCGCGAAGTTGTAGCCGAGGTCCTTCCACCCCACGGTCCGCACGTGGTACGTGTGCAGGCCCCGCATGATCTTCGGGGAGTCCGTGCAGGCGTACGTGCTGGTCTGCGCCGTGTGGTGGACGAAGACGGCCTTCACGTCCGGGTTGTACTCCGGGCCCTCCGTGCTGAGGCCCTCGTCGGCGCCCCATGCGCCCCGCGAGGTGATCGGCGGCTTCGGCGCGCTGGACGGCGGGGCCGGGGGAGTGGACGGGGCGCTGCTCGACGGGGGCGAGGAGGGCGGCTGTGCGACGGGGGCGGAACTGCTGGGCGCGGAGGGGGTGGTGGGGGGTGTGGTGCCCGGGGTCGCGCCGGGTGTCGAGGTGCCGGGAGCGGGCTCCTCGGACGGAGCGGCGGGCGTCGAGGGGGCGGGCGCCTCGCTGGTGGCGGGCGGCTGGCCCGGCTGCTCGGTGGGGGTGGGTGCGGGGTTCTGGGGGACCGTCGTGACGGAGGAGCCCTCGGGGGCCGGGGTGCTCGGGTCCGCGCCGGGCACCTGTCCGAGGTCCTCCCCGGTCAGCCCGAGGTCCTCCCCGGTCAGGGCGAAGGCGGCGGGTTCGATGTCGGTCGCGATCGAGGCCGAACCGTTCCCGGCCGCCCGGGTGGTCGTGGACTTGCCCTCGCCCGGGCCCTCACCCGGGTCGATCATGTCGAGGCGCAGCCCTTCGGGCAGCCCGGTGCGGGTGGTGCCGCCCGCGGTCATCCGCACCTCGACACCGTTGGACGCGCCCACCCAGCGGGGTTCGCTCGCGCCGCGCAGCCCGACCCGGGCACCGGCCTCGTTGCGGGCCTCCGCCTCGGTGTCGACGTCGACCCAAGGCGTCCACTCGCCGCTCGCCGCGGACCGGGTGCGCACCTCGATCGTGCCGTTCAGCCGGGCGTCGGGGTCGGTCCAGGTGATGCCGAGCATGCTGAACGGATCGGTGTCGCGCCGTCCCAGGGCGGCCGTGCGCCCGTCCGCCGCGCGCTTCAGCTCGGCCTGGTGCACCTCGGTCGTGACCGGTCCCGCCGCGGTGTCCGCACCGTCGCCCTTGCCGGTCGTGGAGTCGTCGCCCAGGCCCTGGACCGTCAGCACTCCGGCGACGGTCGCGGTGGCCACGGCTGCGGCGATCCACAGGGTGCGTTGCGGTTTCAAATCGTTCCCCCGGTGAGGAAGGCGCCCGGCCCGATGAGCGGCGGAGGGCGGAATCCAGCGGACGGCACGTGTGTGCGGCTGCCCATGACGTGTCACGCACTCGGGCTGCGCGGACGCGACGGGAGGCGATCGGTCCGAACCGTCGAACGTCGTGCCCACGGGGTGCGCTCCGACGGATTCGCTCCGCTGCCCGTTCCGTCGCACGTGTGAAGATCACGTACCCGGGTGCGCACAAATGTTCTCAGATGCTTGGAGGGGCCACGTAATAGGGGTCCTGCGGGGACGGTGGGCGTGCGCCGGCGTGCGGGGTTCCGTCCGCCTCCGTCCGCCTCCGGCGGGCGTTCAGGAGCGGGTCACGCGCACCGTGTAGTCGCCGGACGAGTCCACTCCGCCGACCGCCACCCGCACGCCCGACTCCGCGTCCTCGAAGGTCTCTCCGGACGCGAAGGTCGCGTCCGACAACTCGGCGTGCACATTGGGGCGCCGGGTGCAGCCCCCGCTGTCCCGCGTCGCGTCGTGCACCGTCACCGGGCCCCGTCCGGTGTCGACCTCCGCGTCGACCCGGTAGACCAGGGCGCCCGCCTTGCACACCGCCTCGTCGTTGCCCTCGCTCGTGCGCACCTCCACGGCGATGCCCGACGCGCCGTCGAGCGGGACGAACACCAGCTTCGGCCCGCCCTTGCGGGCCAGCGGCGACAGCGTGTACTCGATGGTGCCCCGACCGGTGACGCAGCGGACCTGCTCGTCGTCCAGCCAGCCCAGCTTCCACTTGTGCCACCCGAGGAAGTCGTTGTTGGCGCCCCAGTCCTCGCTCATGATGTCCCAGTGCCCGACGGCCCCGCCGCCCTCCTGGGTGTACAGGTCGGGCAGGCCGAAGACGTGCCCGTTCTCGTGCGGCAGCACCCGGTAGCCGGTCTCCTCGTACGAACCCGAACCGTCGTCCTGGCGGCTGTACACGAAGGACGCGTTCGAGATCGGCACCCCGTCCGCGACGGGGGCCTCGTGGTTGCCGGCGAAGGTCACCGACAGCACCGTCTCCAGCGCCGGCGGCCCCGCGTTCGGGGTGGCGAGCACGTTCACCAGGTCGTACGCGGCGAAGTCCACCTCGGGATCCGCCGCCGTCACGATGTCGTCGACGAGTTGCCGGTAGCCGGGCTCGAAGGGGGCGCCGCGCTCTATCGTGTACTCGGCGAACGGCCTCGGCATCCGCAGCCAGTCCTTCAGCGGCGCTTCGGCGCGGTAGTCCAGGCGCCCGTACGAACCGGTGGCGAACCACTTCTGGGTCTGCGGGAAGAACTCCGCGAGTCGTTCCGCGGCCGTGCCCTCGCCCGGTGCGTCCGGGAAGTCGACCATCAGGTTCAGGGCCCGCACCGTCCCCGTCGAGCGGGCGTATCCGGGCGGGGTGGGCACGCCTTCGGACAACTGGACGTCGAGCGTGGCGCTGATCATGCAGGGGCCGATCATCGCGTTCCGTGCGGACTGGGAGGTCGGTCCGGCGGCGGTCGTCGAGCCCTGGGTGAACCGTCCGGTACTGGCCGAGGTGGTGACCGCGAGGGTGAGCGCGGTCATCGAGGCGAGGACCGCCGCGCGGCGCGGCCTGCGTATCCGACGGCTGGACGGCTGCATACCTGGGCCTTCCCCTGCGCGGCAGCCGCCCGATATGGCTGCGCCCTCTGCCCACCCTGTGCCGGGGCGCCCGCCCGCGCGCGCTGAGCGGGACCGATCGTGGGTTTCTCCGTGGGTCGGGTGTGACGGCGGGTGCGCGGGGGCATTGCGGTCGATCGCCCGGCAGCACTCCCCGTGGGCGTGTGGTGCAGGTCACAGGGGGTCGGGAAATATGTGGGGACGCACTCCCCGTTTGAGCTAGTGTTCCGATGAAGCGGGGAGTACTTCCCCACTTCGGTCGGGACGAGTACCTGACGGACACCCACAGTGGTCCGGCTCCGGTTCGACGACGACCCGCGGGCCACCACTCCCGGAACCGTCCCTCGGGGCTCCGTCACCACCGCACCACCAGCACTACACCGCACCACCAGCACCACCGTCAGTACCGCACCAGCACCGCACCCGTCCGCCGAAAGTGTGAGGAGTACGCCGTGGCAACCACGACCAGCGCGCCCCGTCCTACGCCCCGCCCGCGCGCCGACGCGTTGCGCAACCGCGAGCGGATCGTCGTCGCAGCCCGGGAGATGTTCGTCGAGGACGGCCCCCAGGTACGCATCGACGAGATCGCCCGCCGTGCGGGAGTCGGCAACGCCACGGTGTACCGACACTTCCCCGACCGCCGGGCCCTGGTGCACGGGGTCGTGTGCCACGTCTTCCAGAACATCTCGCACCTCGCGGAAGCCGCGCTCGCCGACGACCGCGACCCGTTCGCCGCCCTGTGCACCTTCGTCCACGAGTCGGTGGACGTCCGCACCAGCGCCCTGTGCCCCATGCTCGCCGACGACTTCGACGCCGACCACCCGACCCTGGTCGAAACCCGCAACCGCATCGAGAAGCTCGTCGACGCGCTCCTCGAACGCGCCAAGGCGAGCGGTCAACTCCGCCCCGACATCGCGGTCACCGACCTCCTGCTCGCCGTCGGTCAGCTCACCCGCCCGCTTCCCGGCCGCGACGCCGCCAGCAGCCGGAGCTTCGCCCAGCGCCAGCTCCAGGTGTTCCTCGACGGGCTGATGGCCCCGGCCCGCTCCGAACTTCCCGGTACCCCCATCACCTTGGAGGAACTCCGCACCCAGCCCTGCACGGTCAGCACGACGCGATCGACGGAGCGGTAGCCCGGCACCGCGGCACTCCGCCGCACCCGCACCGCCCCACGGCCGGCCCGGGTGACCCGGAGCGATCAGGACGACGCCTGACGACCTGACTCCCGCCGCGCCCGCCCGCACCACCGTCCGACCGTTCCGCCGTCCGCTGATCGCGCCCCTCCGTGCGCTCCCGCACGGCCCCTGCACACGCCGACTCCTCGCCCTTCTCCGCACGAAGTTCCTAGGTGGGTACCTCCATGTCGAAAACCGCCCCGTCACAGCCCGAGACAGATCCGGGCCGACCGACCGCCGATCCGTTGCGCTGGAAAGCCCTGGTCTTCATCGCCCTGGCCCAGCTCATGGTCGTGCTCGACGCGACCATCGTGAACATCGCCCTGCCGTCCGCCCAGACCGACCTGGGCATATCCGACGGCAACCGCCAGTGGGTCATCACCGCCTACGCGCTCGCCTTCGGTGGCCTCCTGCTCTTCGGCGGTCGCATCGCCGACCTGTGGGGCCGCAAGAACACGTTCATCACCGGACTCGTCGGATTCGCCCTCGCGTCCGCCCTGGGCGGCGCCGCGCAGAACGAGGCGATGCTGCTCGCCTCCCGCGCGCTCCAGGGCGTCTTCGGCGCGCTGCTCGCGCCCGCCGCGCTGTCGCTGCTGGCCGTGATGTTCACCGACGGCCGCGAGCGCGCCAAGGCGTTCGGCATCTACGGTGCCATCGCCGGTGGCGGTGGAGCCGTGGGCCTGATCCTCGGCGGCGTCCTCACCGAGTACCTCGACTGGCGCTGGACCTTCTACGTCAACATCCCCTTCGCCGCGGTCGCCGCGGTGGGCGCCTACCTCGTCATCCACGAACGCGCCGACGCCCGCAACCGCGCCCCGCTCGACATCCCCGGCGTGGTGCTGTCCACGCTCGGCCTGGTCGCGCTGGTGTACGGCTTCACGCGCGCCGAGTCCGAAGGCTGGTCGGACACGGTCACCATCGTGATGTTCGTGGCCTCCGTGGTGCTGCTCGCCGCCTTCGTCGTCGTCGAGTCCAAGGTGAAGGCGCCGCTGCTGCCGCTGCGCGTCCTGACCGAGCGCAACCGCGCCGGCGTGTACCTGTCGCTCGGCCTCGCCGTGATCGCGATGTTCGGCCTGTTCCTGTTCCTGACCTACTACCTCCAGATCGTCAAGGGGTACTCCCCGGTCAGCACCGGCTTCGCGTTCATGCCGATGATCGTCGGCATGATCGCCGGCTCCACGCAGATCGGTGCACGACTGATGACCCGGGTGCCGGCCCGGACCCTGATGGGCCCCGGCTTCCTGGTCGCGGCGGTCGGCATGCTGCTGCTCACCCAGTTGGAGATCGACTCCTCGTACGCGGCCCTGCTGCTGCCCGCGATGCTGCTGCTCGGCCTCGGCATGGGCACCTCGTTCATGCCGGCCATGTCGCTGTCGACGTACGGCATCGAGCCCCGGGACGCCGGCGTCGCCTCCGCGATGGTCAACACCTCGCAGCAGGTCGGCGGCGCGGTCGGCACGGCGCTGCTCAACACGGTCGCCGCGTCCGCGACGACCGCCTACGTCAAGGACCACATGGGCTCGGCGAACTCCCCGTCGGCACAGAAGCTCGTGGAACTGCGGGGCATGGTCGAGGGCTACACCAGCGCGATCTGGTTCGCCGTGGGCATCCTCGTCGTCTCCGCGGTCATCGCCCTGACGATGATCAACGCGGGGCTGCCCGACGCGGACGGCCCGGACGCGGACTCCGCGAAGGGTGACGCGGGGGACGAGCTGAAGGTGCCGGTCATCGCCCACTGAGTCCGGTGCGGAGGGCCCGGGTGCGGGGCAGGGACCATCTCGGTCCCCTGGTCCCTGCACCCGGGCCCTCGCGCGTGCGGGCCCGGGGTGCATGGGCCCGGGGCGCGCAGGTGTATGGAGCGTCCAGGTGTACGGGGCGTGCGGACGGGCGAGGGTCCGCCCGGGTGCGGACGTACGGGCACGCCGCGCGGATGGGCGTGTCACGTGCGCGGGCGTGGCACGCGGATGGGTGGGGCGTGCGGACGGGGGTGGCGCGCGGGTCAGCGCAGCCAGGGCAGGTCCGCCCCGGCGTCCTTCGGCTGGAGTCCCTCGGCGACGATCTCCATGATCTCGCCGAGGGACTGCTGCTGACCGGGCGTGAGCCGGTCGAACAGGGCCTGGCGCACGGCTTCGACATGGCCCGGCGCGGTGCGCCGCAACACGTCGTACCCCTGGTCGGTCAGGACCGCGAACTGGCCCCGCCGGTCCGACGGACAGTCCTCCCGGGTGACCCAACCGCTCTTCTCCAGCCGGGCGACCGCATGGGACAACCGCGACCGGGTGATCTTCGCGGCCCGCGCCATCTCCGTCATGCGCAGCCGCCGCCGCGGCGCCTCGGCGAGTTGGACCAGGAAGCCGTAGTACAGGTGGGGCATGCCCGCGTCACGCTGGAGCTGCCGGTCGAGGTGATCGTCCAGCAGGGTCGTCGCACTCAGGTACGCCTGCCACACCCGCTGCTCCTCGCTGCTCAGCCAACGGGGCTCGGCGGTCCGCGAGGGCTCGGCCGGCCGCGCGGGCTCGGCGTCCTGCGACGTGTGCCCGGCGCGTGACGCCCGTCCGGGGCGTGACGCGTGCCCGGAGTGCGCCGGGTGCGCGGTCGGTATGGGCTCCGCCGGCTGCACGGGCCGGGCGGGGCGCCGGGGCGGGGCGGCGGAGGCGGTAGGGGGCTGGTCCGGGACCGCCGCGGTGGACGCGGACCGCGTGGACGGAGTGGACCGCGTGGACGGGGTGGACGGAGTGGGTGGCGGTGAGGGTGCCGTCGTCATGTTTCCCACTGTACGAGCTCCTTCTTGAACGTTAAACAAAATGGGCGTAGCCTCGGCCGGAGGGAAGAACTTGAGACTTCAAGCATCCTGGGACTTCACACATCCCGCTGGCCTGGCGTCGAGCCGCTAAGGACCCACGCGAGTCACCACCCGCCCACCCCGGAGCCGTCACCATGACCCCCATCACAGCCCACCCGGCCCACCCGGAGCCCGACAGCACGCACCGCATGCCCGCGCTCTACCTCAGCCACGGCGCGCCCCCGCTCGCCGACGACTCCGTCTGGCCCGGACAACTCGCCGCCTGGTCCGCCGACCTGCCGCGTCCCCGCGCGATCCTGATGGTGTCCGCCCACTGGGAAGAGGCCCCGCTCGCCCTCGGTGCGGTCGAGCGCACCCCCCTCGTCCATGACTTCTGGGGCTTCCCCGAGCGCTACTACGCCGTGCGCTACGACGCGCCCGGCGCACCGGAGCTCGCGGAATCGGTCCGCCGACTGCTGCGCGCCCCCGGGGTACCGGTGCAGGACATCCCGGACCGAGGTCTCGACCACGGCGCCTACGTGCCGCTGGTCGAGATGTACCCGGACGCCGACGTCCCGGTGCTCCAGATCTCCCTGCCGACCCTCGACCCGCGCAAGCTGATGGACGTCGGGCGCAAGCTCGCACCGCTGCGCGACGAAGGGGTGCTCATCGTCGGGAGCGGCTTCTTCACCCACAACCTCGCGGCGCTGCGACACGCGGGCGGGGTGCCGGACTGGTCCGTCGAGTTCGACGACTGGGGGCACCGCGCCCTCGACTCCGGTGACGTCGACGGACTGCTCGACTTCACCGTCAAGTCGCCCGCCGGCGCCCTGGCCCACCCCCGTACAGAACACTTCGCCCCCCTCTTCGTCACGATGGGCGCCGCCGACGCGGCCGGGGACCTGGACGTGCAGCGGAGCGTGATCGACGGCTTCTGGATGGGACTCGCCAAACGATCGGTGCAGTTCGGTTGAGACGGCTCGACCGCGGGTCCGCTAGAAGACCGGCTCGTTGAGGTCGATCGCCCGTCGCGCCGCGGCCAGGGCGAGCGGATCGCCCACGTCGATCGCGGTGTCGACGAACTTGATGGTGTGGTCGTCGCCGTGCGCCGCGGCCCGCGCGAACAACTCCGCCGCCGTCGCCGCGCTCCCGGATACGGGGTGCGGGTCCGCGGATTCGGGGTTGTAGGCGGCGGTCACCGCCGCGCTCGCCGCCCATGCCGTGGCGAGCGACACGGGCCACCATGCCCGGGGGAGCGCGGGCAAGGTCCGCAGTACGGCGTTCGGCGCGGTCGCCGCGTGCACCAGCATCACCGGTGCCCCGTGTCCGTGCGTGGCGTACCGGTGCACGGCGGCGGCGACGAGCTCGGTCAGCGCGGTGCGGGCCTCGTCCGGGTCGGTGGTGGCGGTGGCCGACCATGCGGGGAACGCGGTCAGCCGGGCCAGCCGGTCCTCGATGCCGCCGTCCTGTCGGGTGACCCGCGGCACGGCGTCCAGTGCGGCCGAGGCCGTCTGGACGGTTCGGCCCGTCGCGAGGGCGGGCAGCGGCCGGTGCCGGGCGGCCCAGTAACCGAGCCCGTGGGCCAACTCCACGAGCCGTGGACCCGTCGCCGCTGCCGTCGTGGCGCGCGGTCCGGTAGCCGAAGGGGTGGGAGGTGCGCCCGTCTCGTCCGCGAGCAGGGTGCGGACGGCGTGCCCCACCCGGATCGCGGGATGCGTCGCGCCACCCGCGATGCCGGGAAGCAGCCGCGGCCACCACTCGGCGAGTACCGCCCGCCAGGGTCGCTCCGCGCACTCCCGCACGAAGAAGTCCGTCCAGTCGGTGATCCGGCGCGGGTCGCCCAGGGCCTGTGACCAGTTGTCACCCGTCACCCGTGCGTACGGGGCGGGCATGTCCTCCAACCTGTCGCGGTACGCGTCCAACCAGCGGTGCACGACCTCCGCCTGACCGCCCCTGACCAGTGCCTCGACTGCCATGGGTGCGTGGTTGCTCAGCCAGCCCGACCGCTCCGGCCCCGATGCGTGAAGCCGTTCCAGCGCCTCGTCGAGCGTGCCGGTGCGGTCGGGTGCGGAATCGACGGGCGGTTCGCCGCCGAGGGGTGCGGTGGTGCTGTTGACCGTGGTGCTCTCCGGGGTGCCGGGTCCGTGGCGGAGTGGGGTCATGCCCGGCACCGTAGAACAGACGGTCGCCGACCGTAACGGGCTGGAGTCGTAGGTCCGGGGCACGAGGGGGGAACGGGCCAACGGGCCAACGGGTGGAGGGGGTGACGGGCGGGCCGGCGGCGGAAGGCTGCCCCCGGCCGGCGCACACCGAGGGGACGGGGAACGGGGACGCCTGAGCGCTGAGGCGGCGGTGACGGGGCGGGGTGCGCCGTTGTCGAGAGCGGCTGAACGGCGTGCCGGCCGTGAGGCGAAACGGGTGGCCGGGGCGTGGGTCCGGGGCGCGTGGCGCCGCTGGGGTGGCGATCGACCGATCGGTGGGTCGAACGGCGACGAGGCAACTAATTCGTGACCCGGTTCGTCTTGACGGACGGGAGGTCGGGAAGCGGACCGCACCTCCCGGGACGCGGTCGACCCGACGAACGTGAGGCAGGTCTCACCAGGCGCCCCAGGATTCCCTGACGGCACAGTGAGCCCGCCCCGTCACCGTCCTGACCTGCGTATCCGTGGGAAGCGCGCTCTGTCATGCCCTTGTGGCGCCGCAGGATACTGCATGATCAGAGAAATCGACGAGCGCCATGGGAATTCTGTCCGGATTCCAGTCGTTGTTTCCTTCGGAAGCTGGGCACCCGCCAGGGTGAGCAGATGCACACGTAAGGACCTCTGAACCACTCGCTAGCAAGGGAGCACGCATGGCAACCCGTGCCGTCGCCCGTCGTCAGTCCGCCACCCGCGGGACCGACGCGGCAAGCAGTGTTCGCGCGGGAGGCGGCGAGATCGCCGATCGCGACCTGGTCGGCATGTACCTCGACGAGATCGCACGCACGCCCCTGCTGGACGCGGCCAAGGAAGTGGAGCTGTCGCAGACGATCGAGGCCGGGGTGTACGCCCAGCAGATCATCGACGGCGAGATCGACAGCGACACCACGAAGAAGGAGGACGGCCCCTCCCAGGAGGAGCTGGAAGCCCTGGTCGCCGCCGGTGAGCGGGCCAAGGACGTCTTCATCCGGTCCAACCTCCGCCTGGTCGTCGCCGTTGCCCGCCGGTACCCGCGCAGTGGCCTGCCCCTCCTCGACCTGATCCAGGAGGGCAACGCGGGTCTCGTCCGCGCGGTCGAGAAGTTCGACTACCGCAAGGGCTTCAAGTTCTCCACGTACGCGACCTGGTGGATCCGCCAGGCCATCACCCGCTCGATAGCCGACCAGTCCCGCACGATCCGGCTGCCCGTCCACCTCGTGGAGGAACTGGGCCGCATCCGTCGGGTCCAGCGCGAGTTCAACCGCGAGAAGGGCCGGGACCCCGAGCCGCAGGAGATCGCCGAGGAACTGGACTCCAACCCCGCACGCGTCGTGGACGTCCTCGACTGGGCCCGCGACCCGGTTTCGCTGAACATGGCCGTCGACGACGAGGGCGAGACCCAGTTCGGTGACCTCCTGGAGGACACGTCCGCCGTCTCCCCGGAGCAGTCGGTGCTCACGCTGCTGCGCAGCGAAGAGCTCGACGACCTCATCGGCCGCCTCGACCAGCGCACCGCCTCCATCATCAAGATGCGGTACGGCATCGACGACGGTCGGGAGCGCACCCTCACCGAGGTCGGCAAGGAACACGGCCTCACCCGTGAGCGCATCCGCCAGATCGAGAAGCACGCCCTCCTCGAACTGAAGCGGCTGGCCCGCGACACGGGCTTCGACGCCGCGGCCTGACCGGCCCGGGCCCGGTTGGGCCGGATGGGGCCGGCCTTCCCGAGGGGCCGCCCAGACAGGCCCCCGGGCCGGGCGGCCGCGTCGGTCGACAGGGAGCGAGCGCCCCCGGCGGGGCGGACGCCCCACTCGTGGCGACGGTGATCCGGCCCTTCCGGCCGGGAGCACGCAGCCCCGCCCGGTGGCACACTGGAAGAGGTTGCCGCACCACCTTCCAGGACGGACGTGCCCGCACCGCGAGGACGTGCGAGCCGCCTTTCGGGGTACGGGAACCGGAGCGACCAGCGATTTGGGCAGGAATCGCGCCCCCGCCGCTCACGAAAGCCACGGACATGAGGTACGTTCGCGACCACTGGGCAGGTGACCATCCGCCTCCCACGGCCGGGACGCGTCCACGACGCTCCCGCCACCCCCTAGACGAGCCCCGGCGCCCACCCCCCCCGGCGCCGGGGCTCCCCCTTGCCCCGGCCCTTCACCCTGGGCGCGCCCGGCACCGCACCGACTCCGCCCACTGACCGGCACACCCTCTCGGGCCAGCCGCCGTCCTACTCAGGCAGCCCGGCCCGCCCGGCCCGCCCGGCCCGCGTCAACCTCTCGCCCAGCTCCCGCACCATCGTCACCAGCTCCGGCGGACCGTCGACCTCGAACGCGCATCCCACCCACGCCAGCCGGAACGCCAGCCACTCCGGTGCGTCCCCCGTGGTCCCGTGCAGCACGCACGTCCCGTCGTCCGCCGGCTCCGGGGTGCCGAACAGACTCGGCAGCCGACCCGCGACCTCCTCCACCGGTGCAGCGAACCTCACGGAGAACGCATAGGTCTTGCGCTGACCACTGATCCGGTCCCGCAGGAACTCGGCCGCATCGCCCTGGGGCAGTTCCCTCGGGGTGAAACGGGCACCCGTTGCCAACGGCTCACCGGCCACCCGGTCCACTCGGAAGGTCCGCCAGTCGCTCCGCTCCACGTCGAACGCCACCAGGTACCAGCGACGTCCCGTGGACACCAGGCGGTGCGGTTCCGTGAGGCGACGGGACTCGGTGCCGTCCACCGAGCGGTAGGCGAACCTCAGACGCTCGTGGCCCGCGATCGCCGATGCCATCACCGTCAACGTCTCCGTGGCGATGGTGGCGCCGTCCCCGCTGATCAGAGGAACCGTCGCCGACTGGAGCACGCTCACCCGGTGCCGTAGTCGACCCGGCAGCACCTGCTCCAGCTTCGCCAACGCCCTCACCGACGCTTCCTCGATCCCTTCCACCGCGTGGCCCGCACCGGCCCGCAGACCCACCGCGATGGCCACGGCCTCCTCGTCGTCCAGGACCAGAGGCGGCAACGCCTTCCCCGCCACCAACCGGTACCCGCCGTCCGCTCCGCGTGCCGCCTGCACGGGATAGCCCAGCTCGCGGAGCCGGTCGATGTCCCGACGCACCGTGCGGCGGGAGACCCCGAGCCGCTGGGACAGCTCACCGCCGGGCCACTCACGAGGTGTCTGGAGCAACGACAGGAGCTGGAGGAGCCGAGCCGAAGTGTCTGTTGTCGTCATGCCCCACAGAATGCCGCGGAAAGAGGTCACGATCTGACCTAATGCACCCCTAGTTTGGGCGGCATGACCTCACCGACATCCCCTTCGTCAACGGTGCCCGCGCCGGCGCCCGTTCCCGACAGCGGACCCTCTGCCGGCGCGCACCCGCTCGGAGGAGGGGCCAGCCCCGCGCCCGACGCCGCCGGGCCCGCCCCGGCCGGTGCGGGCCCCACGGACGCCCGCACGGGATCGGCGAGCACTGCCCCCGCACCCGGAAGCGGCACGCCGGACCGGCGGCGCTGGTTCGCCCTGGCGATCGTCATGACCGCGGCGTTCATGGACCTCGTCGACGTGACGATCGTCAACATCGCCATCCCCGCGATCCAGCGGGACGAGGGCGCCAGCTTCAGTCACATCCAGTGGATCACCGCGGGATACGCGCTCGCCTTCGCGGCCGGACTCATCACCGGCGGCCGCCTCGGCGACATCCACGGCCGCAAGCGGGTCTTCCTCATCGGCATAGCGGGCTTCACCGTCGCGTCCGCGCTCTGCGGGCTCGCCGTCAACCCCGACATGCTGGTCGCCTCCCGCATCCTCCAGGGTGCGACGGCCGCCCTGATGGTGCCGCAGGTGCTGTCGATCGTCCATGCGACGTTCCCCGCCCACGAGCGCGGAAAGGTCTTCGGGCTGTTCGGTGCGGTGGTCGGACTCGGCGCGGTCTCCGGTCCGTTGCTGGGCGCACTGCTCACCCAGTGGAACCTCTTCGGCCTGGAGTGGCGGCCGATCTTCCTGATCAACCTGCCCGTGGGCGTCCTCGGACTGGTACTCGGCCGCAAGTTCATCACCGAATCGAAGGCACCCCAGGCCCTCAAGCTCGACCTCGTCGGCGTCGCCCTGGTCACCGGCGGCCTGCTGATGCTGCTCTACCCGCTCACGCACGGAAGAGAACTCGGCTGGCCGATGTGGGGGTACGCGTCGATGGTGGGGGCGTTCGCCGTCTTCGCGGCACTCGTCGCGTACGAGCGGCGCAAGGCGCGCCAGGACGGCTCGCCGCTGGTCGAACTGTCGCTGTTCCGGGTGAAGAGCTTCGCCGCGGGAATCGCCGTGCAGACCGTCTTCGGGATCGGCCTCGGCATCTTCTTCCTGGTCTGGACCCTCTACATGCAGATCGGCCTGGGGTGGAGCCCCCTGCGCGCCGGACTCACCGGAGTCCCGTTCTCCATCGCGGTCTCCGTCGCCGCGGGCGTCTCGGTCCAGCTGCTCGTCCCGCGGTTCGGACGGAAGGTGCTTCAGGCCGGTGCCCTGACCATGGCGGCGGGCGTGCTGCTCTACATCTGGGAGGCCGACCACTTCGGCGCGGACGTCACCGCCTGGCAGATGGCGCTGCCGCTCGTCTTCATGGGCATCGGCATGGGACTGATCGTCGCGCCGCTGACGGACGCGATCCTCTCCGAAGTGCCGCGTCAGCACGCCGGATCGGCGTCGGGGCTGATCAACACCGTTCAGCAGATGGGCAACGCCCTCGGCCTGGGCCTGGTCTCCGTCGTGTTCTTCGGCGTCATCGACGAGCGCGTGCCGCGGACGGCGCTGGGCGAGGAGTTCGCGAACGGCTTCGAGAACGCGCTGGGCTACGTCGTTGTCGTGCTGCTGGTCATCTTCGGGCTGATGTTCCTGCTGCCGCGCAAGCCCGGCACCGGGCTGGAGGCGGGGACCGCAGCGGACGAAGGGCCCGTCGACCCGGCCGCCGGGGCACCGGCAACGGCACCGGGCGGCTCGGCCGGAACCGTCCAGGAGGACGCGCAGCGCCGCAAGGTCCTCACGCACTGATCGTTCGAGCGGGCCTGTGCGGGGGCTCCGCCCGAAAGGGCCGCCAGGTGGACGCGGACTCCGTGTCCACCTGGCGGTCTCGCCGCATCCGCCAGGTGTGGCGCCACCTCGTGCGGCGATCGGCCGGCGCCCGGTGATCAGCCCCCGCAGGGCACGTAGCCCTGAGCGAACGGCGAGCTGCCATCCGAACATTCGGTTGGTGTCGAGAACGGTGGTCCTGTTCCTCATGGTGATCTCCCCCGTGAACGTGCTGCGCGAAGGCTCCGCGGAGGGCCCGCGTGGCGGGGCCGCGACCTTCTGCCGTAAACGGTAGCCGGGTCCCTCGCGTCCCGCTGAGCCTGTGGATAACTCCGACGGGACGGTGCCCGCTCCTCCAGCGACTTCCGGATTTCCGGCATGCAGGGTCATTCCTGTGCCGGCTCCCGAGCGTGTTCGTCAGGTGATCTGTTCACCCGCACCCTGCCCGTCGACCCCACCGGTCCGCTCGAAGGTGGACCCGCCCTCAGAGGTGGTAGACCGTCACAGGCCATCACATGAACCGGACATGGGGCGCCATGCGCCGCTTAATCCCCTTAGACCCCTGTTGTAGACCCCATCGCCTGAGGTCTACTGTCGACATGCCTGAGCACATGTCGACCCTCCAGCAACTGGGCGCCGCCGCCCTCGTGCTGGCCGCCGTCCTGTGGACGGTGATTCTGATACGGCTCCTGCGCAGGGAACCCCGCCCGGGCCCGTCCGCTCCACGGCCTGACACGCTCCAGGCGGGCACCTTCCCGTCGCGACCCGACGTCACCGGCGATGCGGTCGACGTACCCGTGGCACCCGCCCAGCCGAACGTGACCAGCCCGTTCGCGCACCGCGCGCGCCGCCCCCGCACCCACCACCACCGTGCAGTCAGGACCGGTCGGGCAACGCTACGCGCCCTGCCGCGCCAACACACGCCGATCACCGACTCCGTCACCCTCACACCGGCTGAGCGCGCCGCGTTCGACGCACTGGTTCAGCAGTGGGGCCACGACGATCCCCCGCCCCGGCCCTGAACCGCCGCCCCCGCGAAAGCATCACCGCAGGCCTACGGCGGACCGTCCTGCACCGGCGGGTTACCGGCGGGTTCCGGATCACGGGAACGTCGAAGACGTCGAGGCACGAAGCGTGGTGAGAGCGGGCCAGCGCAGGGAACGGGCAGACGGAAGCACCCGCCCGACTACCGAGCCGCGCTGCTGGACGGGTTGGGGAGGAGCCTGCGCGGCTCTAGGCTCCGGGAGCCCGGGAAGCGCGGCGCTCCACCGCCTCCCGGGCAGCGTCCTCGCTCTCGTAGACCTCGCACATGTGACGGCCGTCGGGCGTCGCCGTGTGCTCGACCTCCCAGAGGCTGACCTCGCGCCCGTCACTCAGGAGGAACGCATGCTCGTACAGCGAGAACGAGAACGCAGTCACCCCCTCGACGCTGGGCAACGGTCGTCCGAACGCCTGCGTGATCTGATGCGCGCAGGCGTTCTGCAGGAGCAGGGCCATGTCCGCGCCAGGCCCGTCCGTGTTCTCGGCTCGACGCAGTAAACGGCGTGCGTGGTCCGCGGAGTCATCCGGCGCGTAATCGTGGCGAGGCCGGGGCGCGGGCGCCAAATGAATTACAACGGGCAACTCGAAGTCCGGGGTCTCCGCCGGGAGGGGCAACCGGGTCGTGGCGGTCCGTACGTCTTCTTCTTCCGTGTACAGCTCGTGCAGCAACTGCCCGCGCCCGCCGGGACCCGTGTTGTGCACCAGCTCCCACAAGGTGAGCGCACTGCCGTCAGCGAGCAGCCACGTGTGACGGTACGTCTCGCGGTGCAGCCCCCTGCTGTGGTGCGCGGAGTGCAGCGAACTGTCGTGCGCGAGCGCGCAGTCGAGGCGGCTTATGGTCTCGTCCGGCAGCTCGAAGGAGTTGAGGGCACGCCCGAGGAGTCGAGCGAGGTGCTCCTCAGGAGACTCGGACGACTCGGGTGGCTCGTGCGCCGACGCATGCGGACCGCTCAAGGCACCTCCCCGTGTTAGCTGCTAGTCACTTCGTGGGTGCATACCGTAGCCCCTCCATGGGACGTCATGTCCAGGAACCGGGAAAACGTCCGAGCCGCGCAGGAAGTTCCCGCGCGACGCGCAACACCCCGACCTTCACATGACAATCCCGTATCCAAGGATCACTCATTCCCACGAGGTGCGATCGCCAATACCCGTATGCACCAACACACCTGATGGAGCGACGGGTACGAGACATCCGCTTCCGACGACAACTGGCCGACGGGAGCGACGACCGACGAGACGTCTCGAGGTACGACGAGGCCAGCGGGAGGTTGACGGCGGCTGCGGATGACTTGAAGCCGCCCCTGTCCGACGGCAGGTAGATCCCGGGGTGACTCGACGGGAGGAACGAAGGACGAAGGTCGGACCCAGGCTATACGGCACTGCCGGCCAGCCAAGCGTTCCAGGGCATGTTCCACCCGTTGAGGCTGTTGGCAGGTGCGATCGTCGTACCGGAAGAGTTCTACACCACCACGCCGTCCCCGCCGTGGAACTGTCGTAGAAGCGCCTACCCGGGGTGTCGCTGCTCGCCCCCTGCGCATCTCGCAGATCCACGTCCCCGTGGCCGGTCCCTGCCCTCCCGAACGGCGGGTTCCCGCGCGGGTACCAATAGTTGCCGTGAATGAACGTTCCTGCCTGCGAAAGACGCATGGCATGCGGTACATCCGGATGTCGCAGCGGTTGACGGGGTCCTCGTTGAACGTGAACGGGATCTGCGTTCCCGCGCCGACCGTCTTGCCCCCGTCCGGCGCGTACGAACCGATGAAGCAGTTCACCCTGGTTCCGTTGGCGGACGCGCCGGTGGACCCGTCCTTGGCGGGGATGGCTATGCGGGCAGGCGGTGCCTCGGTGGTGCTGCTGACCTGGTTGTCGCCCTTGCTGTCCTCGTCGGCCTGGGCGTCGTTGCCGCACGTGGTCAGTGCCAGTACCCCCACGGCCTGTGCTGCACGGCCCGTCGCACCCCGCCGCCGCAGGCGGCTCCCCGAAGTCGACGGCCTGTGAGTAGCAGCGGCGATTCCCGGCCGAGGGGGATTCGCGAAACGCGTCGCCATGCGTGGTTGATGTCGCGAGCTGCTTCAGTTGCTCACAGTTCACATGGGCTGGGCGATCTGCTCCCAGTTCGAGAGGGGGGTTGGCTCAGCGCCGAATCGTTCCTTCTGGTTCTGGCTCGTGACGGTCCGGCACGTGACCGCTGAGATCAGCCGTCGCGCAACTCCGTCAACTCCGTGTAGGAGGGAAAGACGCCTCCCGTGCTGGTCGTCGACTCGGCTGCCCGTACGGCGCGGACGATCGCGCGCGTCACCATGTCAGCCCCGGCGGCGAGCACGTCGTTCAGTGCCAAGGGGTCGTCGTCCGGTGAGAGTGCGTGCTGACCCGACGCGAGGGCGAACACGGTGTCACCGTCGTTGAGTAGGTGCACTGGACGGACGGCCCGAGCGATCCCGTCATGTGCCGTACCGGCGAGCTTCTGGGCCTGGGCCCTCGTCAGGTCGGCGTCCGTCGCCACGACGGCCAGCGTGGTGTTCAGGGGCGGCGCGGCCAGCCGCGTCGACGCCGCGTGCCCCGCGGACTCCGCGTTCCTCCGGGCGGCGTTTTCGAGCAGCCGTTCGGCCCGATCGAGTAGCACCCGATCGGGATAGGTCACCTTGCCCTCGAAGTACTCCCCGTACAGCACACCCGTCCGTGCGTCCCATGCGGACCCGGCTGCGTTCGCCACCACCAGCGCGGCCACGACCACCCCCGAGGCCAAGCGGGTGCTGGCCGTGCCCACCCCGCCCTTGAGTCGACCCACGACACTGCCGGTGCCGGCGCCCACCCCACCCACGGGAACCGGCGCACGGAGACCGCTGGCAGCCGCTGCCTCCACCGCCGCCCTACCGGTCGACGCATCCGGCCGCGCCCGGAAGTCACCACCGCGTCCCAGGTCGAAGACGCATGCCGCGGGAACGACCGGCACGACGTGTGAGGGGGCCGAGCCGACTCTCACGCCTCGGCCCCGGTCCTCCAACCAGCCCATCACGCCGGTCGCCGCGTCCAGTCCGTACGCGCTGCCTCCGGTCAGCACCACCGCATCGATGCGCTGCACCACGTTGCGAGGGTCGAGCGCATCCGTCTCCTTGGTGCCGGGTCCGCCTCCGCGCACGTCGACGGCGGCCGTGACCCCGCCTTCCGGCGCGAGTACGACCGTGGTGCCCGTCAGATAGCCGTCCCCAACCAAGGTCGCATGGCCGACCCGCAGTCCGGCCACATCGGTGAGCGCGTCGACCAGAGCGGGCAGGTCACTCGGCTCCTGGGCGCTGTGCGCAGTCTGCTCCGTCATGGACCCTGGGTACCACGTGGCGTAGCCATGTACGTCGAGGTGACCACCGGGTCGTGAGCCGGTGTCCGCGCAGACCGAGTAGATCGCGGAGCATGTGCAGATCGCGGAGCACGTGCCGGCCGGCTGCCTTGAACAGCGCCGTCCACACCTGGACCAGCAGCGAGACCATCGACGGCTCGCCGCAGTACACGGTGGAGTCCGTAGGTGCTTCGGGCGCCGCCCCTTCCGTCCGTTCGCCGGCGGCGGGTCCCGGGGCGTGGTTCCGCGGCACGCTGCGCGGGACCTGTACGCGGTTGCGTGGGCGGGCGGGCGCGCGGCTGCGGGAACCTTCCGGGCGCGGGCCGCTCCCGGAGCCCGTGCGCCGCGCCGTCCGCCCGTCGGCTCCCGTCTGCCCGTCGACTTCCGTCGGGCCGTGACTCCCGCGGGGTGCGTCGTTCGCTGCGTCGGGTGTCCCGGGGGCCGCACGCGGTCGTTTCCGTGGCGCGGGCCGTGCCGTGGGGGTCAGCCCGTTGTTCGTCCTGACGTCCGACGGGCCGTCCGGGACGACAGGGCCATGCCGACCGTGATCGTGACCGTCAGCACCAGCCCGGCTGCCAGCACGGACCACTGGCCGGCGAACGTGCAGGCGAGGACCGCCAGGGTCGTCGCCGGCAGGACCGACTGCCCCGCGATCCCGTGCTTGGAACGCCGGGCCAGCAGCCACCACACGGTCAGCAGGTACACCGCCGTGGGGATGGTCACCGAGGCGCTCGCCGCCAGCTGGGAGACGTGGGCCTGTCCCACGGTGTGTTCCACGAAGATCTCGGTGCCCGCGCCGATCGCCGCCGCCGAGCCCAGCACGAGGTAGTGGCCGTACCCCCACAGGAACGCCTGGCGGTTGCTGATCGTGCGGCTGCGGTTCGGCACCGCAAAGTAGATCCACCACGCGGCGAACACGATCAGCAGACTGCCGATCGAGACGGGGATCAATCGGCCCAACTCGTCGTGCTCGTCGACGGCCGACTTCACGGCGACGGTGGCCGCCGCGATCGACTCGCCCAGCACGATGATCGTGAACAGTCCGTACCGTTCCGCGATGTGGTGGGGGTGCCACGCCGTCGAGTGCTTCCGCTCCGCCACTGCCGGTACGGACAGCTCCGCGATCGCCATCGCCAGGAACGTCCACGGGAGGGCGTCCTCCGGGAGGAGGAGCAAGAACAGCCACCCCACCTGGCACAGCGCGATGCCGATCGCGTACCGCATGGCCGTGCTGCGTTCGGCCCCGGTGCATCCGCGTGCTGCCCTCAGCCACTGGGTCACCATCGCGAGGCGCATGATCAGATAGCCGAGCCAGACCACGAAGAAGTGATGCGCGAACGCCTCCGACACCCCGGCAGCCAGCACCAGGACACCGGCCATCTGCACCAGCGTGACCACTCTGAACAACGCGTCGTCGTTGTCGTAGGCCGACGCGAACCAGCTGAAGTTGACCCACGCCCAGAAGATCGCGAAGAAGACCATCGCGTAGTTCAGCACCCCCTCCCCGGCGTGGCCCTCGACCACGGAGTGCACCAGCGAGCCGCCCGCCTGCGCGACGGCCACCACGAAGCACAGGTCGAAGAAGAGTTCCAGGGGAGACGCCACACGGTGCGCTTCGTCCCGTCCGCGGGCGACCAAGGGGCGCAGTGGCGCCCCGGGCCCGGCCGCCGACGGGGAGCTGGAGGAGGTCATGCCAGCAGCTCAGCAGAACGGGGCGGTGACCCGGGGGCGCGGACGCCCTGTGTCGGCCGAGATACCGCCTAACGCGCACCGCGAAGGGTCCGTCCGCGAGGTCCTGTGGGGTCCTGCCCTCGGCCCGCTGGCGCGCACGATCCTCCCGCGGGCGGGGAGCGGGCCGGTCCGTGTGGCACGGGTCGGGGTTGCACCCTGCGTACGCTGGAGGCATGAGTACCCGTCCCGCGTCCGAGCCACGAGACCCCCGACCTGCGCTGATCTTCGACGACCCGCTGTCGCAGCCGGCGCCGGACGACTCGGACCGGGGCTGGGGCGACGCCCCGGCGTCCAGCGGCGACGCCGCCTCCGACCTGGCACGGTTCCTCGATGAGAAGCCGCCCCACCACCTCTGAATCCAGCGCCACAACCGGGGTGCCGGGCGTCCGTCACCGTGGCCGGAGCTGCCCGGGCCGGAGGAACGCCTCCCCGGTGACCCCGGGGATCGGTGCACGGCGTCCAGGAGCCGGCGGCGGCTGAGCGCACGCGAGCCCCGCGCGCACCGGCCGACGAGGGCGTCCACCAGGTCGCGCGGGGCTCGTCCCCGCTGAGCCGTTACAGCCGGTCGGTCCCCGGACCCGTAGCCGGACCGGTGCCTGTTCCCGGACCGGTACCCGTGCCCGTGCCTGTTCCCGGACCGCGCTGTGCCACCAGGGCGTCGCGGATCTCCTTGAGCACCTCCAGCTCGGACACCTCGATGACTTCCTGTGCGCCTTCCTTGGCGGCCCTGCGGTCCGCCTGACGCGCCAGGTACTTCGACATCGGCAGCACCATCAGGAAGTACACGACCGCCGCGGTGATCACGAAGGTGAGCGCCGCGCTGAGAACCGATCCCCACATGATCGGGATGCCGCTCGTGGCCGTTCCGGTCTTCGCGTCGTAGCTGCAGGGCCCCTTCAAGCAGGAGCTGTACGCGTCCAGGTTCTTGGTGCCGAACGCGCCGACGAGAGGGTTGATCACGCCCTTCACCACGGAGTTCACGACGTTCGTGAACGCGGCGCCGATGACCACGGCCACCGCCAGGTCGATCACGTTCCCCCGCATGAGGAACGCCTTGAAGCCTTCCCAGATGTTCGGCTTCTTCTTCTCGCTCACTAGGAGGCCCCTCTTCGCACGTACAGCTTGCGGAACAAACAACTCCGCAACCTACGTCAGGGCTCCGCCACCCTGTCCAATCCGTTGACGCGATGGAGTGACGTGAGAGTGAACGGATGGTGGCGATCGCTCGGAGGGCATTACGGGGCCACCGGTGGGTGTTCATCGCAGGACCACCGCCAGTCGGGACCCGCTGGCGCCCGCGAGTCGGGTAGCGGCGCCGCGGGTCGTCGCGAGGACCACCAAGGCCCCGCCCTCCGCCGCCCCGTCGGCGGTCGGGGGCAGTTCGACCACGCGCACCCCGGCCGCCACGACCCTGCCGGACCGGCCCGACGGGGTACCGTCCGTCGCGATGACGTCGATGCGGTCGCCGCGCTTCAGGAGCCGTGCGACCGCCGGGTCGGCGATGCGTACGGGTGCGCGTACCCAGTCCGCCACGGCGGGTCGCTCCGATGCCGGCTCGTGTTCCCGCGGGGCGGCAGGGCCGGCCTTCCCGTCCGTTCCGGGCGGAGGCAGCCGTGGTTCGAGGGACAGCAGCGCGACCGCGGTTGCCACTAGGCACACCGCTGCGGCCCGCCGCCCGTGACGGGTGATCCTGCGCAACGGCGGGAGTCCGCCGCGAACCCGCACCGGAGGGAAGGGGGGCACCGCGCTCGTCGGCGGGACCTCGCTGCGGACCGGCGGGGCGGTGGGTTCCTCCGTGGTGCGGCGCCCTTCGGAGGGCGGCCACAGGTACCGGGAGGACTGGGCCGCGGGGGGCCGGGAGGCAGGGGGCGAGTGGGGATGCGGCACGGTTCACCACCGGGGAGGGAAGGACACGTTGCCGTCCACCTTGAGGGACGGGACGAATCCTTGCTGGCGGGTGTGGGCGCCCCGGCCGTTGTGGATAACTGCCTCACCCGAACGGGTAGTTCCGCGAAGCAGGGGTTGCTGTAGAGCCTCCGGGCGCAGCGGACTCTGCTCCCGGACCCCGTGTCACTACCGTCCCCGGAGCCGCCCCGAGGCCCGGAGCCACCTGCGGTCCAGAGCCACGTGCGGACCGGAACTACCTGCGGTCCAGAGCCACCTGCGGACCGGAACTACCTGCGGTCCGGGGCTGCCCGCGGCCCCGCCGCTGCCGCACCGCCGGCGGCGACGGGGCCGGTCCGGGTCCTACGGCAGTTCCACGCCCGTGTCGGTTCCGGCCAGGGCGCCCGTGCACAGGCAGTCCCGCTCGGCGTCCGCGGGGAGCCCGGCCACCGTGTCGAACAGGACCGTCCGGAGCCGGTCGACGTTCGTGGCGAAGACCTTGAGGACCTCCTCGTGCGAGACGCCGTCCCCGGTCTCCGCACCGGCGTCCAGGTCGGTCACCAGGGTCATCGAGGTGTAACAGAGCGCGAGTTCACGGGCGAGCACCGCCTCGGGGTGCCCGGTCATCCCGACCACGGACCAGCCCTGGGCGGCGTGCCACAGGGATTCCGCCCTGGTGGAGAACCGGGGGCCTTCGATCACCACCAGCGTGCCGCCGTCCACCGGTTCCCAGTCGAGGCTGCGGGCGGCCTTCACCGCGATGCGACGGCCCGTGGAGCAGTAGGGGTCGGCGAACGACACGTGGACGACGTTCGGAACGGTTCCGTCGGGGCGCGGAACGCCGTCGAAGTAGGTCTGCGCACGGGACTTCGTCCGGTCGACCAACTGGTCGGGGACGAGCAGGGTTCCCGGGCCGTACTCGGTCCGCAGCCCTCCCACCGCACAGGGGCCGAGCACCTGCCGCACCCCCACGGACCGCAGGGCCCAGAGGTTGGCGCGGTAGTTGATGCGGTGCGGCGGCAGGTGGTGGCCGCGGCCGTGCCGGGGCAGGAACGCGACCCGGCGGCCGGCGATCTCGCCGATGAAGAGTGCGTCGCTCGGAGCCCCGTAGGGGGTGTCGACGTGCACTTCGGTCACGTTGTCGAGGAAGGAGTAGAAGCCGGACCCGCCGATCACGCCGATCTCTGCTCGGTGCGCCGCAAAGGTGTCGGGCGTTGCGCTGTCCACCGGGGAGGGCTCGGCCGAGGTGCCGGCCGCCGTCGGCGCGGGGGCCTCCGGCGTGTTCCCACGGGCCGCTCGTGTCACGTTCGCCTTGTCTGCCATGGTCCGCACAGTAGCCGTGGGGGACAGCACGGAGGGACCCCGCGTCCTCGGACGGTCGGGGTCCCTCAGCGTGTGCGGCCCCCTACGGGGCCGACGGGGCGTTCAGACGTGAGCGGGTGAGGCGCTCAGGCCGCGGACGAGCTGCTCGTGCTCGACGAGCTGCTCGACGAAGTGGACGTCGAGGTGCTTGACGAAGTGCTCGACGAGGACGTCGACGACTCGCCGGAACCGGAGGAACCGGACCCGGACGACTTCGACGCGGCGGCGGGCGAGCTGCTCGACGACGAACCGCGGCTGTCGTTGCGGTAGAAGCCGGATCCCTTGAAGACGATGCCGACGGCGGAGAACACCTTCTTGAGGCGGCCACCGCAGTTGGGGCACTCGGTCAGGGCGTCGTCGGTGAACTTCTGCACCGCTTCGAGGCCCTCACCGCACTCGGTGCACTGGTACTGGTACGTCGGCACTTGCATCCTCCTGGCACTCTCACTCAATGAGTGCTAACGACGGTCCATAGTGACGTATTCCGTTGAATCAGTCCACCGGCACCGGTGTGCGGTGACCCACGCCACGTGCCACGGTCCGTTCGACGGCCGGTGCCGCGAGCCGGGAACGAAGGCTCACCAGGACCACCAGGGCGAGAGCGGTGCCCCCCAGCGGTACCAGGAATCCGGCACCGTCCCAGGCCCGGTCCTCCAGCTGGCCGGCGGTCGTGACCGCGGCGGCCTGACCGAGCGCGACGGCCGCGGTCAGCAGCGTGAACGCCTCGGTGCGGGCGGTCGGCGGGACGAGGCGTTCGACGAGCGTGTACCCGGTGACCAGCCCCGGGGCGATGCTCATGCCGACGAGGAGCCCGAGGCCCGCGAGCAGCACGGGCGACTGGGCGGCCCACAGCCCCGAGGTGGTGACGACCAGTGCGAGGTACCCGAGGACCAGTCGGTTGTGGGGCGCCGACTTCCAGGCGAGTGCCCCGCAGAGCAGCCCGGCGAGCATGTTGCCCGCGGCGAACACGCCGTACAGCACACCGTTGAGGCCGGGCTCACCGATCGACTGCGTGTAGGCGGCGAGGGAGACCTGGAGGCCGCCGAAGACGGTGCCGATGCCCAGGAAGGCGACGATCAGTACGCGTACGCCGGGCACCCGCAGGGCGGATGAGTGTTCCACGCGCGCGGGGGCACCGTTCGCGCCCCGGACGCCCGCAGCCGTGCCCGTGCCTCTACCCGTGTCCGCACCGGTGTCTGCCAGCGCGTGCGCACCTGCGTCCGCGCCGCCGCGCCGTCGCGCCGGTACGGGCTCCGTGGCCTTCTGTGCGGCGAAGAGCAGACCGCCGACCAGGGTGAGGCCCGCCTCGGTGAGCAGTCCCGCGGCCGGGTGCACCGAGGTGCACAGCGCGGTCGCGAACAGCGGACCCAGGACGAAGGTCAGCTCGTCGGTGACGGACTCGAAGGCCGCCGCGGTCGTCACGAGCGGTGAACCGTTCAGGGTCACGCCCCAGCGGGCGCGCACCATGGGGCCCACCTGCGGTACCGAGGCACCGGTCGGCACGGCCGCCACGAACAGGGCCCACAGCGGGGCGTCGGCGAGGGCGAGGGCCGTCAGGCCGACGACGGAGGCCGTGTGCAGCAGCACGCCGGGGACCAGGACCGCGCGCTGTCCGAAGCGGTCGGCGTACTTGCCGGCCAGTGGCCCGAACACCGCCATGGAGACGCCGGTGACCGCGGACACCGCGCCCGCGATGCCGTAGGAGTCCGTCGTGTGCTCGACCAGCAGCACGATCGAGATGATCAGCATGGCGAACGGAAGACGAGCGGCGAACCCGGGAAGCAGGAACGTCCAGGCGCCGGGTGTGCGCAGAAGCTGCCCGTAGCCGGGGCGGGCGGGCTTCGAGGTGACCGTGGGTGCCACGGCCCGTGCCTTTCTGCCGCCTGGTGACAGTGCCGCCGCGCGGGGCTGTCGAGAGCTGTCCTCTTGCGCTGAACTGCGGTAGATACCGGGCCGCCCACAGCGAAGGGGCATCGCGACGGCCGGCCGCCATACGGTCGCGCCAGCTCTGCATCAGGCAGAGTTGGTTCGATCAGAAGTGTTCGAGCATCGTACAGCGGGAAGCGGAGACGGGCAGGCGAACGCGGATGAGGCACGTATCACCCGGGCGCGCCGGCCCGGTGGAGGCGCGCCGGCGCGTTCCTGCCGGGCTGAGCGCACGGTCGCGCGCCGGTACGCCTCCACGGGACCACTGGTACGCCGGTACGCCGGTACGCCCAGCGCGCAGTAGGGCCCCCGCGCGCGATAGATGAGGCACCCGCGCCCACCGTGCCCCGCCGTGACGAACCCGGCCCCGCCCCGTCGGGCACGGCCGGCCACTGGCCACCGCTCCACGGCCCGCCCCGAGCCCGGGGCGGGCACCCGGCGGTGCACCCGGCCGACCCCGGTCCCGAGCGGAACCTCGTGGCGGCACACTCCCGTGGCGGCAGAGGCCCCCGCAAACGCCCACTCGCCCCACTCACCCCGAGTGCCCCGACGGCCCCGAGCGCTGACCGCTGGCCGAGCGCGGGCACCCCCGAGCCGCTCGCCCCCGAGCCGAGGGCACCAAGCCGCGGCCCCCCGAGCCGAGGGCACCCCCAAGCCGCGAGCGCCCCCAAGTCGCGAGCGCCCCCAACCGAGGGCGCCGCGTCAGCGTCCCGTCCCCAGCCAGCTGGCCAACTTGCCGCCCCGGCCCACCGCCCGCAACCGAGCCTCCGCCGAGTCCCGAACCGGATCGGTCGCGACGACGAGGAGGTCGTCGCCGCGCCGCAGCACCGTCGACGGCAGCGGCACGAAGGACTTGCCGTCCCGGACGACGAGGGTCACGGCGGACCCCGCGGGCAGCCGCAGCTCGTCCACCTCGACCCCGTGCATGCGCGACCCCTTGAGAATCCTCAGGGACAGCAGATGGCCCCGGAGCTGTTCCAGGGGCGCGGATTCGATGCCGAGGTCGGCGGCTTCGGAGTCCTCGCCCAGCCGGAGTTTTCGCGCCAGCCAGGGCAGGGTGGGCCCTTGGATGAGGGTGTAGACGACCACCAGCACGAACACGATGTTGAAGATCCGGCGGCTGTCCTCCACTCCGTTCACCATGGGGATGGTGGCCAGGATGATGGGGACGGCGCCGCGCAGGCCGGCCCAGGACATCAGGGCCTTCTCCTGCCAGGGCATGCGGAACGGCAGCAGGCTGAGGACCACCTCCAGCGGGCGGGCCACGGCCGTCAGGACGAGTCCGATGACGATGGCGGGCAGGATGTCGTCGGCGAGGTCGTGCGGGGTGACCAGCAGGCCGAGCAGGACGAACATGCCGATCTGCGCGATCCAGCCGAGCCCCTCCGCGAAGCCCCGGGTCGCGGGTGCGTGCGGCAGTTTGGCGTTGCCGAGGACCATGGCCGCGAGGTAGACGGCGAGGAAGCCGCTGCCGTGGGCGAGGGCGCCCGCCGCGTAGGCGGTGACGGCGATGGCCATGACGGCGATGGGGTAGAGGCCGGACGCGGGCAGTGCCACGTGCCGCAGGGCGTAGGCGCCGAGGACGCCGACGGCGATGCCGATGGCCGCGCCGATGGCGAGTTCCAGGGTGATCTTGCCGAGGAGGACGTACCAGCTCTCGATGGGGCCGGCGGTCGAGAAGGCGACGACGAGGATCACCACGGGGGCGTCGTTGAAGCCGGACTCGGCTTCGAGGACACCGTTCACCCGGGAGGGCAGGGGCACCTTGCGGAGCACGGAGAACACGGCCGCCGCGTCGGTGGAGGACACCACCGCGCCGATGATCAGTGCCTGTCGCCACTCCAGTCCGACCAGGTAGTGCGCTGCCGTGGCGGTGATGCCGACGCTCACGGCCACACCGACCGTGGAGAGCACCGCCGCGGCTGGCAAGGCGGGTTTGATCTCCTTCCACTTCGTGCCCAGGCCGCCTTCGGCGAGGATCACGACCAGGGCCGCGTACCCGATGACCTGGGTCAACTCGGCGTTGTTGAAGCTGACGTTGCCGATGCCGTCCTGGCCGATGGCGACGCCGATGCCCAGGTAGACGAGCAGGCTCGGCAGCCCGCTGCGTGAGGAGATCCGGACCGCAGCCACCGCGATCAGCAGGACCAGTGAGCAGACGAGCAGGAGCTGGTTGAGGTGGTGAACGGTCAGTGGCCGAATCCTTTCTGCGCACAGTCTCGGTACTTCGTTACCTTACCTAATCGTTAACGCTTCCTTGACGCCCTCGTATGTTCGTATGGTCGGGGTTCCTGACTCCGCGTCCGGTGTGGTCACGCCCTGCGCCTATGGTTGCTCCAGTGTTTCCGTGTACGGCTGCCGAGACCGCGCCGCCCGATTGACCCCCTGCCGCTCGCGAAGGACAGCAAGGACAGCGATGCCCGCCAACACCACCGCCTCCTCCGGCCAGCAGGCCGACAGGTCCGTCAGGAAGAAGGGCCGGAAAGGCCGTTTGTTCGTCATCGTGCTGGTGCTGGCCATCGTGGCCGGGGTGGGCTACGGGGCCTACTGGAGCGTCAGCACGGTGCGTGCCTCCTTCCCGCAGACCAAGGGCTCCATCAAGCTCGCCGGACTCGCCGGGCCCGTCGACGTCAAGCGTGACGGCAACGGCATCCCCCAGGTCTACGCGTCCTCCGACGAGGACCTGTTCATGGCCCAGGGTTACGTACAGGCGCAGGACCGCTTCTGGGAGATGGACGTCCGGCGTCACACGACGTCCGGTCGGCTCTCCGAGATGTTCGGCAAGAGCCAGATCGAGACGGACGAGTTCCTGCGCACCCTCGGATGGCACCGGGTCGCGCAGGAGGAGTACGACTCCAAGCTCTCGCCCGAGACCAAGAAGTACCTCCAGGCGTACGCGAAGGGCGTCAACGCCTACCTCGCCGGCAAGGACGGCAAGGACATCTCGGTGGAGTACGCCGCCCTCGGCTTCACCAACGACTACGCGCCGCAGCCCTGGACGCCCGTCGACTCGGTGGCCTGGTTGAAGGCCATGGCCTGGGACCTGCGCGGCAACATGCAGGACGAGATCGACCGTTCCCTGATGACCAGCCGGCTCGGCCCGTCGCAGATCAAGGACCTGTACCCCGGCTACCCGTACGACCGGAACAAGCCGATCGTGCAGGAGGGCGCGTACGACGCCGCGAGCAAGACGTACGAGCCGAAGGGCACCGGCCAGCAGGGCCAGACAGGCCAGCAGGGGCAGACCGGTCAGCAGGGCGTGGGGACCGGGTCGGGGACCGGATCGGGCGCGGCCGGCGGTGCGCAGGCCGCCACCGACGGCCTCCAGAGCCAGCTCGCGGGCCTGTCCGAGGTCCTCGACGGCATCCCCGCGGTGTTCGGCCCCAACGGCAACGGCATCGGCTCCAACTCGTGGGTCATCGCCGGCAAGCACACCATCACGGGCAAGCCGCTGCTCGCGAACGACCCGCACCTGTCGCCGCAGCTGCCCTCGGTCTGGTACCAGATGGGCCTGCACTGCCGGGACGTCTCCGAGAACTGCTCGTACGACGTGTCCGGGTTCACCATCGCGGGCATGCCGGGCGTGGTCATCGGCCACAACCGGGACATCTCCTGGGGCCTGACCAACCTGGGCGCCGACGTCACCGACCTGTACCTGGAGAAGTTCACCGGGGACGGCTACCAGTACGACGGCAAGGTGGTGCCCTTCAAGACGCGCAAGGAGACCATCCGGGTCGCCGGGGGCGAGTCGAAGCCGATCACCATCCGGGAGACCGAGAACGGCCCCCTGCTCTCCGACCGCAGCGACGAGCTCGGCACGGTCGGCAAGAAGGCCGCCGTCGACAGCTCGGCGCCCGACCGCGGTGACGGCTACGGCGTCTCGCTGCGCTGGACCGCCCTCACCCCCGGCAAGTCCATGGACGCGCTCTTCGCCATCAACCGCGCGAAGAACTGGAACGAGTTCCGCAAGGGCGCCGCCGACTTCGAGGTGCCCTCGCAGAACCTCGTCTACGCGGACACCGAGAACAACATCGGGTACCAGGCCCCCGGCCGGATCCCGCTGCGCGCCGAGGGCCACGACGGGTCGCTGCCCGCGCCCGGCTGGGACCCCGACTACCGCTGGACCGGATACATCGACCAGGACGCGCTGCCGTACGAGTACAACCCGGAGCGGGGGTACATCGTCACCGCGAACCAGGCGGTCGTCGACCCCGACACGTACCCCCACGCGCTGACCGCCGACTGGGGCTACGGCGCGCGCAGCCAGCGCATCACCGACCTCATCGAGTCGAAGACCAAGGCCGGTGGAAAGATCTCCACCGAGGACATGCGGCAGATGCAGACCGACAACAGCAGCGAGATCGCCAAGCTGCTGACGCCGATGCTGCTGAAGATCGACGTGTCCGACAAGCACGTGCGCGAGGCGCAGAAGCTGCTGGAGGGCTGGAACTACACCCAGTCGCCCGACTCCGCGGCGGCGGCCTACTTCAACGCCGTGTGGCGCAACGTCCTCAAGCTCGCCTTCGGCCACAAGCTGCCGAAGGAACTGCGGGTCAAGGGCGAGTGCCTGTACGTGGAGCCCGCCGAGAACACCGGTCCCGCCGACGAGGACGTCCGGGTGCAGGAGTGCGGCGAGCGGGACGGGGACTCGGCGCAGCCGGACGGCGGCGACCGCTGGTTCGAGATCGTCCGGGGGCTCGTCAAGGACGAGGACAACGGTTGGTGGAAGACCCCGTCCGACAAGGAGATCGACACCCGGGACGAGCTGTTCGCGCAGGCCCTGGAGGACGCGCGCTGGGAGCTGACCGCCGAGCTCGGCAAGGACATCGACAGCTGGAGCTGGGGCCGGTTGCACCAGCTCACGCTGGAGAACCAGACGCTGGGCACCGAGGGTCCCGGCTTCCTGAAGTTCGCCCTCAACCGGGGTCCCTGGAACCTCGGCGGCGGCGAGGCCGCGGTCAACGCCACCGGTTGGAACGCGGCGGGCGGCTACGACGTGATCTGGGTGCCGTCGATGCGCATGGTGGTCAACCTGGACGACCTCGACAAGTCCAAGTGGATCAACCTGACCGGTGCCTCGGGCCACGCCTACAACGCCCACTACACCGATCAGACGGACAAGTGGGCCAGGGGCGAGCTGCTCGACTGGGCGTTCTCCGAGAAGGCCGTGGAGGAGACCACCGCGGACACGTTGTCGCTGCGGCCCTGAGACGGCCGGCGGACGGGTGACCGTCCGAGCACAGGGAAGTGGCCCTGCACCGTCGGGTGCAGGGCCACTTGGCGTCCGCCGGGGAAGGGGGACCGGCGGCACGGGCATCAGCGGGCGAGGGAGCCGTCGGTGCAGTTCTGGACGATGCTGCTCGGGTCCGCGACGGTGGGCAACCCGCAGGTCCTGAGCACTTCCAGCCCCGTCTGCGCGGCGCCCGCGACGCCCTCCGAGGTGACGGGGCCGGCACTGACCGGGCTCTCGGCCGCCACGGCCGTGTGCGCGCCGGGCAGCAGGGCCCCGACGGCGAGGACGGCGGCGGTGGACAGGGTACGGAACGTCTTCGTCATGCCCAGTCAACAGTCCGTGACCGGTCGGGGGCACGCGCTCTCATCCGTCCGGGCGTGGCGGGTGGACCGGCGCGTCCCGCCCCCGCTCCGTCCGCGCGGGTCCGGAACCGCAGGCCCCGCCGCCGCACGACCTCCGCACGGCCGTCGCGCGGCCTCCCGAGGCGTCAACCGTGCTCCCGGAAACTCACCCTCGCCGGTGGCCCGGGGCTTCGGCGCGGCCCGGGAAGCGGCGGACCCCCGAGGGGGTGACCACCGCGTGCACCGGCCGGTCGTGCGCTTCGACGGGCACCCGTGCGACCACCTCGGTGTCGTACAGCAGCACGACCAGCCACGGATCGGCTCCGGCGCGCTCCAGCCGGGCGAGGACCCGGTCGTACGAGCCGCCGCCGCGGCCGAGGCGCATGCCGCGGTCGTCGACCGCGAGGCCGGGGAGCAGCACCGCGTCGGCCTCCAGGACCGCCTCGGGTCCGAGACGGGGGCCACCGGGTTCCCGCAGGGTCATGCGGGAGGTGCGGGGGACCTCGACGAGCGAGTCCGGGCCCTCGTAGCGCCCCCAGTCGAGGTCGTTGTCGTCCAGGAGCACCGGCAGCAGGACGCGCACCCCCCGCGCGCGGAGGTCGTCGAGGAGGGGGAGGGTGCCCGGTTCGTCACCGACGGAGACGTAGGCGGCCACCGTGCGTGCCCGGGACAGCTCCGTGAGGTCCCGTGCGCGCGCGGCCAGAACCAGCGACGTCCCCTCGACGTCATGTTGAGGCAACCCGCTCCTCATACTGAGGATCCGTCGTCGCAAACTGCGCTTGTCAGGCTCGGCCCCGCCCTCGGTCACGCTCATGATCGTCGTGCTCGCCTTTCCATGTCCTGTCATATGCGGATCACTTATGTAGAGCTACAGAATCCCTACAATGCCACCGGTTAGGGTGACCTCCATGACTGAGTCGAACTCCAGGATCACCAAGGCCGTCATCCCCGCCGCCGGCCTCGGCACCCGCTTCCTGCCCGCCACCAAGGCCACTCCCAAGGAGATGCTGCCGGTCGTGGACAAACCGGCCATCCAGTACGTGGTCGAAGAAGCGGTGTCCGCCGGGTTGGACGACGTCCTGATGATCACCGGACGCAACAAGCGTCCCCTGGAGGACCACTTCGACCGCAACTACGAGCTGGAGGAAGCCCTCACCAAGAAGGGCGACCGGGCCCGGCTCGCGAAGGTCCAGGAGTCGAGCGACCTGGCCACCATGCACTACGTCCGCCAGGGCGACCCCCGGGGCCTCGGCCATGCCGTCCTCTGCGCGGCCCCCCACGTCGGTGACGAGCCCTTCGCGGTCCTGCTCGGCGACGACCTCATCGACCCCCGTGACCCGCTGCTCGCGCGCATGGTCGACATCCAGGAACGGCACGGCGGCAGCGTCGTCGCGCTCATGGAGGTCGCCCCCGAGCAGGTGCACCTCTACGGCTGTGCGGCCGTCGAGGCCACCGCCGAGCCGGACGTCGTCAAGGTGACCGGCCTGGTCGAGAAGCCCGACCCCGCGGAGGCGCCCAGCAACTTCGCCGTCATCGGCCGCTACGTACTGGACCCGCACGTCTTCGAGATACTCCGCGGCACCGAGCCCGGCCGCGGCGGCGAGATCCAGCTCACCGACGCCCTCCAGCAGCTCGCGCTGGACGAGAAGGTCGGCGGCCCGGTGCACGGCGTCGTCTTCACCGGCCGCCGCTATGACACCGGCGACCGCGGCGACTACCTGCGTGCCATTGTCAGACTCGCGTGCGAACGTGAGGACCTGGGCCCGGAGTTCCGGACCTGGCTGCGCGGTTACGTCACCGAGGAGATGTAGCGACTTGAGCGGAACGAACACCGGCACCACCGACCAGGACCGGGTCTGGACGGTGGCGGAACACCTGGAGGACGTCCTCCGGACCGTCCGCCCCCTGGAGCCCATCGAACTCCAGCTCCTCGACGCCCAGGGCTGCGTCCTCGTCGACGACGTCGTGGTGCCGGTGTCGCTCCCGCCCTTCGACAACAGCTCCATGGACGGGTACGCCGTCCGCACCGCCGACGTCGCGGGCGCCAGCGAGGAGTACCCGGCGGTCCTCACCGTCGTCGGGGACGTCGCCGCCGGACGGGGCGGACGACTCGCGGTGGGTCCCGGACAGGCCGCCCGCATCATGACCGGCGCCCCGCTGCCCCCCGGCGCCGAGGCCGTGGTCCCCGTGGAGTGGACCGACGGCGGGCTCGGCGGTGGCCCCGTCACCGGCATGCGGGCCCACAGCGCCGCTCCCGAAGGGGCGTCCGGCCAGGTGCGCGTGCACCGGACGGCATCCGCCGGGGCGCACGTCCGCGCGCAGGGCAGCGACGTGCGCGCCGGTGATCTGGCGCTGACCGCCGGCACGGTGCTCGACGCCCCCCAGATCGCCCTGCTCGCCGCGATCGGACGCGGCACCGTGCGGGTGCGCCCGCGGCCCCGCGTGGTGGTCCTCTCCACCGGCAGCGAACTCGTGCCCCCCGGCGAACCGCTGGGCGAAGGGCAGATCTTCGACTCCAACAGCTACGCCCTGACCGCCGCGGCCCGCGCGGCGGGCGCCCTCGCCTACCGGGTCGGCGCCGTCGCCGACGACGCCGAGACGCTGCGCGCCACCATCGAGGACCAACTGATCCGCGCGGACCTCGTCGTCACCTCGGGCGGGGTCAGCGTCGGCGCCTACGACGTCGTCAAGGAAGCCCTGTCCTCGGTGCGCGACGAGGACGTCGCCGGCGGCGGGGTCGACTTCCGGGTGCTGGCCATGCAGCCCGGCAAACCGCAGGGCTTCGGTTCCATCGGCCCCGACCACACGCCCCTGCTGGCGCTGCCCGGCAACCCGGTGTCCTCGTACGTGTCCTTCGAACTGTTCGTCCGGCCCGCCATCCGCACCCTGATGGGCCTGTCCGACGTGCACCGGCCCACCGCCCGCGCGGTGCTGCGCGCCGACAAGACGCTGACCTCGCCCGCCGGCCGCACCCAGTACCTGCGCGGCCGCCATGACGTCGACACGGGCGAGGTGACGCCCGTCGGCGGGGCCGGATCGCACCTGGTCGCCGCCCTGGCGCAGGCCGACGCCCTGATCGTGGTCCCGCGCGAGGTGACCTCGGTGGAGCCGGGCGAGGACGTCGACGTCGTGCTGCTCGGCCGGTCCGCCGCACCCGGATCTGCGTAACGGCCGCGCCCCGGGTGGGTCCTGGCCCGGAACACGCGTCCCGCGCGCGGTACGGTAGCCCGCACACAGGCTCCGCGCGCCGCACCGTGAGCGGGCCCGGACCGGGAGCGTCACAGCACATGACCGCGCATTCCCGGGGGGACACCCCCGGTACCTCCGCACAGCGCCGCCTCACGCACATCGACGAGGCCGGCGCGGCCCGCATGGTCGACGTCTCCGCCAAGGAGGTCACCACGCGCACCGCCCGCGCCAGCGGCCGGGTCCTGGTGAACGACCGGGTCGTCGCCCTGCTGCGCGGGGAGGGCGTGCCCAAGGGCGACGCGCTCGCCACCGCCCGCATCGCCGGCATCATGGGCGCCAAACGGACCCCGGAGCTGATCCCCCTGTGCCATCCGCTGGCGCTGTCCGGGGTGAAGGTGGACCTGTCCGTCTCCGACGACGCCGTGGAGATCACCGCCACCGTGCGGACCACCGACCGCACGGGCGTCGAGATGGAGGCGCTCACCGCGGTCACGGTCGCCGCCCTCACGGTCGTGGACATGGTGAAGGCGGTCGACCAGGGCGCCGTCATCACGGAGGTCCGCGTCGAGGACAAGACCGGCGGAGCGTCGGGTGACTGGAGCCGGGCGTGAACGCGGGCGCACACCGGGGTGACGGCAGCGCGGACGGTACGCGCGCGCCTTACCGGGCGCTGGTGGTGACGGCGTCCGGACGCGCAGCGGCGGGGGTGTACGACGACCGCGGCGGTCCGCTGATCGTGGCGGCGCTCAGAGCGGCCGGGTTCACCGTCGACGACCCGCGCGTGGTCCCGGACGGCGACCCGGTCGAGGCCGCGCTCCGGGAGGGCGTGGCCGCCCGCTACGACGTGATCCTCACCACCGGCGGTACGGGCGTCTCACCGACCGACCGCACCCCCGAGGCGACCGCCCGGGTCATCGACTACCCGGTGCCGGGCATCCCGGAGGCCATCCGCGCGTTCGGCCGCCGCACGGTGCCCGCCGCCGCGCTGTCCCGGGGCGTCGCGGGCGTCGCGGACCGCACCCTCATCGTCAACCTGCCGGGGTCCACGGGCGGAGTGCGCGACGGACTCGCCGTACTGGAGCCCCTGTTGACGCACGCCGTCGACCAGTTGCGCGGCGGCGACCACCCCCTGCCGTCCACCGAGGACGGCGCGCCCGCCCGCGACGCACCGGGGCAGCCCGGTGCGACGGGCGAGGAGCCCGCGCCGGACGCCGGACCGATCGGGAGCCCACGCTGAACAGCTCCGCATGGCCCGTCCAGCTGGAGGACGGCGAGGTCGTCCTCCGCCCCATAAAACTGCGTGACCAGCGCGCGTGGCGTGAGGTCAACCGGCGCAACCGGGACTGGCTGCGCCCCTGGGAGGCGACGATCCCGCCGCCCACCCCGAGCGGGCCGATCACCCACCGGCCCACGTACCGACAGATGGTGCGCCATCTGCGGGCCGAGGCCAACGCGGGACGGATGCTGCCCTTCGTCATCGAGTACCAGGGGCGGCTGGTGGGGCAGCTCACCGTCGCGGGCATCACCTGGGGCTCGATGTGCTCGGGCCACGTCGGCTACTGGGTCGACGAGGGCGTGGCGGGCCGGGGGGTCATGCCGACGGCGCTGGCGCTCGCCGTCGACCACGGCTTCCGCACGGTGGGACTGCACCGCATCGAGGTCTGCATCCGTCCGGAGAACGCCCCCAGCCGCCGGGTCGTGGAGAAGCTCGGGTTCCGCGGTGAGGGACTCCGGCCGCGGTTCCTCCACATCGACGGTGCGTGGCGGGACCACCTGGTGTTCGCGCTCACCGCGGAGGAGGTGCCGGAAGGGCTGCTGTACCGGTGGCACCAGCGCGCCCGTGCGCTGCGCGGGACGTCAGGGGAGCACTCGTCGTCCGCCCCGCCCGAGCCGCCGGACTCCCCGAAGAATTGAATGCATGTTCGATATCGGTCGCGAAATTGTCATCCGAAGGCGCCAAGCGGGGCAATCGTGACCCCTGTTACCGAGCCGCTGATCGCATCAGTCGCAAAAAAAGTTCGGAATATGAGCTAGATCGTGCGACACACCGCCCCAATTGGCGGATGGCCCCGCGCAAAGACCTCTACGGTGTGAGACGTGAGCAGCAGCGGCCTCATCTACGCAGTCATCGTCGGGGCCTGGGCCGCCTACTTGGTGCCGATGTGGCTCCGTAGGCAAGACGAGCTGAACGAGGCCCGTCCGACGGAACGCTTCAGTACCGCCATCCGGCTCCTGTCCGGGCGGGCGGGCATGGAGCGCCGTTACGCCAAGGACCTGCGGGCGCGTTCGACCGAGGAGGACGAGCCGGTCGCCGGTCCCGGTCCGGCCCCGGACGGCGTCACCGACTCGGTGGACGTCCGGGCCTTCGCCATGCCTCCGGCGCCCTCGCGCCAGGAGGTGGAGGCTGCGCTGGCCCGCCAGGAAGCGGCCCGTGCGGAAGCGGCCCGCGAGGAAGCGGCCCGGCACGAGGCGGCCCGGCAGGAGGCCGTGCGCAAGGAGGCGGCCCGCCAGGAGGCCGCCCGCAAGGAAGCCGAGGTCGCCCGCCAGGAGGCGGAGCGCGATGACGCGGCACGGCTGGAGGCGGCCCGCCAGGAAGCGGTGCGTCAGGAAGCCGTCCGCCAGGACAAGGCGCGCCCCGCTCGGGCCGTGCGCCGCGGCGAGGTCCGTGCCGAGGTACGCGGGAGCGACGGCGGCAGCGGCCGCGAGAACCGCGAGAGCACGGAGCGCGGGAAGCGCAAGGCGCGTGAGGGAGCCCCCGCGCGCCCGCGCGCCACGGCCGAGGCCACCGCACGCGCCCGGCGCACGAAGGTGCTCGCGCGCCGCCGCCGCACCACGGTGGTGCTCTTCCTCGCCTTCACCGCGGGGGCGGTCGTCGCCGCCGTCGGCGGCCTGGCCTTCCTCTGGGCGCCCGCGCTGCCCGCCGTGCTGCTCAGTGGGTACATCGCCTATCTGCGCCGACAGGAACGTCACCGGTTCGCTTACGTCATGGACCGGCGAAGTGCCGAGCTGGCCGCCCAGCGCCTGCGGGAGCGCCAGCCGCGCCGCCCCCAGTCGGAGAGCGCCGCCGCCTCCGACCGGTCGGACCGCGCGGACCGTTCGGAGGGCGAACCGGTGGAGCCGGCGACCGACCCCGAGCTGTCGGCGCTGGCCGCCGACCGGCGGGCGCTGGTCGAGCAGACCGACCACGCCGAGTGGGTCGACCAGCAGCGCGAACGTCATCGGAGTCCCGGGCAGGGGGGCAGCTGGGACCCGGTCCCGGTGCCGCTGCCCACCTATGTGACCGCGCCGGTCGCCCCGCGCGCCACGGGTGGCGTGGACCTCGGCGCACCGGACGCGTGGAGCTCCGCCCGCTCCAGCGCCGCCGAACCGACGGGGCGCCGCACGGACCCGGGCGCGTCCCCGACCGCGGCGGGCTCCGTCGACGCCGGGGGCGACGGGGCTGCGGACGGTGCCGGCTTCGAGGACGGCGACGAACGGTGCGACGCGCGCCGGGCCGCATCGGCGCGCCGCTCCCGTGAGCGGGGGCGCACACCGCTCTTCGACCAGTACGAGGAGAAGGAACGGCCCCGCGCGGCCAACGAGTGACCGTCTCGCCGGGGGCTTCCGTGTCCCCGTGCGGCCGGGGGGTGTTCGGGCTCCCGTCCCGTGCCCGGTGATCGGCCCGGGGCGGCCGGTTGATCAGCGCAGACCGGTCCGGGAGCGGATTTCCGAGCACCGTTGCGGGGGTGCTAGAGTTTCACCCGTTGCAAGGGCCTGTGGCGCAGTCCGGTAGCGCACCTCGTTCGCATCGAGGGGGTCAGGGGTTCGAATCCCCTCAGGTCCACAGCAAGGCCGTTCTTGAGTTAGCTCTGGAGCGGTAACGAGATCCCGTCCGATCGTTGAGATCGGGCGGGGTTTCGTCGTTTCCGGGGCTCGTTCGATGGCTGTTCGGGGTGGTGGCTGGCGACATGTTGGGCGTGGGGGCGGTTCGGTCCGGGGCTTGTTGCTGTGCGGGCATGGCTGAGGGCCCCGGGGGGCCGGGGCTGGTGGTGGCGCTGTGTGGTTGTCCAGCGTGGTGGTCAGTGGGTTGGTGGTGGGTGCCGTCCGGCGTTGTGCCTGGGCTGGGATTCGCATGCTGGCGAGAGCGGGCCGTAGCCGGGCTCGTCGTCGATGTCGGTGAGGTGCTCACCGGTGCTTCTGAACAGCCAGCTTTCCAAGATGTCCAGGTTCCCGATGCTGATCATGATGGCGATCAGGAGTGTCTGGGCGACCTGTCCGGGGGCTCGCCGGTGTTTCGGGCTGCCGATGTCCATCTCGGCGCTTTTCAGGCGCCCGTTGATGCCCTCGTTGTGAGAGCGGATCGGTTTGTAGGTGCGGTCCCATACGGAGCTCAGGTAGCGGCTGTCCTGACGGAACTTGGCGGTCTTCAGGTCGCCGCCGGCGTCGGCGGGGACGCTGATGGCCGATGCGCCGCAAACGGAGGGAAGCTCCTCCTTCGTCTTGGGGGCGAGCCATTCGTTCTCGGGCAGCTGGATGGTGGGCCGGGCGGCGGGGTGGCTGGCACGGGTACGTGTGTCGCCCAGTTTGATCACGGCCTGGGGCGGCCCCGGGGTGCGCGGGCTGTGGGGGCGGAGGCGGTCCCGCCGTGGGCAGTTCACCGACGGGGAGGGGCCAGCCGCCGGGCATTGGAGGCGGATCGTGCCGCGGGCGTCGGCGTTCTGTTTGAGCTTGAGGAAGTACGGCTCACGTTGCGCGATGGCTTGGTTGAGTTCGTCGCTGCGCAGGCGTACGGCTTTGTCGTTTGCGCGGTGGGTCGCGTTGGCGAGGGCGGCGGGGATGTGGGGGCAGGCGAGGGATCCGTCGACGAGTACGGCTCCCTGCCAGCTTCCCTGGACTCCGCGGTCCTCGGCCTTGTAGTCCAGGGCGAGGCGGTAGCCGAGCCGGCGGGCGGGGATCTGGAAGTTGGCGGGTGCGCATCCGGTGTAGGCGCGGTCGGCCGCGCAGGTGCCGGTCGGCAGCCCGAGCTCGGTGAGGTGCCGCAGCAGGGTGATCGCGTTGGGTCCGGTGCGGACGGTGGGGGTGTCGAGTACCAGCCCAAGACACAGTTGCGGGTACTCCACCAGCCCTTGAGTCTTGCCCGCTGGCCCGGGAGGTCGGGTGTGGGCGGCGACCAGGAGTGTGGCGCTGTAGCCGAAGATGCCTTTGTCGGATCCGCCGCTGAAGTGCCAGCCTGCGGTGATCTCGACCGAGGCGGAATCGGAGTGCTCACTGTCCGGTTTGGCCATCACGGGGATAGCCGTGGCGTCGACGCCGACGTCACCGCGCCAGGCCCGCAGGTGGCCGCGCTCCTGTGCCAGTTGCACGGTGGTCAGGACGAGGTCGTTCGCCAGACGCTGGAGCCGGTCCGCGGCCGTGCGGCCGGCCTTGTCCTTCCAGGCTGCGGCGTGGGCGTTGGCGTCCGCCTGGGGCAGGCGGCGGCGCCGGTCGCAGCGTGCCGGGTCGAGGGCGCTGGTGATCCGGTCCAGCCCCCGGTAGAGGCGGCGGCTGGCCGCGATGCCTTCGCGGGCCGTTGCCGGTGCCTGTTCGGGGATGCCCAACCAGGCGCGGGCCGTGGGACGCAGACCGAAGTGCAGGACCCGCCAGGCGTCGGCGATCGTCGCCCGGCCGGTGTAGTAGACGGCGAGCATCAGACCGGCCAGCACTGTCCGAGGCCGGATTCCGGATGGCCCGGGCCGCCCGGCCAGGATGTCCTCCAACTGGCCGGGCAGGCCGGACCGGTCCAGCACGGCCAGCAGCTGGCCGACCTTCGAATCGGGGATCTCGGTCAGCCGTCCGGGGCGGACGCGGGGCCGCAGCGCCCGCGCCGCCAGCTGGTCGCTTTCGGGCCGCGCCCTCACCGGCGGCGTCCCCGCAGAAGCCGGACGACCTCCTTCTCGGGCAACGGCGGAACCCATTGGTGATAAGGCGCCAGCCCGGCGGGAGAGGCCATCCCGGCCGCGGACGCGACGATCACCGGGCTGATGCCCTCGGCCAGCCGTCCGACGATCCATGTCGACCGCAGCCTGCGGGCCGACAGCGGCGGCAGTCCGGCGTGGGGCCGATGCCGAACGGGCCACGAGGAGACAAGGTTCTTGGCCGCGGCGACCTTGCGGCTCGGCCGGTAGAGGAACCCGGACCCTGCTGCCTCGGCGAGGTCGGCGAGCACGGATTCCCATTCGGTGTGGCAGGCCACCAGCCGTCCGAGCAGGGTCCGGTCGAGCACCGCGACCCCGGTGGACGTGACGCGGACGTGATGGCCGCGGATGCGTACGACCTCGCCGGGCGCAAGACCGCACCCGGCGCCGAGCACCATGAGCGCCAGCCCGTCCAGCCGTGCCCGGCCGGGCAGGTGCCCGGCCCAGTCCCGCAGACGGGCCACCTCCCCGTGTTCGTAAGGCGGTTGGGGTGCGCGGGGCGAGGACAGCCGAACGGGGGGAGCCTCCCCGCGCTGTACCCACACCAGCGCCTCCCGCACCCGCCGCAGCCATGTCCGGTAGGTCAGCACCGTCGAGTTCTCCACCGTGGTGCAGCCGGACAGTACGAACGCGTCGATCGTCTCCGTCCGCAGCCAGGTGCCGGGATCGTGCGGGAGCCCCGACTGGTCGGCCCAGACAGCGAGCCGGCCGACGACATGCAGCAGGTGATTGGCCTCGTAGCAGGTGGCAGGTGCCGCCGCTGTCACGGTCGACCGGACCAAGTCGGCGACCGTGGCCCACTGCTGCTGTGGCAGCCGGGGACGGTACTCGCGGATCTTGCGGGAAACCTCGGGACTGAGCGTCACAGACCAATCCCACCGGCTGGACAAGCAGCCAGTGAAGGGATCGAAGCCGATCTTCACGGAAAGGAGTGCATCGACATGGTCGGAGGTTTGGCCCGCAGCAGACCGCCGCGCGAGCTTGCCCGTGATCCGGAATCCTGGCCCCATGCCGTCATCGACGACCCGGCCGCCGATGTCATCCAGGCCATCGCCCGGACCCTCACCGAGGCCCTGAAGAGCCAGGCCAAGAGTCTGCGGCGAGTCGCAGACGGATCGGGAGTCAACCGGCAGGCCATTGCTGATCTGATCGCGGGGCGCTGTTGGCCCGACATCGCCACCGTCGCCCGCTTGGAGGACTTCCTCGCCGTCCCGCTCTACCCACCCCGGAGTAAAAGGTGTCAACTGCATTGAAATCGGCCTCTCCGTTCCCGGCTCAGGACGTCCGGGAACGATGAAATAGGCCACGCACCCCCGAGGCGAGCTGAATTCCTCTAGCCTCGGGGGAAGTGCGTGAGCCACTACCAAGGGGTCCGCGTCACAGGTTCCGAAGAGGGTCCAAGCTCAACGGAACACGTCCCCTTCTCCCCGTAACGGGAGGAGGGGACATCCATGAAAGGGGAGTCGCTAGGCCGCCCCCTTCGCGTTGCCACTGCGAGCGGCAGCGATCTTGAAAACCCCCGGTTCGGGTTCAACGGCCCGGCCGTGCCTGACATGCCGCTTGCACGTTTTTCGGGTCGTCTCGATCGCAGCCGCACCCACCTTGCCGGAGATGGGCCTCCCGATAGCCTCCGTGATCTCCTTCGCCCGCAGTGGGCGCCCCGCAGTCGCCAGCACCTGCAACACCTGCCGCCCCAACTGACGATTCCGCGGCGCAGCCGCGGCTCGCTCCTGATCAGGGGCAGCCCCCGTCTCAGAGCGCTCATCCTCGGCCGACCGCGCCGCGCTCACGCCCTCAGCCTCAGGCTGGTCGGCACGAGGATCAGCGGTCTGTGTGTCGACCGTGATCTCGTCCAGCGCGGACGCCAAGTGGTCCCGACTGGCCACAGCCTTGGCTAACTCAGACTCAACCGCGGCCAGTTCCTTCTCCAGCTCGGCCCGCTGCTGACGCAGACGTGCGGCCTTGTCAGAGTAGAAGCCCACGGCTGTGCGCAACCCCTCAACCGCAGCCGTCTCACCGGACACCAACAGCCCCTCCTCGAACCGACCGCACAATGCCAGACATCGTAGGGAATGCCAGCCACGCCAGGCAGCCAAACCACCAACCTTGTCTGGTGGTTGATGCCAGTCTCCTCTCCCGCCCTCATGCCCCACAGCAGCGACCCGGACATCCAGTTCGAGGCCGTCGGCGCCGCCATGTCCGTCCTGTGGAACTGCAGCGAACAGCTCGACGCCAAAGTCCGTGAGAATCCAACACCGCCTCAGCGGCGCGAGTAACCACTGGGAACGTTCATCCCGAGGCAGTGGACTTCCAGGCAGCAGTGACACACCCTTCCTCCCAGTGCCACCACCCCTTGGCCTCTCCGTGCTCCAAGAGCTTCCGTATCCGAGGCAGGTCCGCAGCCGGGGGAACGTCGAGAGCGACCATCCGAAACTGCTCGATCCCCTCGCCGGTCGTGCCCAGTCGATGGAACGTCTCCAGCACGGTCCCCCGGGCGACGGCCGAGCCACCGTCCCTCAGGACGATCAGACGGATGGCGCAGTTCTCCGACGCCCGCACCGTCTCACCAGCCCAGCGCACCCCGTCCTCGTCGACCTCGACCCGGATGATGTCGCCACTGGCAACCCCCCGCACGAACCAGGGCGTGTTGTCCACACGCACGGTCCCGCCGCCGAGATCCACCGCCCACAGGCTCTCCACACTCGCCGGCGGCCAGCCGGCCTCGTCCACCTCCAGCCGGAAATGGACCTTCACATGGTCGTCCCTGATGTCCGTCACGGCATCATCATCCACAGCTGCGGCCAGGGTGGGGAACGATCACTCCACGAGCGGGAAAAGATCTTCAAACCCCGGCTTCGACGCTGGTCAGCGGCGCTCGTGAACAGCCCACAGCAAACGTCACGGGATCCCGTCCGATCGTTCAGATCGGACGGGATCTCGTCGTTTCCGGGACTCGGTCGATGGCCGTTGCGGGCCTAGGGGCGTCGGGCGGTGACGAGGTAGTAGTCGAGGAGCCGTCGTTCGTAGGCCCTCAGGAAGTTCCGGGGCCAGGCGTCCGGTGCGTAGTGGCGGGCCAACCATGCGTCCCAGCCCGCCCAGACCTGTGGACCCATCGACTCGACCCGCACCGCTGAGAGGCCGCGGGCGGTGAGCGCGTCCGCCAGCGCGGTCACCGGGCGGGCGATGTCCAGGCCGTTCGCGAAGGTCTCCAGCAACTGCGCGAGGTCCTCGCCCCGGCCCGGCGCGTCGCCCCCGGCGAAGAAGCTGGCGACGGCGACCCGCCCGCCCGGGCGCAGCACGCGCGCCGTCTCAACCGCGAAGGCCTCCAGGTCCGGGAAGTGTTGCACGGCCTCCACGCTGACGACCGCATCGAACTCGGCGTCTGCGAAGGGCATGCGCTCCGCCGCGCCCTGGACGAATCGCAGCCGTTCCGGCGCCTCCTTCAGCAGGCCCGCGTGCACCTCTCGGGCCCGTTTCAGTTGGGCGGGGTGGATGTCCATGCCGGTGACCTCGGCAAGGCGGCGTTCGGACAGGGCGAGCGCGCAGCCCATTCCGAGCCCGCTGCCCACTTCGAGGAGCCGTAGCTGCTGGAGTGGCCCCGCGGCGTCCAGGACTCGGCGATAGAGGTCCTGCTGGCTGCGGATGCGATCCGCCTCGCTGAGCGGGGCGTCCACGTCGATGTCACGCCAGTGCCCGAAGTTGATGAACCCGCCGGCGAAGATCGGTTCCCCGCTCAAGTCTGCGGGCCCGTACGTCTCTCGTACCGCGGGCCGCATGACGGGGAAGGATTCCTGGGCATCGAATGCCACGTGGTGACACCTCCGGGAAGGATGCGCTCACAACCGTACCGACGTGCCCAGTCTGGCACTGTTCGTGCTTTCGCCCGGGGCCCATCGACCCGATGCGGATGGAGACTCCGCGTCGGCGCTCGACGTCCGCTTCCTGCACGGTTCACCAGGAGGTGACCCGCTGCTCGCGGGCCGTCAGTCCCGGGTGCCCAGGTCCAGGCGGTCGATCAGTCCGGCCTCGGTGAACGCGGCGACCAACTCGTCGCGGCCCTCGGTGAAGTGCGCCCAACTGTCGTAGTGGACGGGGACCACCCGGCGCGCGCCGAGGATGGTGGCGGCCTCGGCGGCCCGCGCGCTGTCGAGGACGATCGGTGCGCCGCCGAAGAGGATGGGGAAGCGGGGGGCGCCGGCGAACAGGACGGCGGTGTCCACCGGGCCGAAGCGTTCGGCGATCTGACGGACCGGTTCGAGTGAGGCGTTGTCACCGCTGACGTAGAGCGTGGGCAGGCCCTCCCCGGTGAGCACGAAACCGACGACCTGGCCGGTGAGCGGTTCGATGTCCTCGCGGGCGCCGGGACCGTGGAGGGCGGGTACGCCCGTGACGGTGACCGTGCCGCCGCCGTCGGGGCGGTCGAGTTCGACCGACTCCCAGTCGGCCAGCCCCGTGGCCCGCTCGCCCAGGCGCTCCCCGCCGCCGGGGGTGGTGAGGGTGAGCGGGACGTCGGCGAGGAGTGCGCGGCCGGAGGTGTCGAGGTTGTCGGGGTGCTCGTCGTGGGAGAGCAGGACCACGTCGACGGGGCCGAGGTCGGCCGGTGCGGCGGAGGAGGGTGCCGTCTTGGTGAGCCGGCCGCCCGGTATGGGGTAGTCGCCGGGGGCGTCGAAGGTCGGATCGGTCAGGAAGCGCAGTCCGCCGTAGGAGAAGAGGGCGGTCGGGCCGCCGAAGACGCGGACGGGGATCTGCTCGGGGGACGTGCCAGTACGGGCCATGGCGAAACCTCACGGATGAGTAGCGGCTGTTCCGTGATGGACAGTAGTGATGTCTCACGGAAGAACGCAAGCTGTACCATGAGGTTCATGAGTGAGGCCCCGACCGTCGAGCCCGTGCTGCCACCCGCTCCCGGGGCGGAGGGCCATCTCGCCCTCGACTTCGTCAACAGCGCCGTCGCGCTGCCCGGCGGGCACTTCGTCGACTTCCTCGGCACCCCGGCGGGCACCAACCAGTGGCTCGCCGAACGCGGCCTCGCTCCGGTCGACGCCGGGGTGCAGGAGATGTGCGCCACGCAACTGCGCTCGCTGCGCGAGAACGTCAGGGCCCTGTTCTCCGCCCGGGTGATCGGGGTGCCCGCCCTGCCCGCGGCCCTGTCCGCCGTCAACGACGCGTTGAGCCGGGCCCCCACGGCCGCGCTGTTGCACTGGGACGAGAAGAACGGCCCCTACCGCGCGGTGCCGTGCCCCACCAACGAGGTGCTCGACCGTGCGCTGGCGACCCTGGCGGCCAACGCGGCCGACCTCCTCACCGGGCCCGACGCCGAACGTCTCACCGCCTGCGGCTCCACCCCCTGCAACCGCTACCTGCTGTCCCACGGTCGCCGCCAGTGGTGCTCCACCCGGTGCGGTGACCGCGCCCGCGCCGCCCGCGCCTACGCCCGTCGGGCCCGACCGAAGTCGGACTGAAGCGGGGGTCCGTACCCGGGGCCGATGGCGGTCGGGGCTGTGGGGGGGGAGTGGTGTACGCCACTGCGTGGGGGGGTGGGGGTGTCCACTACTGTGCCTAGTGGGCCGTGACTGGCGCTTGGGTGGGGCACCACCGGGGAGCGGCCTGACGACAGCGTCGATGCCGTGCGCCTGGGCAAGTGGTCCACCACGCCTGGGAGGCGACTGTGTCCCCTACGTCCCCGACACCGACAGCGCGACTCATGGACGGCACCGGCCTCGCCCGACGCCTCGTCGAGGAGACCGCCGCCCGAGCCGCCGCACTCACCCGCCGCACCGGAACCGTCCCGTGCCTGGCGACCGTACTGGTGGGCGACGACCCCGCCTCGGTCACGTACGTACGGATGAAGCAGAACCGCAGTGCCAAGGCCGGGGTGCTGTCCCGGCACGTCGGGCTGCCCGCCGACACCAGCACCGCGGAACTCGTCGACACGCTCACCGCGTTGTCCCACGACCCGAACGTGCACGGCATCCTGCTCCAGCACCCCGCCGGGCGGCACATCGACGAGCGGGCGGCGTTCGAGGCCATCGCTCCGGAGAAGGACGTCGACGGGGTGACGATGCACTCCTTCGCCGCGATGGGCTTCGGGCTGCCCGGCTTCGCGTCGTGCACCCCCGGCGGCATCATGCGGCTGCTCGCCGCGTACGAGGTCGAACTGGCCGGCAAACACGCGGTCGTGGTGGGGCGCAGTGCGATCCTGGGCAAGCCGGTGGGCATGTTGCTGCTCGGTCAGGACGCCACGGTGACGTACTGCCACTCCCGTACCGCGAACCTGTCCGCGCACGTCCGGGAGGCGGACGTCGTGGTGGCGGCCGTGGGGGTGCCCGAGTTGATCCGGGGTGCGGACGTCAAGCCGGGCGCGGTGGTGATCGACGCCGGGTACAACCCGGGCAACGTCGGTGACGTGGAGTTCGAGGCCGCCCGCATCCGGGCCGGTCTGATCACGCCCGTTCCCGGCGGGGTCGGGCCGATGACCATCGCGGTGCTGCTGGCCCAGACCGTGGACGCCGCGGAACGCCAGAGCGCCGGGTGACCGTACCGGTCGTGGTGCGCCTCAGACGGGGTCGCCGGCTCGGCCCCGTGCCGGGACCAGGGGCTTGGCGTAGCAGCGGCTGAGTTCGCTGTGGCGGTAGTGGCCGAACTTGGTGCAGGGCGCGTAGCCGCTGGACTCGTACAGGGTGATGGCCTCGGGCTGCTCGGTGCCGGTTTCGAGGACCATGCGGGTGCGGCCCGCCGCGCTGGCGTCGGCCTCCAGTGCGGCGAGGAGGCGGCGGGCCAGTCCGCGGCCCCGGGCCTCGGGGGTGACGTACATCCGCTTGATCTCGGCGTCGCCGTCCCCGTACCCCAAGGGGTTGGTGTCCTGGCGGCGCCAGCCGCCGGTGGCGAGGGGGGTGCCGTTCTCGTCGTACGCGATGAGGTAGAGGCCGTGCGGCGGTTCGAACATGGCGGGGTCCAGGGGGGTGGCGTCGCCTTCGTCGCCGTAGCGTTCGGCGTACTCGCGCTGGACGCGGTCGTTCAGCTTCACGGCGTCGGCGTGAGCGAACGAGACCTGACGTATATGCATGCGGATCATCGTACTTCTATGCGGTCGGTGGGAGGGGGTGCGGCGGTGGGCGCGGGCCCCGTTCAGTGTGCCGGTAATCTGCCGGAATGCTCAGTGTGACCTCTGTCAATGTGAACGGACTGCGGGCCGCTGCGAAGAAGGGCTTCGTGGAGTGGCTCGCGCAGACGGCCGCCGATGTGGTGTGCCTCCAGGAGGTCCGGGCCGAGCCGGAGCAGTTGCCGGCGGCGGTGCGTGCGCCCGAGGGGTGGCACGTGGTGCACGCGCCGGCCGCCGCCAAGGGCCGGGCGGGTGTGTCGTTGCTCACCCGTCGGGAGCCGGACGCGGTGCGGATCGGTTTCGGGACGGCGGAGTTCGAGGACAGCGGACGGTACGCGGAGGTCGACCTGCCGGGCGTCACCGTCGCCAGCCTCTATCTGCCGTCCGGTGAGGTCGGCACCGAGCGCCAGGCGGAGAAGGACCGGTTCACGGCGGCCTTCCTGCCGTACCTGGTGGACCTGCGGGCGCGGGCGGCGGCCGACGGGCGCGAGGTGCTGGTGTGCGGGGACTGGAACATCGCGCACCGTGCGGCGGACCTCAAGAACTGGCGGAGCAACGCCAAGAACTCCGGTTTCCTGCCCGAGGAGCGGGCCTGGCTGGACCGGGTGCTGGACCCCGCGGACGGCGGTTACGTGGACGTGGTCCGTGCCCTGCACCCGGACGTGGCGGGCCCGTACTCGTGGTGGTCCTACCGGGGCCGGGCCTTCGACAACGACAGCGGGTGGCGCATCGACTACCAGATGGCCACGGCCGGCCTCGCCGGTCGGGCGCTCAAGGCGACCGTGGAACGGGCCGCCAGCCATGAGCTGCGCTGGTCGGACCACGCCCCGGTCACCGTCGTCTACGGGAGCTGAGCCGCGGCACGGGGTGCTCCCGCGGGGCCGGTCGCGCGGGGCCGGGCCGGGCGGAGCACCTCGTACTCGCTGAGGTCGACGCGGCGGGTGGCGGCGCGGAACGCGGAGGTGGTGCCGGGCCAGACGGTGGTGTTGCGGCCCTGTGCGTCGAGGTACCAGCTGCGGCAGCCGCCGGTGTTCCAGACGGTGCGCGCGAGCCGCCGTTGCAGGGTGGCGTTCCAGGCGTCGACGGCGTCCGCGCGGGGGGTGAGCGCGACCCGGCCGCCGAGGGTGTGCAGTCGGCGCAGGAAGTCGGCCAGGTAGTTCAGTTGGGACTCGATGATGAGGATCATCGAGGAGTTCCCGAGGCCGGTGTTGGGGCCGATGAGGGTGAGCCAGTTGGGGAACCCGGTGGCGGTGGTGCCGCGCAGGGCGCGCATGCCGTCCTGCCAGGACCGGGCGAGGGTCCGGCCGCCGAGGCCGACGACCCGGTCGGCGATGGGGAGGTCCGTGACCCGGAAGCCGGTGCCGAAGACGAGGGTGTCGGCTTCGGTGGCGGTGCCGTCGGCGGCGATCAGGGTGGAGCCGCGGACTTCGGCGAGGGCGCCGGTGACGTGGACGTTGGGGCGGGCGAGCGCCGGGTAGTAGGCGTTCGACAGCAGGATGCGTTTGCAGCCGATGCGGTAGTCGGGGGTCAGTCGGGCGCGTAGGGCGGGGTCGGTGACGGCGCGGGCCAGGTGGCGCCGTGCGCTCCGTTCGGCAAGGGCGAGTTCGCTGGGCCACCGGGTGAAGGCGTGCGTCTGGAGTTCGCGCACCCCCCACAGGGCGCTCCGGCGCAGTCGCAGGGTGAACGGCAGCCGTCGGTGCAGTCGGCGTTCGGCTTCGCCGATCTCCCGGTCGGCGCGGGGCAACACCCAGGGCGGGGTGCGTTGGAAGAGGGTGAGCCGGGCCACCTGCGGTTGGATCTCGGGGACGAACTGGACGGCGGAGGCGCCGGTGCCGACCACGGCGACGCGTGCGCCGCGCAGGTCGTGCCCGTGGTTCCAGCGGGCGGAGTGGAACACCTCGCCGGGGAAGGTGTCGAGGCCGGGGACCTGCGGGACCTGCGGGTCGGACAGGGGGCCGGTGGCGGAGACGACGAGGTCCGCGGTGAGGGTGCCGCCGGTGGTCTCCAGGCGCCAGTGCAGACGGTCCTCGTCCCAGCGGGCGCGGGTCACCTCGTGGCGCAGCCTCAGGTGGGGGCGGAGCCGGAAGGTGTCGGTGACGTGTTCCAGGTAGCGGCGGATGTCCTCGTGGCCGGAGAAGCTGCGCGGCCAGTCGGGGTGCGGGGCGAAGGAGAAGGAGTACAGGTGGGAGGGGACGTCGCAGGCGCTGCCGGGGTAGGTGTTGTCGCGCCAGGTGCCGCCGACGGCGTCCGCGCGTTCCAGGACCACGAAGTCGGTGACGCCCTCGCGGCGCAGCCGGACGGCCGCGCCGAGTCCGCTGAACCCGCTGCCGATCACGGCGACCCGGACGTGCGGGGGCGGTTGTGGGCGGTGCTCGGTCATCCTGGTGCCTCCGTGAGCCTGCTCCGCGTCCGCGCGGGCGGCGGTCCGGTGACGGTGCGCCCCCATCATCGCGGGCGGGGCGGTGCGCGGGCCAGGTGACTCCGCTCACGAACGGGCGCTGTTCACGCTGTTCACGCCGGTTGCGCCGTTCGCGTCGTTCAGACCGGTCGCGGGGGCAGGGGCGGGCGGGAGTGGTCGGGGACGGCCGAGAGGTCGGGGGGTGCGGCGGCCGGGTGCCCGGCGAGCAGGTCCAGGGCGAGGGCCACCGCGTCGTCGAGGACCGCGTACCGTCCTTCGGCCCAGTCCAGGGGGGTGCGCAGGGTCGCCAGGTCGGGTTCGACGCCGTGGTTCTCCACGGACCACCCGTACGCGTCGAACCAGGCGGCGTTCATCGGGACGGTGATCACGGTGCCGTCGCCCAGCTGGTGACGGCCCGTCATGCCGACGACCCCGCCCCAGGTGCGTTGGCCGACCACCGGTCCGAGGCCCAGCAGTTTGAACGCGGCGGTGATCATGTCGCCGTCCGAGGAGGTGGCTTCGTCGGCGAGGGCGACGACGGGTCCGCGGGGTGCGTTGGAGGCGTACGAGACGGGTTGGGCGTTACGGGTGAGGTCCCAGCCCAGGATGGTGCGGGTCAGCTTCTCGACGACGAGTTCGCTGATGTGGCCGCCCGCGTTGCCCCGGACGTCCACGATGAGCGCGGGGCGGGACACCTCCATCCGCAGGTCGCGGTTGAACTGGGCCCAGCCGGAGCCGCCGAGGTCGGGGATGTGGAGGTAGCCGCACTTGCCGCCGCTCAGGTGCCGGACGACCTCGCGCCGTTTGGCCACCCAGTGCTGGTAGCGCAGCGGTCGGTCGTCGACGAGCGGGACCACGGCGATCCGGCGGGCCGGTCCCTCGCCGCCGGCCGGTCGGAACGTCAGCTCGACGGTCGTGCCGCCGGCGGCGTCGAGCAGCGGGAACGGGCCGGCGACCGGGTCGACCGGGCGTCCGTCGACATGGGTGAGGACGGCGCCCTCGCGCAGTCCGGTGCCGGCGAGCGGGGAGCGGGCCTTGGAGTCGGACGAGTCGCCGGGCAGGATGCGTTCGACGAGCCAGCCCTCGTCGCGGCGGACCAGGTCCGCGCCGAGCAGTCCTTGGGGGCGCTGGTAGTGCGGGGGGCCCTCGTTGCGTCGGGCGGGCGTCACGTAGGCGTGCGAGGTGCCGAGTTCGCCGAGGACTTCGCGCAGCAGGTCGGCGAACTCGTCGGGGGTGGCGACCGCGTCGACCAGGGGCCGGTACTGGTCGAGGACGGCCGGCCAGTCGATGCCGCTCATGTCCGGGTCCCAGTAGTAGGCGCTGGTGATCCGCCCGGCCTCCTGGTACGCCTGTCGCCATTCGGCGGGCGGGTCGACGTCGTGCAGGATGCGCCGCAGGTCGATCCAGACGGTGGAGTCGCCGTCGCCGGGTTCCGCGGCGGGCTGGGCGCGCAGTTCGTCCTCGTCCATGACGACCAGTCGGGTGCCGTCGCCGCTGACGGCGAACCAGTCGAGGTGGGCGACGAGTTCGGTCCGTTTCGCCTTGGTGATGTCGAAGTGTTCGAGGGTGGGGCGGCCGGAGGTGTCGGCGGGGTTGGCGAAGGTCTCGCCGAGCGCCCCGGAGATCGGCCAGCGCAGCCAGACCAGTCCGCCGCCGGCGACCGGGCACAGCGCGGAGTACTTGGAGGCGGGGGCGGGGAAGGGGGTGACCCGGTTCTCCAGCCCCTCGGCCTCGACGGTGACCGCGCCGCCGCCGTCGACCGGTTCGCCCTCCTCGGCCGGGTCCAGGCCGCCGGCCGCGGGCCGTCCGTCGGGCAGCAGGGCGAAGGGCGAGGGGGTCGCGGAGGACAGCGGCACGAGGTAGGGGCGGCAGCCGAGGGGGAACGACAGATCGCCGGTGTGGACGTCGTAGACCGGGTCGAACCCGCGCCAGGACAGGAAGGCGAGGTAGCGGCCGTCGCTGGTGAAGACGGGGTTCTCGTCCTCGAAGCGGCCCTGGGTGACGTCGATGACGGACCCCGCTCCGGGCCCCGTCACCCGGGCCAGCTTGATCGATCTGAGGCTGCGCCCGATGCCGGGGTGCGACCAGGTGAGCCAGGCGCCGTCCGGGGAGAACGCGAGGTCGGTGACCGGGCCGTTCAGCGAGCGGATCAGCTCCGTCACCCCGCCCTCCGGCTCCGCCGCGTCCTCGCCGGTGTCGAGCAGGAGCAGCCGTCCGTCGTGCGCGGCGATCGCGAGCCGGTCGCCCTCCGGGTCGGGCACGAGTTCCTGGACGTGGCCGAGCGCCCCGACGGCCAGTCGCCGGGGGGCGCGCTCCTCGGAGGCGCGCGGCAGGTACGCGATCTCGACGGCGTCGGCGCCCCCGGCGTCGGTGACGTAGGCGACGCGTCCGCCGCCGGAGCCGAGCAGGACCGGTAGGCGCACCCGGACGCCCGGGGTGTCGGCGATGGTGCGGGCGGGGCCGTCGCGGTGGGTGAGCCAGTAGAGGCTGCCGCGCACCACGACCGCGCTGGCCCGGCCGGTCTCGTCCACCGACAGGCCGTCCACGTGGCGGGCGGCCGGTACCTGGTGGGTGCGGCGGCCGGCGCGCGGGCCGCCGAGCCGGACGTCGAGCCGGCGGGGCGTCGCGTCCGGGGAGAGGTCGTCGACGAGCCACAGGGCGCCCGCGCACTGGTAGACGACGCGGTCGCCGTCGCTCGCGGCGTTGCGGGCGTAGAACGCGTCGTGGTCGGTGTGGCGCCGCAGGTCGGTGCCGTCGGGCCGGCACGAGTAGAGGTTGCCGATGCCTTCGTGGTCGGAGAGGAAGGCGATCCGGCCGGCGACGATCATCGGGGACTCCAGATGTCCGCCGAGCCCTTCGAGGAGGCGTTCGCCGTGCAGCCACAGCCGTCCGGTCGCCCCGCCCCGGTACCGCTTCCAGGAGGCCGGTTCGTGCGGGGGCTTCCCGGTGAGCAGCAGGGTCCTCGGTTCGCCGTCGAGGGGGGCGAGCGCGAGGTCACTGACCGGGCCCCAGGGCAGCCGTCCGCCCGGTGATCCGTCGGTGGGCAGCCGGTACGCCCAGCCGAAGTAGCTGAAGGGTTGGCCGTGGGAGGCCACCGCGAGGACGTCGCACTCCCCGGTCCCGTCCCCGGCGTTCGCCTCGGGGGGCGCCCATCCGCAGACCCGGGTGTCGGGCGCGCCCCAGTAGGTGAGGCGTCGGGCGGGGCCGCCCGCGACGGGGACGAGGTGGACCTCCGGGTCGAGGCTGCGCCAGGTGGTGTACGCGATCTGGGTGCCGTCCGGGGAGAAGCGGGGGTGGCCGGCCCGGGTGCGGTCGACGGTGAGCCGCCAGGCCCGGTCCGCGGGCCGGTCGTCGCGGGGCAGCGGGGACAGCCAGAGGTCGTCCTCGGCGACGAAGGTGAGCAGGTCGCCGTGGAGGTGGGGGAAGCGCAGGTAGGCGGGCGGGGCGGCGGTCGCCGCGGCGGAGGGGACGGGACGCGGTGGCTGGCCTGTGGGGTCGGTCACCCCTCCATGGTTTTCCCGGGTCACGGCACCGGCAACTCGGTGCGGTGCGGTGGGCCGTGGCGTGCCGTGCCGTGCTGTGGCGCAGGACACGTACGAAACCGTTTAGTTTCGCTAGCGGGGTCCGGTAGTCTGAAGCGCGTACGAAACGGTTTCGTACCGATCAGGCGGCCGTCGTTCCGGTTACCCACCAGTGGGTACCACCGAGGACGGTGGCCACGAGACCGCCGCGCGGTCAGGAGGGGGACGAGGATCATGGCCGAAGTGACGATGACGCGCCGCAGCCGGATCACCCCCGAACGCGAGGCGGAACTGTACGACGCCGTGCTCGACCTGCTGCGTGAGGTCGGGTACGACGGGTTGACGATGGACGCCGTGGCGGCGCGCACCCGATCCAGCAAGGCCACCCTCTACCGCCAGTGGGGGAGCAAGGCCCGACTGATCGTCGAGGCGTTGCGTCGACGGCAGAACACCCATGTCGGCGAGGTCGACACCGGCTCGCTGCGCGGCGACTTCCACGCCATGGTGCAGCGTGCCGACGACTGCGAGATGGAGGAGGACTCGGCGCTGATCCGTGGCCTGGCCATGGCCGTGCACGCCGACCCCGACCTCCTCCAGGTCTTCCGGGAACGCATCATCGAACCGGAACTCGCCGAGCTGGACGTCGTGTTGAACCGAGCCGTCGAGCGCGGCGAGGTCAGTGCGGACAACCCCGCCCTGGGGTACGTCATGCACATGATGCTGGGCGCTTTCGTCACCCGCACCCTGATCGACGAGTCACCCCCCACGCAGAACTATCTCCTCGACTACATCGACGCCGTGATCATCCCCGCTCTCGGCCTCTGAACACCCCTGGCCGCGGCCCGGGTCCCGTGCGGTCCCGGTCACGTCCACAGCACCTCCACCTCCCCACGCACCACTGGGCTCCGTCCCGCTCCGTCGGGCTGTGCCCCGCTCCACCTGACGCGACCGCTCACGTCGTCGGGCTGGTGATCCCTGCCCTGTAAGCAACACGACCTGACCGGGAGTACCACTGTCGTGGCCACGTTCCTGTACAAAGTAGGCCGGTTCGCCTTTCGGCGCCGGCACTTCGTCGCCCTCCTCTGGGTGGCGCTGCTGACCCTCGCGGGGGTCGGCGCGGCCACCGCACCGGCCCCCGGGGCCGGCTCCTTCTCCATACCCGGCACGGAGGCGCAGCGCGCCTTCGACCTGCTGGACGAGCGGTTCCCGGGTTTCGCCGCTGACGGCGCGACCGCCCGGGTCGTCTTCAAGGCCCCCGAGGGCGAGAAGATGACCGACAGCGAGCACAAGGCGGTCGTCCAGGAGACCGTCAAGGAACTCGGCGCGGACAAGCAGGTGGCGAGCGCCACCGACCCGTTCGCGACCAAGTCCTTGAGCGAGAACGGCGAGATCGCGTACGCGCAGGTCTCGTACAAGGTCAACAGCATGGAGCTCAAGGACGACTCCAGGGACGCGCTGGAGAAGGCCACCGAGGACGCCCGGGTCGGCGGACTGACCGTCGAGGTCGGCGGTGACGCCCTCCAGGTCATGCCGAGCACCGGCACCGCCGAGATCATCGGCATCGGCGTCGCCGCGGTCGTCCTGGTGATCACCCTCGGCTCGCTCGTCGCGGCCGGGCTCCCGCTGCTGACCGCCCTCATCGGCGTCGGCATCGGCGTCTCCTCCATCGCCGCCCTCGCGAAGGCGCTGGACCTCGGCACCACCACGTCCACCCTGGCGATGATGATCGGCCTCGCCGTCGGCATCGACTACGCCCTGTTCATCGTCTCCCGCTACCGCGCGGAACTGGACGAGGGACGCGAGCGCGAGGACGCGGCCGGACGCGCGGTCGGCACCGCCGGGTCCGCGGTGGTCTTCGCCGGCCTCACCGTGGTGATCGCCCTGGTCGGCCTGGCCGTCGTCAACATCCCGGTGCTCACCAAGATGGGTGTGGCCGCCGCCGGGACCGTCGCCATCGCCGTGTTCATCGCCCTCACCATGATCCCCGCCCTGCTCGGCTACGCCGGTCGGAAGATCCGCCCGGCCAGCGCCAAGGGCCGGCTGCGCGGCGGCAAGAAAGCCAAGGGCGCCGCGGACGTCCCGGCCCCGGTCGCCGACGCGGAGAAGGTCAACCTGGGCACCAAGTGGGCCCGGTTCGTCATCCGGCGCCCGATCATGGTGCTGCTCATCGGTGTGCTCGGCCTCGGTGCCGCGGCGCTGCCCGCCGGCTCGCTGGCGCTCGGACTGCCGGACGACGGCGTGCAGCCGACCGACACCACCCAGCGCAAGGCGTACGACCTGCTGTCGGACGGCTTCGGCCCCGGCTTCAACGGTCCGCTGCTGATCGTCACCGATGTGAGTGGCGTCGACGACGCGAAGGGCGTCGTCGAGGACGTCCGCACGACCATCGAGGGCGTCGACGGGGTCGTCAACGTCTCCCCGGCCACCTTCAACAAGGCCGGCGACAGCGCGATGATCACGGTCGTCCCGAACTCCAAGCCGAGCAGCACCGAGACCGAGGACATCGTCCACGCCATCCGTGACGCGGGCGCCGGCCTGGAGTCGAAGCACGACGCCGATGTCTTCGTCTCCGGTGCCACGGCGATGAACATCGACTTCTCGGAGAAGCTCAACGACGCGCTGGTGCCGTACCTGGCACTCGTCGTCGGCCTCGCCTTCCTGCTGCTGATCATCGTCTTCCGGTCGCTGCTCGTGCCGCTGAAGGCCGCCCTCGGGTTCCTGCTCTCGGTGCTCGCCGCGCTCGGCGCCGTCGTCGCCGTCTTCCAGTGGGGCTGGCTCGGCGGGCTGTTCGGGGTCGAGGAGACCGGCCCGATCATGTCGATGATGCCGATCTTCATGGTGGGCGTGGTCTTCGGTCTGGCCATGGACTACGAGGTGTTCCTCGTGACCCGGATGCGCGAGGCGTACGTGCACGGGGAGCGGCCCGGCCAGGCCATCGTGACCGGCTTCCGGCACGGGGCGCGGGTCGTGACCGCCGCCGCGGTGATCATGATCGCGGTGTTCGCCGGATTCATCGGGGCGAGCGACCAGATGATCAAGATGATCGGGTTCGGTCTCGCGATCGCCGTCTTCTTCGACGCGTTCGTGGTCCGGATGGCGATCGTCCCGGCCGTGCTCGCCCTGCTGGGCGACAAGGCGTGGTGGCTGCCGAAGTGGCTCGACCGCGCCCTGCCCAACGTGGACGTGGAGGGCGAGGGCCTCAAGGACCTCGACGCCGTCGACCGCGGTGACCGCGGGGACGACGACCGGGAGTTGGCCCGGGTCTGATCCTGATCCACCGGTGCGGGGCCCCGGGCGGCGCGAACGCGGCGCTGCCCGGGGCCCCGTCCGTGCGTCCGGTGCGCCTTCCCGGTGCGCTCTGCGCGAGGGCCGCTGCGCTCTGCACGAGGCGTGGACGGTCGGGACCTTTGGCCTAGTGCCTTCCGACCGGGCGGTGTCCGCCCGTGGACGGTGGGCCCGGTCGGCACCGTCCCGATAGCCTCTTCCGTGCCACCTGCTCCCCGGTCGGTGCCCGCCCCTTGGGGAGCCGGTGGCGCGCACACGTACGGGGACGGGCGCGGCCACGGGAGGCCCTGATGAACGTCGCCGAACCGGTGTCCGCGCTCTTTCCCGGCGCGTCCGGGCGGATCGTCACCGCACTGGCCCGCCACCGCCGGGCGGGCGGCGCACACCTGACCCTCGCCGAACTGGCCCGCTCCTCGTCCGTCGTCGCCTCCCAACTGGAAGCGGTGCTGTTCCGGCTGGGACTGCTGGGGCTGCTGGAGCCGCGGGCCCGGGGCGAGGACATCCGGATCGCCACCGGGCACCTGGTGTGGGAGGCGCTGGACGGACTCCTCGACCTCGGCCCCGCGCTGCGCGAACGGGTGCGCGCCCGGGCCCTGCGGGACCTCGATCCCGCGCCCCGGTACCTCGGGATCAGCGGTGCGGTGGCCGACGGTACGGCCACCGGGCCCTCCGACACCCTGCATCTGACGGTGACGGCCCCGGCATCCGTGCCGGACGGGTGGGTCGGCGACCTGGAGGAACTGGTCCGAGGACTCGCGTCCGACCTCGGCAACATCGTGACGTACGACGTGACCCATGACGTACCGCATGACGGGCCGGACGGACCAGACGCCGAGCGGGCACCGGGAACGGTCACCGTGCTCGACGCCGAGCGCTAGCCGGGCGGGAGCGAAAGGGGCGGGCGGCGCGGCTCAGCCCAGTCGTCGGACGCGGGCCGCGGCCACCGCGGCGTAGGTCCGGCCCAGGAAGCGGATCAGCGCCTGCGAGTCGAACTGCACCAGGGACACTCCCGTGGCCGAGTGCAGTTCCACGACCGCCTGGGCGCGACCGCACGGCCAGATGCTGACCGGGCCGTTGGCCACCGGGGCGGTCAGTCCGCGTTCCAGCAGGTCCCGGGTGAAGACCCAGTCGTCGGGGGCGGTCCCTCCGACGACGCTCGCCGGGAGGGTCATGTGCACGGCTCCGGGGTCGTTCTCGGGGTCGTAGGACAGGAACACGGGCACGGCGGAACGTTCCCCCGCGGAGTCCGTGACGACATGGGCCCGGGCGCGCTCCTTGACGGCGGTCATCGGACGACTCCTCACGCTCGCTGCTCTGCGCCCCCAATGTCGCATATCTTCATGTATGTGCACCAGGGGTGATCGAGGCGGGGTCCGGGCCGCGGTCCCGGCTCCGGTGTCGGGGCGGCACGGCAGGCGCTCTTGCGGCGCCTGGGCAACAGCGCCATCATCGGACGGCTCACCGGGCCCCCCGTCCCGTTGCAGTGCCGCGCACTCCCCGACGCCGGAGGCCGCTCATGCACGTGCCCGATGGATTCCTCGACGCACCCGTCTCGGTCGCCGCCGGCGTGTTCGCCGCGGGGGCCGTGGCCGTCGGCCTGCGGGGCGCCCGCCGCGAACTGGACGCGCCCCCGGGCGCCGGCGCCCCCGGCGCGTCCACCGGGGGCGAACGGCTGGCGCCGCTCGCCGGACTCGTCGCCGCCTTCGTGTTCGCCGCCCAGATGCTGAACTTCCCCGTCGCCGCCGGGACCAGCGGCCATCTGATGGGCGGCGCCCTCACCGCGATCCTCGTCGGCCCCTGGACCGGGGTCCTGTGCCTGTCGGTCGTGCTGCTGCTCCAGGGCGTCCTGTTCGCCGACGGCGGGCTCACCGCGCTCGGCGTCAACATCACCGTGATGGGCGTGGTCACCGTCGTCACCGGGTACGTCGTCTTCCGCGCCCTGGTGGCGGTGCTGCCCCGGGGCCGCCGCGCCGTCACCGCGTCCGCGTTCGTCGCCGCCTTCCTCTCCGTACCGGCCGCCGCCCTCGCCTTCACCGGGCTGTACGCGGTCGGCGGCACCACGGACGTACCGCTCGGCAAGGTCGCCACCGCCATGATCGGCGTCCATCTGTTCATCGGGCTCGGCGAGGCGGCCATCACCGCACTGACCGTCGGTGCGGTGCTCGCCGTCCGACCCGATCTGGTGCACGGGGCGCGGAGCGCCGTCCGGCCGCTGAAGCTCCGGGTCGACGGTCGACTCGTCGACGCACCCGTACCCATTGCGCTCACGACTCCCCGGACCTCCCGCCGGCGGCTGTGGGCGGGCGGCCTCGCCGTCAGCCTGCTGCTCGCCGGGGTGCTCAGCTTCTACGCCTCCGGGGCGCCGGACGGTCTGGAGAAGGTCGCCGCGGACCAGGGCATCGACGCGGAGGAGCGCGACCACGCCACCGCGGACTCCCCGCTCGCCGACTACGGCGTCGGCGACCTCGGCGACACCTGGCTGTCCGTCGGGCTCGCCGGGGTCATCGGGGTCGCCGTCACCGTCGCCGCCGGAACCGGGATCTTCTGGGCGGTGCGCCGGCGCGGCGGCCCGGACCCGGGCGCGGCGGACCCGTCCGGCCCCGGGGTGACCGGCGAGGCCCCCGGCCCGGGGACGACCGGCGTGCCGGAGCGGTGACGGGCATGACGGGCATGGGGACGGGTACGGGGGCCGGCCCGGGCGCGGGGCACGTGCGGGGGCTGTACCTGCCCGGGACGTCGCCGCTCCACGCCCTGCCGGCGCACACCAAGATCGCGTCGCTGCTCTGCTTCGTGCTGGTCGTCGTCTCGACGCCCCGGACCGCCGTCTGGGCGTTCCTGGGCTACGGGGTGCTGCTCGCCGCCGTCGCCCGACTGGCCCGGGTGCCGGCCGGGACGCTGCTGCGGCGGCTGCTGATCGAGGTGCCCTTCCTCGCCTTCGCGCTGCTGCTGCCCTTCGTGGCCGAGGGCGACCGGGTGCCGGTCCTCGGTCTCGCGCTCAGCGTCGACGGGCTGTGGGGTGCGTGGAACGTGCTGGCCAAGGGCACGCTCGGGGTCGCCGCATCCGTCCTGCTCGCCGCGACCACGCCCCTGCGGGAGCTGCTGTCCGGCCTGGAACGGCTGCGGCTGCCGGGGCCGCTGGTCCAGATCGCGACGTTCATGGTCCGGTACGTGGACGTCATCGCCGACGAACTGCGACGGATGCGGATCGCCCAGCTGTCCCGGGGGTTCGAGGGCAACCGGCTCCGGCACTGGGGGGTCCTGGCGCACACGGCCGGGGCCCTGTTCATCCGCGCCTACGAACGGGGGGAACGGGTGCACCTGGCGATGCTCAGCCGCGGGTACACCGGCGCGTTGCCGGCCGCCCGGGAGGTGGCCGCGGCGCGTCGGGACCGGGGGCGCGGGGGTCGGGTAGGCGGCGGGGGCTGGGCGCAGGGCGGCGGGGTGCGCGGTGATTGGGTGCGTGCCCTCGCGCTGCCCGCCGCCGCGGTGGTCCTGGGCCTGCTGGCGCGGGTCCGATGACCCCGGACCCGGACCCCGTGTCCGGCACCCCCGCCGCGCCGCCGCCCTCGCTGGACGTACGGGGGCTGGCCCACGCCTACCCGGACGGGCACCAAGCCCTGTACGGGGTGGACCTGCGGGTCGAACGGGGCGAACGGGTCGCCCTGCTCGGACCCAACGGTGCCGGGAAGACCACCCTGGTCCTGCACCTGAACGGGGTGCTCACCGCGGGCGCGGGCAGCGTGCGGGCCGCCGGCCTCACCATCGGCCCCCGCACCGTCCGGGAGGTGCGCCGCAGGGTCGGCATCGTCTTCCAGGACCCCGACGACCAGCTGTTCATGCCCACCGTGCGCGAAGACGTGGCGTTCGGCCCCGCCAACGCCGGGCTGCGCGGCGCGGAACTCGCCGACCGGGTCGCCGAGGCCCTGGACCTCGTCGGCATGGGCGCCCACGCGGACCGCGCCCCGCACCACCTCTCCCTCGGGCAGCGGCGCCGGGTCTGCGTGGCGACGGTCCTGGCCACCCGCCCCGAGGTCCTCGTCCTGGACGAACCCTCCTCCCACCTCGACCCGGCCTCCCGCCGCGAACTCGCCGACGTCCTGCGCGCCCTGGACCTCACCGTCCTGATGGTCACCCACGACCTCCCGTACGCCCTGGAACTCTGCCCCCGCTCGGTGGTCCTCAGCGAGGGCGTCATCGTTGCCGACGGCCCCACCGGCACCGTGCTGGCGGACCCGGAACTGCTGCGCCGCCACCGTCTGGAGCTGCCCTTTGGCTTCGACCCCCGGGCGGTGCCGCCGCCCGTCACCGGGCCGGGGCCGCACCGGGAATCGTCCTGACCCGGTGGGCGTTACACGCGGTGCCACCGAGTACGGGGGGAACAGCACCATGGCCGCCGAAGCGGACACACAGATAGCCGGCACGCACATCCACGGCACGGTCGCCGAGGGCTTCGAGGGCGTCCGGGACGCCTTCGAACGCAACTTCACCGAGCGCGCCGAACACGGCGCGGCGCTCGTCGTGCACCGCGACGGCCAGCAGGTCGTCAACCTGTGGGCGGGCGCCCGCGACCTGGACGGCGGCCCCGACGGCGCGCCCTGGGCCCGAGACACCGCGCAGATCGTGCGCTCCGCGACGAAGGGCGTGGCCGCCGCGGCCCTGTTGCTGCTCCACCAGCGCGGTGCGCTCGACCTGGACGCCCCCGTCGCCGCGTACTGGCCCGCGTACAAGGCCGAGGGCAAGGACGGCACCTCGGTCCGGCACGTCCTCGCGCACCGCGCCGGCATTCCCGCGCTGGACCGGCCGCTGACCCCCGCCGAGGCCGCCGACCCGGAACTGACCGCCGCCGCGGTGGCCGCGCAGCGCCCGTTCTGGACGCCCGGCACCGACCACGGCTACCACGCCCACACGTACGGCTGGCTGGCCGCCGAACTCGTCCGCCGGGTCACCGGGGTGCCGTTCGGCCCGTGGGTGGACGAACACATCGCCCGGCCCCTCGGACTCGACCTCTGGGTCGGACTGCCGCCCGGCGAGGTCCACCGGGTCGGCCGGGTGGGTGCCAGCGAGGCGCCCGCCACCGCGTCCGACGGGCCCCGGCTGCGGCCCCGGCGCAGCGTCTCCGCCGCGTACGCCGACCCCGGGTCGCTCACCCGGCGCACCTTCGGGGCGATCACCCCGGTGCCCGACGAGAACGACCCCGCGTACCGGGCGGCCGTGCTGCCCGCCTCGAACGGGATCATGACGGCCCGGGCGCTGTCCCGCTTCTACGCGGCGCTGATCGGACCGGTCGACGGCGGGCCGCGGCTGTTCACCCCCGAAACGGTGGACCTCGCCCGGACCGAGGCGTCCGCGGGGGCCGACCGGGTCCTCGTCATCAACACCCGGTTCGGCGCCGGGTACATGCTGCACGGACCCGCGTCCCCGCTGCTCGGCGCGGGATCGTTCGGGCACCCCGGACGGGGCGGTCCGCTGGGGTTCGCCGACCCGGACAGCGGCATCGCCTTCGGCTACGTGACCAACGGACTGCGCAAGTCGGTCACCTCCGACCCCCGCGCCCAGGCGCTGGTCCGCGCGGTGCGGACGGCCGTCGCCGACTGAACCGCGGCGGACACCGGGGTCCGACCGGAAGGTGCTCGCAGGGGACTCGATCCAGAGCGATCTTGGCGGGTAGGTTCCGTTCATGACAGCTTCTGCACGGAGGTTCGAGGGACACGGGGTCATGGTCACCGGCGCGGGCCGGGGGATCGGTGCGGCGACGGCCCGCCGGTTCGCTGCGGAGGGGGCGCGCGTCCTCGTCACGGACGTGGACGCGGACTCCGCCGAGCGGCTCGCGGCCGAACTGCGGGACACCGGTGCCGTCGCCGAGGGCATGCGGTGCGACGTGAGCCAACGCGCCGATGCGGAGGCGGCCGTCGAGCGGGCGGTCGGGTCGTTCGGTTCGCTGGACGTCCTGGTCAACAACGCGTTCGCCGCGGCGGACGAGCCCGGGCGGATCGAGGAACTCTCCGACGAGGAGTGGGCGCTCGGCCTGGACGTCACGCTCACCGGGGCGTTCCGATGCGCCCGGGCCGCGATGGCCGCGCTGGAGGCGTCCGGACGCGGGGCGATCGTCAACGTCGGCTCCGTGAACGGCATCCAGGACTTCGGCGGCCACGCTTACAGTGCGGCCAAGGCCGGGCTCATCTCGCTGACCAGGACCCTTGCGGGGCACGGGGCGGGGCGCGGGGTGCGGGCCAACCTCGTCGCCCCGGGGACGGTGCGGACGCCCGCCTGGTCGGAACGGGGGGACGACGTCGACCGGTTCCGCCGGCTGTACCCGCTGGGGCGGGTGGGGGAGCCCGCGGACGTCGCGGCGGCGGTGGCGTTCCTCGCGTCCGCGGACGCGGGGTGGATCACCGGCGTGACGTTGCCGGTGGACGGCGGCATCCTCGCGGTCAACATGGCGTTCCAACGGGTCGCACCCCACGGGTAGCGCGGGTGCGCGGGGTGCGCGGGGCCGGGGTTCGCTGGGGTCCGTGGTCTGCCGCGGGTGCGTGGGGGGTGCCCGCGCAGTTCCCCGCGCCCCTTCGGTGCGCTGTGGTGCGGGTTCGCGGTTCGGCGGGGTGGGCCTCAACGCGCCCTGATGGTGTGGCGGGCCCTTTCGGAGGTTTCGCGGGCAGCGCGGTGTGCGAGATGGGGACGGAGAAGACGGTGGATCTCTGCCGCGTGCCGTTCGGCGCGACCGGATCGGACCGCGTGGTATCCGTCGAGAACGGCGCCCCAGGTCGTGCAGGCTTCCTCAAGGTGACCCATCTCCAGTTGCCGCTGCGCGAGGAGAGCGTTGAATCGTAGGGCGGACCTGGGGGTGTCGCTCTCGTCCCGCAGACGGAAATGGAGATTCAGCGAGTCCACGCTGCCCTTGACGTCACCCGAGTGATAACGCACTTGTGAGGTGGCGTAGGCCAAGGTGGAGTAACTGAATCCCCCGAACCCCCCTGCACCGCTGTCCGCAATGTCCAGGGACTTCTCGGTTTCCCGGATGCCGTTCAGCGCCGTCCGCTTCTCGCCCGCGACGGCAGCGGCGTATCCCCGCTGTGCGGCGAAGAACGCCCGCATGCGGGGACCCGTCGCGGGGGCTGCTGCTGCGGCGTCTGCCAGCCGGACGGCGTCCGGGCCGTGACCCAGGTCGGCGGCTTGGACGGACATGCCCCGCAGGACATGGCAGTACGTCAGGTGGTCACCGCCCTCTCGGGCGAGTTCGAGCCCCTTCACGTAGTACCGCTGTGCCAAGCCGTGCAGTGCCTCGTCCTCCGCCATCCATCCCGTCAGGTAGCAGAGGAAGGCGGCTGCGGACAGCATCGCGCGGTGGGGTGCGTCGGGAGAGCGCGTGTGCAGTCCGGGGGCAACAGTGTTGACGAGGAACTGAGCTGCCAGTGGCCGGGTGTGCCGTCCACCGAACTCCTCGAAGACCTTCCACAGGCGGTCGGTCATCCTGGTGACGAGCTCGACGTCCGTCATTCCGATGCGCTGTGCGTCACCTGATCGGATGGCTTCGGTCCGGCCCACCGAATCCTGCCACTCGGGAATCTGGACAGCGATGCTGAAGAGGGAAGCCTCAAGGAAGGTGCGACGCTCCATGTCCTGCCTGCCTCAAATCGATCGAGCTCTCCTCAGGCGACAGCCCGGGAAACCGCTCGGGACCTCTCCACGATCTCCTTCGCCCTTCCGTTGGCGGCGTAGCGCCGGAGAAGGCGAGGAATGCTCTCCACGTGCTTGTCGACGCGCCCCGAGTGAACCCGGGGGTATGCATCCAGGACATTCCGCCAGGTGACACAAGCCGCTTCCAAGTTCCCTGATTCCAGCTGCCGTTCGGCGATGAGTGACTGGAAACGCAACCCGGAGACCTGTGTTTCGGACGTGCCCCTCAGTCGGAAGTGGAGCATGAGGGATTCGACGCTACCCGTGACGTCTCCCAGAGCGTGTCTGACCTGTGCGGTGTGGTACGCCAGGGTGGCAGGTCCGTATCCGCCGAAGGGGCCTGGTCCGCTCTCCGCGATGTTCAGGGACTTCTCCGTCGCCATGATGCTTCGCAGAGCGGCTTCGCGATCACCTGCGACCGCGAAGGAATGGGCCTGCTGCCCCAGCATGAAGGCCCGTAGCCGTGGCCCCGCGTTCGGGGAGGTGGCGGCAGCGGCGTCGGCCAGACGCACGGCGACGGACCCGTGCCCCAGGTCGGCGGCTTGGACGCTCATCCCACGGAGGACGTGGCAGTACGTCATGTGGTCCGTACTGGCACCCGCTAGCTCCAGAGCTTTGACGTAGTAGTCCTGCGCGAGTCCGTGGAGCCCTTCGTCCACGGCCATCCAACCGGTGAGGTAGGAGAGGAACGAGGCCGCCGACATCATGGCCTTGCGGGCCGCTTCCGTAGCGTCGGCGCGCAGATAGGGCGCGACGGTGTTGGCGAGGAACAGCGCGGCCAGTGGTCGGGAGTGCTGGCCGCCGAACTGGCTGTAGATTCCGGCGAACCGGTCCGTCATCTTGGTGACCATGTCCACCTCGGGCATGCCCATGCGCGGGGCCGCCCCCGACCGGGCGGACTCCATTCTCCCCACGACGTCCTCCCAGCCGGGAACCGCCAGGGCGACCGAGAACAGGCTGACCCCGAGGAACGCCCGCCGACCGGGAATCGTGTGGGTCACGCCTAGTTCCACGAGCGCGTCCACGGTGCCCTGCTCGAAGGGGTCGGTGGCCGGGAACCCCGCCGTGGCAGGGGTGATCGGGCGCCGCAGCTTGCGGGCGAGTGCTTCGAGGACGAGCGGCCTGGTCGACTCCCTGGGAAGGTGCCCCCTCAGCCACTGGTGCACGGAAGGGGGCCGGAAGTTCGTCGGGGTGCCCCGCTCGGTTCCCATCCGGTTCACCGCTTGCGAGAACTGCCGCAGAGTCCAACCCGCCTCGTGGTGCAGGAGCGTGAGACGTTCGTTCGGTTCACGGATCGCCACGGAGCCGTCAACTCCTCGTATAGCAAGCCTTAATGACTTGAACGTCGAGCGTGGACCCCACCGTACCGCCGTGAGCCCCGGGGATGTTGCGTGGAGTAGTGCGCCAGTCGCAAGGGGTTGCGGAGCCCCGCCCGGCGACCGCGCTACCGGCCGTGTCGCACGGGACCCGTGCGACACGACGGGCAGCGGCAGGACGGCCACGCCAGCGGCTGGGCCATCAGGGCCGGATGACTGGTGATCGTCACCGCGAGGTGCCGCTCACCGACCCGTTCACCGTCCGATCCCAGCTGGTACGTGGAGAGCCGCATCTTCGCGTACGTCGGCCTCGGAGAGGTCACCGGACAGCACCTCCCCGGGTGCACGGGCACGGGCATGCGCGGTCGCGGCCGAGGATCCGCACCCGCATGCGCAGGCCGTCCACGCGGATCCGGGTCACCCCGTGGCAGCCGTGCGCGTACCAGGGGTGGCCCAGGATCCGGGCCAATACGCACGCCGCGCACGGGACCGCCCGGACCGTGTCCGTCTCGCTCACCCGTCGACCGGTTCGACGGGTCGGTGCAGGCGGCCCCCGCGGCTGTGCGCCACCCGAAGCGTCTCGTCCAGCGACTCCACCAACCGCGTCGCCACGAACCGCAACTCCCGCTCGTTCGCCTTCGGATCGCCCAGCAACGCCCGTGCATGGCCGAGCAACTGGACGGCCATGTCGAGCTGTGTGGCCTCCATCCGGTCCGCGACCCTCGACAGGTACCCGTTGCCGCTGTCGGTCGCGAGGTAACACGGCTTCCCGTCCGGCGTCGACCACGGCAACAACCGCACCGCAGCTCCTCCCTCCCCGCTCACCGGCGCACCTCCACACCGGCCGCGTGGCCGGCAGAACCGTAGCGACGGTGCCCGGACGGCGGCAGTAACCACCACAACACGCACTCGAAAACCCGACCGATACACTTCGGCACGTCAACAGCTCCTCAGGCTGATGGCCACGCCCCCGGACGGTTCGCCCCGTCGCGGGGGTCTCTTGTGACAGCGAGTGCAACGACCCTAGAGAGCTCTGAGGCGGGGATCACGAGCGCACGGTGGTACTTCTCGCAGCTCTGCGGAACGCGCCTGCACGCCAGGCAGCAGGCGCATCCGCTGCGCCGTCCCGTGGGAGCGGCATCTACCGCGGAACGCGGTAATTACGCGTCGGCCGTCATCAGGTTGCTCAGGCGGCGCATGTCCCTGGTGAGCTTCCGCTTGCGCCCTTGGACGACGGTCCGCACCACGTCCTGGGCGGGCCGCTGGTGCCTCAACCAATCCGCGTTGCTGAACTCGATGCTGACCAGTCGATCCACGGCGCTGTCGTGATCCCCCACCATCACGTAGGCGGACGCGGTGGTCAGGCGATGGCGGTTCCACTCGTTGTCGGTTTCAGGCACGCCGGCGGCCCGCATGGAGAAGTCCGAGAGCGGCGCCTTGCTCGTGGACTCCTCGATGACCCGGTAGGGATCCCCGCCGTCCCTGATCAGCTCGTCTTCCAGGTCCTTCATCGCTACGACGGTCGCGTCGAACCTGCCGTAGCGCGTGATCTCGCCGGATTGACCCCCCAGCGCGGACGCGGCGGACGCTGCCATGCGTCGGACCGCCGCAGCCTCCTTCGCCCGGTTGTTCCGGACCGCGGCCGCAGCGGCATGCAGCGCCAGCCAGCCCCAGGAACTCAGCCGTGCGGGCGTCGCCTGGGAGATGCGAGGTTCGATGCGGTCCGCGGTCTCGATCGCCAGGCGTTCGGCGTCGTCGAAACGGCCCTGCCGCGTCATGAGCCAGGACATGATGCCGATGGCGGTGGCTGCCGTGTCCGTGTCGTCCACTGCGCGTGCGTCGCGAATCGCACCGGACAGCGCATGGTAGGCGAGGTCGAATTGCCGCACGGCGGTCAAGTACCGTCCGGTCAAGAGCAATGCTTCCGATCGGATCGACAAGGCCGTTGTGAACTCGGGCCCGTTGTCGAAGTGGGTCACCGCCGAGGCCGCATCCCTGACGACTTGCGGGAGATGAGCGGCCACCGGGTCGAATCTGAGTGCATCGTAGGACGACGATCCCCCACGAACGACTTGCCGCAGCGACGCCAAGTCTGGGGTTTCCGCCGCCTCTGGCCTCAGGCCGTCCGCCAGGCCAACGGGTGGTGTGAGCGCATTCCGCAACTCGACCAGCCCGACTGGTGAAGGCTCCCGACTGCCAAGGGCCTCAGGTGTACTCGATGCCATCAACGCCGAGGTCTTCAGGTGCAGGGCCCGTGCGAGCTTGTGGAGCGTCTCGATGCGCACGCTCCCACCCTGCTCCAACTTGGCGACCGTGGAGGGTGCCAAGCCGGCGGCGTGTGCCAACGTCTCCTGGGTCAGCCCAGCGGCCAAGCGCTTGTCGCGGACGTTGTCACCGAGTGCGCTCATGCTTCCCGCCTTACACGTGTGGTGGACGGTTCCCCACCACGGTACGCCTGCCGCGTTTCGCCACGGGGATGGTCGGAGAAGTGTCCGTGCCGACCCATGCGGCGAGCGAGGCGAGACCCTGTGGTGCTCGGCGTTGTCGGCGTACCAGGACGGCGATGGTCTCCCGCATCAGCGGGTGGTACCTGGCCTGCTGCGGAGCCACCTCGCGTGCGCGGTGGAGAGCCACTTCGGCAGACTCGGCTTTGCCCATCTGTGCGTAGGCCCGGGCCATTTCGATGTGGTAGCGACCGATGCGCATCTTGGGGTGGTCAGCAGGGAAGCGCAGTCGGCGGGCGGATTTCATCGCCTCCCCGAGGTTCCCCAACTCGACGGCCGTCGCGACGTCGAAGTGCGCCACGTTCGTCACGCCGAAGGACGTCCAGTAGACGCGGGGAACGTCCCGGCCGATCTGCTTGGCCGCCTGGCGAGCCAGCTCCAGTTGGCCGCTGACCGCGTCCTCGTTCTTCGCCTGAGCTGCCGCGATGGCGCCTGCCAGGTGCAGGGTTCCCGACACCGCCAACGCCGGGACGGATTCCGTCTCGTCGTGCTGGTCGATCAATTGGTGGCCGCGTTCCAGCACCTTCAGCGCCAGTTGGTTGTTCCCTCGCCGTAGCAACATGCTGCTGCGTTTGCTCAGGCGGAGGGCGAGCAGCAAGGGGTCTTGCGCTTGTTCCGCCATCCAGCCCATGCGCTCCAGCGCGATCGTCGCGAGGTGGTGGTAGCCCAGTCGGTAGGCGAACTCGTAGGCCACCCAGTAGGCCCAGCTCAGGGAGGACTCGGCGCTTCTGCGCTCCGCTCCGTGCGGGAGGAGGGCCACGGCGGTCGTCAACTCGCCGAGGAGGCCGGGAAGGCGGGTTCCGACGCCTTTGTACTCCGTCGCGCAGGCGCCGGCGCACAGCTCCTTGACGTCGGCCGCGATCTCGCCAACGGGTCGGGGACGGATCTCCGGATCCGGTCCGAGGTCGTACAGGTCCAGCGCATCGGAGAGCGGCGAGATCATGCGGTCGAGCTGGTCCTGCTGGAGTTCGGAGACGTACGGCTGGCCGTTGAGGATCGCTACGTCTACCTCAAGAGCCCGTGCCACGGCGGCAACGACGGCTGGCGTTGCCGGGGTGAGCCCGGCCTCCACCTTGGCGATCGTGCCCCGGGAGACGAAGGCGCGCTGCGCCAGGCCCGTCTGTGTGAGGTGGCGCAGCTTCCGGTAGTCGGCGATCCGTGCGCCGATGTGACCGTCGGTGGGGTGAGACATGCTGACTCCGTTCTGCCACGGTCACTCAGAACGGTACTCCCGTCGAAACGGTGACGGCGTCCGTCCCGACGGGGCGTGCGGCGCCCCCGCTCACGTCAGCATCAACCCGATGCCCACCGTCAGCAGCGCCGCCGCGACCACCCGTACCGCGCCGAACCGTTCCTTGAAGAGCACCGCGCCGATCGCCGCCCCGACGAGGATGCTGGACTCCCGCAGCGCGGCGACGGGGGCGAGGGCGGCCCGGGTCTGCGCCCACAGCACCAGGGCGTACGCGGCGACGGACAGCGCAGCGCCCAGGAGGCCGATCCACAGGCTGGGCCGCAGCCGCTCGGCGAAGCCGCCCCGCCAGCGCCACAGGGCGTACAGCGGGACGGCGAACCCTTCCAGGATCATCAGCCAGGCCAGGTACCCGGGGGTCGTACCGGACGCCCGGACGCCGAGTCCGTCCACGACGGTGTACGAGGCGATGGACACGCCGGTGGCGAGCGCGGCGAGGATCGCGGGCCAGTCCGGGCGGCTGCCGCGCAGCCCCCACAGGGCCACCCCGGACAGTCCCGCGCAGGCGACCGCGATGCCGGCGCCCTGCCAGGCGTCCGGGTACTCGTCGGCGAACACCGCCGCCAGCACCGTCACCACCAGGGGTGCGCTGCCCCGGGCGATCGGGTACGCCTGCCCGAAGTCGCCGAGTTGGAACGACCGCATCAACAGGACGTAGTACGCGACGTGGAGGACCGCCGACACCGCCAGGTACGGCCAGGCTCCGGCGGCGGGCAGCGGGACGAAGGGGGCGAGGGCGAGGCCGATCAGGGCCCCGCCGCCGGATATCACGGTGAAGCCGACGAGCTTGTCGGTGATGCGGTGCGCGATGGCGTTCCAGGACGCGTGGGTGACCGCGGCGAGCAGGACGGCCGCCGCGACCAGGGGGGTCACCGGGACTGTTCGCGCACGTCCACCACGGTGGCCCCCGCGTGTTTCACCAGCGCACCGGGGTCCAGCGGGAACACCGCGTACGGGGTGCCCGCCGCCGCCCACACCGTGTCGTGGTCGAGCAGTGCGCGGTCGGCGAGGACCCGGGTGCGGGTGCGGTGCCCGAACGGGGGGACCCCGCCGATCGCGTACCCGGTGGTCTCGCGCACCAGGTCGGCGCGGGCCCGGGTGACCGCGTCGGCGCCCAACTCGGTGCGCACCCGCTCCACGTCGACCCGGGACGCCCCGTCGACCAGCACCAGGACGGGAACCCCGTCGGCGACGAAGACCAGCGACTTGCAGATCTGCGACAGGGCGCAGCCGATCGCCGCGGCCGCCTCCTGTGCGCTGGGCGTCGCCTCCGGGAAGCGGCGGACCTCCGGCGCGAGGTGGGACAGCCCCAGCTCGTCGATCGCCTCGATGAACCGGGGGTGCGCCAGGGGCGGTTGGGTAGTCATAGCGACTCACCGTAGCAATCCGTGTACGCCGCAGACGATGGGCACCGCGCCCCGGGCGCCCCGGCGGGTCGGTGGCTCAGCCCGTGGACTTGAGCAGCTTCGCCACCAGGGGACCCGCCGAGGAGCCGCCCCGGCCGCCCTCCTGGACGACGGCCGCCCCCGCCACGTCACCGCGCCAGGCGGTGAACCAGCCGTTCGGCTTCTTCTGGCCGTCGACCTCGGCCGAGCCCGTCTTCGCCCCCACGTCCGAGCCGAGTCCGGCCATCGGCTTCGCCGCGGACCCGGACGTCGCGGTGTACCGCAGCAGTTCCCGCAACTGGCGCTGGGCGTCGCCGTCGAGCTTGCGGGGCGCCGACGCCAGCTTGCGGTCGTCCACCTCGGGCGACACCAGGTAGGGCTGCTCGAAGGTGCCCGTCTTCGCGGTGGCCACCACGCTCGCCATGTTCAACGGGTTGGCCCGCACCCCGCCCTGCCCGATGAGCGAGGCGGCCTTGGACGCGTCCTGCTGCACGGGCACCGCCCCGTCGAAGGTGGGCACCCCGATCGTCCAGTCGTTGCGGCCGAGTCCGAAGACGTCCCGGGCGTGCCGGGTGAGGTCGTCGTCCTTCAGCTTCTTGGACTGGGTGATGAAGGCGGTGTTGCACGAGGCGGCGAAGCTCGCGCGGAACGTGCCCTTCTTGATCTGGAACTTCTCCAGGTTCTGGAACTTCCAGCCGCCGTAGGACGCGTACTTGGGGCACGGGTGCTTCTTGTCCATGCCCGCGAGGTCCTTCTCCAGCAGCAGCGCCGCGGAGACGATCTTCATGGTGGAGCCGGGGGCCAGCGAACCCTGGAACGCGGTGTTGAAGCCCTCCGGACGGGAGTTGGCGACCGCGAGTATCTCGCCGGTGCTCGGCTTGAGCAGCACCACCGACGCCTGCTTGCGCTTGGCGGTCTCCCGCTCGGCGGCGGCCTGCACCGTGGCGTCGATGGTGGTGCGCAGGGTCCCCGGGGTGCCCTCCGTCAGGGTCAACAGGGTCTTGTCGGGGGCCTGGTCGGCCTTCTTGCGCCCGGTCCCGGCGTCCGTGCGCTGCGCGCCGTCCTGCTTCGCCCCGGCGCGGACCACCCGGAGTTCCACGCCCCCCTTGCCGCCGGCCTTCTTCCCGTAGCGCTCGCGCAGTGCGTCCAGGACGCCCCCCAGCGACGGGTGGTCCTTGACGGTGAGTTCCCGGCCGGAGCGGTCGACGGCCTTGATCGGCGGGGTGCCCGACTCCCCGGTCACCAACCGGTCGCCGGGGTGCAGGTCCGGGTGCACCACGGACGGCTTCCAGTCGACGAGCGGCTTGCCGTCGGAGGCGCGGCGCACCACGGTCAGCGCGGACGCGTACTCCAGGGGCTTGCTCTGCCCCGCGTGGGTGACGGTCGCCTTGACCGCGAACGGGAAGCGGGCGTCCGCGCGGGCGGCGGGCGTCTCGGTGCCGGGTGTCTGCGCGGGGGTGTCGGGCGTCAGGGTCACGGCACTGACCTTGGCGTCCTTGGTGAAACCGGTCAGGGCGGCCCGGGCGGCCGGCACGTCGTCGGTGAGGGCCGCCGCCTCCGCGGTCCGGCCGCCGCGCCAGGCCGCGAGGAACGCGTCGCCCACCCGGGACACCTCGGCCGCGGTCGGCGGCCCGGTGGGTATCTTCGGCTTCGCCGCGGCCCCGTCCCCGTCGCCGCCGGACAGCGCCCAGGCCCCCAGGCCCGCCCCGCCCACGACCACCACGAGCACCCCGCCCAGCAGGGCCGGCCGCGTCTTCGGGCGCTCGGCGCGCCTTCTCTTGCCCACACGTCCTCCGTTGTTCCCCCGCGGTGCCCGCGAACCCGCAGGGTCCCGCGGCCGTTCCGGCCTCAGCCTAGAACGCTCCGGGGGCGTGCCCGCACGCACACCCCACAGGTGAGGAGACCTGCGACGCCCGTACGGTTCCGGTTCGTGGCGTTTGCGTCGGGCCGATCGCCGGGCGGCGTCCGTCCGCGGTCGGGGCCGCCCGGGGCCTCAACTCCCGTTGCGCAGGACGTCCGCCACGATCGGTCCGGCCGAGTCGCTGCCGCGGCCGCCCTGTTGGGCCACGGCAGCGGCGGCCACGTCCCCCCGGTACCCGACGAACCAACTGTTCGCCGTCGCCTGTCGGTCCACCTCGGCGGAGCCGGTCTTCGCGCCGATGTCCCCGCTGAGCCCGCGCATCGCCCCGGCTCCGCTGCCCACCCGCGCGGTCGCCGCCATCATCTGCCGCAACTGGGCGACGGTGTCCGGCGCGAGCCCCTCGGCCCTCGCGAACTCCCGGTCGTCCAGGGACTTCGCGACGAGGTACGGCTGACGGAACGAGCCGGTCATCGCCGTCGCGGTCACCGAGGCCATCGTCAGCGGGCTCATCTGCACGCGTCCCTGCCCGATGGCGTTGGCCGCCCGCTCGGGGCCGGTGGAGACGGGCACCCGACCGTCGAAGGACGCGATGCCCGTCCGCCAGTCGTCACGGCCCAGACCGAACTTGTCCTCGGCGGTGCGGGTCAGCGACTCGTCGGTCACCGGCTCCTCGTCGATGAGCTTGATGAACGCGGTGTTGCACGAGCGCTGGAAGCTGTTGGTGAAGTCGGCGGAGGTGTTCGGCGCGAGACCCGTGATGTTCTTGAACGTCTGGCTCTGCCACACCGCGGTGTCGGGGCAGGGGGCGGCGCCGTCCGCCGTCACCACGCCGCTCTCGATCAGCATGGCGGCCGTCACGATCTTCATCGTGGACCCGGGCGCCAATTCGCCCTGGAACGCGGCGTTGAACTCGTCGCGGCGGTGGTTGGCCACGGCCAGCACCTCGCCCGTGCTGGGGCGCACCGCCACCACCGACGACTCGGGGTAGCGGAGCACCGCCTTCTCGGCCGCCGCCTGGGCCCGGGCGCTGAGGGTCGTCGGCAGTTTGCCCGGCTGGCCCTCGGAGAGGGTGACGAGCGGGGTGTCCGGTACGTCCCCGGCGTGCCGCACGGCCAGCTCCACCCCGGGCGTGCCGCCCGCCCGCTCCCCGTAGACGCCCCGCAGTTGGGTGAGGACCGGCGCCAGCGAGGGGTACTTCTTGCTGTCCAGCACCTTTCCGTCCCGGTCGACGGCCTGCACCGAGGGGGTGGACGCCTTGCCGGTGACCAGGGCGTCGTCCTTCTCCTTCAGCTTCGGGTGCACCACCGACGGCTTCCAGTCGACGAGGGGCCGTCCGGTGGTCACGCCGCGGACGACGGTCAGCGAGGACTCGTAGGCGACCGGTTCGCTCAGACCCTCGTGGGTGACGGTGGCCCGCACCGAGTACGGAACGGTGGCACCGCGCGCCGCCTCGGGCGTGATCTCCACGTCGGTGAGGCCGGCCGCGTCCTTGTAGCCGATGAACACCGGCCGGGCCTCGGCCGCGTTGTTGGTGGCCTGGGCCGCGGCGTTGGTGTCGCCCTTCTCCCAGGCGGCGAAGAACGCCTCCGTCGCCGTGCGGACCTCCGCGGCCGAGGGGGGGCCGGACTTCTTCGGCTCCGCATCGGAACCGAAGCCCAGTTCGTCGACGAGTACGTAGCCACCGTAGGCCGCGCCGCCGACCATGGCGGCGAACACCCCGCCGATGATCGCCGCCTTCGCTCCGTTGCGCATGCCGTCCTCTCCCTGGGTCGCCCGCTCTTGGAGCAGTGTGCAAACCGTGCTTCGGCCCTGTCGTGGCCCAGAGTAAAGGGCGCACGTGCACGGTGTGACAGAAGAGGCGCGGCGAGGGGCGACGCGGCGTTCGGGGGGCGCGCGCGAGGTCGCTCACCCCGGTCCGCTCCGGGCGCCGGACGTTCGCCGGAAGGGGGAGCCCGCCCGCTCCACCAACAGCCAGCCCGCGACGGCCAGGGCGACCGCCGTGGGCGCCGTCACCCGCACGGCGACCAGCACGGCGCCGTGCCCCTCCAGGAGGTCGGCGAAGCCCACCATCGACAGCCCGAGGACACCGAACAGGGCCAACGTCACCCCCGTCGCCGCGACCGCCCCGGCACCCCGTCCGCCGCCCACCGGCCCACCCGGAGCGGGACGTTCGAAGCGGCTGAACACCGCCACCAGCAGCACCGTCAGGGCGAGCGCCGCGCCCAGCCGCAGCGGCACCTGCGCCCACCAGACGCCGGACGCCGGTTCCGGCAGCGGCACGTCCCACGCGAACAGCACCCCGTACACGCCGAGCATCGCCGTCAGGTGCCACAGGAACGCGGTCATCGAGAACCCGCCGGCCACCACCACGCCCCGCCAGACCCGTGGCCGGGCCAGCAGCCGGGCCGCGGGGGACCGCAGCGACTCCACCGCGCCGACCAGCCACAGCCCGTGGCACAACAGGGCCAGGGTCGGCGGGGCCATGTTGGAGATCCGCTCGCCGGGCATCCCCACCATCGACAACGGGTACGGGCCGAGCGCCACCGACACCGCCGCGCCGAGCAGTCCCGCCCCCGCGAGCAGCGGCGGGCGGCGCAGCGCCCCGTCGGCGCGCAGGAAACCGAGTTGGTGGACGGCCAGCCAGACGAACGCGAAGTTCAGGAACTCCACGTACGGCACGCCCAGCGCCAGTCGCGCCACGTCCACCAGGGCCGCCGCACCGGCCAGCGCGAGGAACGCGCCCCAGCCCCAGCGCTCGTGGGCCCGCAGCAGCGGGGGAGTGAGGGCGGCCATGGCGAGGTAGATCCCGACGAACCACAGGGGCTGGGTCACCAGCCGCAGGGCGGCGTCCAGCCGGGCGTCGTCCGCGCCCGCGAGCGCGAGGCCGAGCGCCACCGCGCCCCAGACCAGCACGAACACCATGGTGGGGCGCAGCAGTCGACGCAGCCGCGCCCGCAGGAATCCGGCGTACGGGGGCGTGCCCGGGTGCCGGCGCACCAGCGAGCGGTACGACAGGGCGTGCGCGAAGCCGCCCACGAAGAAGAACACCGGCATCACCTGGAACACCCAGGTGAGGATCTGGGCGCGGGGGACCTCGGCGAGGAGGTTCCCGACCCGGGCCGCTCCGTCGGCGTCGACCGTGACGGCGGCCATCAGCCAGTGCCCGAGGACCACGACGCCCAGCGAGGCGACGCGCAGCAGGTCCATGTAACGGTCCCGGTGCGCCGGGGTCGCACCGGCCAGTCGTTCCGCTTCTCGAAGACGCGTTCCCATGTCCGTACGCTCGCTCGCCCCGGACCCCGAACGACAGGGTGCGGGTACTCAGTTCACTCCTGAGTACCCGCCAGGGGCCGGCCGTACCGCAGCTTGTCGAGGACGGCGCCACCGTCGTGGTCCTGGGTGGTGGTCCCGTCGAAGCGCCAGCCCGCCGCCTCGTAGAAACGGCGGGCCCGGGTGTTGTCGGCGAGGACCCACAGCGTGGCGTCCGTGTACGCGGCGCGGTGCATCGCGGTCACGGTCGCTGCGAGCAGGTTCCGGCCGATGCCGGTGCCCCACACGTCGGGGTGTGCGTACAGGGTGTTGATCTCGGCGCAGTGCGGGGCGTGTTCGGCGGGGCCGAAGCCCGCGAAGGCGCGCCCGCGCCCCTGTCGGTACGTTCATCTCGGGGTGCGCTGCTCTGCGGGGTGCGTCCCGCTTTTGCGCAGTTCCCCGCGCCCCTATCCGGGTACGTCCACCTGGGGGTGCGCTGTCCTGCGGGGGTGCGTCCCGCTTTTGCGCAGTTCCCCGCGCCCCTTGATCGGGGCGCTCCTCGACGCCGTCGTCCGCCCCACGGGAAACACCCGCCCCAGACACCAGCCACCGCACCCGCACCCGCACAGGACACCGCACCCGCGCAGGACAGCGCACTCGCAGTGGAGCGCACCGAAGGGGCGCGGGGAACGGCGCGGGCAACCACGACGCACCCGCAGTGGACGACCGGCCCGAGCAGCGGACAGCGCACCCGCGCAGGACAGCGCACCCGCAGTGGAGCGCACCGAAGGGGCGCGGGGAACGGCGCGGGCAACCACGACGCGCCCGCGCAGGGCAGCGCAGCCGCAGGGGAACGTACCGAAGGGGTCGCGGGGAACTGCGCGGGCGGTACGACTCAGCGCAAATCGCCCATCACCCAGGCCACCAGCCGAGGACGATCCGCGGACCCGTCACACGGCACGACGACCGACACGTCGACGACCTGGACCGTGGCGACGTCTTCCAACTGGCCGGCCAGCCGGGAAACGTCACCGGAGAAGTCGCCGGGCTCCCCGACCCGCGCAGGCCGGTCGGACGCGCTCGGCGGATCGGAGTCGCCGCAGCCGACGTGGGGGAGCGGCTGGCCGAGGTACCAACCGCCGACGAACACGGCGTACAGGACGGCGGTGGCGCCTAAGCGCCGCGGGGTTATCCAAGTGGGCATCCCGGGAGTATCCCAGGGGCCCGAAGGGCTAGCGAGGGAGGACCGTCGCCCCGTCCGCGGGGGAACCGGTGACCCGAACCGCGCGGCACAGCCCACTCGCCCGGAGCGCCGCAGCCACCGCACCCCCCGCGTCCTCGTCCGCGACGAGGAACGCCGTCGTGGGACCGGACCCGGACACGATCCCGGCGAGCGCCCCCGCCCCGCGGCCCACCGCGAGGGTCCGCGCCAGCGACGGGAACAGGGACAGCGCCGCGGGCTGGAGGTCATTGGTCAACGCCCCGGCGAGGGCCACCGCGTCGCCCTGCCACAGCGCGTCCAGCAACTCGGGCGCGGCCTGCGGCACGGGCACCTCCGTCCCCGCGGTGAGCCGGTCGAACTCGCGGTACACCGCGGGCGTCGACAGCCCGCCCTCGGCCGCCGCGAACACCCAGTGGAAGGTCCCGCCGACCTCCAGGGGCCGCAGCCGCTCCCCGCGCCCCGTGCCGAGCGCCGCCCCGCCGACCAGGCTGAACGGCACGTCACTGCCGAGTTCCGCGCAGAGCGCCAGCAGCTCGTCCCGGCTCGCCCCGGTGCCCCACAGCGCGTCGCAGGCGACCAGCGCGCCCGCCGCGTCGGCGCTGCCGCCGGCCATGCCGCCGGCCACCGGGATGTCCTTGTCGATGTGGATGTGGACGCCGACCTCGGGGCCGCGCCCGTACCGCGCGGCGAGGAGCTGAGCCGCCCGGGCCGCCAGGTTGGAGCGGTCCAGCGGCACCTCGCCGGCGTCCGGCCCGGAGCAGGTGATCCTCAGGCCGTCGGCGGGCGTGACGGTGACCTCGTCGTACAGGCCGACGGCGAGGAAGACGTTGGCGAGGTCGTGGAACCCGTCGGGTCGGGCCGCGCCCACCGCGAGCTGGACGTTCACCTTGGCGGGAACCCGCACGGTCACCGCCGTGCGCGTGCTGTCCACGGTCATCGGGCCGGGTCCTCCTCCGTGGCGACGGGTACGGCGTTCTCGGCGATCCGGGCGAACTCCTCGACGCTCAGCGACTCGCCCCGCGCCTGCGGGGAGACCCCGGCGGCCACCAGCGCCGCCTCGGCCGCCGCCGCGGACCCGGCCCAGCCGGCGAGCGCCGCCCGCAGGGTCTTGCGGCGCTGCGCGAACGCCGCGTCCACCACCCGGAAGACCTCCTGCCGGCTGGCGGTCGTGGCCAGCGGTTCGGTGCGCCGGACCAGGGAGACCAGTCCGCTGTCGACGTTGGGCGCGGGCCAGAACACGGTGCGGCCGATCGACCCGGCCCGCTTGACCTCCGCGTACCAGTTGGCCTTCACGGACGGCACCCCGTACACCTTCGACCCGGGCCCGGCGGCCAGTCGGTCGGCGACCTCGGCCTGCACCATCACCAGGGTCCGTTCGATGCTGGGGAACGTCTCCAGCATGTGCAGCAGCACCGGCACGGCGACGTTGTAGGGCAGGTTCGCGACCAGTGCGGTCGGCGGGGGGCCGGGGAGCTCGGTGACCCGCATGGCGTCCTGGTGGACGAGGGAGAAGCGGTCCGCCCGCTGCGGCAGCCGGGCCGCGACGGTCGCCGGCAGCGCCCCCGCCAGCGTGTCGTCGATCTCGACGGCCGTGACGTGCTCGGCGACCTCCAGCAGCGCGAGGGTGAGGGAGCCGAGTCCCGGCCCCACCTCGACCACCCGGTCCTCGGGGCGCACCTCGGCCGTGCGGACGATGCGGCGCACGGTGTTGGCGTCGATGACGAAGTTCTGGCCGCGCTGCTTGGTCGGCTTCACGCCGAGCGCCGTCGCCAGCTCACGGATGTCGGCGGGGCCCAGGAGCGGGTCGGGGTCGGTGCTGCTCACCGGTCAAGGGTACGGTCCCCGGGCCGGCGACCCCGACCACACGCACCGTTGCCGCCCCGGGCGCGGTCAGTACCCGAAGGCGCGGGCCGTGTTCGCGGCGACGGCCGTCGCCAGGGCGTCCTCGGTCATCCCCTTCACCTCGGCCATCGCCCGCAGCGTGACGGGGATCAGGTACGGGGCGCCCGGGCGTCCCCGGTACGGGGCCGGGGTGAGGAACGGCGCGTCGGTCTCCACCAGCACCAGTTCCGGCGGGGCCACTGCGAGGGCGTCCCGCAGCGGCTGCGCGTTCTTGAAGGTGACGTTGCCGGCGAAGGACAGGTAGTAACCGTGCCGGGCGCACACCTCGGCCATCTCCGCGTCGCCGGAGAAGCAGTGGAAGACGGTGCGCTCGGGGGCGCCCTCCTCCTTCAGTACGCGCAGCACGTCCTCGTGGGCGTCCCGGTCGTGGATCACCAGGGCCTTGCCGTGCCGTTTGGCGATCTCGATGTGCGCGCGGAACGAGCGTTCCTGTGCGGCCCGCCCCTCGGGGCCGGTGCGGAAGTGGTCGAGCCCCGTCTCGCCGACCCCCTTGACCTGGGGGAGCGCCGCCAGCTCGTCGATCGTGGCGAGCGCCGCGTCCAGGGCGCCGTCGCCGCCGGCCGGGCGGGCGTCCTGCCGGGACCAGCCGTCGGGGTCGCCGAGCACGATGCGGGGGGCCTCGTTCGGGTGCAGGGCCACCGTCGCGTGCACGGAGGGGTGGGCCGCCGCCGTCTCGGCCGCCCACCGGGACCCCGCCAGGTCGCAGCCCACCTGCACGACCGTGGTCACGCCCACGGAGGCCGCCTTCGCCAGCGACTCGGCGACCGAGTCCGTCTGCATGTCGAGGTGGGTGTGCGAGTCGGCGACCGGGACGGACAGCGGCGCGGGCAGCGGCGGCGCCTCCTGGTCGGCACGGTCACGGCTGGCGCGGCGGGCGCCGTCGGCGGACTTCGAGGTCGAGGACATGACTCGATCCTACGAACCCCGTCGGCCCCACCCGGAACGCCGGAAACACCGGGAGGACCGGGAACGTCCGGCGGGGCCGGCGGTCCGCGGCCTCAGCCGGCGTCCCGACGGTGGAACGGGTGCAGGAGGTGGGAGAAGCGCCAGTGGTGGTGCGGCCGGTGCGCGGCGTCGGCCTCCGGGGCCCCCTCGGCCTCCGGGCCGTCCTCGTGCTTGCGCCGGTGGACGATCGGCTGCGGGTGGCGCAGCAGGTCCTGCACGGACGACACCTGTCCGGCCCGCATGATGCGGACCAGGTGCGCCCCGCAGTTCAGGCAGGTCGGGCGGCTCAGCGGCGACGGCACCCGCTGTCCGTCCGCCAGGTAGGTCACGTACGCGTGGCCCGCCGCGTCGATGTGGTGCTCGATCTCGTACGACTGTTCCCAGCCGTGCCCGCACCGCATGCAGGCGAAGGCGTACGACTCGTGGACGACGGTGGCCGCCGCACGGGGGTGACCGGTCCCTGCGATCTCACTCATGCCAGCTCCTCTTGTCCTGCGGACAAGCGCCGTCGAGCGCGGGATGCTGCCCCGACGGCGTGGGGGGACGGGTACGTCCTCCTCACCCCAGTGGACGCCTCGGCCGGCCCGGACGCATCAGGGCTGTCGAGTGTTGGCGCCGATTTGGTCTGCTCCTGCCCCGAGGGGCCGGTGAGCGGGCCCGGCTTTGCCTTCCACGGTAGTCCTTTGCCCGGGCTTGGCGCTCACCGAGGCGCGTTCTTTGCCGCCACCACGGCGTCGAACACCTCGCGCTTGGGCACGCCGGCGTCGGCGGCGACCGCGGCGATGGCCTCCTTGCGCCGTTCGCCCGCTTCCTCCCGGTCCCGGACCCGGCGCACCAGTTCCTCGGGGCTCAGGTCCGCGGGGCCCGGCTCCGGGGCGCCCTCGACCACGACGGTGATCTCGCCGCGCACCCCGTCGGCCGCCCAGGTCGCCAGCTCGGCCAGCGGCCCGCGCTTGATCTCCTCGTACGTCTTGGTCAGCTCGCGGCAGACCGCGGCGCGCCGCTCGGCCCCGAAGACCTCCGCCATCGCGGCGAGCGTGTCGGCGAGCCGGTGCGGGGACTCGAAGTACACGAGGGTGCGCCGCTCCCGCTCGACCTCCCGCAACCGGGCCAGCCGCTCGCCCTGCTTGCGCGGCGGGAACCCCTCGAAGCAGAACCGGTCCACCGGCAGCCCCGACAGGGCCAGCGCCGTCAGCACCGCGGAGGGGCCCGGTACGGCGGTGACCCGGATGCCGTGCTCCACGGCCGCGGCGACCAGCCGGTACCCCGGGTCGGACACCGAGGGCATGCCCGCGTCGGTCACCAGCAGCACCCGCGCCCCGCCCACCAGGGCCTGGACGAGTTCCTTCGTCCGGGCGCTCTCGTTGCCCTCGAAGTACGACACGACGCGCGCCGTCACCTGGACGTCGAGGCCCTGGGCGAGCCGCCGCAGCCGGCGGGTGTCCTCGGCGGCCACCAGGTCCGCCGCCGACAGCTCCGCGGCCAGTCGCGGCGGGGCGTCCGCGAGGTCCCCGATCGGAGTTCCGGCCAGTACGAGAGTCCCACCCACATCAGTCACCCTTCCAGTCTCCCAGCACTCCCGGCTCCCCGGCCCCGGCCCGTACCGGCGCCCCGGCGCCCCCGTCGGGGAACGCGCCCCCCGACGGACGGGTGCGGGGGCGGCGGCGTACGGAGCCGTTCCCTACGATGGCGCGGTGACGAGTACCGCGTCCTCGACGGACACCCGGCAGGACCAGCCCGCCGCACCGCACCCCCCGGCCTGGCGGCACCGCCTGCGCCGCTTCGGTCACAATCCGCGCCCCCGGGGCGACCTCCGCGGCCAGCTGGTGCCCCCGTACGCCGAGCCCGGCCCCCGGCTGTGGACGGTGCTCAGGGTGCCCGTCCGGGCGGTGGGTCCACTGTTGCGCTGGTCGTCCTGGCTGGGTCCGCTGGTGGTGGCCGTCGTCGCCGGTCTGCTCCGGTTCTGGCAGCTGGGCAGCCCGAAGGACGTGATATTCGACGAGACGTACTACGCCAAGGACGCCTGGGCGATCATCCACCGCGGGTTCGAGCTGAACTGGCCGGCGAAGAACATCAACGAACAGGTGCTCGAACAGGGCTCCTCGATCACCCTGCCCGAGGGCGCCGCGTACGTCGTGCACCCGCCGCTCGGCAAGTACCTCATCGGCGTCGGCGAATGGATGTTCGGGTTCGACCCGTACGGCTGGCGGTTCATGACCGCGGTGCTCGGCACCCTCTCCGTGTTCATGCTGTGCCGCATCGGACGCCGACTGCTGCGCTCCACGTTCCTCGGTTGCCTGGCCGGTGCGCTGATGGCCGTCGACGGCCTGCACTTCGTGATGAGCCGCACCGCGCTGCTCGACCTCATCATCATGTTCTTCGCCCTGGCCGCGTTCGGCTGCCTGCTGATCGACCGGGACCGCACCCGGGCCCGGTTGGCCGCCGCGCTGCCGCTCGGCGAGGACGGACTGCCCCGGCCCGACGCCCGGATCGCGGACACCCTGCGGCTCGGCTGGCGCCCCTGGCGGATCGCCGCCGGGGTCAGCCTGGGCCTCGCCGCGGCGACCAAGTGGAACGGCCTCTACTTCCTCGCCGCGTTCGCCCTGATGTCGGTGCTGTGGGACGTCGGCGCGCGCCGGGTCGCGGGCGCCGAACGGGCCTGGCTGTCGGTGCTGAAGCGGGACGTCTGCCCCGCCTTCCTCGCCACCGTGCCCGTCGCGCTCGTCACCTACCTCAGCACCTGGATCGGGTGGATCATGTCCCCCGACAACGGCCGGGGCGGCTACTTCCGCGACTGGGCGATCACCCGGGGCCAGGACACCGCATGGGGCTGGGTGCCGGACTGGGCGCGCAGCCTGTGGCACTACGAGGCCGAGGTCCTCGCCTTCCACAAGGCCCTCGACTCGCCGCACCGCTACGAGTCGAACCCGTGGAGCTGGATCGTCACCGGGCGCCCCGTCTCGTACTACTACGAGCCGTCCGCGCCCGGTGTCGACGGCTGCCCCGTCGACACCGTCGACAAGTGCGCCAACGAGGTGCTCGCCCTGGGCACCCCCATGCTGTGGTGGACGGCCTGCTTCGCGCTGCTGTACGTGCTGTGGCGGTGGCTGCTGCGCCGCGACTGGCGGGCCGGCGCGATCCTGTGCGGGGTCGCGGCCGGGTACCTGCCCTGGTTCCTGTACCAGGAGCGGACGATCTTCTACTTCTACGCGGTCGTCTTCGTGCCGTTCCTGTGCCTCGCGGTGGCGATGCTGGTCGGCGCGCTGCTCGGCCCCAAGGGGTCGACGGAACTGCGCCGCACGGCGGGCGCGGCGGGCGCGGGCGTCATCGTCCTGCTCATCGCGTGGAACTTCATCTACTTCTGGCCCATCTACACCGGCCAGCCCATCTCCATCGACTCCTGGCGCGCCCGCATGTGGCTCGACACCTGGATCTAGCCACCGGTCAGGACATCCGGGCGACCGGCGGCGTGCAACCGTCGGCCCGCCCGGGCGGATGGGTCCGTGATCAGAGGTCTTCTTCCCGGTGGAGGCGGCCAGCGAGGTCGGTCGCCCAGGCCAGTGCCCAGGCACGGAGAGCAGCGGTCCGGTCGGGCGTGAGGCCGTAGGCGGTGAACTCCTCGTCCTCGTACCAGTCGGTCCCGGTGAGACGGTCGCGCAGGTCGTGGAGGTCGAAGGCGATGCGGGCATGGCGGCGGCCGAGGGTTTCGAGATCGGCCGTGGTGCGGTGGCGTGAGGCCGCGTGGACGTCGATGAGGTCGCGGACGGCACCCCGGTCGGCCAGTGCGCGGACCTTCGTGCCGATCACGTCGTCCAGAGACAGGACGGGACCGATCGCGGTCTAGGTCGGGGGCGCCCAGAAGGCTTCCTTGAGGATGTCGACCTCGCACTCCTCGCCGGTGACCGGGTCACCAGCGATGAGGCGACCGGAGAGCGGGTCCGCTCCGATGAGGCGCACGGACCAGCCCCGGCGGGTGAGCCCCTCGACGACGGTGTGCGTGATGTCGGCCATGGGGGCGGGGTTCTCGGTGGCGACGTCGAGATCCTGGCTGAGGCGTTCGACCAAGCCGTGGGCCTGCACCGCGTATCCGCCGGTCACCACCAGCGGGTAGGGGCTGCCGATGGCGAGCACGTCGGCGAGGAGCCGACGGTGGAGGGGGCTGAGGTTCACGCGGAGGCCGCGGCGGTGCCGGGGGTGAGGTCGGTGAAGGCGGATTCCCACACGTCGCGGACCGTACGGCTGATCAGCGTGCGCAGCACCGGCCACTGGCTGAGCAGGAGGTCGCGGTTGAGGAAGCGCACGAGGTCGTCGTGCTGGCCTTCGGCGAGGACGGCGCGGTAGAGGCTCATGCAGGACCGGGGGCGGTCGAGGTCGAACGAGCGCAGCCCTGACCAGACGACGTGGAGCGGCAGGTCGACGGGGCCGTTCGCGGGGCCGGTGAGCTCGTCCAGGCAGGTGGGAAGCCGTCCGGCGTAGCGGGCGCGCAGCACCTCGGCGGCGGGCGGCAACTGCGGGGGAGGGGAAGCCTGGGCCATGCTCCCAATTATGGCCCGTCCCGGTGACACTGCACGGCAGTGAGGCGGACCCGTCGTGACGGCCCGGGGCGGTGGCGCCGGCCGGGGGCGGGGCGGGGTCCCGGCGCCCCGGGAGGGGGAGGTGGGCGGGCCGACTAGGCTGGAGGGCCGGTCCATCCCCGCGGCAGGAGCCCCATGGCAGTCAACCTCGTCAGTGTCGAGTCCGTCGGCAAGGTGTACGGCACCCGTGCCCTGCTCGACGGGGTGTCGCTCGGCGTCAGCGAGGGCGACCGGATCGGCGTCGTCGGCCGCAACGGGGACGGCAAGACGACCCTCGTGCGGATGCTCGCCAAGCTGGAGGAGGCCGACACCGGCCGGGTCACCCACAGCGGCGGGCTGAGCCTGGGCGTGCTCACCCAGCACGACTCCCTCGACCCGACCGCCACCGTCCGGCACGAGGTCATCGGCGACCTCGCCGACCACCAGTGGGCCGGCAACGCCAAGATCCGCGACGTGCTGACCGGGCTCTTCGGCGGGCTGGACCTGCCCGGCTTCCCGCAGGGCCTGGACACCGTCATCGCGCCGCTCTCCGGCGGTGAACGCCGCCGGGTGGCGCTCGCCAAGCTGCTCATCGAGGAGCAGGACCTGATCGTCCTCGACGAGCCGACCAACCACCTCGACGTCGAGGGCATCGCCTGGCTCGCGGCCCATCTGCGGGCCCGCCGCTCCGCGCTGGTGTGCGTCACCCACGACCGGTGGTTCCTGGACCAGGTGTGCACCCGGATGTGGGACGTGCAACGGGGCAAGGTCCACGAGTACGAGGGCGGCTACTCCGACTACGTGTTCGCCCGCGCCGAGCGGGAGCGCATCGCCGCCACGGAGGAGGTCAAGCGGCAGAACCTCGTCCGCAAGGAGCTCGCCTGGCTGCGCCGGGGCGCCCCGGCCCGCACCTCCAAGCCCCGGTTCCGCGTCGAGGCGGCCAATGAGCTGATCAAGGACGTGCCGCCGCCCCGGGACACCTCCGAGCTGATGAAGTTCGCCAGCTCCCGGCTGGGCAAGACCGTCTTCGAGTTGGAGGACGTCACCGTCCAGGCCGGGCCCAAGACCCTGCTCCAGCACATCACCTGGCAGCTCGGCCCCGGCGACCGGTTCGCCCTCGTCGGCGTCAACGGCGCCGGCAAGACCTCGCTGCTGCGGGCCCTCGCCGAGGCGTCCCGCACCCAGGGCGAGGCCCAGCCGGCCGCCGGGCGGATCACCGTCGGCAAGACGGTGCGCCTCGCGTACCTCTCGCAGGAGGTCTCCGAACTCGCCCCGACGCTGCGGGTCCTGGAGGCCGTCCAGCAGGTGCGGGAGCGGGTCGACCTCGGCAAGGGCCGGGAGATGACCGCGGGCCAGCTCTGCGAGACCTTCGGCTTCGGCAAGGAGAAGCAGTGGACGCCGGTCGGGGACCTCTCCGGCGGCGAGCGGCGACGGCTCCAACTGCTGCGGCTGCTGATGGACGAGCCGAACGTCCTCTTCCTCGACGAGCCCACCAACGACCTGGACATCGAGACGCTGACCCAGCTGGAGGACCTGCTCGACGGCTGGCCCGGCTCGATGGTCGTGATCTCGCACGACCGGTTCTTCGTGGAGCGGACCACCGACCGGGTGTACGCACTGCTCGGCGACCGTGCGCTGCGGATGTTGCCCCGCGGCATCGACGAGTACCTGGAGCGGCGCGAGCGGATGGCGTCGTCCGCCGCCCAGTCGACGTCCGCCCCGGCCGCCGCCGCACCCGCCGCCGCGGCGCCGAAGGGGCGTTCGTCCGCCGAGACGAGGGCGGCGCAGAAGGAACTCCAGCGGATCGAGCGGCAGATCGACCGGATCTCCGGCAAGGAAACCGGGCTGCACGAGCGGATCGCGGAGCACGCCACCGACTTCGAGAAGGTCGCCACGCTCGACGCCGAACTGCGCGCGCTGGTCGCGGAGCGCGAGGACCTCGAAGCACGGTGGCTGGAGCTCGCCGACGAGGCCGAACCGGCGTGATCGCGCCATGGCGGCCGGGCCCTCCGGTCGCCGTCCCGCTCACCGCGCGGCCGTTGCGGTCCTCTGGATGCACGGGCTGCGCAGGGGGCGTGAAGGGGGCGTAACAGGGGGATCACAGGGCCGTCCGCCCTTGGGCACAGGACCTGTACACGCCGGGAGCGCCGGGTGGCGTGGTGATAGAAAGGGCCCCCGAGACCAGAACGCGTACGCGCGTTCACGTACCGCCAGGCGCGCAGCAAATCAGTGAAGGGGGAGCGCTGATGAGTCAGCCGCCCGACGACCGCATGCCCACCGAGGGTGCGGCACCGAACGATTCCGGCCAGCCCGCGTCGCCGCCGTCCCCGGCGGGCCCGCCCACCTCGCCGGCACCCGGGTACGGCTACCCGCAGGCCCCGCCGCCCGGTGCGGCCGCACCCCAGCCGGGCCCGTACCCGCAGCCCGGTCCGTACGGCGGGTCGTCCGCTCCTTACGGTCAGCAGCCCGGACCCTACGGCGGGCCGTCCGGTCCGTACGGCCAGCAGCCCGGTGCGCAGCCGGGGCCCTACGGGCAGCCGGGCCCGTACGGTCAGCAGCCCGGTCCGTACGGTCAACCGTCGGGGCCCTACGCCCAGCAGCCGGGGCCCTACGGACAACCGACGCACCCCCAGGGGCCGTACGGGCAGCAGCCGCCCACGGTCTCCTACCCGGCGGCGCCGCAGCCCCCGGCGCCGGGGAAGCGCAACCCGTTCCGCGGCAGGACCGGCATCGTCGTCGCCGGGGCGGTCGCCCTGGTCGTCGTGGCCGGTGGCGCCGTCATCGCCCTCAACGGCGGTGACGACCAGAAGGACGACCCCGTCAAGAAGGACCCCGTCGCGGGCCCCAGCACCGCGCCGAAGCCGAGCGCCTCGGCCTCCGTCGACCAGGGCGACGGCAGCGGCAACGGCGGCGACGGGGCCGGCGGCAGCGTGGGCGTCGAGGAGCTGAACGCCGACCGCAAGGACGGCGACTCCCGGGTGCTCTGGTACCGACCCGCCCCGAAGGTGCCCGGCTCCGGCGCGGACGCCCCGGGCATGTGGGTGCTCGGGGACCTCGTCGCCAAGGCCGCGTACAAGCAGGTCGTCGGCTACGACGCGGACGACGGCGCGTCCCGGTGGACGGTGGACCTGCCGTTCAAGGTCTGTTCGGTCACCAAGGAGGCGAGCGGCGACGGCAAGGTCGTCGTCGCCCACATGAGCGGCGTCAGCGACCGCGCCAAGTGCAACCAGCTCCAGCAGATCGACCTGAAGACCGGGGCGAAGGGCTGGACGAAGAAGGTCTCCGACGGCGACCTGTTCGACAGCGCCCTCACCTCCTCGCTCCACCTGGTCGGCGACACCCTGGTGGTCGGCCGGCAGTCGTCCGGTGTGGGGTACGACGTGGACAGCGGCAAGCAGCGGTTCACCGTGGAGAAGTACGGCACCGACTGCTACCCGGCCGCGTTCACCGGCGGCAGCAAGCTGCTCTCCGTGGCCTCCTGCGATCCGGGCGGCGACGACGAGCACGACGAGCTGCGGCAACTCGACCCGGCCACCGGCAAGGCGCAGTGGACGAAGCGGTTCCCCAAGGGCTGGCGGATCTCCCGGGTGTTCTCCCTGGACCCGGTGGTGCTCTACCTGTCCAACGACGCCAAGAAGCAGTGGAACGTCACCGCGCTCAAGAACGGTTCGGGCACGGTGCGTTCCCAGGTCTCCCTGAACGAGGCCCCCGAGCCGGACTGCGGCTGGGCCAGCCTGGACCGTGCGTTGCAGAGCTGCACCGGGGTCGCCGCGGACGCCAACACGCTCTACCTGCCGAGCAAGGTGAAGAACGGCACGAACGAACTCATCGCCGTCAACCTGAACACCGGCAAGGAGAAGTGGCGCGCCAAGTCCACCGGCGCCGGACGGTCCCTGCTCCCGCTGCGCGTCGAGGGCGGCTCGGTCCTCTCGTACGAGAAGCCGACCTACGAGGCGGGCGGCGTCGTCACCGCGACCCCGGTGGGCGGCGGCACCCCGAAGAAGCTGCTCCAGAACCCCGCGGGCGCCGCGGCCCTGGAGCGCACCTTCTACGCGAAGGCGATCGCGTACCAGGACGGTCGCTTCTACATCTCCACCACCATGCTGACGAACACGAAGAGCAATGCGGAGCAGAAGCTGATGATGGCCTTCGGGCCCTGACCGCCGGCCGACCGGCTCGCCGGCCGGCCCGTGGGTCTGCAGTCCGTACTCCGTAGTCCCGTACTCCCCGCAGTTCCGTACTCCGAGTCTCCCGAGGTAGACACGTCATGAGCCACCCGCCCCAGCCGACCGACCCGCCCGGCGGGCAGCCCGGGGACGCGCCCGGGGCCCCGCAGCCCGCGGAGCCGGGCGGCTCCCCCATGAGCTTCGGCAAGCCCCAGGATCCGCCCCCCGGCGGGTTCGGCGCCCCGCAACCGCCGCCCCCGGCCGGTGGTTTCGGTGCTCCGCAGCCGCCCCCCGCCGGTGGTTTCGGTGCTCCGCAGGAGCCGCCGCCGGGCGGCTACGGCGCCCCGCAGTCCCCGCCGCCGGGCGGCGGTTACGGTGCCCCGCCCGCCGGCGGCTACGGCTACCCCACGGCACAGCCCGGGCAGCCGGGTCAGCCGGGTCAGCCGCCGCAGGGTGCGGCGGGGTACGGGCACCCGGGGGGCCCGGGGCAGTCCGGCTACGGCTACCCGGGCCAGCAGCCGTACGGGCAGCCCGGTCAGCAGCCGTACGGGCAGCCGGGCCAACAGGGCTACGGCCAGCAGCCGTACGGTCAGTACGCGGCGCCCACGGTGCCCGTGGCCCAGCAGTCCGGTGCCCCGGCCCGCCGCACCGGGCTGCGCAACCCGGTGACGCTGATCATCGGCGCGGCGGCCTTGGTGATCGCCCTGATCGTCGGCGGTGGCGTCCTGTACGCCGGGCAGCAGGACGACGACAAGAACACCTCCGCCGGCAAGGACGAGAAGGGCGGCGCCGGCTCCGAGAAGGGCACCGGCGACAAGGGCGGTTCCGACGGCGGCGGCGCGGCGGGCGGCGGCCCGGCCGTCGCGGGTGGCGAGCCCCGGGAGAAGGCGCCCTCCAACACCAAGGCCAAGCCCCTGTTCCAGGTGGCCGCACCGGTGGTCAAGGACGACAGCACCATCCCGGTCGCCGGTTCCTGGCTCACCGACAAGGTGTACGCGAAGTCGGGCGTCGGCGAGGTCGTCGGCTACGACCCGACCAGCGGCGAGGAGCGGTGGACGGTGAAGCTGACCGGCCCGGTCTGCGCGGCCGGCCGCCACGTCACCGCGGACAACCGGACGGCGCTGGTCGCCCAGCCGTCGATGCCCACCAAGGACAAGCCGTACCAGGGCTGCACCCAGGTGTCGGTGCTCGACCTGGACACCGGCAAGCTGCTGTGGACGAAGACCGCGAAGTCCGCCGACCGGACCGTCTCCTTCGACGAGGTCACCATCGGCGCCGGTACGGTCGCCGCGGGCGGTTCGGCGGGCGGCGCCGCCTGGAGCGCCGCCGACGGCGCCGCCCTGTGGGCCCCCAAGCTGGGCGAGCCCTGCTACGACGCCGGGTACGCGGGCGGGGAGAACCTCGTCGCGGTCCGCCGCTGCGGTGACCTCGACAGCCGGCGCCTGGAGATCCAGAAGCTGGACCCGAAGACCGGCAAGCCGCTGTCCACGTACAAGATGGCGACCGGTGTCGACTACGCGAGCGTGGTGTCCACCAAGCCGCTCGTGGTCGCCGCGGACATCGGCGACTCGGCCGGGGACGGCAGCTCGATCTCCGACTTCTTCGCCATCGACGAGGAGACCGGCAAGCTGCGCTCGAAGTTCACCGCCGAGGGCGAGAAGTACGCGGCCCGCTGCGACGCGACCCGGGTGGAGCAGTGCAAGCTGCTCGCCGTCGGCAACGACCGGCTCTACCTGCCCACCGAGGAGCACGACGGCTCCGAGGAGTTCACCGACACCAACGAGATCGTCGCCTTCGACCTCGCCACCGGCAAGCTGTCCGGCGCCCGGGCCGACGCGGGCGACGGCTGGGTCCTGAGCCCGATCCGCATGGACGGCAGCAACCTCATCGCCTACAAGCGGCCCCCGTTCGACAAGGGCGGTCAGGTGGTCAGCCTGAACGGGTCCACGCTCAAGGAGACCGTCCTGATGGAGAACCCGTCGACGGAGTCCTCCCGGGAGCCCGAGCGGTCCTTCATGCCGGACTACTCCGAGTACCTCTTCGGCAGCGGGCGCTTCTTCATGAGCGCGGTCTACGCGTCGAAGCCCTACAGCAAGGACGAGGACAAGTTCCTGGCCGTGGCCTTCGGCACCAACTGACCCCGCGTCACGGGGCCGACGCCCCCTGAACGGCGCGCCTCCGCCCCCGTCTTCCCCGGTCCACCTCGGGGCAGACGGGGGCGGAGGCGCGTTCAGGGGGGCGCACGGAGGCGCGCGCCCGCGCTCGGGCACGGGCGTGCATTCGGGGCGTTCCGGGCCTGGGGGGGCGGCCCGTCCCCGCCGTCGTGGGGGGTGCGCGGCGCGGTGGGGGCCCGAAACCCAGGGGTGGGTGTCGCGAGGCGTGCCCAAGGTATTACCGTCGGCTTCTCATCCGTTACGGCAGCGATCCGTCGAACAAGCGTGTAGCTTCCGGATGACGAGGGCAGGGGGTCCGGATCTGTGGGGGACCGGGCGGGGAAAGTGGGGGGTGACACTGTGGGTGTGCGGCTCATGGTCGTCGATGATCACAGGCTGCTCGCCGAGGCGTTGGCCTCGGCGCTCAAGCTGCGCGGGCACCGCGTGCTGGCCGCGGCGGCGCCCGCGGCGGGCGCGGCGGAGTTGGTGATCTCACGGGCACCGGAAGTGTGCCTGTTGGGCACCGCCGCCCCGGCGGAACCGGGCGTGTTCGATCCCGTGGTGCGGATCAAACGGGACCGCCCCCAGGTGGCGGTGGTCGTCCTGGGGCCCGTTCCGTCGCCCCGGGGGATCGCCGCGGCCTTCGCCGCGGGGGCGTCCGGCTACGTGCGCCACGACGAACGGATCGAGGGCGTGGAGCGGGCCATCATGAAGGCCCGCGCGGGGGAGTCCGCGGTGGCCCCGCAACTCCTCCAGGGCGCGTTCAGCGAGTTGTTGAACCCGGCGGCCCAACCCGACGACGAGGGGCAGCGGCTGCTCCAGATGCTGACGCCCCGCGAGGTGGAGGTGTTGGTGCGGGTCGCCGACGGTGAGGACACCCGGTTGATCGCCGCGGGCATGGGCATCGCGCCCTCCACGGCGCGCACCCATGTGCAGCGGGTGCTGATGAAGTTGGGCGTGGGGTCGCGGTTGGAGGCGGCGGCGCTGGCGGCGCGCACCGGGTTGTTGGACCGGGCGGGGCCGTTGGTGCCTTCGTCGGGGGCGACGCTTCATCCGGGTTCCTCCGGGGGCTGAGTTCCGGTTCTGCTTCAGCGCGCTTCGTCGGTGTTTGCGGCGGGGCGCGCTCCCGTGTGTGCGCAGTTCCGTGCGCCGGGGTGCGCGGGGCGGTTCCTCCCCGGGGCCCTCGGGTGGGGCCTTCCGGCGGTGCGGTGGTCCCTCTGCGGGTGCGTGGGGGGTGCTCGCGCCGTTCCTCGCGCCCCTTGGGTGCGTCCACCTCTGGCTGCGCTGTCCTGCTCGGTGCGCTGTCGTTCTGCGCAGTTCCCCGCGCCCCTGTCGGGGCCGCTCTGGCCGTTCCTCGCGCTCCTTTGGGTCTTGCTGTGCTCGGGCCTGATCGTTGCGGTGGGGGTTTTGATCGGGGGTGGATGTTGTTTGATTCTGATGAGGTGAATTCCGTACATGCCTTGACCGAGGTCGTCGGCTCGTGATTTGTTGTGTTCGATTCTGTTGGATCTTTGGAGGTCGGTAGGGACCGCCGACGAGGAGCGCCGCAGTGAAGAAGACGTCGACCCGACTGGCCGACGGCCGGGAGCTCATCTACTACGACAGCCGCGACGACACGCTCCGCACGGCCGCCGACCCCCGGCCGCTCGCGCCCGTCACGACCACGTCCGAGGTCCGCCACGACCTACTCCTCGGTGACGACGTCGCCATCGCCTCGCACCGTCAGGGCCGCACCCACCTCCCGCCCGCGGACGAGTGCCCGCTGTGCCCCTCCACCGGCGCCCGGCCCACCGAGATCCCCGACACCTCGTACGACGTCGTCGTCTTCGAGAACCGGTTCCCCTCCCTGGCGGGGGACTCCGGCCGGTGCGAGGTCGTCTGCTTCACCCCCGACCACGGGGCGTCCTTCGCCGACCTCACCGACGAACGGGTCGCCCTCGTCCTCGACGCCTGGATCGACCGGACCGCGGAACTGTCCCACCTGCCCTTCGTGGAGCAGGTGTTCTGCTTCGAGAACCGGGGCGCCGAGATCGGCGTCACCCTCGGCCACCCGCACGGCCAGATCTACGCGTACCCCTTCACCACCCCCCGTACCGCCCGGATGCTGCGCTCCACCGCCCGGCACCGTGCGGCCACCGGGCGCAACCTCTTCGACGAGGTGCTGGCCCGCGAACTCGCCGACGGCAGCCGGATCGTGCTGGAGACCGGGGCGTGGGTCGCCTTCGTGCCCTACGCCGCGCACTGGCCCTACGAGGTGCACCTCTACCCCAAGCGCCGGGTCCCCGACCTGCTCGGCCTGGACGACACCGCCCGTGCCGAGTTCCCCGGCGTCTACCTCGACCTGTTGCGCCGCTTCGACCGGCTCTTCGGCCCCGAGGCGCCGCCGACCCCGTACATCGCGGCCTGGCACCAGGCGCCGTTCACCACGCCCGCGGCGGGCGGGGCGGGCGAGCTGGCCGACCGGGACGAGTTCGCCCTGCACCTGGAGCTCTTCACCGTTCGCCGTACCTCCGGCAAGCTGAAGTTCCTCGCTGGTTCGGAATCCGGCATGAGCGTGTTCATCAACGATGTGCCGCCGGAGGACGCGGCACGACGACTGCGGGAGGCAGCACCCTGATGAGCACCCGACCCACCCGGCACACCCCGACCACGCAGGACACACAGGCCACGCACGACAGGCCGCCGGTCAGCGGTCGTTACCTCGTCACCGGCGGCGCCGGGTACATCGGCAGTGCCGTCGCCGCGCTGCTGCTGGCCGCCGGCCACCGGGTGACCGTCCTGGACGACCTGTCCACCGGCTTCGAGGACGCGGTGCCGCCCGGGGCCGCGTTCGTCCGGGGCCGTGTGCAGGACGCCGCCCGCTGGCTGGACGGCTCCTACGACGGCGTCCTGCACTTCGCCGCGTCCTCGCAGGTCGCCGAGTCCGTCGCCCGGCCCGAAAAGTACTGGCAGAACAACGTCGGCGGCACCATGGCGCTGCTCACCGCGATGCGGGACGCCGGCGTGCGCCGCCTCGTCTTCTCGTCGACCGCCGCCACCTACGGCGAACCCGTGCGGACCCCGATCACCGAGACCGACCCGACCGTCCCCACCAGCCCCTACGGTGCGTCCAAGCTGGCCGTGGACCACATGATCGGCGGTGAGGCGGCGGCCCACGGGCTGGCCGCGGTGTCCCTGCGCTACTTCAACGTCGCGGGCGCCCACCGCGCGCCCGACGGCACCCTGTACGGCGAGCGGCACGAGCCCGAGTCGCACCTGATCCCCCTGGTGCTGCGGGTCGCGGCGGGCGAACGGGACACCGTCCACGTGCACGGCGACGACTACCCGACGCCCGACGGCACCTGCGTGCGCGACTACCTCCACGTCAGCGACCTCGCCGAAGCCCATCTGCTGGCGCTCGGCGCCGCGGCCCCCGGCGAGCACCTGATCTGCAACCTCGGCAACGGCAACGGCTTCTCCGTCCGCGAGGTCGTCGCCACGGTCCGCGCGGTCACCGGGCACCCGGTGCCCGAGACGCCCGGGCCCCGCCGCCCCGGCGACCCCGCCGTCCTGGTCGCCTCGGCCGCCACCGCCCGGGACCGGCTCGGCTGGCGCCCCGGCCGGCCGGACCTCGCGGACATCGTGGCCGACGCCTGGGCGTTCGCCCGCCGGGCCGCCGTGCGCTGAGCCCGCCCCGCCGCCCCGTGACCGCCAGCCCGACCGGCCCCGCCGCCCCGCGGACCGTCCACCACGCCGAGGGACCCGCCATGACGCCCACCGACCCCACCGCCCCGGACGCCGCCCCCGCCCCGGGGTCCGGCACCGACCCGTCCACCGCTCCCGGAGCCGTCGCGCGGGCCTTCGAAGAGCTGTACGGGAGCGCCCCCGAAGGGGTGTGGGCGGCGCCCGGCCGGGTCAACCTCATCGGTGAGTACACGGACTTCAACGAGGGCTCCGTGATGCCGCTGGCCCTGCCGCACACCGTGGTCGCGGCCGTGTCCCGCCGCACCGACGGGGTGCTGCGGCTGCACTCGGCGAACGCGCCGGACCCCGCCGCGGCCCCGGTGGAACTGCGCACCGCCGAACTGGCGCCCCGCTCCGGCGGGGGCTGGGCCGCCTACCCGGCCGGGGTCCTGTGGGCGCTCGCCCGGGCCGGGCACCGAGCGGTCCTCGACGGCGCCGACGTGCACCTCGCCTCCACCGTGCCGACCGGCGCCGGGCTCTCCTCGTCCGCCGCCCTGGAGGTGGCCACCGCGATCGCCCTGGACGAGCTGTACGCCCTCGGGCTCGACCGTCCCGGGCTCGCGCGCCTCGCCCAGCACGCCGAGAACGCGTACGTCGGCGTGCCCTGCGGCGTCATGGACCAGATGGCGTCCGCGTGCTGCGTGCCCGGGCACGTCCTGCACCTCGACTGCCGGGACCTGAGCACCCGACAGGTCCCCTTCGACCTGGCCGCGCACGGGCTGCGGCTGCTGGTGGTGGACACCCGGGTGCAACACGCCCTGGGCGACGGGGCGTACGCCGAGCGGCGCGCGGGGTGCGAACAGGGCGCGCGGGAGTTGGGCGTCTCCCATCTGCGCGACGTCCCGTACGACACGCTCCCGGACGCGCTCGCGCGCCTCGGTGACGAGCGCGTGCGCCGTTACGTGCGGCACGTGGTCACCGACGAGCAGCGGGTCGCGCAGGTCACCGCCCTGCTCGGCACGGGCACCCCCGAGGCGCTGCGGGCGATCGGCCCCGTCCTCACGGCGGGCCACCACTCGCTCCGCGACGACCTGCGGGTCTCCTGTCCCGAACTCGACCTGGTGGTGGCCGCCGCGAACGCGGCGGGGGCGCACGGGGCGCGGATGACCGGCGGCGGCTTCGGCGGTTCCGCGCTCGTCCTCGTCGAGGGAGCTGCCGCACCCGCGGTGGGGGACGCGGTGCGGGCCGCCTTCGACCGCGCCGGCCACCGGGCGCCCCGGGTCTTCGACGCGACCGCCTCGTCCGGAGCGCGCCGAATCGGCTGAACCCCGCGCACCGGCAACGACGTCGGACCCGACACCGACACCGACACCGTCTCCGATCTGCGGGCGGTGTCGGTTCACGCGGTGGATGACCCCCGCACTTTGTCGACTTCTGTCTCAATACGAAGCATCAGACCCGCCTCGAACTGCGAGGTCAAACAGTTCCCCAAATAGGCTTCCGCTTCTGCCGGGCGGCCTTACTCTGATGGGCAGCGCCGGTGGGGGCCGGCGTCGATCAGGGGGCGAGACAGTCGGGTACGACGCCCGAAGTGGGGGTAGCAGTCCAGGCACGGCGACGGTCGTGCGGCTGCGGCGACTCGTACCCGGACCGATCCGGGTCCGGGTTCCACTCGGGGCGCCGCACCCGCTCAGGTCGTCCCCCAAAGGGGGTTTCTGTGGTTCGTATTCGCGCGCTGGTCGTTGACGACCATCGTATTTTCGCCGAGTCGCTGGCGGCGGCGCTCGCCGCCGAGCCCGATGTCGAGGTGTCGGCGGCCGGCAGTGGTCCCGCGGCCCTGCGTTGTCTGGACCGCGCGGCGGCCGACGGGCGCAGATTCGACGTGTTGCTCGTCGACGCCGACCTCGGCGCGGCGGCGGTGGGCGTCCTGCCCGGGGCGCGGCCGACCGTGGCCGTCGCCGGTGGGACCGACCCGGTGCCCACCGTGGACGGGATCTCGCTGGTCGCCGCGGTGCGGCAGGCGCAGCCCGGGGTCCGCACGGTGGTGCTCGCCGAGAAGGACGATCCGCGCCGTGCGGCGCAGGCCCTCCAGGCGGGTGCAAGTGGCTGGGTCGCCAAGGACTGTTCGCTGTCGCGGTTGCTGAACGTGATCCGGGGGGTGCTGCGGGACGAGACCCATCTGCCGCCGGCACTGCTCACGGGGGTGCTGCGAGAGCTGACCGCGGCCCGCAAGCACCGCACGGAGAGCGAGCGGCTGGTCGAGTCGCTGACCCCGCGCGAGCGCGAGGTGCTGCGCTGCATGGTCGCGGGCCTCGGCCGCAAGGCGGTCGCGGAGCGGCTGTTCCTCTCCCCGCACACCGTGCGCACCCATATGCAGAACGTGCTCGGGAAGCTCGGCGTGCACAGCACGCTGGCGGCGGTGGCGCTCGCCCGGCGGGCCGGGGTGGGCCCCGTGGACCTCGAAGCGGCCTCCTAGGCCGGTACGGCCGGTGCCGGTCGGACGGCGACCGCGGGCCCCGTGCGGGGTCAACCGGGGATGTTGTCGAACGGGGCGGTGAGCTGTCTCAGCAGTGCGGCCAGCTCGCCGCGCTGGGCGCGGGACAGCTCCGAGAGGATCGCCCGTTCCTGGTCGAGCAGACCCGCCAGGGCCTGGTCGGCGCGGTCCCGCCCCTCGGGCGTGAGCCGTACGAGGACGCCCCGCCGGTCATTGGGGTCGGGGAGCCGTTCCACCAGGCCCTTCTTGGTGAGCCGGTCGATCCGGTTCGTCATGGTGCCCGAGGTGACCAGGGTCTGGGTGAGCAGTTGGCCCGGGGACAGCTGGTAGGGGGAGCCGGCCCGGCGCAGTGACGTCAACACGTCGAACTCCCAGGGCTCCAGCTGGTGTTCGGCGAAGGCCAGTCTGCGTGCGCGGTCGAGGTGTCTGGCCAGCCGGCTCACCCGGCTGAGCACCTCCAGGGGCTCCACGTCGAGATCGGGGCGCTCCCGGCGCCACGCTGCGACCAGCCGATCGACCTCGTCCTCCATGGCGATCAGTGTAATAGGTCTGTCGACGTGAAGTCTCTTGATGTCAAGATAGGTTTGCGAGTGGTGGACGGTCCACCGCTCCGCGAGGAGGACGCCGTGCCCGTCGTACCCGTCTGGGACCCGCACCAGTACCTGCGCCACGCGGACCACCGCGGCCGGGCCTTCGTCGACCTCCTCGCCCGGGTGCCCGAGCCGCCCGGCGGGCCGGCCCCGCGCATCGCGGACCTGGGGTGCGGGCCCGGCAACGTCACCACCCTGCTCGCCGAGCGCTGGCCCGCCGCGCGGATCACCGGGTACGACAACTCCCCGGACATGCTGGAACGGGCCCGGAAGCTCGCCGGCCCCACCTCCGGCGGCGGCCGGCTCGACTTCGCGCACGCCGACGCCGCCCACTGGGCGCCCGACCCGGCCGAGCCGTACGACCTGCTCATCAGCAACGCCCTGCTCCAGTGGGTGCCCGGGCACACCGACCGCTTCGCCGACTGGATCGCGGGCCTCGCGCCCGGCGGCACCTTCGCCTTCCAGGTGCCCGGCAACTTCGACGCGCCCAGCCACGCCCTGCTGCGGGAACTCACCGGCTCCCCGCGCTGGCGACAGCGGCTCGACGGGGTGCTGCGGCACGGGGACGCGGTGCGCGAGCCCGCCCAGTACCTCGCCGCGCTGGCCGCCCTCGGCTGCGAGGTGGACGCCTGGGAGACCACGTACCTGCACGTGCTGGGCGGGGACGACGCGGTGCTCGACTGGATCACAGGCACCACGCTGCGGCCCGTGCTCGCCGCGTTCGACGGCGACCCCGAGGAACGGGACGCCTTCCTGGACGAGTACCGGATCGCCCTGCGGCGCGCCTACCCGGCCGCGGCGCACGGCACGGTGCTCCCCTTCCGCCGCATCTTCGTAGTAGCCCGCCGCGGCTGACCCCCGCCGGGACAGCGCCCCCGAGCCGGACAGCGCACCCGAGGCCGGACGCACCAGCTCAGGGGCGCGGGGAACTGCGCAGATTCACCCACGCACCCGCACGGGCCAACGCACGCGCAGCGGATCGCACCCGATCAGGGGCGCGGGGAATGGCGCAAACCCCCAGCGCACCCTGCAGAACAGCGCACGCGAGGCCGGACGCACCAGCTCAGGGGCGCGGGGAACTGCGCAGATTCACCCACGCACCCGCACGGGCCACCGCACGCGCAGCGGATCGCACCTGATCAGGGGCGCGGGGAACGGCGCAAACCCCCAGCGCACCCGCACAGGACAACGCACCCGCACAGGACAGCACACCCCGAGCCGACCGCACGGTCACGTGTGCCGGTGCCCCATCAACCGCGGCTTGGGCTCCAACCCGTGGAGCCCGTGCCACGCGAGGTTCACGAGATGCGCAGCCACCTCCGCCTTCTTCGGACGGCGCACGTCCAACCACCACTGACCGGTCAGGGCGACCATCCCCACCAGCGCCTGCGCGTACAGCGGCGCCAGCTTCGGGTCGAAGCCCCGGCTCTTGAACTCGCGCCCCAGGATGTCCTCGACCTGCGTCGCGATGTCCGAGATCAAGGAGGCGAACGACCCCGTGGACTGGGCGACGGGCGAGTCCCGCACCAGGATGCGGAAGCCGTCGGTGTACTCCTCGATGTAGTCGAGGAGGGCGAACGCGGCCTGTTCGAGCAGCTCCCGCGGATGCCCGGCGGTCAGCGAGCCGGTCACGCCGTCCAACAGCCGGCGCATCTCCCGGTCCACCACCACCGCGTACAGGCCCTCCTTGCCCCCGAAGTGTTCGTACACCACCGGCTTGGACACCCCCGCCTTCGCGGCGATCTCCTCCACCGAGGTGCCCTCGAAACCCTTGGCCGCGAAGAGGGTGCGGCCGATCTCCAGCAGTTGCTGGCGGCGCTCCGCGCCGGTCATCCGGGTGCGGCGGGTGCGCCGCGGCTTCTCGCTGGAGGTGCTGGAGTCGGTCGCCACGCCGTCCATCATGCCGGTTCGGCGGCTTCCTGCTTGCGCCGGGAGTCGATCCGCTCCTGTGACGGCCAGCGCACGTCGTACGCCCAGCCCAGCTTCTCGAACCAGCGGATCAGCCGGGCCGAGGAGTCGACCTGCCCGCGCATCACCCCGTGCCGCGCCGACGTCGGGTCCGCGTGGTGCAGGTTGTGCCAGGACTCGCCGCAGGACAGCACGGCCAGCCACCACACGTTGCCCGAGCGGTCCCGGGACCGGAACGGGCGCTTGCCGACCGCGTGGCAGATGGAGTTGATCGACCAGGTCACGTGGTGCAGCAGGCCCACCCGGACCAGGGAACCCCAGAAGAACCCGGTGAACGCGCCCCACCACGACATGGTCACCAGCCCGCCGATCAGCGCCGGCAGCGTCAGCGAGAGCAGCGTCCAGTACACGAACTGGCGCGAGATGAGACGGATCGCCGGGTCCTTCACCAGGTCCGGGGCGTACTTCTCCTGCGAGGTCTGCTCCTCGTCGAACATCCAGCCGATGTGCGCCCACCACAGGCCCTTGAGGAGCGCCGGCACCGTCTCCCCGTACCGCCACGGCGAGTGCGGGTCGCCCTCCGCGTCGGAGAACTTGTGGTGCTTGCGGTGGTCGGCGACCCACCGCACCAGCGGCCCCTCCACCGCGAGCGAGCCCGCGACGGCCAGCGCGATCCGCAGCGGACGCTTCGCCTTGAAGGAGCCGTGGGTGAAGTAGCGGTGGAAGCCGATCGTGATGCCGTGACAGCCGAGGTAGTAGAAGAAGACGAGCAGCCCCAGGTCCAGCCAGCTCACCCCCCACCCCCAGGCCAGGGGGACGGCGGCGGCGATCGCGAGGAAGGGCACGGCGATGAACAGCACCAGCGTGATCTGCTCGATCGACCCCTTCTGCTCGCCCCCTAGGGTCGCGGACGGAATCGCCTGGTCGGACCCTTCTGACGCCGAGGAGGCGTCGTCGAGCACGTCGGAGCGGGTGGTCATGGGGAGTTCCCTGGGGGGTCGGGGGCATGGGGAGGGGGACGCGTGCGGCCACGGTCCCTACGGTTCCGTAACCTACGGCGACGTAAGTATGGCAGTGCGCCCCCCTCCGGCAAGAGGCCCTTGGCCGCGCGTCCGCTCGGACACCTATCCTGGGGAGCGGCCGGACAGCGTCGTCCGCTCTGTGTTCGTCCCGGGCCCCGAGCGGTGCCAGCCGCCCTCACCACGGACAACCCCGGGTTCCCCTCCAGAAGCGCCTCAACACTGCAAGGAGCCGCACCTGTGAGCAGTGCCGACGACCGGACCACCACCACCAGCCCCGAGCTGCGGGCCGACATCCGCCGACTGGGTGACCTCCTCGGCGAGACCCTGGTCCGCCAGGAGGGTCCCGAACTCCTCGACCTCGTCGAACGCGTCCGCCGCCTCACCCGTGAGGACGGGGAGGCCGCCGCCGAACTCCTCGGCGGTACGGAACTGGAGACCGCCGCCAAGCTGGTGCGCGCCTTCTCCACCTACTTCCACCTCGCGAACGTCACCGAGCAGGTGCACCGCGGGCGCGAACTGCGGGCCAAGCGCGCCGCCGAGGGCGGACTCCTCGCGCGCACCGCCGACCGCCTCAAGGACGCCGACCCCGAGCACCTGCGGGAGACGGTGGCGAACCTCAACGTCCGCCCCGTCTTCACCGCCCACCCGACCGAGGCGGCCCGGCGCAGCGTCCTCAACAAGCTCCGCCGCATCGCCGCCCTGCTGGAGACCCCCGTCGTCGAGGCCGACCGGCGCCGCTACGACACCCGCCTCGCCGAGAACATCGACCTCGTCTGGCAGACAGACGAACTGCGGGTGGTGCGCCCTGAGCCCGCCGACGAGGCCCGCAACGCGATCTACTACCTGGACGAGCTGCACGCCGGAGCCGTCGGCGACGTCCTCGAAGACCTCACCGCCGAACTCGAACGCGTGGGCGTGAAGGTCCCCGAGGGCTCCCGCCCGCTCACCTTCGGCACCTGGATCGGCGGCGACCGCGACGGCAACCCCAACGTCACCCCCCAGGTGACCTGGGACGTCCTGATCCTCCAGCACGAGCACGGCATCAACGACGCCCTGGAACTCGTCGACGAGCTGCGCGGCTTCCTCTCCAACTCCATCCGCTACACCGGGGCCACCGAGGAACTGCTCACCTCCCTCCAGGCCGACCTGGAACGCCTCCCCGAGATCAGCCCCCGGTACAAGCGGCTGAACGCCGAGGAGCCCTACCGCCTCAAGGCCACCTGCATCCGGCAGAAGCTGGAGAACACCAAGACGCGCCTGGCCAGCGGCACCCCGCACGAGTCCGGCCGCGACTACCTGGGCACCGCGGAACTGCTGCGCGACCTCACCCTCGTCCAGACCTCGCTGCGCGAGCACCGGGGCGCGCTGATCGCGGACGGCCGGATGAACCGCACCATCCGCACCCTCGCCGCCTTCGGCCTGCAACTCGCCACCATGGACGTCCGGGAACACGCGGACGCCCACCACCACGCCCTCGGTCAGCTCTTCGACCGGCTCGGCGAGGAGTCCTGGCGCTACACCGACATGCCCCGCGAGAACCGCACCAAGCTGCTCGCCAAGGAGCTGCGCTCGCGCCGTCCGCTCGCCCCGACCCCGGCCCCCCTGGACGCCGCCGGGCTCAAGACCCTCGGCGTCTTCGGCACCATCAAGCGCGCCCTGGAGGTCTTCGGACCCGAGGTCATCGAGTCGTACATCATCTCCATGTGCCAGGGCGCCGACGACGTGTTCGCCGCGACCGTGCTGGCCCGGGACGCCGGACTGATCGACCTGCACGCCGGCTGGGCCAAGATCGGCATCGTTCCGCTGCTGGAGACCACCGACGAGCTGCGCGCCGCCGACGTCATCCTCGACGGCATGCTCGCCGACCCCTCCTACCGGCGGCTGGTCGCCCTGCGCGGCGACGTCCAGGAGGTCATGCTCGGCTACTCCGACTCGTCCAAGTTCGGAGGCATCACCACCAGCCAGTGGGAGATCCACCGCGCCCAGCGCCGACTGCGGGACGTCGCCCACCGCTACGGGGTCCGGCTGCGCCTGTTCCACGGCCGCGGCGGCACCGTCGGCCGTGGCGGCGGCCCCTCGCACGACGCGATCCTCTCGCAGCCCTGGGGCACCCTGGAAGGCGAGATCAAGGTCACCGAGCAGGGCGAGGTCATCTCCGACAAGTACCTCGTGCCGTCCCTGGCCCGGGAGAACCTGGAGCTGACGGTCGCCGCGACCCTCCAGGCGTCGGCCCTGCACACCGCGCCCCGCCAGTCCGTCGAGGCCCTCGCCCGCTGGGACGCGGCCATGGACGTCGTCTCCGACGCCGCCCACGGTGCCTACCGCGAACTGGTCGAGGACCCCGACCTGCCCGCCTACTTCTTCGCCTCCACCCCGGTCGACCAGCTCGCCGACCTGCACCTGGGTTCCCGGCCCTCCCGCCGGCCCGACTCCGGCGCCGGACTCGACGGCCTGCGCGCCATCCCGTGGGTGTTCGGCTGGACCCAGTCCCGCCAGATCGTCCCCGGCTGGTTCGGGGTCGGCTCCGGGCTCAAGGCGCTGCGCGAGGCCGGGCTCGACGGCGTCCTCGACGAGATGCACGAGCACTGGCACTTCTTCCGCAACTTCGTGTCCAACGTCGAGATGACCCTCGCCAAGACCGATCTGCGGATCGCCCGCCACTACGTCGACACGCTGGTGCCCGAGGAGCTCAAGCACGTCTTCGCAGCCATCGAGGCCGAGCACGCGCTCACCTGCCGCGAGGTCATGCGGATCACCGGCGGGGAACGCCTGCTCGACACCCACCCGGTGCTCCAGCAGACCTTCGCCATCCGCGACGCCTACCTGGACCCGATCTCCTACCTCCAGGTGTCGCTGCTCGCCCGCCAGCGGGCCGCTGCCGCCCGGGGCGAGGAGCCCGACCCGTTGCTCGCCCGGGCGCTGCTGCTCACCGTCAACGGGGTCGCCGCCGGTCTGCGCAACACCGGCTGACCCGCGGGGGACCTAGACCGTCACGACGGCCGCCGTCAGCAACGCCAGCGCGGCGGCGGCCGTCGCCCACGCCGTCCGGGGCATCCGCACGCCCCCGGCGATGATCACCGCGGCCAGCAGCAGGGCACCGCCGAGCGGCACCCACGCCCGCAACAGCCCCGCCCGCCCGGTGCGCACCACCTGGTCGGTGTCCGGCTTCACCACGACGGGTATCCGGTCGCCCGGGTCCGCGCCCACCGACTGGTCGAGCACCACCCGCCCGCGCGCCTGCGAACCCGTGGACCCCGGCGCGTAGGCGCCCACGCACTCCTCGGCGTCGCACCCCTCGACCGTCATCGTGCCGCGTTCGCGCCCCTTGGCCAGCATCACGTGCTGCGCCGTGCCCCAGGACGCCCACACCCCGGCGATCAGCAGCAGCAGTGCCACCACGCCCATCAGGGTCCGGCCCGCCCAGGACACCGCGATCCGGCCGGCAGGACGGGAGTGAGCTCTGTGACCCGAGTGGGCGCGCGTCGCCATGGCCCGGATCCTTGGCCATCGCCGACGCCCGGTCAACCGCCCCCCGTGACTTGCCCCGAGATGTACACCCCCCTGTGACCCGCTGCACCCCGGGCGGTCCGCCCGCACGGGCGCCAGGGCCTAGGTGTTGTGCGTGCTCTGCGCCCGCTCCAGGCCGTCCGCGACGAGGCACTCCACCGCGTCGGCGGCCCGGTCGACGAAGTAGTCCAGCTCCTTGCGCTCCGTGGACGAGAAGTCCTTCAGCACGAAGTCGGCGACCTGCATCCGGCCCGGCGGCCGGCCGATGCCGAACCGCACGCGGTGGTAGTCGGGCCCCATCGCCTTCGTCATCGACTTCAGCCCGTTGTGCCCGTTGTCCCCGCCGCCCAGCTTCAGCCGCAGCGTCCCGTAGTCGATGTCCAGCTCGTCGTGGACCGCCACGATGCGCTCGGTGGGCACCTTGTAGAAGTCGCGCAGCGCCGTCACCGGGCCGCCCGACAGGTTCATGTACGACAGGGGCTTGGCGAGCACCACCCGACGGCTCGCCGGCCCGGGCGGACCCGTGCGCCCCTCCAGCACCTGCGCCTGCCCCTTGGTGGCCCGCTTGAACGTCCCGCGCATCCGCGCGGCGAGCAGGTCCACCACCATGAAGCCCACGTTGTGCCGGTTCATGGCGTACCCCGGCCCGGGGTTGCCCAGACCCACCACCAGCCAGGGCGCGTTGACGTCGTCCGTCATCGGTTTCGTGCCTCCTGAAGTCCCCCACGGCCACAGCCGTCGCCCGGACGGGGCGACGGCTGTGGGAAACGGCGATGTTGCGGTGGAGCGGACGTCCCGGTGACCGGGACGCACGGCTCACGCCTCGGCGGTCTCGCCCTCGGCGGCGGCGGGGGCCTCCTCGGCCTGCGCGGCCAGCACCTGGATGACGACGGCGTCGTCCTCGACACCGAGGGACACGCCGGACGGCAGCACGACGTCCTTGGCGAGCACCGAGGCACCGGCCTCCAGGCCGGCCACGGAGACGGTCACCGACTCGGGGATGTGGGTGGCCTCGGCCTCGACGGGCAGCGAGTTGAGCACGTGCTCCAGCAGGAAGTTGCCCGGCGCCAGCTCACCCTCGGTCAGGACGGGGATGTCGACGCTGACCTTCTCGCCGCGCTTCACGAGGAGCAGGTCGACGTGGTCCAGGGAGCCCCGGACGGCGTCGCGCTGGACGGCCTTCGGGATCGCGAGCTCGGTGTGGCCGTCGAGGTCCAGGGAGATCAGGACGTTCGGGGTGCGCAGCGCGAGCAGCAGCTCGTGGCCCGGCAGCGTCAGGTGGACGGGGTCCGTGCCGTGCCCGTAGAGGACGCCGGGGACCTGGTCGGCGCGGCGGATGCGGCGCGCGGCGCCCTTGCCGAACTCGGTACGGGACTGGGCGGTGAGCTTGACCTCGGACATGTGCACTCCTCGTAGATGGGGAATCGATGATGGCCGTCACCCGGCCGTACGACTGGCCTGCTACGAAGAGCGCGTCGATAACGGACCGCCGCACCCAAGAAGTGCGGCCTCCCTCGCCGAGCAACTCGACCAGCTTACTCGGCGGGCAGGCCGCACTCCAAAAGGATCATCCGGTGGCCACCCGGGACCCGTGAACCCAGGACCCGCGCTCACGGGACCGCGCCCACGGGGCCGGGCGGCGCACCGCAGGACCCGCGACGGCTCCCGGGGTCCTGCGCGCGCCCTACTGCTCGTCGAACAGGCTGGTGACCGAGCCGTCCTCGAACACCTCGCGCACCGCCCGGGCGATCGTCGGCGCGATGGACAGGACGGTGATCTTGTCCAGCTCCAGCTCGTTCGGGGTGGGCAGGGTGTTCGTCAGCACGAACTCGCTCACCTTCGAGTTCTTGAGCCGGTCGGCCGCCGGGCCGGACAGCACGCCGTGCGTGGCGGTGACGATGACGTCCTCGGCACCGTGCGCGTACAGGGCGTCCGCCGCGGCGCAGATGGTGCCGCCCGTGTCGATCATGTCGTCCACCAGGACGCAGACGCGGCCCTTCACGTCACCGACGACCTCGTGCACGGTGACCTGGTTGGCCACGTCCTTGTCGCGGCGCTTGTGCACGATCGCCAGCGGTGCGCCCAGCCGGTCGCACCAGCGGTCGGCGACCCGGACCCGGCCGGCGTCCGGCGAGACGACCGTGAGCTTCGAGCGGTCGACCTTGGCGCCCACGTAGTCCGCGAGGATCGGCAGCGCGAACAGGTGGTCCACCGGGCCGTCGAAGAAGCCCTGGATCTGGTCGGTGTGCAGGTCCACCGCGAGGATGCGGTCGGCGCCCGCGGTCTTCATCAGGTCGGCCACCAGACGCGCCGAGATCGGCTCGCGACCGCGGTGCTTCTTGTCCTGGCGGGCGTACCCGTAGAACGGCACGATCACGGTGATGCTCCGCGCCGACGCCCGCTTCAGGGCGTCGATCATGATGAGCTGCTCCATGATCCACTTGTTGATCGGCGCGGTGTGGCTCTGGATCAGATAACAGTCCGCGCCGCGCGCCGACTCCTGGTAACGGACGTAGATCTCACCATTGGCGAAATCGAACGCCTTGGTCGGCACGATGCCGACTCCCAGCTGGTGGGCGACCTCCTCGGCCAACTCGGGGTGGGCGCGGCCGGAGAAGAGCATCAGTTTCTTCTCGCCGGTCGTCTTGATCCCGGTCACAGCACAGTCTCCTCGACGTGTTCGCAGCTGCTGCACCCGTCCGCGTTCCGCACCGACGAGTCAGCCGAATCAAATGCCCCAGTCCAGCGGAATGAGTGCACCTATCACGGTACGCGCTATCGGACGCACCCGAATCCGGTCAGCTTTCGCCAGTGGCCTCCCCGGCCGCCGACTCGGCGGCCTTCGCCGCCGCGCTCCCCGGACGCTTGCGGGCCACCCAACCCTCGATGTTCCGTTGCTGGCCCCGGGCCACCGCCAGCGAACCCGCCGGAACGTCCTTGGTGATCACGGACCCGGCGGCGGTGTACGCGCCGTCCCCGATCGTGACGGGCGCCACAAGCATGTTGTCCGCGCCGGTGCGGCAGTGCGAGCCCACCGTGGTGTGGTGCTTGTCCTGGCCGTCGTAGTTCACGAACACGCTCGCGGCGCCGATGTTCGTGAAGTCGCCGATCGTCGCGTCCCCCACGTACGACAGGTGCGGCACCTTGGTGCCCTCGCCGATCGAGGCGTTCTTCATCTCCACGAACGACCCCGCCTTGGAGGCCGGACCGAGCCGCGTGCCGGGCCGCAGGTACGTGAACGGGCCCACCGACGCCCCCGCGCCCACCTCGGCCGAGTCGGCCACCGTGTTGTCGACCCGGGCGCCCGCGCCGACCACCGTGTCCCGCAGCCGGGTGTGGGGGCCCACCTCGGCGCCCTCGCCGATCCGCGTCGCACCGAGCAACTGCGTACCCGGCCACACCACGGCGTCCCGCTCGAAGGACACCGACACGTCGACCCAGGTCGAGTCCGGGTCCATCACCGTGACGCCGTCCAGCATCGCCCGCTCCACCAGCCGCGCGTTCAGCGTCCGCCGCGCCTCGGCCAGCTGCACCCGGTTGTTGATCCCGGCGATCTCCCGGTGGTCCGCCGCGACCGAGGCGCCCACCCGGTGCCCGGCCTCGCGCAGGATGCCCAGCACGTCGGTCAGGTACTCCTCGCCCTGGCTGTTGTCCGTGCGCACCCGACCCAGGGCGTCCGCCAGCAGCACCCCGTCGAAGGCGAACACCCCCGAGTTGATCTCCCGGACCGCGCGCTGCGCCGCGGAGGCGTCCTTGTGCTCCACGATCGCCGTCACCGCGCCCGACGCCGGGTCCCGGACGATCCGTCCGTACCCCGTGGCGTCCGGCACCTCGGCCGTCAGCACGGTCACCGCGTTGCCGTCCGCGGCGTGCGTGCGCGCCAGCTCCTCCAGCGTCGCGCCGGTGAGCAGCGGAGTGTCCCCGCAGACCACGATCACGGTGCCGGTGAGGGTGCCGCCCCACTCCGCGAGGCCCGTGCGGACCGCGTGCCCGGTGCCGTTCTGCTCGTGCTGCACGGCGGTGCGGGTCTGCGGGTCGATCGCCGCCAGGTGCTCCGTGACCTGTTCGCGGGCGTGCCCCACGACCACCACGAGCCGCTCCGGCTCCAGTTCGCGGGCGGCGGCCAGCACGTGGCCCACCAGGGAACGGCCGCAGATCTCGTGCAGGACCTTGGGTGTGGCCGATTTCATACGGGTGCCCTCACCCGCTGCGAGAACGACGACGGCGGCCGGGCGAATGGCGCTCACGGTATGCCCTTCGGCTTTCGGTGCTTGGTGCTGACATCCGCAGGATACCGGGGCGTACGGGGCCGGAAATGGGCGCGGGCCCCGACCTGGTGGCAGGGGCCCGAACGCCGTGGCTCCGCCGGCTGGATTCGAACCAGCACTACAAGGCTTCAAAGGCCTGCGGGCTACCGTTACCCCACGGCGGATCACTGCCCCGAACCTTACCCGAGTCGACCGTGCCCGCCGTCAAGTTCCCGGTCGAACACCGGCCGTCCGACGGCGGGGTGGCCCGGCACCGCCGGCGGGGCGCGCGGGCCGTGCGCCCACCCGTCGAAACTCCCCGGGCGGCGTGCGCCCACCCCCGTACGCTGGGGGCATGACCACGACGGGGGAAGTCCACCGCGCGGCCTTGACCGGGCCGTGGTGGTGGGCACGGCGGCGCAGTGCCGTACTGGACGTCACATTGGCCGTGGTGTCGGCCGTGGAGTGCGCACGACAGGGCATCACCTTCGCGCGGGACGTCGGCCTGCCCTTCGCGGTGGGCCTGGTGTTCGGCCTGCTCGCCGGCGCGACCCTAGTGGTGCGGCGGCGGTGGCCCGTCGCAGTGGTGCTCGTCGCCATCGCGGTCACCCCCGCGGAGATGGGCTTCCTGCTCAGCGTGGTGGGCCTCTACTCGCTGGCCGCCTCGGAGTGCCCGCGCCGGATCACCGCGGGCCTCGCCGGGATGTCCCTGGTCGCCGTGCTGATCGTCTCGTACGTGCGCACCGACCAGCAGGCGGACGCCGGGGTGGTGCCCGGCGAGGGGTGGGTCGTCACGTTCATCGCCCTGACGATGTCCCTCGGGCTGACCGCCCCGCCGGTGCTGCTCGGCCTGTACGTCGGGGCGCGGCGCCGGCTGATGGAGAGCCTGCGGGAACGGGCCGACTCGCTGGAGCGGGAGTTGCAGTTGCTCGCGGAGCGCGCGGAGGAGCGCGCGGAGTGGGCGCGCAGCGAGGAGCGCACCCGGATCGCCCGCGAGATGCACGACGTGGTGGCGCACCGGGTCTCGCTGATGGTGGTGCACGCGGCGGCGCTCCAGGCGGTGGCCCGCAAGGACCCCGAGAAGGCGGTGCGCAACGCCGCCCTGGTGGGCGACATGGGGCGGCAGGCGCTGAGCGAGCTGCGGGAGATGTTGGGGGTGCTGCGGACCGGCGACGGCTTGTCCGCGCCCGCCGCGGGCAACGAGCGCCGGGGCCGCGCGGAGCCGGTGCCGCTGGCCGCGGTGGGGGCCGCCGCCGCGGCGGCCGCCTCGCGGGCCGCCGGACCCGCCCCGGTGGGGGAGGGCCCCTGTCTGGCGGACCTGGACGAGTTGGTGGGCCAGTCGCGGGTGGCGGGCGTGGCGGTCGTGCTGTCCGTGGAGGGGGAACTGCGGGCGTACGCGGCCGAGGTGGAGCAGACGGCGTTCCGGGTGGTGCAGGAGGCGCTGACCAACGTCCACAAGCACGCGGCGGGCGCGAAGACGTACGTGCGCCTGGCGCACCGGTTGTCCGAGATCGCGATGCAGGTGGAGAACGAGGCGCCGCCGCCGGTCGCCGAGGGCGGCGCCGGTGCGCGGCTGCCCAGCGGGGGCAACGGGCTGGTGGGCATGCGGGAGCGGGTCGGCGCCCTGGGCGGCGTGTTCGTGTCGGGGCCCACCGACGCCGGCGGGTTCCGGGTGTCCGCGGTGATCCCCTGCGGCGCGGCCTGACCGGGGCCCCCGCCGCTCGGCCCCCGCACCACGGGCCCGTTACGACGCCGGTGCGGTGGTGAGGCGGGGCGGCAGGGCGCCGGTGACCAGCGTGATGAGCGCGCTGTCCAGATCGGGCCCCAAGTACCAGTCGCCGGTGTGGTCGAGCCCGTAGACGCGGCCTTCGGCGTCGATGGCGAGCAGCGCCTGGTGGTCGCCCGGGGCGGGGGAGCCCGCGACGATCTCCTCGCCGAGGGGGCTGACTTCGGTGCCGAGCGCACGGCCCAGGTCGGCGAGGGTGCGGGCGAGGTGCAGACCGTGCAGCGGGTCGAGGCGTACGGCGGTCGGCGCGACCGGCCGACCCGGCCCGGGAGGCATCGGCCCGGGGGCGAGGTGCAGGCCGCCGAACTCGGCCCACGCCTCGACGGCCGCGGGGAAGACGGCGTGTTCGTGTCCGCCGGGCGAGGTGTGGGCGCGCAGGGTGTCGGCCCAGTACTCGGCCTGCTTTATGTCCCAGCGGCCGGGCTCCCAGCCCGCTGCGCGCAGCGCGGCGTCGACGGGGACGGGGAAGCGGGTGGTGGAGCTGCGGTCGGGCTGCATCTGCTCTCGTTCGTGGGGGTGCGGGGCGGGTGCTACGCGTACTACGGCCGGCTCGGTGCTACGGGTCTACGGGTGGTGCGGGTGGGCGTCGGGCGGTCGACCTGCGGCTGCTCGGGGCGGTCATCGGGGGCCGATGACGCGGACGCCGAAGTGGCTGGCCAGGGCGGTGCAGGCCCGGCACGGGTGGGAGAAGGTGCCGTGCAGCGGGTCGTCGTCCTCGCGGATGCGGCGGGTGGTGAGCTTGGCGTGCCGCAGCGCCTTGCGGGCCTCGCCGTTCGTCATCGGCTTGCGACGGGCGCGCTTGGAGCGCTCGCCGTCCGCGGTGGTGAGGTGCCGGGAGATGAGGAGCGTCTCCGCGCAGCGCCCGGTGTAGCGGTCGCGGCGGTCGCTGGTGAGGGTGTCCAGGAAGTCCTGGACGAGGGGGTGCAGCGCGGGGGGCCGGTCGCCGCGGGCCGCCGTGCCCGTGAGGGTGGCGCCGTGCACGGAGAGCGCCGCCGCGACGGTCGGGAGGATGCCGTCACGACGGTGGGCGAGGACCGGGGCGTCCAGGGTGCGCTCGGTGCTCCAGCCCACCCGGGGGTCACCGGTCGCGGTGGCGGACCTCGTCGGCCCGGCGGGCCGCGCGGACCCCGTCCGCGGTGCCGGTTGTGCCTGTGGTGTTCTCATCGGGTGCGTGTTCCCTCCCCGCGGGAGGGTGCCTGGCTGGTCGTCGCCACCCCGCGTGCGGTGTATCAGCCTGCCAAATTCCGGCGCCGCTGTGGAAGCTGCGGCGTTGCGGGGCAGGCCGTCTCGCGTGTCGCTCGTCGTACGGTCACGTCGGTGTGACAGCAGGTCACCGAATCGGTGGCCCGATGACCGCCGTTGCGGTTCGGCATAGGCTGTCGCCGACTCACGTTCCGTCCGCATCGATGACGTACATGATCACGCATCGATCGATCCCAGCGCCGCAGGGGGGCTACCGCCATGACGACAGGTCGGCTCGGGCAGCAGGCCGCGCCGCCGAACGCGGCGTACGCCGGGCAGGTCGTGCACTTCCCGGACCCGGTCCGGGCCGCACGCCACCCCCGGGGGGTGCGGGTGGACGAGCACGGCCACCCGGACTTCGCACCGTACGCCCGGGCCGCCGCCGAGATCGCCGAGCCACCGGCCGGCTTCGGCGTGGACGAGCTGCGGTTGACGGACTACGTCTCGGCGAACGCGGTGCTCGCGGCGGAACGCCACGCGCTGTGGGAGTCGGGGTCCCCGGTGGCGACCCCGCACGGCTGGACCTGGCACCACGTGCCGGGCACCCGGCGGCTGGAGTTGGTCCCCGTCGAGGTGAAGGCGCTGTTGCGGCACCACGGCGGACTGACGACCACCCCGGTGGACCAGGACAAGCGCGGTACGCGCCCGCTCCAGGAGACCCGCCCGGTGCACTTCGGCCTGCCCCGCGGCGCGGTGGCGGTCACGGAGGCGCAGGTCCAGTCGGTGGAGGAGGAACTCGGCTACCGACTGCCCGGCGCCTACCGTTCGTTCCTGAAGGCGGCGGGCGGCTGCGCCCCCGTGGGGGCGGCGCTGGACGCGGAACTGGGCCTGCTGGTGGACCAGCCGTTCTTCACGGTGCGCGACGAGGCCGCGATCAACGACCTCGTCTACATGAACAAGTGCCTGCGCGACCACCTGACCAAGGACTACCTCGGCATCGGGTTCGTCCAGGGCGGTCTGTTGGCGGTCAAGGTGCGCGGCGAGCTGCCCGGTTCGGTGTGGTTCTGCGCCCATGACGACGCCCGGGACCGGGACGGCTTCCCGGTGGAGGAGCGGATGCGGACGTTGCTGCTGCCGTGCGGCGACGACTTCGACGTGTTCCTGTCGCGGCTCGCGGGCGGTCCGCCGGAGTTGGAGACGGTGGCGAACCTGATGGTCGACGGTGGGTTCGCGCGGTCGGTGCCGGTCGGCGGCGCCGAGTCGAACGCGCAGGTCGCGGGGGAGTGAGTACTCGATGGTGACGTTCGCACAGGCGCAGGAGCGCGGCGAGGAGTGGGTCAACGGCGACGTCCCCGCGTACCAGCACCGGGAGGTGCGGGTGCGTGAGTTCGGGCTCGGCTTCGTGGTGTGGGCGGAGGACCGCCCGGAGGGCCCGCGGTCGGACGGCGGCGCACAGCGGCTGGTCATCGCCCGGGACGGCGGTGAGGCGACGCTGTGGCCGGGGCTGCCGGTGGGCGAGGTGATCCGCCGGTACGAGGAGGAGTACGGGGCGGTGCAGGGCCCGGCGGAGGACGCCGTACCGGCGGCGCCGGAGCGGATCGACCTGCACCAGACGTCGTTCCTGCTGAGCCCTCCGGAGTGGTTGCAGGAGGCGGCGGACAAGTTGGGCATCCCGGATCAGCGTCGGGACGCCGAGCAGCGCCGTGACGGCGGGGGCGCCGGGGATGTCGGTGCGGCCGGTGCCGGTGCCGGTGCGGGTGCTCCGGGTGCCGTCTCCGCTTCGGGCGGGGCCGGGGTGCCCGGGGACGCCTTCCCCGGGGCGGCGGTTGCGCCGGCGCCGACCATGGCCGGCCCTCCCGGGTTGGCGCGGACGGTGGCCGGTCCCGGCGGGGCCGCCGACGGCCCGGTCGAGGGTCGCGGCGACGGTCGGGTCCCGGACGCCGTGCCGGTGCCCGGCGGTGGCGCGGCGTCCGGAGAGACCCCGTGGGCCGGGACCGACACCTCGGGCGGCGCGGACGAGGCGGGCTCCGTGCCGCTGCCGGACACGGTGTTCGCGGCGCCCGTCGTCCCGGAGAACGTTCCGCCGGCGGTGGCGCCGGACGCCCCCACCGCGCTGATTCCCGGGGGCAGCCAGTTGCCGCCGACCGCGCTGGCGCAGGCGCTGCCCCCGTCGGCGGGTCAGCCAGGTGTTCCGGCGGGCCCGGCGGTGCCGCCTTCGGCGCCCGCGCCCGGGGCGACCCCGCCGCCCGGTGCTCCGCAGGGCGCGCCGTACGGCGCGTCGCCGCAGGGTGCCCCGTACGGCACGCCGGCCCAGGGCTTTCCGGCCGGTGCGGCTGGTACCGGTGGTGCGACTGGTCCCGGTGGGCCGGCTGGATCCGGCGGTGCCGCGGGGCAGGGAGGCGCGGGCGGCTCGTTGCCGCCGGGCGCCCAGGACATCGCGGACGCGGCGACGAGCAAGGCCCAGCGACCGCCCCGCAAGTCCCGGGGCGGCGCCGTGCCCCCGCCTCCGCCGCCGCCGGGCGTGCCGGGCGTCCCCGGGGGGTCCGGGTCGCGTCCGGGACCGCCCCCGCCGCCTTCGGGCCCGGGAGCTCCCGGTACGCCGGCCGGGGGTTACGTCCCCACCCAGCTGATGCCGTCGGTCCCCCCGGAGCAGCCGGGCGGTCCCGGCACCCCGCCGGGCGGTACCCCGGGCGCACCCCAGTCCCCGGCTCCGCCCGGTCCGCCGGGCGGTCCCGGTGGTGGGGTGCACCACGCGGCGACGATGCTCGCGGGTCCGGCGGTGCAGGGCCCGCCGGGTCCTGGCGCGCCCCCGCCGCCCGGTGCGCCCGGTGCGCCCGGTGCTCCTGGGGCGCACGGCGTTCCCGGTGTTCCCGGTGGTCCGCCGGCCGGTGCGGCTCCCGCCTACGGGTACCCGTCCGCCCCCGTGGGACAGCCGATGGTGGGCCCCGGGTACCAGGCGGTGCTGCGGTACCGGGCGGCCGACGGTTCGGAGCAGCAGCTGATCCGGCGGTCCGCGCCGGGCACCCCCCACCCGGAGTGGCAGATCCTGCACGAACTGCGGGCGTTGAACGTGCCCCCGCAACAGGTGCTGGAACTGCACACCGAGTTGGAGTCGTGCGAACTGCCGGGCGCGTACTGCGCCCGCATGATCCGGGAGAGTTGGCCGCAGGCCCGCATCACGAGCATCGCCCCGTACGGCACGGACCACGCGTCACGCCAGCAGGGCATGCGACAGCTGTTGGAGCACCAGGGCGAGTTGCACCAGGTCGCGGACGGGCCGGCCCGTCCCGCACCGGTGCGGGCTCCGCTGCCGCCGCCGCAGCCGGTGCCGCCCGCCCCGCCGGAGGCGGTCGCCCAGGAGTTGGCGGCGGCGTTCGGGCCGGGGGTCTTCCGGTTCGACCAGCACGCGGTGTCCCGGCAGGGCGTGCCCGAGGCGGTCGCGGTGACGCTCATGTGGGCGGGGCTGCCGATCGAGGTGGGTCCGTTCTTCTGGGCGCAGGCCCAGCCGGGGCGCCCGGTGCCGACGTTGGCGGAGCTGGCGCAGGAGCGCGGGGTCCAGCCCGCTCCGGACGCGGGCTCGTACCTGGTGGTGGGCAGCGACTTCGGCAAGGCGATCTGCGTCCAGTACGGCACCGCGAACATCGTCGCCGTGCCGGTCGAGGCGGGCCCGGGCGGCACGGTGGTGGCACCGCAGTTCGTCAACTCGGGGCTGCCGGAGTTCGTACGGTGCCTGGCGCTGCTCGGTCGGATGTGGCGGTTGCGGTACGGGCTCAACCAGGAGCAGGCGGCGCGCTGGACGGTCGACTTCCAGGCCCAGTTGGTGGCGCTCGACCCGGCGGCGCTGGGTTCGCCGGAGGGCTGGTGGTCCGTGCTGCTGGAACAGATGTGGGACGGCCTGCTGTAGGCCCGGCCAAGGCGCTCGACCTGGACCAGGTCGAGCGCCTTTCGCCTGCCCCGTCCCGCCCGGTGCGCTGTCCCGTGCGGGTGCGCTGCCATTTCGCGCAGTTCCCCGCGCCCCTATCGGGTGCGTCCACCTGCGGGTGCGTGGTGGTTGCTCGCGCAGTTCCCCGCGCCCCTAACGGGGCGTCCCTCCAGGCGTGCGCTGTCCCGAGCGCAAGCGCCCCATCCAGGGGCGCGGGGAACTGCGCGAAATCCACCGCGCACCGCACGGGACAGCGCACCGGCAGGTGAACGCACGGGATCAGGGGCGCGGGGAACTGCGCGAAGCCACAGCGCACGCGCGCAGGACCCCGTACCGGATGGTGCACGCACCCGATAGAGGGGCGCGGGGAACTGCGCGAAACCACCACGTACCGAGCGGAGCCGCGCACGCGCAGCGGGACGCACCGAGGGGGCGCGGGGAACGGCGCGAGCAACCACAGCGCACCCGCCCACCCACACGGACCAGAGTGGCATGGGCGTGCTGCGTGGGTATGGGAAGGGAAGACCCCGATTCCGACTTTCAGCGGCTTTGGGAGCATCCTTGAGCGAGCGGACGGACGGAGTACGGGGTGGAATCCGTTCCCGGAGGGATCGGGACGGGCCCGGCTCCCCCGTGGGTCCCGGTCGCGCGAGGAGAGGAAACACAGGTGAGCAGTGCAGCAGCGGCGTCGCCCCACGGCTTCGGAACGCAACGCGGCCGTGGCTACCGCCCGGAACAGGTGGACCGACGGATCACGGAACTGTCCCGGCTGCGCGACGACGCATGGGAGCGGGCCGCCCGACTGACCGTCCTGGCGAAGGAGATGGACGCGGAGGCGGCGTCGCTGAGGGAGAAGGCGGCGACCCTCGCCCCGCAGACGTACGAGTCGCTGGGGGAGCGCGCGGTGCTCATCCTGACCTCGGCCGAGGCGGAGGCCGCCGCGGTCCTGGAGGCCGTCCTGGAGGAGGCCGCGCGGACGCTCGCCGAAGGGGAGGAAGCCGGGCGGCTGCTCCGGGCGGCAGCCGAACAGGACGCGCGCGCGGTGCGCGACGCGGCGACCGCCCGGGCGGAGGAACGGGTCGCGGCCGGTCAGACGGAGGCGGGCGCCCTCCGCACGTCGGCGCAGGAGGACGTGAAGGAGTGGCGCGCCCAGGCGGAGCGGGTGCTCGACGACACCCGGCAGCGGACCGCGACCGTCCTCGCCGAGCAGGAGCGGGACCTCGCGGACCGGGGCCGGACGGCCGACCGGTCCCTCGCCGAGCGGGAGAGCGAGGCCGACGCGGCGCGCGACGAACTCCTGGCCCGCGCCGAGGCCCGGCTCGCGGAGACGGAACGCGCCCATGCGGACACGGAGGAGGCCGCGCGGCGCGGCCAGCAGGACGCGGAGGCCGAGGCGGCACGGGTGCTCGCGGAGGCGGAGGCCCGCGAGGAGCGGATCGCCCGGGAGACGGAACGGGTGCTGCGGGAGCACGGGGAGCGGTGGGACGAGGTACGGGCCCACATGGCGCACGTGCGCAGCAGCCTGGCCGCGCTGACGGGCGCGGTGCCCGAGGAGTAGGCCCCGGACGCGGGGCCCTGGTGAGCCGCGGTACGGCGTCCCGGCCGAGGCCGTCGTCCTCGACGGCCTCGGCCCGGGGACGGTCGGGTGCGGCCGGTGCGGGGTGCCCGGAAAGCGTGTCGGCGGGGGCGCAGGACGGTCTTCGTCCGGCGCGGGCTTGACCTTCACGTGGTGAGAGGGAGCAGTCTGGGCTGCGAGCAACGGAGTACTCGACCCTGAGAGTTCTCCCTCCGCGGGCGGAGAACCCCTAGGGGTACCTCGGTAGGAGGGTGTGGTTCGGCTTCGTACCACCGGAGGACGTGGCGGCCCGCTCGCGTCCTTAGATTGGTCCTACACGGCGGGGGGAGCGCCGGGACCGACGGGTCCGGTGGCCCCCCTGCGGTGGACCGCAGGGCCGGGGGTGGGGTTTTCCCCAGGGAAAGACTGCGCTCTGCACCAGGGCGCCGCACCCCCTCCGCGTTCGACACTGGTTGGCATCAGGACACCACCGCACCACCGCACTACTCCGCACCACCGCACCACGCCGGACCACCGCACCGGATCACCGCACCGCCGGATCGCCCGCCGACCGGGCCCGCCGCTGCTCGACCCATCGACTGCTGGTGGAAGCCTGCGCGCTTCCATTGACCGACATAGGAGACATACCGTGACAACGGCTGTGACCACCCCCAAGCACGGGGGTACGGGAGGGCGTACGGCCGTAGCCGCCCGGGCGCGGCAGGTCGTGAAGGCGTACGGCTCGGGGGAGACCCGGGTCGTCGCGCTGGACCGCGTCGACGTCGACATAGCGCGCGGGCAGTTCACCGCGATCATGGGCCCCTCGGGCTCCGGCAAGTCCACGCTGATGCACTGCCTCGCCGGGCTGGACACGGTGACGGAGGGGCACATCTACCTGGACGAGACCGAGATCACGGGCCTCAAGGACAAGAAGCTGACCCAACTGCGCCGGGACCGGATCGGCTTCATCTTCCAGGCGTTCAACCTGCTGCCGACACTGAACGCGTTGGAAAACATCACCCTGCCGATGGACATAGCCGGCCGCAAGCCGGACCGCGCCTGGCTGAACCGCGTGGTCGAGACGGTCGGCCTCGCCGGGCGGCTCAAGCACCGGCCGACCCAGCTCTCCGGCGGTCAGCAGCAGCGGGTCGCCGTGGCGCGGGCCCTCGCCGCCCGCCCCGAGATCATCTTCGGTGACGAGCCCACCGGCAACCTCGACTCCCGTGCGGGCGCGGAGGTCCTCGGCTTCCTGCGCCGCTCGGTGGACGAGCTGGGCCAGACCATCGTGATGGTCACCCACGACCCGGTGGCCGCCTCCTACTCGGACCGCGTGCTGTACCTCGCGGACGGCCGCATCGTCGACGAGATGCTCCAGCCCACCGCCGACGCCGTCCTCGACCGCATGAAGGACTTCGACGCCCGGGGGCGCACGTCATGACGGTCATGAAGACGTCCCTGCGCAACTTCCTGGCCCACAAGGGAAGAATGGCGCTGTCGGCGGTGGCGGTACTGCTGTCCGTCGCGTTCGTCTGCGGCACCCTGGTGTTCACGGACACCATGAACACCACGTTCGACAAGCTGTTCGGCGCGACGTCCTCCGATGTCACGGTCAGCGCCAAGAGCGCCGCACTCGCCGGCGAGGCCACCCCCACCGGACGCCCCGAGACGGTGCCCGCCTCCGCGGTGTCCAAGGTGGCGAAGGTCGAGGGCGTCAAGTACGCCGAGGGTTCCATCGCCTCCACCGGTGTCACGGTCGTCAACGCGGAGAACGAGAACATCGGGTCGACGAGCGGAGCCCCGACCTTCGCGGGCAACTGGACCCGCAACGACCTGCGTTCCATGGAGATCACGTCGGGGAACGCCCCGCGCGGCCCCACCGACGTCATGGTCGACGCCGACACCGCCGAGAAGCACGACCTGAAGCTCGGTGACGAACTGCGGACGATCACGGCCAAGGGCGACTTCACGGCCAAGATATCCGGCATCGCCTCCTTCAAGGTCACCAACCCGGGCGCGGCCATCGTCTACTTCGACACCAAGACCGCGCAGCAGCAACTGCTCGACAGCACCGCCGCGTTCACCCAGATCAACGTGACCGCCGCCGACGGGGTCAGCGACACGACCCTCAAGGGCAACATCGCCGAGGCGGTCGGCTCCGGCACCTACAAGCTCCAGACCCAGGAGGAGGCCGCCGATGCCGGACGCGACGAGGTCGGCTCCTTCCTCGACGTCATGAAGTACGCCATGCTCGGCTTCGCCGGGATCGCGCTGCTCGTCGGCATCTTCCTCATCGTCAACACCTTCTCCATGCTGGTGGCCCAGCGCACCCGCGAGATCGGCCTGATGCGGGCCATCGGTTCCTCGCGCAAGCAGATCAACCGGTCCGTGCTGGTCGAGGCGATCCTGCTCGGCGTGGTCGGTTCCCTGCTCGGGGTCGGCGCCGGAGTCGGCCTCGCGGTCGGCCTGATGGAACTCATGGGTTCCATGGGCATGGAGCTCTCCACGGAGGACCTCACCGTCAAGGCGACGACCCCCATCGTCGGCCTGGTCCTCGGCGTCGTCGTCACGGTCCTCGCGGCGTACCTCCCGGCGCGTCGGGCGGGCAAGGTCTCCCCGATGGCCGCCCTGCGGGACGCGGGCACCCCCGCCGACGGCAAGGCCGGGCTGGTCCGCGGCATCATCGGCCTCACCCTCACCGGTGCCGGCGGCGCCGCGCTCTTCGCGACGGCCAACGCCGACAAGGCGAGCGAGGGCTCGATGTACCTCGGTCTCGGCGTGGTCCTCACCCTGATCGGCTTCATCGTGATCGGCCCGCTCCTCGCGGGCGCGGTGGTCCGGGCGCTCAGCGTCGTCGTCCTGCGCGCCTTCGGGCCGGTCGGTCGGATGGCCGAGCGGAACGCCCTGCGTAACCCGCGCCGCACCGGCGCCACCGGCGCGGCCCTCATGATCGGCCTCGCCCTGGTGGCGTGCCTGTCGGTAGTCGGCTCCTCCTTGGTCGCCTCGGCCACCGACGAGCTGGACAAGTCGGTCGGCGCGGACTTCATCGTCCAGTCCGACTCGGGGCAAGGCATCGTCGGCGACGCCGAGAAGGCGATGCGCGCCAACCAGGACCTCGACCACGTGAGCCGCTACAAGCTCGTCGACGCCAAGATCACCACGCCGGACGGCAAGACCGAGTCCTCCGACCTGTCCGCCGCCGACCCGACCTACGCACAGGACCTGCGTCGCGAGGTGACCGCGGGCGACCTCTCCGCCGCCTACGGCAAGGACGCGATGTCGGTGGGCAGCGACTACGCCGAAGACCACGGGGTGAAGGTCGGCGACACGCTCACCGTGGCGTTCAAGGGCGGCGAGACGGCCAAGCTGAAGGTGGCCGCGATCACCGCCGGCGACGCCACGATCGACGCCGACTCCCGCTACGTCAACATCACCACCGTCGAGCAGTACCTCCCCGCGGACCGCATGCCGCAGAGCATGATGCTCTTCGGCAAGGCCAAGGACGGCAAGGCCGACGCGGCGTACGCCTCGCTCAAGGACGGCCTGAAGGAGTACCCGCAGTACGTCGTCCGGGACCAGACCGACTACAAGGAAGAGCTGGAGAACCAGGTCGGTCAGCTCCTGAACATCGTGTACGGGCTGCTGGCCCTGGCGATCATCGTGGCCGTGCTCGGTGTGGTGAACACGCTGGCGCTGTCCGTGGTGGAGCGCACCCGGGAGATCGGCCTGATGCGGGCGATCGGCATGTCCCGCCGCCAGCTGCGCCGGATGATCCGCCTGGAGTCCGTGGTCATCGCCCTGTTCGGTGCGCTGCTCGGCCTCGGACTGGGGATGGGCTGGGGCACCACCGCGCAGAAGCTCCTGGCGCTGGAGGGGCTCGGGATCCTGGAGATCCCGTGGCCCACGATCCTCACGGTGTTCGTCGGCTCGGCCTTCGTCGGACTCTTCGCCGCGTTGGTCCCGGCGTTCCGTGCGGGACGCATGAACGTCCTCACGGCGATCGCGACGGACTAGGCCGTGTTCTAGGTCGGGTTCGCCCCGCACCCCGCGCCTTCCCACGGCGCGGGGTGCTCCCCGTTCCCCGGCGAGTACGGGTGCGCTGTGGTTGCTCGCGCAGTTCCCCGCGCCCCCTATCGGGGCGCTTCCCAGGGAGCCCGGCTCGCCGCACGGGACCCCCTACCACCAGGTGGACGCACCCGATAAGGGGCGCGGGGAACTGCGCAAACCCACAGCGCACCCGCCCAGAACCCCGCACCGGCAGGTGGACGCACCCGATAAGGGGCGCGGGGAACTGCGCAAAAGCAACAGCGCACCCGCACGAGCCAGCGCACCGAACCGGCAACGCCCCCGCACGGGGCACCACACGGAAACGAAACCCCACCCCCCACGCCGGACGGCGTACGCTGAGAAAACCCCGGTCCCCCAAGAACCGGGGCATTCGTGTTGCCCAACCACCGGGACGGAAACCCCTTCATGAGCCTGCACGGCCTGCTGGACGCCGTAGCCGAGGACCCGGCCCTCACCGAAGCCGTGACCGCCGCCCGCGACGCCCGCCGACCCCACGTCGACCTCGTGGGCCCACCAGCGGCCCGCCCCTTCGTGGTGGCCGCCCTCGCCCGGCAGGCGGACCGCCCGATCCTCGCCGTGACGGCCACCGGCCGCGAAGCCGAGGACCTGGCCGCAGCACTCCGTTCCCTGCTCCCGGCCGACGGCATCGTGGAGTACCCGTCCTGGGAGACCCTGCCCCACGAACGGCTGTCGCCCCGCTCGGACACCATGGGCCGCCGTCTCGCCGTGCTGCGCCGGTTGACGCACCCCCGCCCCGACGACCCCGAGACGGGCCCCGTCTCGGTCGTGGTCGCCCCGATCCGCTCGGTGCTCCAGCCGCAGGTGAAGGGCCTCGGCGAGCTGGAACCCGTGGCCCTGCGCACCGGCCAGCAGGCCGACCTGGGCGCGACGGTCGAGGCACTGGCCGCCGCCGCGTACGCACGGGTGGAGCTGGTGGAGAAGCGCGGCGAGTTCGCCGTGCGCGGCGGCATCCTGGACGTGTTCCCGCCGACGGAGGAACACCCGCTGCGGGTGGAGTTCTGGGGCGACGACGTCGAGGAGATCCGGTACTTCAAGGTCGCCGACCAGCGCTCCCTGGAGGTCGCGGAGCACGGCCTGTGGGCGCCCCCGTGCCGTGAGCTGCTGCTCACCGCGACCGTGCGCGCCCGGGCCGCGGCCCTCGCCGAGGCCCACCCCGAGCTGGGCGAACTCCTCGGCAAGCTCGCCGAGGGCATCGCCGTGGAGGGCATGGAGTCGCTGGCTCCGGTGCTGGTCGACGACATGGAACTGCTGCTGGACGTGCTGCCCGCGGGCAGCATGGCCGTGGTGTGCGACCCGGAGCGGGTGCGCACCCGCGCGGCGGACCTGGTGGCCACCTCGCAGGAGTTCCTCCAAGCGTCCTGGGCGGCGACCGCGGGCGGCGGCGAGGCCCCGATCGACGTCGGCGCGGCCTCCCTGAGGTCCATCGCGGAGGTCCGGGAGCGGGCCCGCGAGCTGGGCGTGATGTGGTGGTCGGTGTCCCCGTTCGCCGCCGACGAGAGCGCGTTCCCGGCGGAGGCGGACACCCTGAAGCTGGGGATGCACGCCCCGGAGACGTACCGGGGCGACACCGCGCGGGCCCTCGCCGACACCAAGGGCTGGCTGGCGGACGGCTGGCGCACGGTGTTCGTCACCGAGGGGCACGGTCCGGCGGCCCGTACCGTCGAGGTCCTGGGCGGCGAGGGCATCCCGGCCCGCCTCACCAGCCTCGACGGCACCGCCAAAAAGGGCACCGGCGGCCAGCTCGGCCCGGCCCTGGTGCACGTGGCCTGCGGATCGATCGAGTACGGCTTCGTCGACCCGCACCTCAAGCTGGCCGTCCTCACCGAGACGGACCTGTCGGGGCAGCGCACGGCGGCCAAGGACGGGCAGCGGATGCCGGCCCGCCGCCGCAAGACCATCGACCCGCTGACCCTGGAGACGGGCGACTACATCGTCCACGAGCAGCACGGCGTGGGCCGCTACATCGAGATGGTGCAGCGCACGGTGCAGGGCGCCACCCGCGAGTACCTGGTGGTGGAGTACGCACCCGCCAAGCGCGGTCAGCCCGGGGACCGGCTGTACATCCCGACCGACCAACTGGAACAGATCACCAAGTACGTCGGCGGGGAGGCGCCCACCCTGCACCGGCTCGGCGGCGCCGACTGGACGAAGACGAAGGCCCGCGCCAAGAAGGCCGTCAAGGAGATCGCCGCCGACCTGATCAAGCTGTACAGCGCCCGGATGGCGGCGCCCGGCCACGCCTTCGGCCCGGACACCCCCTGGCAGCGGGAGCTGGAGGACGCGTTCCCCTACGCGGAGACCCCCGACCAGCTGACCACGATCGCCGAGGTCAAGGAGGACATGGAGAAGACGGTCCCGATGGACCGGCTGATCTGCGGTGACGTCGGCTACGGCAAGACGGAGATCGCGGTGCGCGCCGCGTTCAAGGCGGTGCAGGACGGCAAGCAGGTGGCCGTGCTGGTGCCGACGACGCTGCTGGTGCAGCAGCACTTCGGCACGTTCAGCGAGCGGTACGGGCAGTTCCCGGTGAAGGTGCGCGCGCTGAGCCGGTTCCAGACGGACACGGAGTCGAAGGCCACCCTGGAGGGCCTGCGCGACGGTTCGGTCGACATCGTGATCGGTACGCACCGACTGTTCGCGGCGGAGACCAAGTTCAAGGACCTGGGCCTGGTCATCGTGGACGAGGAACAGCGGTTCGGCGTCGAGCACAAGGAGCAGCTGAAGAAGCTGCGGGCCAACGTGGACGTGTTGACGATGTCGGCGACGCCGATCCCGAGGACGCTGGAGATGGCGGTGACCGGCATCCGGGAGATGTCGACGATCACCACCCCGCCGGAGGAGCGGCACCCGGTGCTCACCTTCGTCGGCCCGTACGAGGAGCGGCAGATCGGTGCGGCGATCCGTCGTGAACTGCTGCGCGAGGGCCAGGTCTTCTACATCCACAACCGGGTCGAATCCATCGACCGGGCGGCGTCGCGGCTGCGGGCGATCGTCCCGGAGGCGCGGATCGCGACGGCGCACGGCCAGATGTCGGAGCAGTCGTTGGAGCAGGTCGTCGTCGACTTCTGGGAGAAGAAGTACGACGTGCTGGTGTCCACGACGATCGTGGAGTCCGGCATCGACATCTCCAACGCGAACACGTTGATCGTGGAGCGCGGTGACAACTTCGGACTGTCGCAGCTGCACCAGTTGCGCGGCCGGGTCGGTCGGGGGCGCGAGCGCGGGTACGCGTACTTCCTGTACCCGCCGGAGAAGCCGCTCACGGAGACGGCGCACGAGCGGTTGGCGACGATCGCCCAGCACACCGAGATGGGCGCGGGCATGTACGTCGCGATGAAGGACCTGGAGATCCGCGGTGCGGGCAACCTCCTGGGCGGCGAGCAGTCGGGCCATATCGCGGGCGTCGGTTTCGACCTGTACGTCCGGATGGTCGGCGAGGCCGTGGCGGACTACCGGGCGTCCCTGGAGGGAGGGGTGGAGGAGGAGCCGCCGCTGGAGGTGAAGATCGAACTTCCGGTCGACGCGCACGTTCCGCACGACTACGCGCCCGGTGAGCGGCTGCGGCTCCAGGCGTACCGGTCGATCGCCTCGGCGAACACGGAGGAGGACATCGCGGCGGTCCGCGAGGAGCTCACCGACCGCTACGGCAAGCTGCCCGAGCCGGTGGAGAACCTGCTGCTGGTGGCCGGGCTGCGGATGCTGGCCCGGGCGTGCGGGGTCGGCGAGGCGGTGCTCCAGGGCACGAACATCCGGTTCGCGCCGGTGGAGTTGCGGGAGTCGCAGGAGCTGCGGCTGAAGCGGCTGTACCCCGGTTCGGTGATCAAGACGGCGACCCGGCAGGTGCTCGTGCCCCGTCCGAAGACGGCGAAGGTCGGCGGCAAGCCGTTGACGGGTCGTCAGCTGCTGGCGTGGACGGGCGAGTTCCTGACCACGATCCTCGGCTCGTAACGGACGCGGCCGAACGGGGGAGGGCGCAGTACCGTACGCGAGCGGTGCGGGTGGTGGTGGCGGTTCCCGGCGGCGGGGCCGTCGGGGCCGGGTGCTGGTGGCGCCGGCCCGAACGGGCCCGCTCGGGGAACGCTGCCTACGGCGGGCCGGGAAGCCGGACCGTGACGAGCAGACCGCCGGCGGGGCCGGGGACGAGGTCGAGGGTCCCTTCGTGGGCACGGACGATGCTGTGCACGATGGCGAGGCCGAGGCCGACGCCGGCGTGTTCGTCGGTGCGTACGCGTTCCGTTCCGCGCCGGAAGGGTTCGATGAGGGTCGGTACCAGTTCCGGTGGGAGTCGGGGACCCGTGTTCTCGACGCGCAGCACGCTCGTGTCGCCGTGCGCCTCGGTGTGGATCGTTACGGTGCCGTCGGCGGGGAGGTTGTGGACGACGGCGTTCTGGACGAGGTTCGTCGCCGTCCGCAACAGGAGCTCCGCGGAGCCGCTGGTCCGAGCCGGTCCGCCGGTGACATCCAGTGTGATCCGGCGCTGTTCGGCGAGGGGAAGCAGCGTTTCGGCGGCTTCTTCGGCGATGAGGGACAGATCGACGCCCTCGCGGGTGACGTTTCCGCGGTCGCCGCGGCTGAGCAGCAGGAGGGCCTCGGTGAGGTCGGTCGCCCGCCGGTTGACTGCGTGCAGACGTTCGATGAGGTCGTCCCGTTCCCGCGTCGGATCCTTGCGGGCGACGTCGAGGAGCGTCCGCGAGATCGCCAGCGGGGTGCGCAGTTCGTGGGAGGCGTTCGCGGCGAATCGTTGCTGCTCGGCGACGTGGGATGCGAGCTGTTCGAACATCGAGTCGAACGCGTCGGAGAGTTCACGGAACTCGTCCTGGCGGCCCTTCATGCCGATCCGGTGGGACAGCGATCCGCTCTCGGCCGTCCGGACCGCATCCGTGATCTGGCTGAGTGGTGCGAGCATCCGGCCGGCGAGGAACCATCCCCCGACCAGCCCCAACACGAGCAGGAAGACCATCGCCGCGGCTGCGGCGGGGCCGAAGACCTGCAGGAGGACGTAGCGGTTGGGCGCGACCCCGAGAAGACCCACGTCGCCGTCCGGCACGTAGCGCAGCAGGAACCCCCACACCACGGCCAGCAGGAGGCCGCCGGCGAGCAGAACGAATCCGGCGTAGCTGAGGGTGAGTTTCAGTCGGGTGCTGAGCCCCGGGGGCCTAGGCATGCGGACTGCCGGGGGCAGCGATGTCCCGCTCCGGGGCCACGGTCTTCCTACCGGTGTCGATCCGGTAGCCGACGCCGGGCACCGTGGCGATGATCCAGGGTTCGCCGAGCCGTTTGCGCAGCGCCGAGACGGTGATGCGCACGGCGTTGGTGAAGGGATTGGCGTACTCGTCCCAGGCCCGTTCCAGTAACTCCTCGGCCCTGACGACCCCGCCCTCGGCAGAGACGAGGACTTCCAGCACCGCGAACTGCTTGCGGGTGAGCGCGACGTAGCGTTCGTCGCGGAAGACCTCCCGCCGGAACGGGTCGAGCCGTAGGCCCGCGATCTCGCGCACCGGAGGCCGGGCGTACCCGCGTCTGCGGTCGAGCGCCCTCAGCCGTAGGACGAGCTCCCGCAGCTCGAACGGTTTGGTGAGGTAGTCGTCGGCGCCGAGCTCGAAACCGGACGCCTTGTCGTCGATCCGGTCGGCAGCGGTGAGCATGAGGATCGGGATACCGCTGCCGGAAGCGACGATGCGCCGGGCGACCTCGTCGCCGGAGGGACCGGGGACGTCACGGTCGAGGACCGCGATGTCGTACGAGTTGAGGCCGAGCAGTTCCAGGGCGGCGTTGCCGTCGCCGGCGATGTCGGCGGCGATCGCCTCCAGCCGCAGACCGTCCCGGACCGCCTCGGCCAGGTAGGGCTCGTCCTCCACGATCAGTACGCGCATCCGTGAAGCCTAGGGTCGTCACGGAACCGGCGCCGACGGGCGCCCACCGGACACGCCCCGCACCCTGTCGGCGCCCGGCGCGGGACGAGGCCGGTCCGACGGCGCCTCCGCCGCGGTGCGCCACCAGCGGCGCGACGCCAGCCCGAACAGCACGGCGCCGGCGGCGTTGACCAGGACGTCGTCCACCGACGACACCCTGTCCAGCCGCAGGACGTACTGTGCCGTCTCGACCAGGACCGAGCAGCTCGCCCCGAGCACCAGGATCCGCTGCACGGACGCCAGCGCCGCGAACCGCATCGGAGCGAAGAACCCCAGCGCCGCGAGGACCAGCAGGTTGCCGCCGATCCCGACCGGCCCCATCGTGACCAGGTCCCGCAACGGGATCGGACTCACCCGGCCGGGGACGACGCCGGCCCCCGGGCCCGGTTGCAGGGTCAGCCACACCATCGGCACCGTCCCGTAGACCATGCCCACCTCGGCCAGTGCCGTCCGCCGCGCCGACGCGACACCGCCGGCGCGCCGCAGGCTCGCCCGGGCCCACACCACCAGAGCGGCGGGCGGCAGCCCGACCAGCATCATGAGCAGCACACCGTTGAACGTGTCGAAGCAGCCGTGCCACCGCCCGGCCGTGCAGGCCGGAGCGGCCATCACGAGCGGTCGCCACACGGCGAACAGCACGCCCGACAGACCGAGCACCGCCAGGCCGGCAAGCACGATCCGGCGGAGCGGTGCTGACGGGGACGGGCCGTGGTTCGTGTTCCGCACCTCAGCCGCCCGCCCCGCCGGAGGGCGCAGTGCCGGTGATGGCCTGCGTCTGCCGATTGAGGATGTCCACCAGGCTGTCGGTGTCGCGGTTGATGAGGGTGACGGCGACCCAGCCGGTGTACGGGTAGATGCTCCAGTTGGCGCCGACACCGGGGTTTCCCCCGGCACGCTGGTACTTCCACTGGCCGTTGACGATGTTGATCGCGAGCCCGTACGCACCGAACGACGTCGGCCCGTGGGGGATCTTGGCCCCGAAGAGCACGTCGGCCCAGGGCCGGTCCAGCACCGTGCCGTCGGTCAGCGCCTGCGCGAAGCGGACCAGGTCCGGCGCGGTGGCGAAGCCGCCGTCCCCGGGGGCGTCGATGAAGGCGCGGCCCGGGTTCTTGCCGAGCAGGTGCGGGCGCGGGCTGCCCCGGTCCAGGTTGCGGAGCGCGTCCACCACGCTGGTGTCGGCCAGTTCCATGTACGGGTGCGCGAGGTGCGGGTCGGTGAGCCACTGCGGCCTGGTGGAGAAGGCCGAGCCGGTCATGCCGCAGCGCCTGAAGACGTTCTGCTGGACGTAGTCCCAGTACGTCGTGCCGGCCACGGCCTCCACGATCAGCGCGGGAACGGTGGCCTCCGCCTCCGCGTGGGCGGTGTTGGGAGTGCCTGGGACTCCCACGAGTGTCGCCTGCCGGGCCCGCTGCGCGTAGTACGCGTGCACCTCGTCCCGGCTCTGGAAGACGCGTTGCACGTCCTCATCCGGGGAATCCAGCCGGGAGGTGCCGGACAGCAGGTGGTGGATGGTCACCTGCTCGGCGACGTCCTTGGCGAAGCCGGTCAGATGGGCGCCCACCGGGTCCGACAGCCGCAGCTTGCCCTGCTGCGCCAGTTGTAAGACGGCCACCGCGTTGAACGGCTTGCCCGCCGAACTGAGGCTGAACGCGGTGTCCTCGCGGTTGGGGATCCCCGTCTCCTCGTCGGCCGTGCCGTAGCTGCGGGACAGGACCGTGCGGCCCCGGTGCGACAGCAGCACCACGCCGGAGAACTTGCCCTCGGCGGCCAGCTGCGCCACGTATCGGTCGAAGGCTCCGCCGGGCAGGGTGTCCTGCGGGATCCGGTCGTTCTCGGACGGGGCGGTGGGGGCCGCGTGGGCGTGGCCGGTCCCGGCGCCCACCAGTGGAACGCCCGCCGCCACGCCGGCGGCAGCCAGTCCGCCCCATCTGAACAGCCGTCGGCGGTCGAACGGATCCGGCGTTGACGGTGATGCGCTGTGGTCCATGCCTCCACTGAAGACGCAAGGTCGTTGCGTGGGCGTATGCGCTTTTCGATACGTCCGCGATATGCGGTTCCTCTCCGCCGCGATCCGGGCGTCCACCTTCCGGTGCGGGGTCCTGTGCAGGTGCGCTGCTGTTTCGCGCAGTTCCCCGCGCCCCTATCGGGTGCGTCCACCTGCGGTGCGCTGTCCCGTGCGGGTGCGCTGCTGTTTCGCGCAGCTCCCCGCGCCCCTGATCCACTGCCCCCGGCCCCCGGCCCCCGGCCTCCCGGCGGCACGGAAAGCCGAACTCCCAGGAAAGCGCCCCCCCTCAGGGGCGCGGGGAACTGCGCAAAACAACCACGCACCGCACAGGACAGCGCACGACAACCGGACGCACCCGATAGGGGCGCGGGGAACTGCGCAAAGCCACAGCGCACCCGCACGGAACCGCACACCGCCAGGTGAACGCACCCGATCAGGGGCGCGGGGAACTGCGCGAAAGCCACAGCGCACCCGCACGGGCCATCGCACGGGGCCCACACACCACGTCCCAGGTCGGCTCATCGGAAGAGGAGTGCCGCCGCCGACCCGCACCCGGGACCCCCGGCGCCCAGAAGTCCCGCGCGAAGCGGTACGGACGACCCGGGAGCGGTACCGGTCGCCCGCCGCGCGGGGATGCGGATCCGACGGCGGCGCACGGGCGCCGGGCGGAGAGGCGGATCAGAAGTTGCCGTTCCCGAGCAGTTCCCCGTCGGTGTCGTAGATGGTGACGAGACCAGCACCGTTGTCGGTCTTCTTCCAGTCCGCGAAGGCGGAAGCCAGCAGCTTCGCGGGACCGGTTCCCTTGCCCATGATGCCGCCGGTGTAGTCGGTGTAGACGTCGGCCGTGCTGAGCAGGTCGTTCACCTCGTCGGCGCCCTGCACCTTGGTGACGTGGGAGACCGCGTCCTTCTCCTTCGGCGTGCCGTTCTTGTTCACGAACGCCTTGAACCGGTCGGCCTGTGAACCCTTGGCCGCGCTCTTGTCGGCGTCCTTCTTCTTGTCGTCGCCCTTCGCGGCGCCCCGGTCGTCCTTGCCGGAGCCCCCGCTGGACGAGGAGGACGAGGAGTTGGACTTGTCCTTCTTGGTGCCCGAGTCGTCGTCCTCGGGGGTGCAGCCGATCGCGCCGAGCGCGGTGATGCTGACGACAGCGCCGATCGCGAGCGCCTTCCTGATGCCCATGAAGGGTCCCCTCCCACAAGTGAAGGCCCCCGAACCCGAGGTGCCGTTCGTTCGATGGGTCAATAGAAGCAAAGCTTGTGAACCACGTCAACACGTGAACTGGGAGTTGATTAATTCACGGCGTGAATAGGTCGGTTGCGGTTGGCTGGGTATGCTCGATGTCACATGAGTACGGGGACGAGGGAGGTTGAGCGGGTGCACGACAACGCCACGGAGGTGACTGCCGCCGGGATCGCGCGGCTCGCGGGGGTCGGTCGGGCCGCCGTCAGTAACTGGCGCCGTCGTCATTCCGACTTCCCCCGACCGGTGGGGGGCACGGAGACCAGCCCTTCCTTCGCGCTCACCGACGTCGAGGAGTGGCTCCGCCGCCAGGGCAAGCTCGCCGAGGTCCCCCTGCGCGAACGGGTGTGGCAGCAGCTCGCCGGCCATCCGGCGGGTCCCGTCACCGCACTCGTCCAAGCGGGCTGCACCCTGCTCCTGCTCCGGGACCGCCCCACCGAATGGCTGGAACTGGCCGCCGTCTCCGATCAGCGGATGGCGGAACTCCTGCCCGACGCACTGGCGAAGGTGGTCGCCGCCCGTCTGGGCGTCCGCCCCACGGACCCCGCTGCGCGCCCGGGCTCCGGTTCACAGCCGGGCGCCACCGCGAGCGCACGGCCCGCCCTGACCGTCCCCACCCCCGCCGAACTGGCGCCGTCCGTGCCGCTGCTGCGGGGCGTCGTCGACCTCGCCGCCGAACGCGGGGCCCGCCAGACCTTCGAGTTCCTCCTCGGACGGCACCTCGACGCCAACCCCCGGCAGTACACCCTCACCCCCACGGGCCCCGCCGAACTGATGGCGGAGATCGCCGGACAGGCCCGTACCGTCCTCGATCCCGCCTCCGGCACCGGCACCCTGCTGCGCGCCGTGCGCGCGCCCGCCGTCGTGTACGCCCAGGACGCCGCCCCCGACCTCGCCGCGCTCACCGCCCTGCGGCTCGCCCTGCACGACGCCGCCGAGGTGCAGGCCCGGGCCGGCGACACCCTGCGGGCCGACGCCTTCCCCGGCCTCAAGGTGGACGCGGTCCTGTGTCACCCGCCGTTCAACGAACGCAACTGGGGCCACGACGAACTCGCCTACGACCCGCGCTGGGAGTACGGCTTCCCGGCCCGCACCGAGTCCGAACTCGCCTGGGTGCAGCACGCCGTCGCCCATCTGCGCGACGGCGGCACCGCGGTCCTGCTGATGCCGCCCGCCGCCGCCTCCCGCCGCTCCGGCCGCCGCATCCGCGCCGACCTGCTGCGCCGGGGCGCCCTGCGCGCCGTCATCGCGCTGCCCGCCGGTTCCGCGCCCCCGTACAACATCCCCCTGCACCTGTGGGTCCTGCGCCGGCCCGTCCCGGGGCAGCCCCCCGCGCAGCCCGAGGTGCTGCTGGTGGACGCGACCTCGGACACCCCCGACGGCCGCGCGCGCCCCGGTTGGCAGACGGTGCGGGAGGCCGTCCTCGACGCCTGGCGCCCCTACGAGCGCACCGGCACCGCCGAGGAACGCCCGGGCCTCAGCCGCGGGGTGCCCGTCATCGAACTCCTCGACGACGACGTGGACCTCGCGCCCGCCCGCCATCTGCCGCCCCCGGCCGCGGGCGGCGGCACCGCCGAACTCACCACGGTCCGCGATCGCCTCGGTGACACGCTCCGACTGACCGCGGACCTCACCCCGCCGCCGCCCCCCGCCGAGGCCGCCCCGCGGTCCCCGTGGCCGCTGACCACGATCGGTGAACTCGCCCGCGCCGGTGCGGTGGTCCTGCGCAGTGCGACCGTCCACGCCGTGCCGGCCGGCGCCGCGTCCGACGTGCCCGCACCGGGCGCCCGCACCCCCGTCCTCACCGACCACGACGTGCTCGCCGGCTCCGGGCCCTCCGGGGAACTCCCGGAAGCCGAACTCCCCGAGGACGCCGTGGTGACCGAACCCGGTGACGTGGTGGTGCCCGTCCTCGGCGGCGGCGCGGTGGCCCGGGTCGTCGCCGAGGACGGCGCGGGCGCCGTCCTCGGCCGCAACCTCACCCTGCTGCGGCCCGACCCCGCCGCGCTCGACCCCTGGTTCCTCGCCGGGTTCCTGCGCGGCACCGCCAACAACCGGCAGGCGAGCAGCTACGCCTCCACCGCCACCCGGCTGGACGTGCGCCGGATGCAGGTGCCGCGCATCCCGCTGGACCAGCAACGGCGGTACGGCGACCGGTTCCGCACGCTCGCCGCGTTCGAGGACGCGCTGCGGTTGGCCGGGGTGCTCGGCGAACGACTGGTGCGGGGCATGCACGACGGCCTCACCGACGGCACGCTCGCCCCCGACCCCGTACCCGACCCCGTACCGGCGGACGGCGACCGGGTGGACGGAGACCGCCCGGACCGGGCGTCCTGATAGCGCCGCCCCGCGGACGATTCCGGCAAGTCGCCTGAAAACGCCCGGAGTCCGGCGGGGCGGGCCGTGGTTCCCCCGCATCGGTCGGCCCGTTGCCGGATTCGGCCTATACGCTCGAAACCCGCACCGTCCGCAGGTCCACCGCAGGCGACCCCGGCCCGACAGGAGAGTCATGCACGGCCACGGCCACGGCCCCGGCTTCGCGCCGCAGTCGCCCCAGCCGCCCCAGCGGCCCGGCAAGGGAACCCTGCTCACCCTCCGGGTGGTCTTCGTGGTCCTGTGCATCGGCAGCCTCGGCATGCTGACCTGGGCCGCCCTGCTGCGGGCCGCGGTCCTGACCCGCAAGCAACGCGACTGGACGGTCTTCTTCGGCTCGCTCGCGCTCCTCATCGCAGCGTTCGCGCTGATCGGCACGGACAACACGGAGGGCCTACAGACCTGGCGCGGCAACGCCGGTGTCGCCGTGATGCTGGTGCTGGCCCTCGTCGGCGCCGCGTACTTCCTCTACGTCGACATCCGCCACTTCGAGGGCCCGCCCCGGTACGGCCCCGGCCCGTATCCGGTCCCCGGGGGCGGTGCGCTGCACCCGACCGTCCCGTCGGCCTCCCCGACCCCCGGCTACGGCTACCCGCCCCCGGCAGCCCCCCGGCCGGCCCCGGCGAACCCGCTCCCGAACTGGGGCGCGCACTCCGCCCAGCACCCGACGCAGCCGGCCCACCCCGTGGCCCCCCGGACCCCCGCCGCCGGCTACCCGGCGCCCGCGCCGCCCGTCGTCCCCACCCCGGGAGCGGCCCCGCACCACCACCCCACCCCGCCCCCGCAGCACCGCACCGCCCCGGCCCGCATCGACCAGGTCCGCGCCGAACTCGACGAACTGAGCGACTTCCTGCGCAAGGGGAACCACGACCCCGCCCCCGTCCGCCCCCCGGACGCCCCGGACACCCCCGACGAACGCGACCGAACCGACCGACGCAACGGGGGGAACCCCTGGTGACCGGACGTGTCGTGGCCGACCGCTACGCACTCTCCACGCTCATCGGACAGGGCGGCATGGGCCAGGTCTGGACGGCCTACGACCAGCGCCTCGACCGGCGGGTCGCCGTCAAGCTGCTGCGCCCCGACAAGGTCACCGGCCCCGGCAGCCCCGAGACCGAGGAACTGCGCCGCCGCTTCGTGCGCGAGTGCCGGGTCACCGCCCAGGTCGACCACCCGGGCCTGGTCACCGTGCACGACGCGGGCAGCGAGGACGGCGACCTCTACCTCGTCATGCAGTACGTCGACGGGGCGGACCTCGCCGACCACCTCGCCGAACACGACCCCTACCCGTGGCAGTGGTCGGTGGCCGTCGCCGCCCAACTGTGCGCGGTGCTCTCCGCCGTGCACGCCGTGCCGATCGTCCACCGCGACCTCAAGCCCCGCAACGTGATGGTCCGCCAGGACGGCACCGTCACCGTCCTCGACCTCGGCGTCGCCTCCGTGATGGACACCGACACCACCCGCCTCACCCACACCGGCTCGCCCATCGGCAGCCCCGCCTACATGGCCCCCGAACAGGCCATGGGCGGCGCCGTCGGCCCGTACACCGACCTGTACGCGCTCGGCGTGCTCCTGCACGAACTCCTCAGCGGGAACGTTCCCTTCGTCGGGGCCACCGCGCTCGGCGTCCTCCACCGCCACCTGTACGAACCGCCGCTGCCCGTGCGGCGCAGCCGCCCCGAGGTCCCCGAAGCGCTGGAGGCCCTGGTGCTCCGGCTGCTCGCCAAGGACCCCCAGCACCGCCCTGCCAGCGCCCAGGAGGTGTACGAACACCTGCTCCCGCTGCTGCCCTCGCGCGGCGCACCGACCGGCGGCCCCCTCGACCCCACCCGCCCCTTCCTGCGCCCGCACGCCCCCTGGCCCGACCGGGCGGTGATCCCCGCGCCGCGCCCCCAGGCCCCCGCCCCGCCCGCCGCCACGGCCACCACGACCACCGGGCGGCCCGACGTGGCCACGGCCGTCGACGAGGTCAAGCAACTGCTCGGCGAGGGGCGCATCACCCAGGCCGTCGACGTCCTCGGCGCGATCCTGCCCACCGCCGCCGCCCAGCACGGCGAACGCTCACCCGTGGTGCGGACCCTGCGCAAGCAGTACGCGGCCACCCTCATGGACGACGGCCAGTACCGGCGCGCCCTGCCCGAACTGCGCCGCCTCGCCGACGAGCGCACCGCCGAGACCAGCCCCGCGGACCCGCAGGCCCTGCGCTTCCGCTACGACGCCGCCCACTGCCTCGAACAACTCGGGGAACCCGCCGCCGCGCTCGCCGAGTACCGGGCGCTGCTCCCGCACTACGAGAACCCGTACGCGGGCAACGCGCACACCGCGGGCGACCCCGACCTGCCGTTCGAGATCCGCCGCCGGATCGGGCACCTGCTGCTCGCCCTCGGCGACCGGACCGCCGCCCACGACACGCTGCTGCGGCTGCTGCACGACGTGCGGGCCCACCACGGACCCGCCCACCCCCTGCCGGTGGAGGTCCAGCGCACGCTCCAGTGGCTGGGCCAGGTCGGGAGCTGACGCCGGGCGGACGTCCCGGGGCCGGGGGTGACACGCGTACCCCGGCCGCAGCCGGATCGTTGGTGCATCGGGGCCGCCGCCACTTCGGCGGAATCAGGTCTGCCGAACCAGTGGCCGAACCACCGGCCACTGCCTACCATCGATCACCGCACGACTTTGTGCACCGAAGCACAATCTCGCCGCCGGGAGGCTCCTTTGCACCGCCGCCGTCGCATCGCAGTCACTCTCTCCACCGCCGCCCTGCTCGCGGCGACCCCCCTGCTCACCGCCTGCGGCAACGACGCGCGGCCGGGCGCGGCGGCCGTCGTCGGCGAACAGCGGATCACCGTCGAGCAGCTGGAGAGCCGGGTCAACGCGGTGCGCGCCGCCCAGCGCGCGGCGATCAAGGACGACGAGGGCTACGAACGCGCCCTGTCCGGCAGCGGGCAACTGGCCCGGGCCACCCTGCACACCATGGTCCTCGACCGGGTCCTCGACCGTGCCGTCACCAACGCCGGGGTCGAGGTGTCCCGCAAGGACGTGCAGCAGCTCCGCAAGGGGCTCGCCCGGCAGGCGGGCGGCGAGCAGGGCCTGCGGGTGGCCTGGCTCCAGCAGTACAACGTGCCCCCGAGCCAGCTCGACGCGAGCCTGCGCACGGAGATCGGTGCGCAGAAGCTGTCCGAGCGGCTGGGCGCCGACATGAACACCGAAGCGGGCCAGAAGGCGTTCTGGAAGGCGCTCTCCGAGGCGTCCGACGAGTTGGACGTCCGTCTCAACCCCCGGTACGGGAAGTGGGCGGTCGCCGAGAACGGTCGGGTCGGCCGGGTGGACGGGTCCACCCCGTGGGTGCGTACGGTCACCCAGCCCAGCCCGGCGGCCACCGTCACCTGATCCGCACCCCGCGGGCGGGGGCCCCTTCCGGCACCCCGCCCCGGGGTGGGCTAGGTTCGTCGGGTGAGTGAGAACAACGTGACCGGCACCGGGTCCGCGGGCCGGATCGTCCTGGTCACCACCAGCCACCGAGTCGCCCCCGGCCTGCTGTCCTGGACCGCCTGGCACACCCTGCGCACCGCGGACCGGGTGCTGTGCGCCGACCCGGACCACCCCCAGCTCCCCTATCTGCGGGAGGCCGGGGTCGAGGTCGAGATCGCCACCCCCGACGCCCGGGAACTGGTCGGCGGAGCGGCGGGCCGCACGGTGGTCGTCCTCGCCCAGGGCGAGGGGGAGTCGCCGCTCACCGACGGCCTGGCCCGGCTCGCCGGCTCCGGTCGCACCACCATGCCGGACCTGGAACTGCTGCCGGCCTCCTACGACCTGCCGGGCGCCCGACTCCTCGACCTCGTCCAGGTCATGGACCGCATCCGCCTCGACTGCCCCTGGTCCTCGCAGCGGACCCACCGGGACCTCGCCAAGTACGGCATCGAGGAGGCGTACGAACTCGTCGAGGCCATCGAGGACGGCGACCGGGACGAACTGCGCGAAGAGCTCGGGGACGTCCTCCTCCAGGTGGTGTTCCACGCCCGCATCGCCGAGGAGGACGAGTCCGCCCCGTTCTCCGTCGACGACGTGGCGGCCGGGATCGTCGCCAAGCTGGTCCACCGCCACCCCCACGTCTTCGGGGACGCCACCGCGACGACCCCCGAGGACGTCCGCGAGCTGTGGTTGCGCACCAAGGCGGAGGAGAAGCGCCGCGATTCGGTCACCGACGGCGTGCCGCTGGGGCAGCCGGGCCTCGCGCTCGCCGCCAAGCTCGCCTCCCGGGTCCGCTCCCGCGGTCTGGACGTGCCGCTGCCCACCGGCGACGACCTCGGCTACGCCCTGTTGGCGATGGCCGTGCGCGCCGAGGCGGAGGGCACCGACCCGGAGGCCGCGTTGCGCGCCGCCGCCCGCGCCTACCGGGACGCGATCCGCGTCGCAGAGCACGCCGAGCAGGGCCGGGGCACCGAGCACGCAGTGGACGCCGAGCAGGGCCGGGGCACCGGCGCGGACGGCTGAGCGCGGTGTCCGTGCCCAGTCACCCGGCCGGGGCGCGGGACGAGCCGGCGCCGCCCCTGTTCACCTGGGAGTTCGCCGCCGACCCGTACCCGGCGTACGCCTGGCTGCGGGAGCACGCCCCGGTGCACCGCACCCGGTTGCCGAGCGGCGTCGAAGCCTGGCTCGTGACCCGCTACGCCGACGCCCGGCAAGCGCTCGCCGACGCCCGGCTCAGCAAGAACCCGGCGCACCACGAGGAGCCGGAACACGCCAAGGGCAAGACGGGCATCCCGGGCGAACGCAAGGCCGAGCTGATGACGCATCTGCTCAACATCGACCCGCCGGACCACACCCGGCTGCGGCGGCTGGTCTCCAAGGCGTTCACCCCGCGCCGGGTGGCCGCCTTCGCGCCCCGGGTGCAGGAGCTGACGGACCGCCTCATCGACGGTTTCGCCGAGCGCGGCGAAGCGGACCTCATCCACGAGTTCGCCTTCCCGCTGCCCATCTACGCCATCTGTGACCTGCTGGGCGTGCCCGCCGAGGACCAGGACGACTTCCGGGACTGGGCGGGCATGATGATCCGCCACGGCGGCGGGCCCCGGGGCGGTGTCGCCCGCTCGGTGAAGAAGATGCGCGGCTATCTGGTGGAGCTGATCCACCGCAAGCGCGAGACCCTCGGCGCGGCGGGCGACGACGACCTGATCTCGGGTCTGATCCGCGCCTCGGACCACGGCGAGCACCTCACCGAGGGCGAAGCGGCCGCGATGGCGTTCATCCTGCTGTTCGCCGGGTTCGAGACCACCGTGAACCTCATCGGCAACGGCACCTTCGCCCTGCTCACCCACCCCGAGCAGCGGGCGCTGCTCCAGCGGTCGCTGGCCGAGGAGGGGGAGGGCTCCCCGCTGCTGGACACGGCGGTCGAGGAACTGTTGCGGTTCGACGGCCCGGTGGAGATGGCCACCTGGCGGTTCGCCACCGAACCGCTGCGTCTCGGCGGCCGGGACATCGAGCGGGGGGACCCGGTGCTGGTGGTGCTCGCCGCGGCGGACCGCGACCCGGCCCGCTTCGACCGGCCCGACACCCTGGACCTGACCCGGCGGGACAATCCGCACCTCGGATACGGCCACGGGATCCACTACTGCCTCGGCGCGCCACTGGCCCGGTTGGAGGGTCGCGCCGCGCTGGTCACCCTGCTGCGCAGGCTGCCTGACCTGCAACTCGCCGCTGCTCCGGAGGAATTGCGGTGGCGCGGCGGCCTCATCATGCGGGGCCTGCGGACGTTGCCCGTGCGGTTCGCTCCGGCCGCCGTGACCAGCAGTGGTGACGTCAGATCAGTTCCGTGATGCCTGCGTGATCTGCGCTGCATTGACTTGTGACAGGCGTTCGACTCCGGCTACCTTCACGACGAATCGGCCGCCCCCAGCCGCCGTGTTCGGTCCTGCTGTCGTACGAAAGGCCACCGCATGCTCTCCGGGAACGGTCGTCATCGACGCCCCCGACAGGCCCCCCCTCTGGTCGTTGCGGCCGGGGTGACCAGCTCCGCGATCGTCCTTCCGCTGCTCGGTGCGAGCGGTGCGACCGCGGCGGAGGCAGCGACCTGGGACCGGCTCGCGGAGTGCGAGAGCGGCGGCGCGTGGAGCGCGAACGACGCCAACGGCTTCTACGGCGGTCTCCAGCTCACCCAGGAGGCGTGGGAGAAGCACGGCGGGCTCACCTACGCGGTCAGTCCCGACCAGGCCAGCCGGTCCCAGCAGATCACCGTGGGCGAGCGCATCCTGGCCGCGCAGGGACCCGCCGCCTGGCCGGGGTGCGGCGAAGCCGTGGGTCTCGTCAAGGGCGGCCCGGCGGCGGCCGTGGACCCGGGCGTTCCGTCCAAGTCGGACAAGGGGAACAAGGGCAGCGCGGTCATCGACACCGCCCCGGGCGGGGTGGCCGCCGGCAAGTCGGACGGGTCCCGTTCCACCGCGGACCGGCCCGCGTCCCAGACCCCCCGACCGGCGGAGACGACGGAACCCGGTTCCTCGACCTCGCCGAGCGCTTCGGAGGACGCCTCCGGTTCCGCCGCTCCCTCCGACGGCGCCACTTCCCCCGGCGCCACGGGTTCTTCGGGACCCTCGGACTCCGCCGACCCCTCGGACCCGTCGAGTTCCTCCCCGTCGTCCGAGGCGTCCCCGGGGGAGTCCTCGTCGAGCGGCGACCCGGGAGACGGGACGCCCGGCAAGGGCACCGGCAGCGAGTCGGCCGAGCCCGGCTCGTCGTCCCCCTCGCCCGGCGCCTCCGACGCGGCCACGGACGCCTCGGCGACGACCGGGGCGAAGGAGGGTTCGGGCCGTCACCGCGGCGCCCCGGCGGCCGAGGAGGCCGCCGCCTCCCGGGAGGGCGACAGTGCGGCGGAGCACGCTTCGCGCAGCAGTGCATCCCGTGACGAACTGGACAAGTCGTACACGGTGCAGTCCGGTGACAACCTGTCGGCGATCGCCGACTCCCAGGGCGTCGAGGGGGGTTGGTCGACCCTCTACGACAGCAACAAGGGCACCGTCGGAACCGACCCCGACCTCATCCTCCCTGGCCAGAGCCTTGACCTGGCGCCCGAAGCGCCCGAAAAGAAGCAGTAGTTCGCTCGTTAATGTCCGTTTTGAGGTGTGGGGCGGAAGTGAGACATGGGTCTCATCGACCCGGCTGAGCTTTGAGTTTCGGCCCGCCCCATGCCTACGGTCAGGGCCGTTCGCCAATGCGGGCACCGACCTCCGTCACGCCGAATCCTGCCGACGGAAGTTCGGGAAAAGTCGACGCGTGAAGCGCCGTGGGCAGGAGCGGGGGACCCAAGGTAAGCGCCGGACGGGGTCGTTCGGGGAGTCGAATGAGACTCCCCGGGAGACGACCGGACGGCTAGGGGTGGAGCCGCGCGCTGGACGCGCGGCCGGGCACTCACTCGGCCCGAACCCGACAGCTCACCTCGTATGGCGTCGGTGAGGGGATGTCTTCATGCTGCTTTCCGGCAAGGGCAAGCACCGCAAGCCCAGCAAGGCCACTCGTATCGTCACCCTCGCGGGGGTCACCGGAGCGGCCGTCGCCGCCCCGCTGCTGACGGCGACCAGTGCGTCCGCCGCCACCGCCGCCGAGTGGGACCGCGTCGCCCAGTGCGAGTCGGGCGGCAACTGGTCCATCAACACCGGCAACGGTTACTACGGCGGCGTCCAGTTCTCCGCCTCCACCTGGGCCGCCTTCGGTGGGACCAAGTACGCGCCCACTGCCAACCTGGCCACCAAGGCCCAGCAGATCGAGATAGCCGAGAAGGTCCTCGCCGGCCAGGGCAAGGGTGCCTGGCCGAGCTGTGGCGTCGGCCTCTCCAGCACCCCCTACGGTGGCGGCGCCGCCGAGCAGCCCAAGCCGCAGACCCAGCAGCCGCAGCAGAGCGCCCCGGTGCAGCAGGCCCAGCCGAAGCAGCAGCAGCCGCAGCAGACCGAGCAGCGCGCCTCCCGCGCCGAGGACCGCGCCCCGGCCGCCCCGGCGCAGCCCGCCAAGCCGGCCGCGCCGACCAAGACGGTCGAGACCCCGACCGGCAAGAAGGTCGCGAAGGGCGACGGCGAGTACAAGGTCGTCAGCGGCGACTCGCTCAGTGCCATCGCCGAGGCCGAGGGCGTCAAGGGCGGCTGGCAGAAGCTGTACGAGCTGAACGACGACATCGTCGACGACGCCGACTTCATCTACCCGGGCCAGCAGCTCCACCTCTCCTGACCCCCGCTGAACCGGTGGTCACCGCAGGGCCCCACGGGCCCCACGGGACCACTCCCGGCTCCGGCCCGCCCCGGTCGTGAGCCGCACCCCCCGGTCCCGGGCCGTGCCCCGGCCCGGCCGGGAACCCGTCCCCTCGGGTCAGTCCGCCCCGGTGTGCCGCCCCCGTGCACCGGGGCGGCGGTGCGTTCCCGGCCGGCCGGGGACGCGTTGCGCCCCGAACGCGTCGGAGCTCAGGTGTGGGACCCCGAGCACATTTGTTTGCCGACGGAACAATTTGGTTTCCGTTTGTCCACGAGCCGGGCGGCCGGGTGGCCGAAGTCCCGGGGGCCGTTAGGCTCAGGGGCGGCGGGGCCACCGGCCCCGCATCACTGCGTCACATCCCAGAAGGAGATGCTCGTGCCGTCCATCGACGTCGTCGTAGCCCGGGAAATCCTGGACTCCCGAGGCAATCCCACGGTCGAGGTCGAGGTGGGCCTCGATGACGGCAGCACCGGCCGTGCCGCCGTACCGTCCGGCGCCTCCACGGGCGCCTTCGAGGCCCTGGAGCTGCGTGACGGTGACGCCAACCGCTACGGCGGCAAGGGCGTCGAGAAGGCCGTCCTCGCGGTCATCGAGCAGATCGGCCCGGAGCTCGTCGGTTACGACGCCACCGAGCAGCGCCTGATCGACCAGGCCATGTTCGACCTGGACGCCACCCCGGACAAGTCCTCGCTCGGCGCCAACGCCATCCTCGGCGTCTCGCTCGCCGTGGCGCACGCCGCCTCCGAGGCCAGCGACCTGCCGCTGTTCCGCTACCTGGGCGGCCCCAACGCGCACCTCCTGCCGGTGCCGATGATGAACATCCTGAACGGCGGCTCGCACGCCGACTCCAACGTGGACATCCAGGAGTTCATGATCGCGCCGATCGGCGCCGAGTCCTTCTCCGAGGCCCTGCGCTGGGGCACCGAGGTCTACCACACCCTCAAGAAGGTCCTGAAGTCGAAGGGCCTCGCCACCGGCCTCGGCGACGAGGGCGGCTTCGCCCCGAACCTCGGCTCCAACCGCGAGGCCCTGGACCTGATCCTCGAAGCGATCAAGGAAGCCGGTTACGTCCCCGGCCAGCAGGTCGCCCTGGCGCTCGACGTCGCCGCCTCCGAGTTCTACAAGGACGGCGTCTACCTCTTCGAGGGCAAGGAGCGCACCGCCGCCGAGATGACGGACTACTACGCCGAGCTCGTCGACGCGTACCCCCTCGTCTCCATCGAGGACCCGCTGTTCGAGGACGACTGGGCGGGCTGGAACGGCATCACCGCGCGCCTCGGCGACAAGGTGCAGCTGGTCGGCGACGACCTGTTCGTCACCAACCCGGAGCGCCTGGCCCGCGGCATCGAGGAGAACTCCGCGAACGCCCTGCTCGTCAAGGTCAACCAGATCGGTTCGCTGACCGAGACCCTGGACGCCGTGGAGCTGGCCCAGCGCAGCGGCTTCAAGTGCATGATGAGCCACCGTTCCGGCGAGACCGAGGACGTCACCATCGCCGACCTCGCCGTCGCCACCAACTGCGGCCAGATCAAGACCGGCGCCCCGGCCCGCTCCGAGCGCGTCGCCAAGTACAACCAGCTCCTGCGCATCGAGGAGATCCTCGACGACGCCGCCGTCTACGCCGGCCGCAGCGCCTTCCCGCGGTTCAAGGGCTGATCGCACGACACGCACGACCACCCCGTCCGGCCCCCGACCCGGAGGCCGGCCGCGGTGGCTGCGGGACGTCCCCGCACCCGGTCCCGTACCGTGTGCGGGGACGTACGCACATCACGGGAGTGACGGGGAGGCCGAGAGATGGCCGTCAAGGACCGGGACCGGTTCTCGACCGCGACCAGGTTGCGGGTGCTCGGCGAGCAGACCGCCGCCCGCGTCTACCGCTCCCAGACCCGCCGCCAGGCCCGCCGCTCCCGCCTCACCGGCCGGGCCGCCCTGCTGACCCTGGTCCTGTGCTCGCTGATCGTCGCGCTGGCCTTCCCGATACGGCAGTACGTCTCGCAGCGCGCCGACATCGCCGACCAGCTCCGCGAACAGGAAGAGGCCCGGGCCCGGGTCGAACAGCTCCGGGACGACAAGGCCCGCTGGCAGGACGACGCCTACGCCGAGCAGCGCATAAGGGAGCGGCTGCACTACGTGATGCCCGGCGAGATCGGCTACACGGTGGTCGACCCGCGCACGGACGAGGAGCACCGGGCCGACCGGGGTTCCGCCGACCGCGCCTGGTACACCACCCTCTGGGGCGCGCTCGACCGGGCCGACGGGGCCCCCGCCCCGTCCCCCTGACCCCACCCGACGCCCCATGCCCCGGGAACCCCCGGGGGAGCGCCCGATACGGAAAGACACAGCCCCAGGCATGCACACCCCTCCGCCGACCACCCCGCGCACCGAGCCGACCGACCTCGACGTCGCCGCCTTCAAGGAGCAGCTCGGACGGCCCCCGCGCGGTCTGCGCGCCATCGCGCACCGCTGCCCCTGCGGCCTGCCGGACGTCGTGGAGACGGCACCGAGGCTGCCCGACGGCACGCCCTTCCCGACGCTCTACTACCTGACGTGCCCGCGCGCCAACTCGGCGATCGGCACGCTGGAGGCCAGCGGCGTGATGAAGGAGATGACGGAGCGCCTGGCCACCGACCCGGAGCTGGCCGCCGCCTACCGGGCCGCGCACGAGGACTACGTCCGGCGCCGCGACGAGATCGAGGAGCTGACGGGTTTCCCCAGCGCGGGCGGGATGCCCGACCGGGTGAAGTGCCTGCACGTCCTGGTCGCCCACTCGCTGGCGGCCGGCCCCGGAGTGAACCCGCTGGGTGACGAGGCCATCGAGATGCTGCCCGAGTGGTGGCGCAAGGGCCCCTGCGTGACGCCCGTGACGGACACCGCCGCGGCGCCCGCGCCGGTCGCCGGGGGCCAGCGGTGACCCGGGTGGCCGCGATCGACTGCGGCACCAACTCGATCCGGCTGCTGGTCGCCGACGTGGACCCGGTGACGGGCACGCTGGTCGACCTCGACCGCCGGATGACGATCGTCCGCCTCGGCCAGGGCGTGGACCGCACCGGTCGCCTCGCCCCCGAGGCACTGGAGCGGACCTTCGCCGCGTGCCGCGAGTACGCTGCGGTGATCAAGGAGCACGGCGCCGAGCGGCTGCGCTTCGTGGCGACCTCGGCGAGCCGCGACGCGGAGAACCGCGACGCGTTCGTCCGCGGCGTCGTGGACATCCTGGGCGTCGAGCCGGAGGTGATCACCGGCGACCAGGAGGCGGAGTTCTCGTTCACCGGCGCCACCCGTGAGCTGTCCGGCCGCACCGACCTGGCGAAGCCGTACCTCGTGGTCGACATCGGCGGCGGCTCCACGGAGTTCGTCGTCGGCGAGGAGCACGTACGGGCCGCCCGCTCGGTGGACGTCGGCTGCGTCCGGATGACGGAACGTCACCTCGTCCAGGACGGCACCGTCACCGACCCGCCGACCGCGGCGCAGGTGGCGGCGGTCCGCGCGGACGTCGAAGCCGCGCTCGACCTCGCGGAGCAGACGGTTCCGCTGCGCGGGGCCCGCACCCTGGTCGGTCTCGCCGGTTCGGTCACGACGGTCGCCGCCATCGCCCTGGACCTACCGGAGTACGACTCCGCCGCGATCCACCACGCCCGCGTCCCGTACGCACGGGTCCGGGAGATCACCGAGCGCCTGCTGACGTCCACGCACGCCGAGCGCGCGGCGATACCGGTGCTGCATCCCGGGCGCGTCGACGTGATCGGCGCCGGTGCGCTGGTGTTGCTCGCGCTCATGGAGCGCATCGGCGCGGACGAGGTCGTCGTCAGCGAACACGACATCCTGGACGGCATCGCGTTCTCCCTCGCGTAGCCGCCCGACCCGGCTCGTAGGACCCGCCCTGTTCCCGACCCCGGCACCGCGTGTGCCGGGGTCTTCGTGTGCGCGGGGTCAGGTGGCCTTCACCTCCGCCCACACGGACTTTCCCCCGGCGAGGTCCGTCACCCCCCACCGCCCCGGGCACAGGGCGTCCAGGATGACGAGACCACGTCCGCGGGTGCGGTGCGCGGACGCGGTGCGCAGGCGCGGACGCCGGCGCACTGGGTCGTGGACCTCCACCCGGGTGCGGATGTCGTCGGCGTCCACGACGACGCGCAGGAAGTCATCGGGCCCGGTCCCGTAGCGGACGGAGTTCGTGACCAGCTCACAGGTCACCAGGACGACCGTCTCGACGTGGTCGTCGGACGCGTCGGGCGCGTGATGCCGCACGTGGTCCCGTACGAACTCGCGGGCTGCTCTGGCCGACGCGGGCTCGCCGGCCAGTAGGAGAACGGGCGGTGGCCCGCCGGTCGGGGTGCAGCGGACGGGTACGGGGCTTCGTTCTCGATCGGTCATGTGTCCGTCCCTCACGGGTGGGCCGGCCCAGCCCGGGCCGGTGGCTTCCTGCGAGTAGGCAACACCCGTGGTGTGACGAGGGGTACCGTCGTGGAGGGTGTCGAAGCGTGTCGCTTCCGCTACCCGTCGTCACGGAAGGGGCTGAGGGTGAAGGCGCCGAACGACAGGCTCACGCACTGGTTCGACCGGTCGGGGATGAGCCGCGGCGAGTTGGCGCGCCGCGTGAAAGCCAAGGCGGTCCGGGTGAATCAGCCCCACATCTCGCCGGACGCGACGCGTGTTCGGTGTTGGCTTCAAGGGGAAACCCCGCGTGCTCCGATCCCCGCCCTCCTCGCTGACGTGCTCTCGGAGCACTTCGGATTCCGGGTCACGACGTACGATCTCGGGCTGGGCGACGGGGGAGGCGCCGATGCCGCGCTCGTGTACAACTCCTCCTACGCGGCTACGGTGGAAGCCGTCGCGGATCTGGGGAGAGCTGACGTGGACCGTCGAAAGTTCCTTGCAGCCACGCCGTTTGCAGCCGTCGCGGGGGTCGCTCCCCCGCGGGACTGGCTGTTGAGCACACTGGATCAGGAGCCCGAACAGAGGTCGCGGGTACGCCTTGAGGACGTCACCGCGGTGCGGAACATGTTCACGACCTTCCAGCGCATGGACATCTTCCAGGGGGGCGGAGCCGGGCGACTGGCCTTGGCCGACTACCTGAACGCCCGGGTGTTCCCCTTGCTGCGCCGTGCCCACAGCGAAGCCGTACGGCGGCCCCTGTGCGAAGCCGCGGCGGAGCAGACGTACCTGCTGGGGTGGATGGCGTACGACAACGGCGAACACAGCATCGCGCAGCGCTACTTGATCCAGGCCCTGCGCCTCGCGGAGGAGTCACGCGATCCGGCGCTCGGCGCCCACGTACTCGCGGGGATGGCGGACCAGATGACGTTGCTCGGCAATCCGGCCGAGGGGCGCCGGCTCGCACAGGCGGGGCGACAGGGCCTGGCGAAGGCCACGTCACCAGCGTGTCTGGCGGACCTGTGGTGCCTTGAGGCACGTGCCCTCGCGTTGCTGGGGGAGAAGCCAGCGGCAGCGCACGCCGTGGCGGAGTCGGAACGGGCGTACGCGGCGGTCGATCTCGCTGCCGAGCCCGAATGGGCCGCGTTCATCGACCCGGCGTACCTCCACGGCGAACACGCCAACACCTTTCGGGACCTGGGCGACGCGGAGTCGGCCGAGGAACACGCACGCCGATCGATCCAGGACGCCCACGTGCAGAAGCGCGCCCGGCGCGGGGCGATGTCACACGCCGCGCTCGCCGTGTCACACCTCCAGCGACGTGACCTGGAGGCGGCGTACACGGCGGGTGTACGGACGCTGAAGCTGACCGGGCAGGTGAAGTCCTCGCGGGCCGTCGAGGCGGTGCAGGATCTCCGTCGGCGCATGCGGCCCTTTGGCGGGCACCGACTGGTCGCGGACTTCGACGAGCGGGCTCGTGCGGTGATGGGCGCGGCGTAACGGCGACGTCGGATGTCTGATCTCGATGGGCGGCGAGCGTATCCGCGGGGTGCGGATCGATGCGGTACACGTGGCGAGGGGAGAGAGGCATGGCCCAGGTGGGATACGAGGGAATTGCGGCCTACTACCGTCAACAGATTCAGGACGGGGTCCTCGAACCGGGCGCCACGATGCCGTCGTTGCGGCAGGTGTGCGAGCAGTTCGGAGTGGCGAACACGACGGCCAACCGCGCGTACCGCGTGCTCAAGACGGAGGGGCTGACGCTCCCCAAGGCCGGCGTGGGCACGGTCGTCGCGGGGCCGATCAGCAACAACATCGCGGCCCGGGTGCGCCTGTACGAGTCCACGGGCAAGGCGTTGGGGGACGGCGAGACCTCCCGGATCGTCGAGGTCGGGACGGTGGGCGCGGACGAACTGGTCGCTCCGCGTCTCGATGTCGCCCCGGGCACCCCGGTCCATGTGCGTCGACGGATCGTCAGCCGCGAGAACGCCCCGGTGCACATCAGCAGTTCGTACTACCCCGCCCACGTGGTGGCCGTCACGCCCGAACTGGCGGAGCCCGTCTCCACCGGTGGGTCAAGGGAACTCGCGTCGGAGCGGCTCGGGGTGGCGCAGGACCGCGTGCTGGAAGAGGTGACGTCGAGGCTGCCCACCGCCGCGGAGAAGGACGCCCTGGGGCTGACCGCCAGCGTCGTCGTGACCCAGGTGGTGAGGACGGTGTACCTGGCCGACGGCCGTGTGGTGGAGGTGGCCGTCAAGGTCTCCGGCGGTGCCACGATCCTGCGGTGGGTCACTCCACTGCGTTAGGTCCGGCCGGCCCGACCGGTTTCGACGCGTCGTCGGTCGCGCCGAGAGCGCCGCACGGAGTGCGACGTGACCAGCGGGGAAACGGCCCGACCTGCCCTCCCGACCCCGACCCCGGCACGTGCGTGTGCCGGGGTCTTCGTGTGCGCGGGGGCGGGGCGCCGGCGTCACCCCGCGGGGGCGTCCCCCTCGGCCCCGGCCTCGGCCCCGGCCCCGGCCTCGGTTGTGGGCGGGGCCGTCGGCGGGTGGGTCCGGGCGTAGGGGGCGAACAGGTCGCGCAGGACGTCGCGGACGCCCAGCCAGTCGGTGTCGAGGTCCGTGCGGCCGGGGTCGCTGAGCACGCGCAGCCGTAGTCCGTCGATGACCAGGCGCAGGACGCGGAGCAACTCGTCGGCGTGGTGGTAGTCGCGTTCGACGAGCGGTCGCAGGCCCTCCAGGGTCCGGTCGTTGCGCTGGGCGAAGTAGTCGTGGGCCGGGTGGCCGGGGTCGAGCGCCTCGGCTTCCAGGACGGTGAAGGGGCGCGCTTCGGCGGAGCGGGCGGCGTAGTACGCGGTGATGTCGTCGATGGCGCCGAGGGCGCTCTCGTACGCGTGGGCCCGGAACTCGGCGATGTCGGCGTCGTCGCGCCGTGCGAGCAGGGCGTTCAGCAGGCTCGGCAGGTCGGCGAAGTAGTGCATGAGCCCGGGTGCCGACATGTCGCAGCGGCGCGCCAGCTCGCGCAGCGTGAGATGCCGGTACCCCTCCTCCGCGATGACCGCCTGTGCCGTGTCGAGGATGGCCGCGCGTCGGGCCTCGGGTGTCATACGCCTGGTCACGGCGACGTTTCCTCCTGTTACGCGGGGGATTGCCCGTACGTGGTAGTGCCTGTACCGTCCCCGCTATCTTACAGGTGATAGATAGAGAGGGTCTTCCATGTCTATCCAGCCTGCCGTCGATGCGGCGGCACCCGAATCCGGCTCCACGGCGCAGCCGCGGCTGTCGCCCCGGGTGAAACGTGTCTTCGGTTTCATCGCGCCGGTCAACTTCTCGATCTACCTGGTGTCGGGTGCCGTGCCCGCGGTGCTGCTGCCGCTCCAGGTGCAGGGCATCGACGAGTCGGGCAAGGCGGGGAACCTGGCGATCGTGCTGGGCGTGGGCGCCGTCGCTTCGATGGTCGTGAGTCCGCTCGTCGGCCTCTTGTCCGACCGCACCCGCAGCCGGTTCGGCCGCCGCGCCCCGTGGTTGTTCTGGGGTGCGCTCTCGACCGCCCTGTCGCTGGTGGGCATGGGATTCGCCGACGGTCTCGTCCAGTTGCTCATCGCGTGGGCGATCGTGCAGATCGCCTTCAACTGCCTGGTCTGTCCGTTGGTGGCCCTGCTGCCCGATCGGGTTCCCGAGCCGGTGCGGGGCTCGTTCGCCACCCTGTCGGGCATCGGGCTGATGTGCGGCGCCCTGGGCGGTCAGATCGTGGGCGCCTCGTTCGCCGAGGACGTCCGGCTGGGGTACCTGCTCCTCCCGATCGGCATGCTCGCGATGGTCATGCTGTTCCTGGTGTGCTGTCCGGACACCCCGTCCCGTGACCGGGAACGCGAACCGTTCTCCCTCACGACCTTCCTGAAGAGCTTCTGGGTGAGCCCGCGTCAGCACCCCGACTTCTTCTGGGGCTTCCTGAGCCGACTGGCCCTCTTCACGGGGTACTTCCTCGTCACCGGCTACCAGCTCTACATCCTTCAGGACCACATCGGTCTCGGCGACGACGCGGTCGGCAAGGTGGCGCTGCTCGGCAGCATCAGCCTCGCCGCGATCCTCGTCTCCACCGGTGTCTCGGGTCCGCTCTCCGACCGCCTCGGCCGACGCAAGGTCTTCGTCACCGTCTCGGCGGCGGTGATGGGCGTGGCGATGCTGGTGCCGCTGGTGCTGCCCACCCTCACCGGGATGATCGTCTACACCGTCGTCAGCGGTCTCGGGTTCGGTGTCTACCAAGCCGTGGACGCGGCGTTGATGTCCCAGGTCCTGCCGTCCGCGGACACCTTCGCCAAGGACCTCGGCGTGCTGAACATCGCCGTGGCCCTCCCGCAGACCGTCGGCCCGCTCCTCGGCGGTGCCCTCGCCGTCGGTTTCGGCTACTCCGCGCTGTTCCCCGTCGGGCTCGTCCTCTCGGTCATCGGCGCCCTCGCGATCCTTCCCATCAAGTCCGTCCGTTGAGGAGTTCCCCATGTCGATCCACGCCGTTCCCGCCGTTCCCGCCGTTCCCGTCATACCCGCGGTCCGCCACGTCGACGTCGACACCGGTGCCCCCGCCCCCGGCGACACCGTACGGATCCACTCCGGTACACCGGTGGTCGTCCTCGCGCACGAACTGCTCGGCGCGGCGCACCGCTTCGTCGCCGACGTCCAGCGTGACGCGGACGTCGCCCTGGCCGGGGTGAGGCAGCAGCCCGGGCACCCGACGGACATCGCCGTCACCCTCTTCCTCGGGGACGAGGGACTGGCGGACCTGCCGCGCGCCGCCGGGGTCCGTGCCGACGGGACGGACGGCGACGAACGCCACGGGGTGCAGATCACCGCGGCCGGAGTGCGGGTGTGGGGGACGACCCCGGAGGCAGTGCACCGCGGGCTGACCACGGTGCGTCAGCTCATCACGGCCGCCGCCTCGGACGGCACCGCCGTACTGGAACGGGTCAGGGTCCTCGACGCCCCCCGGTTCGCCTGGCGCGGACTGTCCCTCGACGTGGCCCGCACGTTCCACGACGTCGACACGGTGCGCCGCGTGGTCGACATGCTCTCCCTCTACAAGCTGAACGTGCTGCACCTGCACCTCACCGACGACCAGGGCTGGCGGGTCGAGGTCCCCGGTTGGCCGCTGCTCACGGAGATCGGCGGTGCGGGGGCGACGGGCGACCGGCCCGGTGGCCACTACACGCGGGCCGACGTCACCGCCCTGGTGCGGTACGCCGCGGAACGGTTCGTCACCTTGGTGCCGGAGGTGGACATGCCGGGGCACGCATCGGCGGTCTTCCACGCGTACCCCGAGCTGGCGCCCGTCGTCACGGACGGGGGCCGGGCAGCGGCGGGCGTGTCGATCGGCAACCTCGACCCGGACCACGGACCCACCCTGCGCTTCGTCGACGAGGTGGTCGCGGCGGTCGCGGCCCAGTTCTCGACCAGCGCGTTCGTCCACATCGGCGGTGACGAGACCTTCGGCATGCCGGACGAGGCGCATGCGCGGTTCGTCGACCACGCGATGGCGGCGGTCAAACGGCACGGTCGGCGCGTGGTGGGCTGGCAGGAGATCGCGCGCGCCGGGGTCGGCCCGGACGACCTCGTCCAGTACTGGATCGAGCCGGAGTCCGTACGGGGCCACCTGGCGGACGGGACGCTCGCGTCTCCCGAGGGGCCCCTCGCGGGAGGGGTGCCGGCCGATCTGCTGCCCCTGATCACACAGGCGTTGACCACCGCCCTGGACGACGTACCCCGGGCCGTCTCGAAGGGCGCCCCGATCCTGGCCTCGCCCTCCACCCGGCTCTATCTGGACCGCCCGCACGGCGAGCCCTCCACGGACGTCGCACAGGACCTGTTGCGCGGTCGGGTCGGCCTCCAGTACTACCCGGCGGTCACCTTGCGGGAGTTCGTCGAATGGGACCCGGTCGACGAGACTCCGCAGGTCGACGACGACGCGGGACTCGCCGGGGTGGAGGCGGCCGTGTGGTGCGAGACGGTCGAGGACCGCGACGAGTTGGAGTTCCTGCTGCTGCCCCGTCTCGCCGGCGTCGGTGAGAAGGCGTGGGCCGCGTCCGGGGCCACCACCTGGGACGACTACGCGGACCGCTTGGCGGCGCAGCCCGTGGCCTGGGAGCGACGGGGCTGGGTGTGGTTCCGTTCGTCCCTGGTCGCGTGGCGGACGTTCCGCGACGTTCCGGGCGCGTAGTTCCCGGCCGGTGACGGCGGTCCCCCGGGTACCGCCGTCACCGTGAAGGCCCGCGGCGGCGGGCCTCCGGTCAGGAGCCGGTGGCGGCCCCGAGGTCCTCCACGGGGACCGTGCGACGGAACCGTTCGTAGAGGGCGGCGTCGAAGTCGCCCGCCAGCGGGCAGGGAACGGCGGCCGCCGAGAGGGCCACCGCCTCGCGCAGGACGGCCGGCCACGGCTCACCGGCGAGGAGTCCGGCGGCGATCGCCGCCACGCAGGCGTCCCCGGCTCCGGTGGGGTTGCCCGCCAACTTCCGCGGGGGAGCGGCCCGCCAACTCCCCTCGGGGGTGACGGCGTGGAGACCGTCGGGGCCGAGCGATGCCACCACGCACCGGGGACCGAGGCTGCGCAGGCTCGCGGCCGCGGCCCGGGGGTCGGTCTCTCCGGTGACCTCGGCGATCTCCGCGGCATTGGGCTTGACGACGGTCGGGCGCGCCGCCAGGGCCGCGAGGAGCGGGCCTCCGCTGGTGTCCAGGATCGTTGCGGCGCCCGCCGCGTCGGACAGGCGGACGAGTCGTCCGTAAGCGTCTGCGGGCAGCCCGGGCGGGAGGCTCCCGGAGAGGACGACCACCCGGGCGTCGCGGACGAGCCGGGTGAACCGTGCGGTGAAGTGCTCCCAGGTCTCCGCGTCGACGGTGGGGCCGCTCTGGTTGAAGACGGTGGCGTCGCCGTCCTCCGCGGAGACCACGGTCACCGTGCGACGCGAGTCCCCCGGCATGGGCACGAGTTCGTCGGGCAGCCGCGCCGCGCGGAGGTCGTCCCGGATCGCCCGGCCGGTCGGGCCGCCCACGAGGCCGGTCACGACGGCGGGGACGCCCAGCCCGGACAGGACGCGGGCGACGTTGACCCCCTTGCCCCCCGCGCGGGCGAACGACGTGTCGACGCGGTGCGAGCTGTTGGGGACCAGGGCGGCGACGTTGTACGTGACGTCGAGGGCGGCGTTGAGCGTGACCGTGAGGATCATGACGCCACGCTCGACGGGGTCTCCTCGGGCTGCCGGGCCGCTACCCCGCCGTCCTTCGCGTCCCAGGCGGCGAGGCCGGCGCCCAGGCACCCCGCCATGTCGCCGAGCGCGGCGAGCACCAGTTCGGGTCGCCGCTGGAAGGTCAGCCGTCGGGCGACGGCGGAGCGCAGCGGGTCGAGCAGCAACCCGCCGGCCTCGGCGAGGCCGCCACCGATCACGACGACCTGGGGGGCGAACAGCGTCGTGACCGTCGCCAGCGCCGCGGCGAGCGCGTCGACGGCCCGGTCCCACACCACCCGGGCGTCGGGGTCGTCGCGTTCCAGCAGTGCCGCCACCGCGGCGGCGCCCTCGACCCGGCGCCCGGAGCGGGCGCCGTACGCCGCGGCGACCGCAGCGGCCGAGGAGATCGTCTCCAGGCACCCCCGGGCGCCGCACCCGCAGGGCTCCCCTCCGGGCTCGGCCAGGACGTGGCCGAGTTCCCCCAGGTAGCCACCGGCGCTCAGCGGCCGGCCGTCGCAGATGACGGCCGCGGCGATCCCGGTCCCGACGGGCACGAACCAGGCGTCCCGTGCGCCCCGGGCCGCACCGAGACGGCATTCGGCGACTCCGCCGGCCCGCACGTCGTGCCCCAGGGCCACCGGGAGGCCCAGGGCTCCTTCGAGCAGGTCCCCGAGCGGCAGGTCGCGCCAGCCGAGGTTGGCCGAGTAGACGGCGGTCCGGCTCCCCTCGTCGACGATGCCGGGGACCACCACCCCGGCGCCGCGCGGGGTGGTCCCGTGCTCGGTGGCACGGGCCTCCAGGGTCCGCAGCACGGCGGTGATCTCGGCGACCACCGCATCCCGGCCCGAGGCGCGGGGGGTGGCCCGGCGGACGGTGTCCAGCACGTGCAGGTCGCGGTCGAGCAGGGCTCCCTTCATGCTCGTCCCGCCGACGTCCAGGGCGATGACGCAGTCGTGCCGGTCGGTCCCGTCAGGCATGGCTACCCCCGGTCGTGGTGCGGGACGGCGCTGTGGTGGGCATACGGGAGCGCTCCTTAGTGAGGGCCGGCCATGCATCCGGGCGCAATGAATGCGCGAAGTTGCACGATAACCGTCACTTACAAGCAGCTTCAAGCAAAATGGGGAGTATTGTGTGACGAATGAGCAGCGAACGGCTCCCCTGCTCGCCCCTCCGGCCCCCCTGCCCGCACCTCCGGCTCCCCCGCCCGCGCCTCCGACGCCGCGGTTCGCGCAGGCCGGCGGATCGCCGGTCGGGATCACCGGTCGGGATCACCGGTCGGGATCGCCGGGCGGGGTCGGCGTTCGGGGTCGGCGTTCGGGGTCGCGGCGAGCCTCCGAGGGGCTGTGAACGCGCCGTCCCGAAGTGTTCCGGCCACCCTCTGCGGGAAAGTTCGTGAAGTTCTTCACAAGGAAAAAACCCCTGGCGGGCGCCCTGGAGGCCCCCAAGACCCCTGCTTATGGGTCCAAGGTCCCGAGTCGGGCGACTGTGGGGTGTTCCCGGCGTGTGGCACGGGTCCGGATCAAGGGGGCCGCGGTACCGGGTCGAGGGGTCGATAGTGCAGCTCAGGCGGTATTGACAGGGGTGACCCAACGTACCGAGGGGGCGCAGGGTTCCCCCCTGCGCGCATGACCTCCGTCACGCGGGTCGGGCACTATAGCAGAGGGAGTAGTGATCCTTGTGAAGGGGCGCACTAAGTACCCCTCCGTGGCGGGTGGATACTCGATGCCATGAGCACCACGGAGCGTCCCAGGATCCTCGTAGTAGGCGGTGGGTACGTAGGTCTGTACGCGGCGAGCCGCATCCTCAAGAAGATGCGGTACGGAGAGGCGACGGTCACGGTCGTCGACCCGCGCTCGTACATGACGTACCAGCCCTTCCTCCCCGAAACCGCCGCCGGCAGCATCTCCCCGCGGCACGTCGTCGTCCCGCTGCGACGCGTGCTCCCCAAGGCGGAGGTCCTCACCGGCCGGGTCACCACCATCGACCAGGACCGCAAGGTCGCCACCGTGGCGCCGCTCGTCGGTGACGCGTACGAGCTGCCCTTCGACTACCTGGTGATCGCCCTCGGTGCCGTCTCCCGGACGTTCCCGATCCCGGGTCTCGCCGAGCAGGGCATCGGGATGAAGGGCGTCGAGGAGGCCATCGGCCTGCGCAACCACATCCTGGAGCAGCTCGACAAGGCCGACTCCACGACCGACGAGGAGGTCCGCCGCAAGGCGCTCACCTTCGTCTTCGTCGGCGGCGGATTCGCCGGTGCGGAGACCATCGGCGAGGTCGAGGACATGGCCCGGGACGCGGCCAAGTACTACACCAGCGTCTCCCGCGAGGACATGCGGTTCATCCTCGTCGACGCCGCCGACAAGATCCTGCCCGAGGTGGGACCCAAGCTCGGCAAGTACGGCAAGGAGCACCTTGAGGGTCGCGGGGTGGAGATCTACCTCAGCACCTCGATGGAGTCCTGCGTCGACGGCCACGTGGTGTTGAAGAACGGCCTTGAGGTCGAGTCCAACACCATCGTGTGGACCGCCGGCGTGAAGCCCAACCCCGCGCTCGCCCACTACGGTCTGCCGCTCGGCCCGCGCGGCCACGTGGACACCCAGACCACGCTCCAGGTGCAGGGCAGCGACTACATCTGGTCCGCCGGCGACAACGCGCAGGTGCCCGACGTCGCCGCGCGCAAGGCCGGGAACCCGAACGCCTGGTGCCCGCCCAACGCCCAGCACGCGCTGCGCCAGGCCAAGCTCCTCGGCGACAACGTCATCTCCGGCATGCGGGGCTTCCCGCAGAAGGAGTACAGCCACGCCAACAAGGGCGCGGTCGCGGGCCTCGGCCTGCACAAGGGCGTGGCCATGATCGTCATGGGCAAGTTCAAGATCAAGCTGCGCGGCCGGCTCGCCTGGTACATGCACCGTGGCTACCACGGCATGGCCATGCCGACCTGGAACCGCAAGATCCGGGTCTTCGCCGACTGGACCCTCGCCATGTTCCTCAAGCGCGAGGTTGTCTCGCTCGGTGCGATCGAGACGCCGCGCGAGGAGTTCTACGAGGCCGCGAAGCCGACTCCGCCGCCCGTGGCGAAGAAGGAGGAGCAGGAGAAGCTCAGCGCCTGACCCGCTGGTCGCCCCTCGCTCGTGTACGCCTGTGGGGCCGTCCGCCATCCGTGGTGCGGACGGCCCCACAGTCGTACCCGGCCCCTGCCCACGGCCGTATCCGTCCCGGCAACCGCCCTCGGCCCCGTAACCGCACCCGGTCCGCGGCCGTCCCGGCACCGGTGGACGTCCTCGGCCCGCGGACCCGTGTCGGTGCCCGTGGGGCCGCTCCGCGGGGCCCCGTCGAACGGATTCCGCCACCCGGAGGGCGCTGGCGAAAAACCGACCCGCACGGCCCCGCGACGGGACTGTACGGCCCCCGACCCGGTGTTTACGTGGTGATGGACCATCACCAGGCCCCGCCACGTAAGGACATCGCGATGCAGCCCGCCGCCCGTCAGCTCCAGAACCTCGCGCAACGCCTGCTGGGAGCCCCGTTCCCGCTCCGCATCCGCGCCTGGGACGGCTCGGAGTCCGGCCCGCCGGCCACGGCGACCGACCAGGACGCCACCCCCGCCCCCACCCTGGTGATCCGTCACCGCAAGGCCCTGCGCCGACTGTTGTGGAAGCCGGGGGAGCTGGGACTCGCCCGGGCCTGGGTCGCCGGGGACATCGATGTCGAGGGCGACCTGTACGAGGCCCTGGACCGGCTGTCCGGCGTCCTGTGGGACCGCGACGAACGGGCGCCCGGCCTGCTGGACGCGCTGCGCGACCCGTCCGTCCGCGCGGCGGCCCGCGCCTTCGCCGTCCTGGCCCGCCCGCTCCCGCCCCCGCCGCCCCCGCACGAGGAGCGCCACCGCTCCGGCCGGCTCCACCTGCACACCCGCCGCAGCGACGAACAGGCCATCAGCCACCACTACGACGTCGGCAACGACTTCTACGAGCTGGTCCTCGGCCCGGCGATGGTCTACTCGTGCGCGTACTGGGACGCCCCGGCCCCGGGGCGCGCCCGCACGCTGGAGGACGCCCAGCGCGACAAGCTCGAACTGGTCGCGCGCAAGCTCGACCTGCGCCCCGGCACCCGACTCCTGGACGTGGGCTGCGGCTGGGGCTCCATGGCGCTGCACGCGGCGCGCGAGCACGGGGCCACGGTCGTCGGCATCACCCTGTCGCAGGAGCAGGCCGCGTACGCCCGCAAGCGGGTCGCGGAGGAGGGGCTGGCCGACCGGGTGGAGATCCGCGTCCAGGACTACCGGGACGTCCGGGACGGGCCGTTCGACGCGATCTCGTCCATCGGGATGGCGGAACACGTCGGCGCGGACCTGTACCTGGAGTACGCACGCGACCTGTACGCCCTGCTGCGGCCCGGCGGGCGGCTGCTGAACCACCAGATCGCCCGCCGTCCGCAGCGCGACGAGACGACGTACCGGGTGGACGAGTTCATCGACGCCTACGTCTTCCCGGACGGCGAGCTGGCGCCGGTGGGCACCACGGTGAGCGCCCTGGAACGGGCCGGCTTCGAGGTCCGGGACCTGGAGTCGATCCGCGAGCACTACGCCCTCACCCTGCGCCGCTGGGTGGCCAATCTGGAGTCCGGCTGGGAGCGGGCCCTGCGGCTGGTCTCCCCGGGGCGGGCCCGGGTGTGGCGGCTGTACATGGCCGCGTCCGCGCTGTCCTTCGAGCGCAACCGGATCGGCGTCAACCAGATCCTCGCGGTGCGCACCCCCCAGTCCGGTGCGTCCGGTCTGCCGCTGCGCATCCGCACCTGGACGGAGCGCTCGGCCGGTGGGGAGTTCGCCCCCGCCGTGCCCTGAATCCGGTCTCCGTACGCCCGGGGCACGGGCGTACGGGAAGGCCCCGGTACCGGGAATCCGGTACCGGGGCCCTGGAACAGCCGCCGCGGGAGGGGGGTGCCCCGGGGCGGGCTATTCCGTCTTGATGGCCGTCAGCATGTTCAGCCGGGCGGCGCTGCGCGCGGGCCACATCGCGGCCAGCACGCCGACCAGCGCGGCCAGGGCCAGGAAGAGGACGATCCGTCCGCCCGGGAGGACCAGCTCGTAGTCCGGGATGCTGCCCTTGATCGTCTCGCCGATGGCCCAGCCGAGGAACGAGCCGAGGGCGATGCCGACGGTGGCGCCGAAGAGCGAGATCACGATCGCCTCCAGCCGGATCATCCGCTTCACGCGCCGCCGGTCGAGGCCGATGGCCCGCAGCATGCCGATCTCCTGCTGACGCTCGAACACCGACATGGCCAGGGTGTTGATGACGCCGAGGACCGCGATGATCAGGGCCATGCCCAGCAGCCCGTACATGATGTTCAGCATCATGTTGATCATGCCGCCGATCTCGTCGCGGAACTCCTTCTGGTCCTGGACCTTCATGCCCGGGTTGTTGCCGAGGGCGTCCACCAGGGCCTTCTCGTTGGCCTCGGTGGTGCCGCCCTGCATCGAGACCCAGATCTCCTGGATGGCGGACTGCGTCAGGTACGGGGTGGCCAGTTCGCGGGGCAGGAGGTAGGGCGAGACGAAGTCGTTGTCCTCGAAGACCGCGGCGATCGTGAGCCGCTGCGTGTCCTTCTTGCCGTTGCCCTCGAAGGTGACGGGGATCGTGTCGCCGGCCTTCCAGCCCTGCTTCTCCGCGGTCTTCTCGGCGACGGCGATCTGCCCCTGGCCGAGCCCGTCGAACGAACCGTTCACGACCGGCAGGTGGTAGACCTCGTCGACCCCGTCCGCGGTCACCGCGGAGGCGTGGCGCTCCTTGCCCTCGACCCGCACCTGGATCGCCTCCTGGGGCGACAGGGCCTCGATGCCCTCGGCCTTCTCCAGCAGTGCGAGCGAGGAGTCGTCCAACGGGTGTCCGCTGGACATGGAGATCCGGAAGTCACCGCGCACCTGGTCGGTGGTGGTGCGGTCGATCGCCTGGCCGATCGAGGCGCCGATCACGGTCAGTCCGGTGACCAGGGTCAGACCGATGGCGAGCGCGGAGGCGGTGGCGCCGGTGCGGCGCGGGTTGCGGACGGCGTTCTGCGCGGCGAGCTTCCCGGAGACCCCGAAGGCCCTGGTCAGCAGCGGGCGGAACACCGCGATCACCGGGCGGGCGAGCTGCGGGATCAGGATGATGAAGCCGATGAGCGTCAGGAAGGCGCCCACCGCGATGAGCATGCGACCGGTGCTGCCCTGGGCCGCGCCCGCGGTGATCGCGAGGGCGCCCGCACCGGCGAGGACGGCGCCGATGACGTTCCGCACCAGCAGGGACTTGCCGGAGGCGACCGCGTGGACGCTGCTCATCGCGGCGACCGGCGGGATCTTCGCGGCGCGGCGGGCGGGCAGCCAGGCGGCGAGCACGGTGACCGCGATGCCGACGCCCAGCGCGGACAGCACCGCGGCGGCGGAGACGACCAGCGGACCGTCCGGGATCTTCATGTCCAGGGCGTTCAGGGTGGAGCGCAGCCCGGTGGCGAGCCCGAGGCCCACGCCGAAGCCGATGAGCGAGGCGATCGTGCCGACGAACAGGGCTTCCATGATGACGGAGCGCTTGACCTGCGGCCGGGAGGCGCCGACGGCGCGCATCAGGGCCAGTTCACGGGTGCGCTGGGCGACCAGCATGGTGAAGGTGTTGGCGATCAGGAAGATGCCCACGAACAGCGCGATGCCGGCGAAGGCCAGCAGCATCGTGTTCATGTTCTTCATCGAGTCCTTGATCATCTTGGCTTCGTCGGCCGCCGCCTTCTCGGCGGTCTTCGCCTTGGAGCCCTCGGGCAGCAGCGGCTTGACCTCGTCGAGGATCTGCTGCGCCGAGGCGCCGGACTTCGCGGCGACGGTGAAGCCCTCGAAGTGGCCGGGGCGCAGGTACTGCTCCTGAGCGACGGAGGTGTCGAACAGGACGAGGCTGCCGCCCGCGCTCACCTGACCGTCGTCGGTGGTGAAGATGCCGGCGAGGTCGTACTCCTGGACCGTTCCGGTCGTCGCGACCCGCACGGTGTCCCCGACCGCGTAGCCGCCCTTGTCGGCGGTGGCCTTGTCGAGGGCGATCTGTCCGTCCTGCACGGGACCCTCGCCCCGGACGAAGTCGAACGCCGCGTCCTTGCCGCTCTCGTCGGGGGCGAAGTTGCGTCCGGTGTTGGACCAGCCGACGCCGAGCAGCTTGCCGTCCTCGTCGGCGACCCCGGCGAAGCCGGAGACCCGGCCGGTGACCTCGTCGACCCCGTCCACGCCCTGCACCTTGGTGAGGGTGCCCGCGGGGATGCCGAGCCGCTGGCCGTCCTTCTCCGGGCCCTCGACGACCACGGCGATGTCGTCGTAGCTCTTGGCGGACTGGCTGCTGAAGGCTTTGCCGAGGGTGTCGGTGAAGACCAGGGTGCCGGAGACGAACGCGACGCCGAGCGTGACGGCGAGCACGGTCATCAGCAGCCTGGCCTTGTGCGCGAGCACGTTGCGCAAGGCGGTACGGAACATGAGTGAAGTCCTGGTGTGAGGGCCGCGGGATACGGCGGTACGACGGGCGGCCGGGCTGCGGGGTGGTGCGACGGGGAGCCCGGTGGGTCAGCTGACGCGGCCCTTGGCGTCGAACGCCTTCATCCGGTCGAGCACGGCATCGGCCGTGGGGGCGTGGATCTCGTCGACGATCCGTCCGTCGGCGAGGAAGATCACCCGGTCCGCGTAGGAGGCGGCGACGGCGTCATGGGTGACCATGACGACGGTCTGACCCAGCTCGCGCACCGAGTTGCGCAGGAAGCCGAGGACCTCGGCGCCGGAGCGCGAGTCGAGGTTGCCGGTCGGCTCGTCACCGAAGATGATCTCCGGCCGGGAGGCCAGGGCGCGGGCCACGGCCACGCGCTGCTGCTGACCGCCGGAGAGCTGGGTGGGACGGTGCCCGAGGCGGGCCCGCAGACCGATCATGTCGATGACCGCGTTCACCCACTGCTGGTCCGGCTTGCGGCCGGCGATGTCCATCGGGAGCGTGATGTTCTCCAGGGCGGTCAGGGTCGGCAGCAGGTTGAACGCCTGGAAGATGAAGCCGATCTTGTCCCGGCGGAGCTGGGTGAGCTGCTTGTCCTTGAGCGTGCTCAGCTCGGTCTCGCCTATCCGGACGGAGCCGCTGCTGAAGCTGTCGAGCCCGGCGACGCAGTGCATCAGCGTCGACTTCCCGGAACCGGAGGGGCCCATGATCGCCGTGAACTGGCCCTGGTGGAAGTCGACGGTGACGTGGTCGAGCGCGACCACCTTGGTCTCGTCCTGGCCGTAGACCTTGCTCAGGTTCGTGGCGCGGGCGGCCACACCCGTGGCGCGGTCTGCGATGGAGGTGGTGGTCACGGAGGGCACTCCCTGTCGGTTCGGGGCGGGACGTCTTCCATCCTGTCCGCCGATCCGGGCCGTGGAGTCAGCCGCTGTTCCGGTTCCGGGGACAACCCTTGGTCGCACCGGACCGCCCCGAGTCATACCTGGGGATGACCCCCGTCTGCGACCGGGACCCCGCCCCGGGGCGGGGTCCCCGGCATCGGCACCGGTCGGGCGGGGCGACTGTCAGTGGCCCGGTGCACAGTGGTGCCGTGCCGGGCAGCCCCGGCGGTGCGTTCCCCGGGTCGTCCGGCGCGTCCGCGCGGCCCCACCCGGTGCCCGTGCCCACCACCGAGCAGACAGGGGGACCGCCGTGCCGGTCACCAACGAGAAGGTCGCCGCACTGGTCGCCGATTCCGCGCTGCTGGGCGGGATGTACACCGACGAGTACTTCCCCGACCACCTGGTCGACCGGGGCGTCGCCGTCCTGCTGCGGCTGTGCGAGCGGATCGAGTCCGAAGGCCCCGCGGACCTGACCGCGTTGTACGCCCTCACCGCCGTCGCGACGGAGGAGTTCAACGACCTGGAGTCGGTGTTCGAGGCGGAGGGCAGCGAACTGGAGACCGTCGCGCGCGAGGAGATCTGCGAAGCGTTCTTCCTCGTGGCCGGGTGCTACGGCTTCGTGGACGCCGATCCGGAGCGGTTGGTCGAGGCGCGCGAGTGGTGACGGCTCCGGCGCGTTGACGGGGGACGGAGCGAGACGGTCACCGGCGCGCTCCTCCGCGCACTGACGGCGGTCGCCGCGCGCCGGTGTGCGACGGTGCGCGGGGGCGTGCGGCAGCGTGCGGCGGCTTGGTGAAGGCGGTGCGCACAACCCGTGTGGGTGGTGTGCGCAGGGGTTGGGTTGACGTTTCGCTGCGAGCGATGGCCGAAACCCACGCGAACGACTGAACGACCCCCTACACCGACGGTGAATTCCCGTCATTTCACGCTCGGCATGGGAGCCGACGGATGAGGGCAATCTTTGGGTGCGGACGGGAGGGCCCCGGTGTCTGATGCTCCCTCAGACCTCAATAAAATCAGACAACATCGGGCTTCGGTTCGGCTGTTCGGGCTACCCGTCCGGCTAGGCTCGGACCCCTGGTCACGGAGCCATGGCCCTGAGCCCGGATGGTGGAATGCAGACACGGCGAGCTTAAACCTCGCTGCCCCGCGCGGGGCGTACCGGTTCAAGTCCGGTTCCGGGCACCGATCTTCACACGATCGCCCCACCAGCCGAAGCGGGCTGGTGGGCACGACTCCTTCACGGGGCGGGGGAACGCCGCGGCGACACGTCGACGCTTCTCCCGCTGCACGACTCGTACAGAGCGGACAAAAGCCGTGAGGGGGATCGTCCGGATCGCCGCACGCGGGCCGCTCCACCGCGGCCGGGCCCGACCTACCCGTTCGCGAGGTCTTCACCGTGGACGTGGGCCCGGCGACCGCTCCGCCGGCAGTCGTGCCCGGGGAGCACGACCCGCAGGGCGAACTCCCCGCAAAGGCCCACCACTTCACCCCCGACGGACGGCGCCGCGGACCATCAGCCCCAAGGCGAAGCGCTCCACTCTCTTCGGCTTCTTCGGCGTCTTAGGCGACGGGGATCAGCCTGGGCGCGGCATCGGTCCGTTCCCCCGGTGACGACTCACGGGGGGCCGGGGCCGAGCAGGGTGAAGGCGCCGTACGCACCGGAGGCGAGTGCCGCCGCACCCATGACCGCCCCCGCCAGGGCCCCGCGCCGCATCCCCGCCAGGGCCACCGCCGCCGGGAGCAGCAGGGGGAAGGCCGGCATCATCAGCCGCGGCCTGGAGCCGAAGTACCCGGACCCGATCAGTGAGATCACCACGACCGCGGTGCCGTAGACGACGACCGGGAGGGGTTGTCGCTGGCGCAGGCACAGCCACCCCACCCAGAAGAGCAGACCGAAGGCCGCGCACAGTCCGAGACCGGCGAGGACGTTGCGGCCGAACTGCTCCACCACGAACGAGGCGAGCGCCACGCCCCCGTCGATCCGGTTGTTCCACCCCGCCTGCACGTCGAAGTACGCGAACGGCCGGCCCTCGTGCACCGCCACGAAGACGATGTACGCCAGCCAGCCCAGCGGGGCCAGACAGACCCCGGCGATCATCCGTGCGTGCCCGCGCAACGCCCCGCCCGCGCGGTACGCGCTCACCAGCCGCCACAGTGCCGTGACCCCGATCGCCGCGATCAGCGCCGCCGCGGTCGGCCGGGTGAGCCCGGCGGCCGCGCACAGCAGCCCGGCCGTGATCCAGCGGTCGGTCAGGACGGCGTACAGCGCCCAGGCCGCGAGCGCCGTGAACAGCGTCTCGGTGTACGCCATCGACTGCACGAACGCGGTCGGGTACGCCCCCCACAGGGCGGCCAGCAGGACGCCCGCCCGAGGCCCGTACGCCCGTGCGCCGACCGCGTAGATGCCCCAGGCGGCCACCAGCGAGGCGAGCCACGACACCAGGAGGCCGGCGCCCGCGACGTCCAGCGGGAGCACGGCGGACAGGCCCCGTTCCAGGGCGGGCAGCAGCGGGAAGAACGCCAGGTCGGAGTGGACCGAGCCGTCCGCGAGCCGGACCTCGTACCCGTAGCCGTTCTGGGCGATCCGCTGGTACCAGACGGCGTCCCAACGGCCGCTCAGCCGGTGCAGCCCGTCCCCGTCCGTGGCGGCCGAGACCACCGCGAGGAGTGCGAGGCCGGTCAGCCGCACCGCAGCGTAGGCCAGCAGCGCGGGTGCGGCCCGCCGCAGGGTCGGCCGCGGCGGGTGGAGACCGGGACCGGGCGCCGCCGTCGCCGGTGCGGGCAGGGTGAGGGAGGCGGCCTTGGCGTCGGACATGGGGGCGATTCTCCCGGACCCGAAAGCGGGGCACTCCGGCGGAGTCATTTCCGCCGGCCCGGAAATCCGGGGGAATTCACTCCGGCCAAACGGGAATGATCAGTGGACGGTGCCCGACGCCCCGGACGGGGGAGTCCGGTGGCGGGTGGGCACCCGGTCGGTGAGAGTGGCGTCGAACGGCCGCGGTCGCCCGGGACGGCGCACGGGTGCCGCGGGGCCACAGGTGTGACGAACGCGACCCCTCGGCGCGCCGACGGGACCGGGGACGCGGGTGCGGAACGGGGCCGCGCGGGAAACTGAAGAAGGAACGGTAAGCACAGGTGAGCGTGCGGGAACACACGGCTACGGCCGGGCGTTCTTCCGTAACGGAAGGGGAAAGATCCTCCCTAGGCACTAGGGGAGATGCTTTGCCCGCACATTACTCTTGAGGCCAAGGCCGCGCAGCGCGGCCATGGAGGAGTGAAATGAGGAGCAGTAACCCGGTCTTCTCGCGTCGGGGGTTCAGCCGCGACAACGGCTACGCGGGGTTCAACGCCGCGCCGCAGGCCGGGGGACCCGCCGTCCAGACCCAGGGCAACCCGTACGCGCAGGGCGCCCCCGCGCCCACCAACCCGTACGCCCAGAACCCTTACGCCCAGCCGGACGGCCTCCAGGGCACCGGCACGCCGGCCCCGGCCGGCACCGGACGCATGACGATGGACGACGTCATCATGCGCACGGGGACGACCCTCGGCATTCTCATCGTCACGGCCGCACTGGCCTGGGCGCTGCTGCCCGTGGACGACGCGAACATCGCGCGGTCCATCGGGGTCGCCGTCGTCGCGGGTCTCGCCGCGATGGTGCTGGGCCTCGTCCAGTCCTTCAAGCGCAAGGCGTCGCCCGCGCTGATCGTGACGTACGCGGCCCTGGAAGGCGTCTTCCTCGGCGTCATCTCCAGCATCGTGGACAACCGCATCGCGAGCGGTGCGGCGATGCAGGCCGTGATCGGCACGATGGCGGTCTTCGCCGCGGTGCTCGTCGCCTACAAGGCCGGCTGGATCCGCGTCAACCGTCGCTTCTACGGCTTCGTGATGGCGGCGGCGCTCGGCTTCATGCTGCTGATGGCCGTGAACCTGCTGTTCGCGGTGTTCGGCGGCGGTGACGGCCTCGGCTTCCGCAGCGGCACGCTCGGCATCATCATGGGCATCGTCGGTGTCCTGCTCGGTGCGGCGTTCCTGGCCATCGACTTCAAGCAGGTCGAGGACGGCATCGCGTACGGTGCGCCCCGCGAGGAGGCGTGGCTGGCCGCGTTCGGCATGACGCTGACGCTCGTGTGGATCTACATGGAGTTCCTGCGGCTGATCGCGATCCTCCAGAGCAGCGACTAGTCAGTTCCGGCAACGGCCCCGCGAACCCCTCCGGTTCGCGGGGCCGTTCCGCTTTCCCCCGGGCCCCTGTGCGGGTGCGCTGGGCTGTTGCGCAGTTCCCCGCGCCCCTGGATCTCGGGCGCTCCTCGCCGTTGTCGCGCGGGAAGCGGCCCCGATAAGGGGCGCGGGGAACTGCGCGAAACACCAGCGCACCCGAGCAGAACAGCGAACGCACCCGAAGGGGGCGCGGGGAACTGCGCGGGCAACCACAGCGCACCCGCACGGGACAACGCACCCGAGCCGGAGCGGCCCCGACAGGGGCGCGGGGAACTGCGCAAAGCCACAGCGCACCCCGCACGGGACAACGCACCCGAGCAGGACGGCGCAGCCAGAGGTGGACGTACCGAAGGGGACGCGGGGAACTGCGCGGACGCCCCCCTACGCACCCGCGGTGAACGACCGACCCGCTAGGGTCGTCCCCGTGCTTGATACGACGCCACTGACCGCCGCCGTGGACCGCTTCGCCGACCACCTGAGAGCGGCCCCGCAGAGCCGCCTCCAGCGGGGCGCAGCGGCCGAGGCCCTGGCCCTGGCCAGGGAACTCTCGGTACGGGCGCAGCACATCGAGGCCCCCGGCACGGAGCCCCGGGAGATGCCCGACGCGGGCATGTTCGCGGTCGCCGACCAGATCACCGTGGCGGGCCGGGACCTGGCGGTGGCGCTCAGCGAGCCCGCTCAGCTCGCGGAGGCGATCGCCTTGGTCGAGGAAGCGCAGAAGCGCGCCGGCGTCTGACCCGTCAGGCCCCGGGACGGCCGGACCGCGTGAGTCAGAGCGAGGCGATGACGCGGTCCGCGAGTATGTACACGGTTTCCGTGCCGCAGGAGAAGGTCAGCGCGTACGCCCCCGACAGCCCGGAGCCCCCGAGCAGCACGGGCGGCTCGCCGGACCGCAACGCGGAGGCGAGCCGTTCGGCGGTCTCGCGGTGGCCGGGGGTCATGCAGAGCGTGGTGCCGTCCTCGAAGACGTAGACGTCCAGGGTGCCGAGCGGGCCGGGCCGCACATCGGCGAGGGCGGCGCCGGTCGCCGCGAGTTCCTCCAGGCACAGCACCGTGCGCTCGTGGTCCCCGGTCGGCGTGAACGGTCCGGAGTGCGTGGCCTGGGCGGGGACGAAGTCCGGGTGCGAGGGGTGGCGGCGGCGGGCGGCGGCGAGTTCGGGGGAGTCGCCGGGGTGGCCCTCGACCGTGTCGGGACCGGTGAGCGTCGCGGTCTCCGTGTGACCTTCCGCAGCATCGGCGCCGGGAGGACCGTCCGACCCGTCGACGCCGTCCGGTGCGTCGAGGTCGGCGGATTCCACGAGGCCCACGAAGTCGGCGTGCCGGGGCAGGTACAGATCGTCATCGGTGAGACCGAGCAGTGAGGGGGCGTCGGCGGCGTCCCGGGCCTCCTGCGCGGCCCAGAAGGCGCGCGCCTCGGCCAGTTCGCGCTCCCGCTCCTGGGCGAGGGCGGCGACGACCGCCGCGCGTATCTCCTCGGTGTCGGCGGACCGGGCCGCGGGCACCAGCGCACGGGCGTCGGGAGCCGGGTGTCGGGCGAGTTCGGTACGCAGGGCGGTGATCTGGCGGCGCAGTCCGAGCACGACGTGCAGGGCGGCGGCGCCCACGGCCGTGGCGGCGGCCGTGGTGACCAGCAGAACGATGGGCAAGGCGCTCACGAAGTACTCCCGGTGTCAGTCGACCCCCGACTTCCTACCTCAGCTTGAAGTGCGGACCCCTGGCCTGTCAGTGCATTACGTCACGAATTGGACAGGTTTCTGAAGTGGGGGTTTGCCTCAGGATCAAGTGTGAGCTGCGCAAACGCATCTCCCCCAGGAGATACATCACATCCTGGGGGAGATTGGGTCACGATTCGCCGTGCACGCCCGGGGCGCACTCCGCGGGCCGGGGCGCCCGGTCGGCCGAGCTGCCCGTCAGCTGAGCCGCTCGATCACCATCGCCATGCCCTGGCCCCCGCCCACGCACATCGTCTCCAGCCCGAACTGCTGGTCGTGGAACTGGAGGCTGTTGATCAGCGTCCCGGTGATCCGGGCCCCGGTCATCCCGAACGGGTGCCCCACGGCGATGGCGCCGCCGTTCACGTTGAGTCGGTCGAGGTCCACGCCGAGTTCCCGGTACGAGGGGATCACCTGCGCCGCGAACGCCTCGTTGATCTCGACCAGGTCGATGTCCCCGATGCCCAGTCCCGCACGGGCCAGGGCCTGCTGCGACGCCTCGACCGGGCCGAGGCCCATGATCTCGGGGGAGAGCGCGGACAGTCCGGTGGAGACGATCCGGGCGAGCGGGGTGAGCCCGAGGTCCCGGGCCTTGGTGTCGCTCATGATGACCAGGGCGGCGGCGCCGTCGTTGAGCGGACAGCAGTTCCCGGCGGTGACCAGGCCGTCGGGGCGGAACACCGGCTTCAGGCCCTCGACGCCCTCCAGGGTGACCCCGGCGCGCGGGCCGTCGTCCTGGCTGACGACGGTGCCGTCCGGGGTGGTGACCGGGGTGATCTCGCGTTCCCAGAAGCCGTTGGCGAGGGCCTGCTCGGCGAGGTTCTGGGACCTGACCCCGAACTCGTCCATCTCCCGTCGGGTGATGCCCTTCCAGCGGGCGAGGTTCTCGGCGGTCTGCCCCATCGCGATGTACGCGTCGGGCAGCGCCCCGTCCTCGCGCGGGTCGTGCCAGCCGGCGCCCGTCGACTCCGCGACCGCCGCGGTGCGGGCCTCCGCCTCGGCGAAGAGCGGGTTGTGCGTGTCGGGCAGGCTGTCGGAGTTGCCCCGGGTGAAGCGGGACACCATTTCGACGCCGGCCGAGACGAAGACGTCGCCCTCGCCCGCCTTGATCGCGTGCAGCGCCATCCGGCTGGTCTGGAGGGACGAGGAGCAGTACCGCGTGATCGTGCAGCCCGGCAGGTGGTCCAGGCCCATCTGCACGGCAACGATCCGGCCGAGGTTGTTGCCCTGTTCGCCGCCGGGCAGGCCGCAGCCCAGCATCAGGTCGTCGATCTCCCGCGGGTCGAGTCCGGGGACCTTGGCGAGGGCGGCGCCGATGATCGTGGCGGTCAGGTCGTCGGGGCGCAGGTCCTTCAGTGAACCCTTGAACGCGCGGCCGATCGGGGACCGTGCGGTGGAGACGATCACGGCTTCGGGCATCGGGGTTCTCCTTGCCGGGGGGCTCGGGTATCGGTGTTCGGCGTCCGTGAGGGTGCGTGCCCGTGAAGTTACCGCTACGTAGCGCGTGGGTCACGGGGATGGTCATGTGACCCGGACCGCAATTTCCAAGCGCTTGCTCAGCGTACTCTCCGGCCCCGGGCGCCGACCGTCTCCCCGGTCGGCCCGCTACCCGCCCTGCATGATCTGGATCAGGTTCCCGCAGGTGTCGTCCAGGACCGCGATGGTCACCGGGCCCGCCTCCAGCGGCTCCTGGGTGAAGCGCACCCCCAGCGCGCGCAGCCGGTCGAACTCCGCACGGACGTCGTCCACGGCGAAGGCGGTGGCCGGGATGCCGTCCCTGACCAGCGCCTCCTTGTACGGCTTCACCGCGGGATGGCCGTCGGGCTCCAGCAGCAGTTGGGTGCCGTCGGGGTCTTCCGGCGAGACCACGGTCAACCACCGGTCGGCGCCCACCGGGACCTCGACCTTCTTCACGAAGCCCAGTACGTCCGTGTAGAAGCGCAGGGCCTTGTCCTGGTCGTCGACGAAGACGCTGGACAGATGGATCCTCATGGCTGCCCTCCGATGCCCCGGGCCCGGGCCGGACCCGCGGATTCCAGTATGGGGAGCCGCCCGTCGATCGCGCACCGGGGCGGCCCCGGATCAGGCGGTACGGGGGGCCAGCAGTTCGTCCAGTTCGGCGGCGAAGAGCAGGGCGGGGTCGAAGTCCATGCCGGCGAAGTGGCCGGCCACCTCCAGCGACAGGAGGCCGTGCACCCGGGTCCAGACGATCAGGGCCCGGTGCAGTGCGGCGGGCGGTGCCGGATGGTCGCCGGCCCAGTCCCGGTGCGCCGCCACATGGGCGTCGAACGGTGTCGCGGGGCCGTCCTGCACGAGTGCCGCGCACGCGTCGAGCAGGGTCGCCATGATCTCGGAGGAGATGCCGGTGATGTCCTCGGGCGCGTGGTAGCCGGGGACCGGGGTGCCGTAGACGAGCAGGTACCGCTGGGGGTCCTGGAGGGCCCAGTCGCGCAGGACGTGCACCAGCGAGGCGAGGTCGGCGCCGTCGTCGGAGGCCGCGCGCAGGGTCCCGGCGAGACTCCGGTACGCCTCGCGCACGAGTTCGGTGATCAGGTCGTCGCGGCTGGCGAAGTAGCGGTAGAGCGCGGGTCCGCTCATGCCCATCCGTTTCGCGATGGCGTTGAGCGAGAGCGCAGACGCCCCCGCCGTCGCGATCTGCTCCCGGGCGTGTTCCTTGATCTCCGCGCGCACCTGGGCGCGGTAGCGCTCCCGTGGTGTCGTCGCGTCCTGCTCCGGCATGGCCCGCGCTCCCTCCCTCGCCCGTGAGGCTATAGCTCTGAAGTTTAGTTAGAAGGTATCACGAAAGCCGTTGACCTCCCGGGTCGCATGCAGTTATAACTTCTCACTAGAGCGAGATGGCGTCATCTTCGTTCGGTGTGCGGTGCGGTGACGCGCCCACCCGACGGCGACGGCGCGCTCGCCGAGCGGTCCACTCACCCGTCGACAAGGGGAACCCCGTGCCCGGCACCCGCCACACCCGCACCCGCGTCCGTACCGCCCTGTTCGCCGCCCCGCTGCTCGCCGGCCTCCTCGGCACCGCGACCACCGTCCCGGCCGCCGCGACCACCGCCTCCGGGCCCGGTGCGTCCCTCACCTGCCGCGGGGAGGGCGTCGACCCCGACGCACGCGTCCGCCACCGCACCGAAACGGTGATCCACGCGCCGCTGCGGACCGTCTGGAAGCTCCAGACGGACGTGGAGCGCTGGCCGTCCTGGCAGCCCCACCTCACCGGTGTGGACCGCCTCGACGACGGCCCCTTCCGGACGGGCTCGGCGTTCCGGTGGACGGTGCCGGTGCCGCCCAACCCCGTCACCCCCGCCACCGAGTTGGACATCACCTCGACCGTCGAGCAGGTGCGCCGCCACGCGTGCATCCGCTGGACCGGTCCCGCGGTCGGCGAGGGGGTGCGCATCGACGGTGTGCACGTGTGGACGTTCACCGTGGTCAAGGGCGGCGTCCGGGTGCGTACCGAGGAGACCCACGCCGGGCCCCAGGTCGATGCGGATGTTCCCGTCGCGACGGGAATCCTGAGTCAGGGGCTTGAGGCGTGGCTGCGCGACCTCAAGGCCGCTGCTGAGGCTCCCGCCCGGCGCCACTGACCCCGTCGGGTACGTCCACCTGCGGTGCGCTGCTGCTTTTGCGCAGTTCCCCGCGCCCCTGATGGGGTGCGTTTGCCTTCCGGTGTGTGGTTCTGTGCGGGTGCGCTGTTGGTCTGCGCAGTTCCCCGCGCCCCTGTCGGGGCCGCTCCTGCTCGGGTGCGCTGGCCCGTGCGGGTACGGACAGCCGGACTCCCGGACGAAGCGCCCCATTCAGGGGCGCGGGGAACTGCGCAAAACAACAGCGCACCCGCACAGCACCCCGAACCGGCAGGTGGACGAACCCGATGAGGGGCGCGGGGAACTGCGCAAAAGCACCAGCGCACCCGCGCAGAACCCTGAACCGGCAGGTGGACGAACCCGATGAGGGGCGCGGGGAACTGCGCAGAACGACAGCGCACCCGTGCAGGGCCCCGTACCGGGAGATGGACGCACCGAGGGGGCGCGGGGAACTGCCGGCGGGCTACGCGGTGCGCGTGGCGCCGCCCTCGTGGACGTCCGGCCCAGGACTGTGGATACGCCGGCGCCGCCTACGCTTGAGCAGGGCCCAGGGCCCCCGGGGCCCCGTCTGCGGCGCGGCCGTCACCTCCGTACCGCCCTCCTGCGCAGCCCGCGCCGCCGCCCGCGCCACCGGCAGGAACCCCTCGTCGCGGGAGGCGTCGGGCCGCTCCTCCTCGGGCCACACGCCGAGCGCCGCGCACACCGTCGGCAGCACGGCCATCGCGGCGGTGGCGTACCCCTCGGCCGAGGGGTGGAAGTTGTCCGGCCCGAACAGTTCCCGGGGGTTCGCCGCGAACTCCGGTCCCAGCAGGTCACCGAGGGACACCGTCCGCCCGCCCTGCTCCACCGCCCCGATGGTCTGCGCGGCGGCGAGCTGCCGGGAGGTCCGCCGGGCGAGCCAGCTGAGCGGTTGGTACACCGGTTCGATGGTCCCCAGATCGGGACAGGTGCCGACGACCACCTCCGCCCCGGCGGTCCGCAACCTGCGCACCGCCGTGGACAGCCAGCGCACCGACTGCGTCGGCGGGATGCGGTGCGTGACGTCGTTCGCCCCGATCATGATCACGCAGACGTCCGGCATCCGCTGCGGCTCCGCCAGGACCAGGCCCACCTGGCGGTCCAGGTCGTCGGAGCGGGCGCCGGGCAGGGCGACCGTACGCAGTTCGACCGGCCGGTCCGCCACCGCCGCGAGCCCCGAGGCGATCAGCGCCCCCGGAACCTCCCGCGCCCGGTGGACCCCCACGCCCGCCGCCGTGGAGTCGCCGAGCATCACCAGCCGCAACGGCTCCCCGCCGCCCGCGAGCCCCGTCCCGTAGCGGCCGTCGGCGCGCGGCGGCGCGGCGCCGTCCCCGCCGTGGTTGCCGACCCGCCGCTTCGCCAACTGCACCTCGGCCAGGACCACCCCGAGCGTCGCCACGCCCAGCAGACCGATCCCGCCACCGCCGTACGCGGCACCCGCGGCGATCCGCCGTGCCACTCTCGCCCTCGACATGCGTCGCAGCCACCTCCTTCGAGCCGTACACCCACTCCTTGCCCCGCCGGGGCGGTGGGCCAATCGCGAGCGACGGGTGAACGGTCCGGGGCCGAACGGCTGCGAACACCCGGCCGAAGCCGTCGGGGCGCGTGCGCGGGGCGGGGCGGACGGGTCAGGACGGTCGACGGCCCCCGGGCACCGGTGCGGGGCCGTAGGGTGAGGGGCAAATCCTGTCCTTCTTCGCAGCCCGGAGACAACGGTGCACTTCCACGACTCGATGATCAGCCTCGTCGGCAACACCCCGCTGGTGCGGCTCAACCACGTCACCGACGGCATCCGGGCGACGGTGCTGGCGAAGGTCGAGTACTTCAACCCCGGCGGTTCCGTGAAGGACCGCATCGCCGTACGCATGATCGAGGCCGCCGAGCAGAGCGGCGCGCTCCAGCCGGGCGGCACCATCGTCGAGCCGACCAGCGGCAACACGGGCGTGGGCCTGGCGATCGTGGCCCAGCAGAAGGGCTACAAGTGCATCTTCGTCTGCCCCGACAAGGTGTCCACGGACAAGATCAACGTGCTGCGCGCGTACGGGGCCGAGGTCGTCGTCTGCCCGACCGCCGTGGACCCGGAGCACCCCGACTCCTACTACAACGTGTCCGACCGGTTGGTCCGTGAGACCCCCGGCGCCTGGAAGCCCGACCAGTACAGCAACCCGCAGAACCCGCTGTCGCACTACCACTCCACCGGTCCCGAGCTGTGGGAGCAGACCGAGGGGAAGATCACGCACTTCGTCGCGGGCGTCGGCACCGGCGGCACCATCTCCGGGACGGGCCGCTACCTGAAGGACGCCAGCGACGGCGCGGTCAAGGTCATCGGCGCGGACCCGGAGGGATCGGTGTACTCGGGCGGCTCCGGACGGCCCTACCTGGTCGAGGGCGTGGGCGAGGACTTCTGGCCGACCGCGTACGACCGGACCGTCGCCGACGAGATCGTGCCCGTGTCCGACAAGGACTCCTTCCAGATGACGCGCCGGCTCGCCAAGGAGGAGGGCCTGCTCGTGGGCGGCTCCTGCGGCATGGCGGTCGTCGCGGCGCTGCGGGTCGCCGAACGGCTCGGCCCGGACGACGTGGTCGTGGTGCTGCTGCCGGACAGCGGCCGGGGCTACCTCTCGAAGATCTTCAACGACGAGTGGATGGCGGACTACGGCTTCCTGGAGGACAGCGGCAACTCGGCCCTGGTCGGGGACGTGCTGCGGGACAAGGAGGGCGCGATGCCCTCGCTGGTGCACATGCACCCCGACGAGACGGTCGGCCAGGCCATCGAGGTGCTGCGCGAGTACGGGGTCTCGCAGATGCCGATCGTGAAGCCGGGCGCGGGGCACCCCGACGTGATGGCCGCGGAGGTCGTCGGTTCCGTGGTCGAACGCGAGCTGCTAGACGCGCTGTTCACCCAGCGGGCCTCGCTCGCCGACGCGCTGGAGAAGCACATGTCGGCGCCGCTGCCGCAGGTCGGTTCCGGGGAGCCGGTGGCCGACCTGATGTCCGTCCTCGGGGCGGCGGACGCGGCGATCGTCCTGGTCGAGGGCAAGCCCACGGGGGTGGTGAGCCGTCAGGACCTGCTCTCCTTCCTGGCGAAGGCGGCGGGTTAGCCGTCTGCGGGGCGATGCCGGACCCGGTGCGCCTCGCCGCAGTCACCCCTGCCAGACGTCGGCCACGGCAGGGGCCGACGCACGGGCCTGGGCGTGGCCCGCACGGGCGGCGGCCGACCGGCGGGTGTCGTCCACCAGGTTGCGGCCCATCACCCGGCGCGCGGCGCGGTCCGGGGACAGCAGGATGACCCGTGCTCCGTCGTCGGACAGCTCCGCGGCCTGCTGCGGGGCGCTCGGATGCGGCCCGACCGCGCGGGGAACCGGCGCGAGCGCCAGTACCCGGCGGAACCCGCGTGCGAGCTGGAGGTTGGCGGTCGAACGGCTGCCGCCGTCCATCCAGCGCCGGCCCGCCACGGTGACCGGCGGCCATACGACGGGTACGGCGCAGCTCGCGGCGACCGCTTCGAGGAGCGTGGCGGGGGAGTGCGCGTCGAACACCCCGGTCCGTCCGCTCCCTGCGTCGACCGCGGCGATGCGCAACTCCCGCTCGGGCCAGTCGCGCACCCCGCCCAGGAGTGCGCCGACCGTGTCGAAGACGTCCGACTCCGGGCCGGTCCGGGCGCGCAGTGCCGTCCGGGCGAGGCGTTCGACGGACCGCTGGGGATCGCGGGAGCCGAGCGCCGCCCAGAGGAAGCGCGCCGTCTGGCGAGCCGTCACCGGTAGGCGGACCGCGTCCGCTCCGGAGAGTTGGCGCTCGTAGAGTTCGGCGGCCGGGACGCCGGACCGGAGCCGGGAGCCGAAGACGGCACCGGCGGAGGTGCCGATCACGACGTCGGCGCTGCCGAGGTCGATCCCTGCCCCGGCGAGTCCGGCGAGCGCCCCGGTCAACCAGGCTCCCCCCACCGGTCCGCCGCCGCCGAGCACGAGTGCGGTGCCGCGCATGCCTCCCCCTTCCCCTGGACGACCGGGGACGTCGCCCCCCGCGACAAGCGAAGTGGGGGATACTCCCCGTTTATGTGGCCGACGATAGCACTCGTACCGGGGACGCGGGTCGGGGGCCGCAGCGGTCGGCGAACGGGCAGGAACCGCCCGCGACATGCGGTACCCACGTTCGCGGCTCGACGCGGCTGCTAGGCGAGGAAGGCGTCGATGGTGTTCTCGATCAACCGGGCGACGGCGGTCAGCTCGGTGGGCGAGCCGTCGCGCAGGTCCTGGTAGACCACGATGAAGTCGGCGCCGTGCGCCTGCTCGTGGACGATGATCCCCTCCGACAGCACGAACTGTCCCGTCTTCAACTTCCCCTCGCCCACCTTGGTGTGCGAGACGGTGACGTTGGAGGTGGCGGGGTCCCAGATGGGCGGTGTGGTGGCGTTGAACCAGCCGTTGTTCGCGTTGAGCGCCAGCAGGCCCAGCATCTGCGGGCTGAAGCCGCCGACGCCGGTGAGGATCTCCTCCGTCAGCAGGGCGTAGAGGTTGGCCATGTCGGAGGTGGTGGTGGCCTGCGCACTGGTGACGTCGTTCGTCACGGGGATCACGACGTCGGTCCAGCTGCTGAAGTCCCCGGCGTTCCAGATGCCGTTGAGCGGGAACGCCGTTCCGGCGCCCTCCCGGAAGAGGCCGCCGGCGGCGAGGGCGCCGTTGGTGTAGCCGAAGCGGAGGGCGTGGATGCAGGCGATGGCGGCGCCGAGCGCGTGCGCGTCCCGGAGCATGGTGTCGAGGTTCTGGGCGAAGGCGTCGGTGAAGGAGGGGGTGTGCACCCCGGTCGTCGGGTCCTTCTGGGTCTGGAAGAGGTTCTCGTAGTCGGGGAGGACGTGGTCCCGCTCGACCGTGTTGGAGATCAGGGGGACCGCGCTGAAGATGGCGTCGTTGAAGGTGTCCCGGGCGCCCTGGAAGTACTCGTCCGTCGTCACGTCACCCAGCTGGAACCCCAGGTTCACCATGTTCCTGAGCAGTTCGAAGGCGGCGTACATGATCGGCACCTTCAGCAGGCTGGCCGAGTAGTCCTCCTCCGTCTCGAACTGTCCGGAGGTCTCGTAGGAGCCGGCGCCCTGGCGGACGTGGGCGATGGTGATCGGCATCAGCCGCACGACGTCCTGGTCGGCGCCGCTCAACTGGTCCATCGCCGTGCTGAAGGCGCCGTCCATCGTGGCGTCCGGCGACAGGATGGTGGGATAGGGATCGGGGAACGGCTGCACGGCTCTCCCTCGTCTTCCTGCCCCCTGGTCGGGTGAACCACCGCGGCACCTTCCATGCTCCGCCCCCCTCACCACCCCTGCAAACGGGCGGCCGGCGGCCGATCCGCTGCGCGCGACCGGACGGGCCGCCGGTCGTGGCCCGCGCGGAACACGGGGCCGCGTGGCAGCATCGGTCGGGACCGGGGCCGTACGCCCGGTCCGCCCGCGTGCCCCGGCCGCCCCGGAGCCCGGGGGACTGCGGACCACGGCGCGGGCCCACCGGTGCACGGCTCAAGAAGGCGCGGGAACCTCCCATGGCCGGTCCCACCCTCCGTACCCTCCTCGACACCCGGCACGCCACGGACCGGATCCTGGTGCCCCCGGCCGTGGACGAGGTGCTGACCTCCCTGGCCTCCACCACCCCCGATCCGGGCCCCGGCGTCGCCCGGCTGACCCTCACCGCGGTGGCGAGCCGCGAACTGACCCTCCTCGGGTTCGCGGGCCTCTCCCTCGACCCGGGGCTCGGCCCGATCGCCGCCGACGTGACCGTGGACGGTCCGGCCGGGGCGCCGGCCGGGTTCCGGATCGACCTCGCCCCGCCGAACGGCGTCGCCCTGCCCGCGGAACTCGTCCCCGCCCGGGTGCGGGTCGACGGCGACCGCACCACCCTGGTCGCCGATCCGGCCGGCGGGCGGGTACGGCTCACGGGCGCGTTCGTGGTCCGGGTCGAGGGCCGGGCGGACGGGGTCGCGGCCCTGCGGATCGTGGCGCCCGGCAGCCCGGACGCGGTCGTCACCCTGACCGCCGAGCCCACCGCCCTGCTCATCGGGGACACCGGCTTCGGTCTGGAACTGCCCGCCGGGCTGGTGGTCGACGACTCCACGACCGCGGCACCGCCCCCGGCGCCGTCCGCGCCCGGACCACAGCCCCCTTCCGCGGACCCGTCCTGGCGGGGGGTGGCGCTGCGCGGGGCCCGCCTCCACCTGCCCGGGACCACCCCGCTGCTCGGCGGCGCCCCCCTCGACGTCTCCTTCGACCTGGGCAACCCCGTGGGGCTGTACGGCCGGGCCGCGGTCGACCTGCCCGCCACCGGCTCCCGCCCGGCGGTGCGGGTGACCACCGAGTGGGACGATCCGGCGGCCGGGTCCCTCGTCGACTCCCTGCCGACGCTGATCGAGGCCGTCGTGGACCTGCCCGTACGCGGCAAGACCGTCGCCGCCGGAGGCGACACCGTACGGATCCTCGGCGGCGACCCCCTGCGGATCACCGGGCGGTTCGCCCGCGACCCCCGCACCTCCCCGCCCCGGATGACCTTCGACCTCGCCGCCACGGCCGACGGCGAGGAGGGGTTGATCGGGGTCACGACCGACGGGAACGCGGGCGCCGCGAAGACGTTCGTCACGGCGGCGGCCCTCGCCGTCGCCTTCATGGCGGACGCCACCCCCGTGGGCGACGGCCGCGGATCGACCCTCGACGCCCTCCTGCTCGCCGTGGGCGCGCTCGGCTCCACCCTCACCCACTCGGGTGAGCTGGTCGTCCACGGCATCGAGATCGAAGGGGCCCTCGCGGGAGCCGCCGACGCCGGACGGGCCCTGCGGCTGACGGTGGACTACAGCGTCGACGTCGCCACCGAGCCGATCGGCATCGACGGCGTCCTCGGCATCGCCATCGACCCGCAGGGCCCGATGCGGGTCCGCTACCGGGGCGTGGGACTGGAGATCGCCGCCACCGGCCCGCTCCTCGACCGCTTCCACCTCTCCTACGACCGGGCGGACTTCGCGGTGGAGGACCCCGGGACGTGGCGGATCACCGGCCCCGACTCCCTCTTCGACGTCGTCGGCACCCGCTCCGGGCACGGCTCGGTCTGGTTCGAGGTCGATCTGCGGTTCGTCCTCGACCTCGGGCCGGTGAAGGTGTCCGGGGCGACCCTGCGGGCCACGTCGGACGGCGGCACGTTCGCGGTGACCCTGCGCGGCCTCGACGCCCGGGTCGACCTGCCGGGACTGTTGTCGGGCAGCGGCACGTCCGGCCTGAACGAACACGGCGTCGACGTCGCGCTCGCCGCCAGCCTCGTCCCGCTCCAGGTAGGCGCCCTCGCCTTCGCCTCCTACGAGGCGGCCGACGGCTTCCAGAAGGTCCTGCTCGGCGTCGCCGTCGACCTGCCGGGCCCGATCCCACTGGCCAACACGGGCCTGGGGATCTACGGCCTGCTCGGCGCCTTCGGCATCAACGCCGACATCGAGCGGCCCGCGGCCACCCCCGGCACCGACCCGGTCGAGGCGTTGCTCGCCTGGCAGCCGTGGGAGAAGAACGCCTTCCCCGCCCGGCGCGGTTCGACCGCGTTCGGGTTCGGCGCGGTGCTCGGCACCGTACCCGACCTGGGGTACGCCTTCAGCAGCAAGGCCGTCATCGCGCTGACCGTGCCCGATGTGGCCCTGCGCGCCGCGCTGGAGGGCGCCGTCCTCGCCGAGCGCCTCACCTTCGCGCAGCTCCGGACCGATGCGCCCGCCGCCCCCGGCATCCGGCTGCGGGGCGCGCTCGCGGCCGACGCCGGCGGGCTGACCATCGGGCTGCGGGGCTCGTACGAGATCCCCGAACTGCTCGACGTCGAGGTGCCGTTCGGTGCCTACTTCCCCACCAGCGGCAACGGCTGGTACGTCCACCTGGGCTCGGACGGGGTCGCGGGACGGGGCCCGGGGCCCGTGCAGGCCAAGGTCCTCAAGAACCTGCTCGACCTGGGCGCCTCCGCCTATCTGATGGTCCACGGCGACGGCATCCCCGACCTGGCCGGCCTCGGCAAGGACCTCGACGGGTTCGCCTTCGGCTTCGGCCTCGACTGGCACACCACCAGCGGCTTCAGCGTCATCCGCCTCGACCTGTCCGCGTCCGCCGCCGTGGGGCTCGGCAGCCACCCGCTGATGCTGATCGGCCACGGCGGGCTGAGCGGCGCGCTCCACCTGGGCCCGGTGTCCCTCGGCGTCCGCGCCGACGTCGACCTCCAGGTGGGCCCCACCGACGCCGACCGCTGGGCGCACTTCAAGGTCTGCGGGGAGGTGGACCTGTTCTTCTTCAGCATCGGCGGCTGCGTCGAACTGTCGGTCGGCAAGCTCAGCGACACCGTCCCCGACCCCGGGGTACGGCCGCTGGACCGGGTCACCCTGACGGACCGCACGTACACCCACACGGTCGAGGCGTCGACCGACCCGGCGAAGGCGCCGACCGTCTGGCCGGACTGCCTGCCCGTGCTGTCGTTCACCACGGGGCCGGCGAACGCGCTGACCGGCGGCCCGTTCCTGGGCGCGCTCGGCGGTACGGCCCCCGGGGGCTGGAACGGCACCACCGGAGGGGACGGCGGCTACGGCAGCCACGACCTGCGGTACGCCTTCGGCCTGTCCCGGCTGGAGCTGATCGAGGTCAGCGGGGCCGGGGCCGGGACGCCGGTGCCCGGCCCCCTCCTGGCCGCCTGGCAGTTCCCCCGGCACGGCTCCACGACCGGTACGACGGCGCTGCCCGGGGCCCGCGAACTGGCCCTGCTGTCCTGGAAGCCCTACCACTGGATGCAGACGCTGCCCGACGGCGGCGCGGCGCTGCCGCACGACCCGATCCCCGGGTTCGCCGACCGCTGCCACCTGGAGTGGGAGGCGTCCGCGAGCTGGGCGCCGGGCGCGCGGGCCGACCGGCACGGCTGGGGCGAGCCGTGGCGCCTGACGACGGAGCCCGCCGGCCTGCTCCGGTTCGCCTCCGTCTTCGCGGTCACCGTCACGGCGCAGTTCGGCCGGCTCCCCCTGGACGAGTTCACCGTCCACGACCAGGACCTGCCGCTCAGCTTCGATCTCGGCGGCCCGATCGGGTACGGCGCGCCCGTCCCGGCCGCCGACCGCGCCTTCGACGGCGGTCTCGCGTTGCCCCGGGTCACGGCGGCGGGGTACACCGGGCCCGGCGGGCCGTTCGAGCAGGTGCTGAACGAACAGCGGATCGTGGTCGACCTCCTCATCGACGAGGACCGGGGGCTGCACAACCCCCTCGTCGCCCTGGTCGCCGACCCCGCCGTCGACGGGCCGGTCACCGACCGCCTCACCGTCATCGGGCACACCCCCGACGGAACCGCCGTGGAATGGACCGCTCCGGCGACAGAGTGGACCGGTGACGGCCGCCAGACGCTGACCTACGGGGCGGGCCGGGAGTGGAGCCGGGTCCAGGTGGCGTACGACCCGCGGCTCCGTATCGACCTCCTCGGCGTGTACGGGCTCACCCCGACGGCGTCCGACGACGCGTTCACCGCCGGGTACGCCGCCGCTTCCGCGTCCGACGGGCTCGAAGCCCTGGCCGCCGCGCCGCTCGGCGCCCAACAGAACCTCCTCAAGCCGGGCACGCTCTACCAGCTCGTCGTCGGGCAGACCGCGAGCGGCGACCGCCCCGGCGGCGCCCACGCCGACTTCCCCGAGACCACCACCGCGTACTACTTCCGTACGACGCCCAAGCCGACCGGCGGGCCGGGCGCCGCGCAGGCGGCCCGGCTGCTCGCCCGCCGCCTCGTCCTCCAGGACCGCGACACCTTCGACCCCGCCTACCTGGAGCGCTACCTCCTCGGTTACACCCCGCTCGACAAGGCCGCGGCCTGGTTCCGCGCCGATCCGGTCGCCGTGCACTTCGCCGTCGAGTACATCGGGCAGTTCGCCCTGCTGTACGGGCGGGACGTCCGGCTGCGGTACCGGCGCACCGACCCCCCGCCCGAGCAGCCGCGCCCCTGGAAGGTGCTGACCATCGCCGAAGCGGGCGGCCCGCTCGCCGCCGTCCACCGCACCGGGGCCGTCGAACGCCGGATCATCACGGGCGGCGAGGCGCTCCCGGCGGTGACGCGCTGCCCGCTGCCGCCGATCGGCGCGAGCATCGTCGGCACCACGCCGCCGCTGGAGCCCTCCGCGACGTACGAACTGGCCGTCACCTTCCCGCTGCCGAACCTGCCGGAGAGCGGCAACCAACTCCCCGGGGTCGTCTTCACCACCTCCCGGTGGTCGACGCCCCGCGAACTCCTCGCCGAACTCGGGTTCGCCGACGTGGCGGGCGCCCCGTCCGGGGACGTACGGGTCGTGTCCGGTCACGGCCTCGCCCCCGGAGAGGTCCTCGCCGACGGCGCGGTCGACCAGGCGCTGGACGAATTGGGGCTGCTCCGCTGGCCGCTGCCGGACCGGGCGCGCACCAGCGCGCTGTGGAGCCGGGAGACCACCACCGGGCCGTGGCTGCTGACGGGCGTCCTGGTCGAGGCGGCCGAACCCGTCAGCCGGCCGGCGACCACGACCCTGGCGGGGGACGTGACCCGGCTCGCCCTCGGGGAGCTCACCACGTCCGGAGGCGCCTTCCCCGTCGTACGCCGCACCACGTCCGGCACCCGCCACCTCTACCTGTCGACCGTGCCGTTCGCGCCCACGGACGCGCTGGTGCTGCACGGATCCGAGCAGTCCGTCTCCCTCGGCGGCCCGCCGCCCGCACCCGTGCCGTTCGCCCTGCGGTGCGCGGTCGGGGCCGCCCCACGCTTCGCGGAGGACCTGTGACGACCGGCTTCGCCCACCCCCTGCTCCTGCGTGCCGCGGCGATCGACGGGCGGAAGGACCCGTGGATCGCCGAAGCCCTCCACCTACGGGTGCGCTGCCACCCCGAACTCGGCTTCCCCCTGCACCCGTTCGCGGTCTGGCGGGCCGGCCGGGGCGAGCTGGTCGACCTCGACGTCATCTGGATCACCCCGGACGGAAAGCAGGTGGAGCCGCCGTTCAACCCCGAGGACCACGGCGGCCGGGTCGACGGAACGGTGGTCGCCGGGGGCGGGAAGACCACCCCCCGGTGGTGCTGGCTGGAGGTCGACGCCGATCCGTACGACGCCACGTTCCGCGTCGAGGTCCTCGACCGCCTGTCGCTGCCGACCGGCGCACCGCGCGTCCTGGGGGCGCGCGGTGAGCCCCCGTACTCCTTCGGCGGCAGCGACCTGGCACGGATCCGGGTCCACGGCAACGGCACGCTCGGCCCGAACGGCCAGCCGGCCGTCCGGGGCATCCACCAGGACTCCTTCGCCTTCGAAACGGTCGAAGGGCCGCCGCTGACCTCCTTCGGACTGCCGCGATCCGCCCCCGAATCCTGGTACGCGCAGACCTCCGACCCCCTCGGAGAGGCGAAGCGGCGACTGGTCGACGGGGCGGACCAGCGGCTCGGGCCCCCCGACCTGCCCGAGGGCCCGTACGACGACCCCGACAACCGGCTCGACCCGGACGGCGAGGCCGCCCGCGTCCTGGACCTGTTCGCGCCGTACGTCGACGAGTGGATCGACACCGCGTACGGGAACGGGGGCGCCCCGCCGCTGCTCGCCACCCGCCCCTGCGGCGAGGTGCAGCAACCCGGCGGCGCCCTCAGCAGCGCCGACCTCGGCGCCGTCGACCTGCTCAACGCCCTGGCGGGCGACCCGGCCATCGCCCGCTACCTCGGACTCGCCACCGCGCTCCCGCCCACCCCGACCAACCCGGAGGACGGGCCGAACGTCTACCTCCTCGCCGCCCAGTGGGCGGTGCGGCCCGGGCACCTCGTCGGACACGACCGCCCCCGCCCGCTGAGCACCTGGCTCACCGGACAGGCGCCCGGGCTCACCGGCGTACTCGACGGGCTGTTCCCCGACACCCTGCGCTGCAAGAACGACATCGCCGCCTACAACGCGACCCTGCCACCGGAGGAGCCCGGTTGGACCCCCGTCACCCTGGCGACCCTCGCGGTCACCGCCGGACAGGCCCCGCCCGATCCGCCGCCACCCCCCGTGTGCGCACTGCGGGAACCCGGCCGTTGGAACCCCGGGGCCACCACCTGGACCCAGCGGATCACCCTCACCGGGCGGGCGGCCGAGGGACCGCTGGCCGCCGCGCGCCTCACCCCGGCGCCGGGGGAGTCCCTGCACCGGCCCGCCCCGGACGGCCGCGCCACCACCCTCCTCGCACCGTGGTCGTCGGCGACGGACCAGGTCGTGACGCCCACGGGCACGGTCCCCGTCGTCCGGGAGAGCACCGTCACCGACCCGCAGGCCCCCGACGACCCCTACGGCGCCGGCTGGCGGGTCCGGCTGGCGGACCAGTGGGGGCGGTGGGGCGACCCCACGGACGTCTCGGGCCCCCGCCCCGACCGCCCGGCACCCCCACCGCCCGTCCTGGAGGGCTGGTTCATCGAGGACGCCACCGCCCCGGGACCGGACGGACCGCGGTCCCCCGGCGTCCTGCGCCTCACGGTCACGCTCCCGGCACCCGAACACCTCGCCCCCGGCGCCCGTCCACTCGCCTCGTTCACCCTGAACTGCGCCGACGTCGACTCCTGGACCCCTTCCGGTGGGGGAACCACCGTCACCGGCCGGGCGATCACCCTGCCCGCGGCCGGGGTGGCCACCGGGAGCCCGGTCCTCGTCGACGCGGTCGTACGCCCCTTCGGCCCGGGCGACACGGCGACGGTGACCGTCACGGCCACGTCGACCGACGACGAGGGCCGCGCCTCACGGCCGGCCCTCGCCCCCGGCGGTGAGCCGATCGGCCCCGGTGTGCTGCGGCGGGAGATCCACGACCCGCGCGCGCTCGCGCCGGTACCGACCGGACCCCGGCTGCTGTGGTGCGGCCGCCCCGACAGCACGGGCCGCGCCGAACTGGCCCTGACCTGGCCCTCGCCGCCCGGCCCCGCGGCGTACCGGGTCTACCTCGCCCAGGAACGCCGGCTCGCCGCCGCCCTCGGCCTCCCCCCGGACGCCCCCACCACCCTGCGCGCGGTACGGGCCCGGCGGCTGTGGGCACACGAGCGCCAGCACCCGCTGGCCGGGAAGGACGCCTTCAGCCTCCTCACCGAGAAACCGGTGACGGCGGGCGGCTCCCGCGCCGAGTTCCGGATCCAACTCCCGGGCGCGACCGGCGGGGTGCAGTTCGTCCGCGTCGTCCCGCTGACCTCCGGGGGGATCGAGACCCCCTTCGACCGGTGCGGGCTCGTCCCCGTCGCCGTACCCACGACGGACCGGCCGCCCGCGCCGCTGCTGCGGGCCCGGCCGGCCGGGAACGGGACGGCGGAACTGACCGTCGAGGCCCCCGGCCTTCCCACCGCCTTCCCGGCGGGTGCGGCGCCGCGCTACCGGCTGCGCCGCACCCGGGGCACGACCACCGACCCCCTCTTCCTCCCCGTGGTGGCCGAGGGCGACCTGGTGTACGCCGGGGGCCGCTGGACCGCCACGCACACCGACGGCACCACCACCCCACTGCCCGCGTTCGTCCGCCACACCTGGACCGCCGAGATCCGCCTGCCCGACGAGCCGGACCTGGACCCCGCGGCCGCCCCGGTCCCCTCGGACGTGACCCCGCTGTGGCCCACCGCCACCGGCCCCGACCCGCTGCCGTGGAGCGCCCCGTCCGTCCCCGCCTCGACCACCCCGGTCCCGCCGTCACCCCCCGCCGCCCCGACCTCGGTCACCGCCGTCCGCAACCCCGACGGCTCGGCCACCCTCACCGTCCCCCTCCCCCCGCTGGCCCACGCCCTGGCCCCCGCCCCGTACACGGCCGCGGTCTTCCGCCAGTCCGCCACCACCCCCACGGTCGCCCTCACCCCGGCGCCCGTCACCACCACCCCCTTCACCCTCACCGACCCCACCCCCGGCACCCACTACCGCATCGCCCTGATCGACCCCCTGGGCCGCATGGGCCCCCCGTCCCCACCCGTCCCCACCTGACGGTCCCCCACGCCCGCGTTGACCGCCCACCGCTACGCCGACCGCGGTGGCGCGCCTTCCCCTGCTCCCGCCTTCCTAGTTCACGTGGTGAGGCCGGTTCGCCCGGCCATCTCCATCAGCTTCGGGCGAGCCCTCTGATGGAGGACGAAGAGCACCCGAATGACCTCGCGGACCATGGGATGCACGCCGGCCATCTGAGGCGCTGCCAGGAACGCCTTGTCGAGGGCTTCCTCCGTACCCGCGTAGTCCTTCACGTCGAGCCGAGCCCGAGCCATGTCGATGTACATGCGGCCCAGGCGGTTCGGAGTCAGTGTGGTGGGAGGTCGCTCCAGCAACGGACCGGCCATCTCGGCCGCTTTGTGCGGATTCCCCAATTCGACGTGGGCGGCCAGTTCGTACAGGGCCGTGTTTTCCTGGCCGAAGGTCAGGTTGTGCCGCAGCACGTCGTGCGGAATTCCTTCGGCGTACAACCTGGCCTTGGACAGGTGATCCGCGGTGGCTCGTTCGTCCTTCTCCCGCGAAGCCAGGACGACTCCCCTGAGGTGCAGGGAGCCGAGGCAGACCGCTCGGGTCGGTGAGCTGCTCCCGGACGCCCTCTCGTACTGGATGACGGCCCTCTCCACGATGGCCAGGCCGTCGTCGTATTGTCCGGCCGACTGGTAGGTACCGGCCTCGTTCCAGGCCGCGGCGACCTCGGCGTCCGGGTTCCACGTCTGGCGGGCGGCCCAAGCCTGGCGGGACACGATCATGTCGGCGAGGTCCGGCTGCGCCAACCGGTGGGCAGCGGCGTAGGCGCAGCCGTAGACGTCGACCACCTGCGTCCAGGCGCCCGCTTCTCCCGAGGCGGAGGACAGCGCCGTCGCGGTGACCTGGCCCAACAACGTCGGGAGCATCCCCAGGAGTTCCAGGTAGTTCGTATCCGCCCGCAGTCGCATGGCCTTCGCCACGTCCGCCGCCAGCTGCCCCGGAGCGGGCACGTCCTCCCGCGGAAGCGTGTACCTCCGCACGGTGCTCCGGAGGTCGTTGAGGAGGTCGGCCTGCTCCGACGGGCCGAGGAACGGTTGTCCGTAGATGCGTTGCGTGGGGACGCGCATGGCCCTGGCCAAGGCGGCGACGACGGGAGGCGTCACCGGCCGCGTGCCGACCTCGATCTTGCTGAGATAGGACACGGAGATTCCAGCCGTCCGAGCCAGTTTGGCCTGTGCGAGGCCACGTGCCTTGCGCAGGACGGCGATGTTCTCGCCGGGTGCGGGGGTGCTCTCCATGTACTCCATGTTCCCCGTTCCTCCGTAGGCGATCCGTCAGATTGATTGCCTTCGCGCTGCGTTGTGCTTCGTTTGTGTGAACTGATCTTGGGCTGCCGCAGTTGACTGTTTGCTGACGGCGAGAGGAGATGTGATGGCAAACGAAGTCGAATGTAACGCGGCCAGCAAGGAAATCGAGCCCATCGATGTGGCGGGGGTTTCTGAGATCACGGACAAGGCCATGGGGTTACCACTCGCCACCTCGACACGGGACGCCGTCCTGGCCCACGCGGTGACCCTCTCCCGTCATCTGGAGCGGCTGGTGCGCGAAGAACTGGGGGCCGATGCGGACACCGCTGCGCGGGATCTGATCCGGAAGGCATACGTCCTCTTGGCTTCAGGACCTCCGGAAGAGGAGACGCCGTGCTTCAGCGCCTACTCGTACACGAAGGAAGCAGCGAGCGTCACCCGGAGCCTCCTCCGGATCCGGGCGGAACGGAACGCCCGATGGGGCGTGTACCGGTGAGGGCGGTCGACGTGCGGGCCGGGACCGTCGGCGAGGACGTCCTGACCGTGCACGCCCTGGAAGTGCGGCAGGAGGACGACCGGGCACCGCACGCCCGGCCCCTGTGCGACGCCGGGCAGGACGGCGAAGAGACCTGCGAGTGGTTGCGCCGCGTCAACTGCGAGGCGTGCCTACGGGCGATCACCGCACCGGAGGGCCCGCGCCGTGCGTAAGTGCACCGTCGTCGCCGAAGTGCCGCACCGCGAGGTCCTCTTCGCGATCCTCGCCGCCCACCGTCGCGTCACCAGCGCCGACCTGGCGCGCGTTCCGAACGGGCTGCGCTGCGAACTGGTCCTTGCGCACGAGGGGGAGCACGCCGACCACGTCTGGGACTGGGACCACCGGCCGTCGCACGCGCTGTGGGCGCGCTGGACGGCGGACGAGACGCCCCGGCTGGAGTCGGTGCCCTGGTGCGAGGCGGCGCACCCCTCGGCGGACGAGGCGTGCACGTTGTACGGGGACCATGGCGGCGCGCACGCGTGGGAGCTGAGCGACCCGGAGTACGACGCGTTCGTCCGTCGGCTCTGCGCGCAGGCCCCCGAGTGGGAGGTGCTGCTCCGGGCGCGGCCGGGGTGACGGGGTGGGCCCGGTCACGGTGCCGGACCGGGAAGTCGACGGGACGGACGGCCGCCGGCGGGCGGGGTTCGCGGAATCGGTACGTGCACGACATGTTCGCGCAGCACGCGGTTAACAGCGGACCGGCACAGTGGTGGACGTCGGAGGGGCGGGCGCGGCTCCCCGCCCCACCCGGCAGCGAGCGGCGACCTCGGTCACTCCGGAGCGGCTCCCGGACTGGCCGGACGCCATGGACACGCGGACCGTCGCCCTGAACCGGCCCGTGTCCCCGCGGGGACCGTCGTCGTCCCGCCCCGGGGTCACCCGGGGGTGCGACGGTTCCCGCGCACCGCTGCCCCCGCCGCGGCCCGTGCCCCCACGGCGGCCGGCGCCCTCACTTCTGCCAGTCCGAAGCGCGCTCCTCGTCGTTGCGCCTGCGTGACCAGAGCGAACGCAGCGACCACGGGCGGGCGGAGTGCACGGCGTTGACCCCCACGATGCCCAGCCAGCTGACGACCAGGCCGAGCTTGCCGCCCTGGACGGCGCCGATGGCCGAGAGCGGGATCGCCAGGATCAGGCTGATCATGGCGAAGCCGAAGCGGTCGCCCCAGTTGTCGGGGGAGCGGGAGGGGTTGGTGCCCCGGGCGACGACCATCTGCTGTTCGGCGAGTTGCCGCCGGACCCGTCGGTCCACGGCGGTGTCGACGCGCTGTTCGATCTTTTCCAGGAACGAGTCCACGAAGGCGGACTCGTACTCCTCGCCCAGGTCCCTGCGGGCCTGGAGGGTGGCGTCGAGTTCCTTCTTGAAATCGGCATCGCGGGCTTCCATGGGGCCACCCTAGGAAACGGGTCCGGGGCTGCACACTGGGGACAGCCCCCCCTTTTCCCTTGTGGTTCGCCTCCGGCGAGGTCCGCGGCCGGCGCCCGATCCCCCGGCGCTCGATCCCCCGGCGCCCCATCCCCCGGGGCCGGACCGGGGCGTGGACCGGGGCGTGGACTGGGCCGTACCCCCTCGGCCCACTCCGACTGCGGCGCACCGGGCGCCCCGTGCCTTCAGCTGGGCCGTGTTCCCCCACGGTCCAGTCGTCGTGGTCCTACACGGCCACCTCGTGCGTGTCCGCACCTGCGTAGACGCCCAGTTCCTGGGCGCGGGCCCCCAGGGCCACCCTGCCGTTCACCTCCCAGCGTTTCATCAGGTCGTGCACCCTGCGCTGGACCGTGCGGTGCCCCACACACAGACGGCGGGCCACTGCCGCGTCGTCCAGTCCTTCGTGCAGCAGGCGCAGGATGCGGATCTCCGTTTCGGTTGCTTCCGGTATGACAGTCATGTGGTGCTCCCCGTACATGGCGATCGATGGTCAGCGATCCGCATCCACTGTAGGAAGCCCGCATGCCTCTCGGCAGGCCCATAATTTCCACCAAAGGTAAGTAAAGGGGCGGTCTAGCTGGCGCAATTGCGCCAAGTCGCTTTCGGCGGTGCACGGGGTGGGGCTCGGCTGCGTCCTGGGTGCATACCGTCATGCAGAGTCCGGTGATCCTGAATAGATTGGGGCGGGAAGGGGCGCCGAGGGAGCGTCGCGGAAGGGGGACGAGGATCATGGGCGAAGGCGCGGCGGAACGACTACGGCAACTGTTCGAGGGGCACCGGCTGACCCCCACCCAGCGGCGGATCGCGCACTGCATGGTCCGTCGGGCGGACGAGGTCCCGTTCCTGTCCAGTGTGGAGTTGGCCGAACGCGCCGGGGTCAGCCAACCCTCGGTCACCCGGTTCGCGGTCGCCCTCGGCTTCGACGGCTACCCCGCCCTGCGCCGGCACCTGCGCGAGGTGACCCCCTCGAACGGCCCGGCGGAGCACGTCGAGCGCACCGCCTACCAACAGGCGGTGGACGCCGAGATCGCCAACCTGCGCCACCTCGCCGGACTGCTCGCCGACCCGGCCCCCGTCCGGGACGCCGGGGCGCTGCTCGCCGCGTCCCGCCCGCTACCGGTCCTCGGGCTGCGGGCGGCCTCCGCCCAGGCGCGCGGCTTCGCCTACTTCGCGGCGAAGGTGCACCCCGACGTCCGGCTGCTCGACGAGGGCGGGTCCCTGCTCGCCGACCGCATCGACCGTGCCGCGCGGGCCGGGGCCACCGCCCTGCTCTGCTTCGCGCTGCCCCGCCACCCCCGGGAGACCGTCGAGGCCCTGGAGTACGCGCGCCACGCGGGGCTGCGCGTGGTCACCGTCGCGGACAGCGCCTTCGCGCCCGTCGCCGCGGCCTCGGACCTCCTGCTACCGGCACCCGTCGGCACCGGGCTGGCCTTCGACACGGCGTGCGCGCCGATGCTGCTCGGTCGGGTGCTGCTGGAGGCGATGTGCGACGCCCTGCCCGACGCGCAGGCCCGACTGGAGGACTTCGACGCCGGGGCGGCGGCCCGCGGGCTGTTCGTCGAGTGAACCGCGCCGGCCGGTGACGGGAAACCGCCGCGCGTCTTCATGACGTCCTCAGAAACCGCCGGTAACCTGCCTGCCCGCTGTGCGGTGGGAACGCCACCACGCGTTGCGGGGAACGGCACCACGAGTTGCGCGGAACAGGAGGCGGTCGTGTCGCGCGGAGGAAGTGGACGCAGCACGGGCAGGGGCGGTCGGCACGCGCGGACCGGCGGGCGGTCCGGTACGCAGGACGGCGGGGGCACCCGGGCCAAGCAGCACGACCGCGGCGGCCAGGGGAACCAGGTCCTGGCACGGGTCGCCGTCGTGGTGCGCGCGGGCGCCGCACCCCTGTGGTGGACGGGGCTCCTGGCCGCCGGGGTCGGCCTCCTCGTGCCGGGCCTGACGGGGCGCCGCATCGGCGTCCTCGCGGGCGCCGCCCTGTTCCTGATCGCCGCGGCGGCCGTGGGGTGGACGGGCTTTCGCCGGTACGCGGAGCTGGCCGGTTCCGCGACCCGCGCCGCCCGGCACGACCTGCTCCAGGACCGGGCGGTCACCCTGCGGGCCTGGCGGCGGGGCCACCTCTGGTGGCTCGGCGCCGCGCTGCTGCTCGCCGTGGGCTCCTCGTTCGTGCTGCCCTCCGCCGTGGGCATGCTGCTCGCCGGCGCGGGCGTCGGGCTGTGGTGGAAGGCCGACCGGATCGGTCGTCGGGAGAGCGCCGACGGCGTGCTGCTGTGGGTCCGCACCGACCGCTTGAACGCCCGGGGCGGACGGCCCGCGGGCGCCACCGTGCCGGAGTACCGCACCACGGGGCAGGGCGCGGGCGACGCCGCCCCCGGTGGGGCGCGCCGCCGCGCCCACGCCTGAGCCGTTCCGGGCACCTGAGCCGTTCCGGCGCCCTTCGTGGCCTTCGGGGTCAGACCTCCAACTCGGCCTCGATACGGCGCAGTTGGTGGCGGGCCATCGCCAGGTTGGCGCGGCCCTTGTCCAGGGCGAGGTACAGGAACAGCCCGGTGTGGCCGCGGCCCCTGATGAGTCGGATCAGGTGGTACTGGGTGCCCAGCGAGATCAGGATGTCCTCGATCTCGTCCTGGAGGCCCAGGAGTTCCATGGTCCGCAGTTTGGAGCGGACCACGTCGGTGTTCCCGGCGGCGGCGACCGCGAGGTCGAAGTCCTTGCCGCCGCCTATCGTCCCCAGGGCCATTCCGCTGGTGTAGTCGACGAGGGCCGCGCCGATGACCCCCTCGATCGAGGTCGTCGCGTCCTTCAGTGCGTTCTCGGTGGTGCTCATGTCCGGTGCTCCTCGTTGGCTGGCTGGCTGTTGGCTGGCTGCGCGGGTACGTGGTGTCTCGGGTGGCGGTTCAGAAGCCGTTCGGTCGACGCGGGGGGCCCACCGGGCGGGGCGGTAGGGGTGGTCGGTGGGCCGTCTGCGTCGGGGGCCCGGGTGCCGCGTGCACCGCCGGGGGTCCGCTCGGTCCGGGTCCGGGTCCGGGTGCGGTGGGCGGTCGGGTTGCCGCCGCGACGAGTTCGCCGATCCGCGCACTGCACCGGCGGCCCTCCAGATGGAGGCGGCCCACGTTCACCCGGGCCTCGGCGAGCAGCGTGAGCACGGCGGACGGGCCCGCCGCGTAGGTGGCTGTGTAACCGTCGGCGCCCCGCACCAACAGTTCGCGGAAGGGGCCCCGGCCGGTCGCCTCGGTCAGTCGGCTGCCCACGCCGAGGGCCGCGGCGGTGAGGGCGGCGACCCCGTCGGCCTCCACCCCCTCGGCGTCCTGGGCGAGGACGAGCCCGTCGGCGCTGGCGGCGAGCGCTCCGGTGATCTGGGGGACCCGGGCGCGCAGGCGCACCAGTTCGTCGAGCACGTCGGTTTCGACGGCCATCAACTGTCTCCTCTCGGCGCGCTGTCGGAGCGCGAAGAGCTTCATGAGGCCGGGCGGCGGCGCGTCTTCGGGACGGTGGTGGTGGCTGGCGCGGGGGCGGTCGGGCCGTGGCGGGCGCGGACGCCGGCCCGGGCGCCGGTGCGGGCGCTCACTCCAGGACCAGCCGTCGTACGAGGTCGCGCAGTCTGAGGCGGGCCATCGCCAGATTGCCGGTGTCCCGGTCGAGCCACAGGTACAGGAAGGCCCGGGCGTCGGACGTCGGCTCCGCGAAGTGCATCAGGTGGTAGGCGGACCCCGTGCTGACCAGCAGGTCTTCCACGACGGGAGGCCGTACGGGTGCGGGCAGGTCACCGAGCGGGGCGCGGTGACCCGGGGGTGCGAAGACGGTGTACTCGGCGGCGGCGCGGGCCATCTCCGCGGTCTCCGCGGCCGTCGCCTCGTGGTCGCCGTTCGCGGACTCCCCGATGGAGCCGAGGGCGAGTCCGCTGGTCCAGTCGACCAGGGCCGCTCCCCGGGCACCGGGCAGGGTCATCGCCTCCAGCAGGCACGCATCGATTCCGGGCACGCCGGTTCCCTCCCCTTGGCCGCCTGGGCGCGGTGGCGTGAGTCCCGGGACGCGTGAGGCGCCCCGGTCTGGGGGAGGTTACGCAACGCACATCTGTTTGGGGGGCCTCTGGTATTTTCCTCTGGAACATGCGCGAGAACGATCAGATTTGATCGTGGAAGAAGGCATTCCGGTCACATTTTGAACGAACTGCTCGCGAACTTGCCATGGAGGCGTCTGTCCACGGGGCCTCGGGTTCGGGCCGGGCCTCGCTCGCCAGAAGTCGCGGCGACCCCCGGTAAGTCGACGTCCTGCGGTGGGCAGCATCTGCGCGTAGGACGCGCCTTTCACTCAACTCGCCTGAGAATCACGGTTGTTGCCGCTATAGGGTGGGTGCACTGCCCATGGACGAGCCGTTCTCGGGCCTGAGGTGTCGACTCACGCCCGCGCGACGGGCGGTGCCCCCGGCGCTCGGCGGCTCGACGGCCGTCGATCTGGAGGAGAACCGTGAACGGCAGCCTCAGGAGAATCCTCGTGGCGACGACCCTCTGCGGACTGGCCGTGGCGGCCGGTCCGCCTGGCGCCGTGGCCGCGCCCGGGGCGGACGCGGCCGTGCCGGCCCCGACCGCCACAACGGCCCCGGCGGCGGACTGTCCCGCTCAGCCGTGGGTCGGAGGGTTCCGCCTCGCCACCTCGGTGGCACCCGACGACACCCGCACGAGCACGGTGCTCCATCCCGAAGTTGCCGGTCCGAAGATGCAGTGCGGGGCCGAGGAGACCACCCTCCGCAAGGACGTCACCTACGCGACCGTCCCGGGCGCCGGCGGGCAGCCGCGCGAACTGAAACTCGACGTCCTGGCACCGACGACGGGCGGTCCCCGTCCGCTCGTCGTGTTCCTGCCCGGCGGCGGGTTCGTCACGGCGAACAAGTCCAGTTCCCTCGGGCGACGCACGCACCTCGCCGAACAGGGCTACGTGGTGGTGTCGATCGAGTACCGCACGACCCGGGACGAGGCGACCTACGTCGACGGCGTGGCGGACGCCAAGGCCGCGATCAGGTTCCTGCGGGCGCACGCCGCCGCGTACGGCATCAACCCGAGCGAGGTCGCCGTCTTCGGCGAGTCCGCGGGCGGGTACCTGGCGTCGATGGTCGGTGTGACCGGCGGCGTGCGGAAGTTCGACGCGGGCGCGCACCTGGACCAGAGCAGCCGGGTCCGGGCGGTCGTCAACTGGTACGGGCCGTCCGACCTGGCGAAGCTCGCCGCCGACTTCGATCCCGTGACCCGTGCGACCCATGAGGACTCCACCGACAGCGCCGCGGTGAAGTACGTCCTGGGCCCGAACGACCCGACCCGGCTCCAGGACGCGCCGGCCGCCGTCGCCGCGGCCGACCCCGCCACCTACGCGGGGCCCGGCGACGCCGCGTTCGTGCTCTTCCACGGGACCGACGACCGGGTCATCTCGCCGAGCCAGACCGTGCTGCTCCACCACGCCCTGGCGGCGAGGGGGGTACCGACCGCGAGGTTCGCGGTCAAGGACGCCGGCCACGGTCCCGTCGTGCCCGAGGGGAACGCCTCCGGCCGGATGTGGGACACCCAACGCGTGATGCGCCACGTCACGGGCTTCCTCCGGTGGCAGCTGCACTGACGCGGCCCGCGCACAGCGGCGGGGCGCGGCGGCTGGGCGGGGGCGTACTGGCCGGGGGGACCGCCTCAGAACAGCAGGCCCTCCCCGTACGCCCCGCCCGACTCGGCCACCACCTCGCTGATCGTCTGCGCCGCCCGCACCCGGGCGAAGCGCACCCGTGCCCCGGCCCCCTCGATGAGGAATCCGTGCACCGCCGGCCGGGGCAGCGAGTTGTACGCGTAGGGGTGGGCGAAGGCGTAGCCGCCGGTGTCGAGCGCGGCGACGTGGTCGCCCGGCGCGAGCAGCGGCAGCGCGCGCCCCCGGGCGAGGAGGTCACCCGCGAAGCACGCCGGACCCGCCACGTCCTGGACCTCGACCGATCCGGTCGACGGCAGCCCCTGCGCGTCGTACGCGGCGATCCGCAACGGCCACTGCTCCGGGGCGTAGACGGTGCGCGCCGCGATCTGCGCCCCCGCGTGGGTGACCGCGATCCGGCGCCCGCCCGCCGACTTGGTGTACTCGACCCGGGTGAGCACCAGCCCGTGCTTGGCCACCAGCGCCCGTCCGAACTCGGTCACCAGCCCGTACCGTCCGTCGAACAGTCCCGGCACCCGGTCGGCCAACAGCCCTGCGTACGCGTCGAACCCGGGGCCCCGCTCGTCGGAGGTGAAGTCGACGGGCAGTCCGCCGCCGATGTCCACGGTGTCCACCTGCGGTCGGCCCGCCCGCGCATTGACCTCTTCGGCGAGTGCGTACGTCTGGGCGACGCCTTCGGCCATCAGTTCCAGGGGCACCCCCTGCGAACCGGTGTGGACGTGCAACCGGGTGAGCCAGGGGCGGTCCAGGAAGGCGCGCACCACCCAGTCGCGCGCCCCCGGATCGCGGAGCGCCACACCGAACTTGGCGGTCGCGGTCGCGGTGGACAGGGCGTCGATCGAGCCCGCGCCGACCTGCGGGTTCACCCGTAGCCCGAGGGGTGGCAGACCGCGGGTGCCGTGCCCGCCGACCCGGTCGACCAGCTCGTCCAGTCGGGCGAGTTCCTGTCGGCCGTCGGCGTTCACGGCGATGCCGAGGGTCAGCGCCTCGCGCAGTTCGGCGGGCGTCTTGGCGGGGGAGTCGAGGACGGTGTGCGCCGCGGCCGTTCCGGCGACCCGGGCGAGGGCGAGTTCGCCGGGGCTCGCGACCTCCGCGCCGACGCCCTCGTCCCGCAGCAGCCGCACCACCGCGACCAGCGGGCACGCCTTGACCGCGAAGGTGTGGAGCACCCGGGTGCCCGGGGCGGCGACCCGGTCGAACGCGGTGTGCAGCGCACGGGCGCCGGCGCGGATGCCCGTCACGTCCAGCAGGGCCACGAGCGGGTCCCCGGGGCCCACGAGCCCCTGGGCGACCGCGGCCCGTACGGCGGCGTTCCGTCGTGCGACGGCGGCCGGGCCGTGGGGGGCGGGACCGGGGGTAGCCGGGTCGTGGGCGGCGGGGCTGCGGGTGTCGGAGGGGGCCGGGCGCGGGTCCGATGGGCGTTCCGTCATGGGACCCAGCGAACCACCGCAACGGCGGCCCGGCCCCGCACGGCACCCTATTGACTAGCTCTATTCATGAGATCAGGATGTGAATGGAATTCGCCATGGGCAGCCGCACCCCGGCCCGCGACACCCGGCACGGCACCCCGTTCGAGGAGGCAGACCATGTCAGGACCCCGCCCCGTACGAGCAGCGCGCGGTACGGAGCTGAGCGCCCGGGGGTGGCAGCAGGAGGCCGCGCTGCGGATGCTCCAGAACAACCTCGACCCTGAGGTGGCCGAACACCCCGACCGGCTCGTCGTCTACGGTGGCACCGGCAAGGCCGCCCGCGACTGGGCCTCCTACGACGCCATGGTCCGCACCCTGCGCACCCTGAAGCAGGACGAGACGATGCTCGTCCAGTCGGGCCGCCCGGTCGGGGTGATGACCACCCACGAGTGGGCGCCCCGGGTGCTCATCGCCAACTCCCACCTGGTCGGCGACTGGGCCAACTGGGACGAGTTCCGCCGCCTCGAAGCCCTCGGGCTCACCATGTACGGGCAGATGACGGCCGGTTCCTGGATCTACATCGGCACCCAGGGCATCCTCCAGGGCACCTACGAGACCTTCGCCGCGGTCGCCGCCAAGCGGTTCGGCGGCACCCTCGCCGGGACGATCACCCTCACCGCGGGGCTCGGCGGCATGGGCGGTGCCCAACCCCTCGCCGTGACCATGAACGACGGGGTGGCGATCTGCATCGACTGCGACCCGCGGGCCATCGAGCGCCGGATCGCCCACCGCTACCTCGACGTGCGGGCGGACTCCCCCGCGCACGCCCTGCGGCTGGCCGTCGAGGCCCGCGACGCCCGCCGCCCGCTCTCCATCGGCCTCCTCGGCAACGCCGCGGACCTCCTGCCGCAGCTGCTCGCCGAGGGCGCGCCGATCGACGTCGTCACCGACCAGACCTCCGCCCACGACCCGCTCGCCTACCTCCCGGTCGGCGTGGACTTCGCGGACATGGCGACCTTCGCGGCCGAGCGGCCCGCCGAGTTCACCGCCCGGGCCCGGGAGTCCATGGCCCGGCACGTGGCAGCCATGGTCGGCTTCCTGGACGCCGGCGCCGAGGTCTTCGACTACGGGAACAGCATCCGCGGCGAGGCCCAACTCCACGGTTACGAGCGCGCGTTCGACTTCCCCGGCTTCGTGCCCGCCTACATCCGGCCGCTGTTCTGCGAGGGGCGCGGCCCCTTCCGCTGGGCGGCCCTGTCCGGCGACCCGAAGGACATCGCCGCCACCGACCGCGCGGTCCTCGACCTGTTCCCGGAGAACGAGTCGCTGCGCCGCTGGATCACCCTCGCCCAGGACCGGGTCCACTACCAGGGCCTGCCCGCCCGGATCTGCTGGCTCGGCCACGGCGAACGGGACCGGGCCGGGGAACGCTTCAACGACATGGTCGCCAGCGGTGAACTGTCCGCGCCCGTCGTCATCGGCCGGGACCACCTGGACTGCGGATCGGTCGCCTCCCCCTACCGGGAGACCGAGGCCATGCGCGACGGCTCCGACGCCATCGCCGACTGGCCGCTGCTGAACGCCATGGTCAACGTGGCCTCGGGCGCCTCCTGGGTCTCCCTCCACCACGGCGGCGGGGTGGGCATGGGCCGCTCGATCCACGCCGGACAGGTCACCGTCGCGGACGGCACCCCGCTCGCCGGCGAGAAGATCCGCCGGGTGCTCACCAACGACCCCGGGATGGGCGTGATCCGCCACGTCGACGCCGGCTACGAGGAGGCCGAACGGGTCGCCGCGGCGCAGGACGTGCGCATCCCCATGCGGGAGGGGCGGGCGGACGCATGAACTTCCACCGGATGTGGGGCGAGCTCGCCCCGCTCGGCCGGGACCGCCGCACCGGCGGCTACCGCCGCTTCGCCTGGACGGGCGCCGACGCCGAGTGCCGTGCCTGGTTCCGCGAGCAGGCCGGACGGCGCGGCCTGACCCAGGAGACCGACCGCAACGGCAACCAGTGGGCGTGGCTCGGCGATCCGACCCGGGGCGACGCCGTGGTGACCGGCTCGCACCTCGACTCGGTCCCCGACGGCGGCGCCTTCGACGGCCCCCTCGGCATCGTGTCCGCCTTCGCCGCACTGGACGAACTCCGGGGCAGGGGAGTCGAGTTCCGTCGACCCCTCGCGATCGTCAACTTCGGGGACGAGGAGGGCGCCCGCTTCGGTCTCGCCTGCGTCGGCTCCCGGCTCGCCGCCGGCCGGCTCACCCGGGCGGAGGCGTTCGCGCTCACCGACGCGGACGGCACCACCCTGCCCGCGGCGATGGAGGCCGCCGGGTACGACCCCGAGACCATCGGCCCCGACCCCGAGCGGCTGGCCCGCATCGGCGCCTTCGTGGAACTCCACGTCGAACAGGGGCGGGCGCTCGACCTGACCGGCGACCCGGTGGGCGTGGCCTCCGCGATCTGGCCGCACGGCCGCTGGCGCTTCGACTTCCGGGGCGAGGCCAACCACGCCGGCACCACCCGGATCGAGGACCGTCGCGACCCGATGCTCCCGTACGCGGAGACCGTGCTCGCGGCCCGCCGGGCGGCCCGGCTCGCGGGCGCGGTCGCCACCTTCGGCAAGGTCGCCGTCGCCCCCAACGGCGTCAACGCGGTGCCGTCCCTCGTCCAGGGCTGGCTGGACTCGCGCGCCACCGACCAGCCCACCCTCGACCGGGTCGTCACCGAGATCGAGCGGGCCGCCCACGAGCACGCCGGACGGCACGGCGTCGACCTCGCCGTGGTCCGCGAATCGTTCACCCCCGTGGTGGAGTTCGCGCACGCCCTCCGCGACGAACTGGGCCGGCTGCTCACCCGCGGCGGCGGCCGCCCGCCGGTCCCCGTCCTCGGCACGGGCGCGGGACACGACGCCGGAATCCTCTCCGGGAGCGTCCCGACCGCGATGCTGTTCGTGCGCAACCCCACCGGCGTCTCCCACTCCCCGGCCGAACGGGCGACCGAGGACGACTGCCTGGCGGGGGTGGCCGCGCTCACCGACGTACTGGAAGGACTCGCATGCCGATGACGGCGGACCTGGGCGGCGGCGTGCCGCGCACGTACTGGCTGGAGTACGCCTGGCTGGAGAAGTCCGCCGAACCGGGCGTCCTGCTGCGGACCGGCCCGGACGGCCGCATCCACACGGTCCGCACCGGGGTCGCCGCCCCGCCCCCCGGCGCCGAAGTCCTGCGGGGCCTGACGCTGCCCGGCCTCGCCAACGCCCACTCGCACGCCTTCCACCGGGCGCTGCGCGGCACCGTCCAGGCCGGGGCGGGCACCTTCTGGACCTGGCGGGAGGTCATGTACTCGGTGGCCGACCGGCTGGACCCGGACACCTACCTGGCGCTGGCCCGCGCGGTGTACGCGGAGATGGCCCTCGCCGGGATCACCGTCGTCGGGGAGTTCCACTACCTCCACCACGCCCCGGGCGGCACCCGCTACGGCGACCCCAACGCGATGGGCGAGGCCCTGATCGAGGCGGCGGCCGACGCCGGCGTCCGCATCACCCTGCTGGACACCGCGTACCTCTCCGCCGGCTTCGGCGAACCCCCCACCCACCACCAGCTCCGCTTCTCGGACGGTTCCACCGGGGCGTGGGCCGAACGCGTCGACGCCCTGCGCGAGTCACCGCACACCCGCATCGGCGCGGCGATCCACTCGGTCCGGGCCGTGCCCGTCGACCAGTTCCCCGCCGTCACGCAGTGGGCCGCCGAACGCGGGGCGCCCCTGCACGTGCACGTCTCGGAACAGCCCGCGGAGAACGAGGGCTGTCTGCGCGCGTACGGCTGCACGCCCGTCCGGCTGCTCGCCGACCATGGGGTCCTCGGCCCCCGCACCACCGGCGTCCACCACACCCACCTCACCCCCGAGGACATCGAGCTGATCGGCGCGCGGTCGACCGGCACCTGCATGTGCCCGACCACCGAACGCGACCTCGCCGACGGCATCGGCCCCGCCCGCGACCTCCAGAAGGCCGGCTCGCCGCTCTGCCTCGGCTCCGACAGCCATGCCGTGATCGACCTGCTGGAGGAGACCCGGGCGCTCGAACTGAACGAACGGCTCCGCACCCGCATCCGGGGCCACTGGACCACCGCCGCACTGCTGCGGGCCGCATCGCCCGACGGGTACGCGGCCCTCGGCTGGCCCGACGGCGGCACGCTCGCGCCGGGCGCCCTCGCCGACTTCACCACCGTCGCCCTCGACAGCGTCCGCACCGCGGGCCCGCCGCCCCGGCTGGTGGCCGAGGCGGTCGTCTTCGCCGGCACGGCCGCGGACGTGCGCCACACGGTGGTCGCCGGGCGGCACGTGGTCCGCGACGGCGTCCACACCCTCGTCCCCGAGCCGGCGCGTGCCCTGCGCGAGGCGATCGCGGCACTGAAGGAGTAGGGCCACCCCTTTCGGTGCGCTGCGGCTTCGCGCAGTTCCCCGCGCCCCTGTCGGGGCGTTCCGCCGGGCGTGCGCTGGTCCCGTGCGGGTGCATCGTGGCTGCTCGCGCAGTTCCCCGCGCCCCCTGTCGGGCGCGATCCGGTGGGCGTCCGGTGTTCCCAGCGGGCGGGCGGATCCGCTCCGGCGAGACGCGCCCCCAATAGGGGCGCGGGGAACTGCGCAAATCAACCGCGCACCCGCACAGGGACAGCGCACGCCCACCGGAACGCACCCGATGGGGGCGCGGGGAACTGCGCAAGACCACCGCGCACCCGCACAGGGACAGCCCACGCCCACCGGAACGCCCCCGATAGGGGCGCGGGGAACTGCGCAAGACCACCGCGCACCCGCACAGGGACAGCCCACGCCCACCAGATCGCACCCGACAGGGGCGCGGGGAACTGCGCGAACCACCAGCGCACCCGCACAGAACAACGCACGCCCACCGGATCGCACCCGATAGGGGCGCGGGGAACTGCGCGAAACAACCGCGCACCCGCACAGAACAACGCACCACCAGGTGGACGTACCCGAAGGGGCGCGGGGAACTGCGCGGGGCACCCCCCACGCACCCGCCACCCGCTCAGGACCGCTTCGGCTCCAACCGCAGCACGGTGATGCCGCAGGCGAACGGCCGGGCGTCGACGAGCCGGAAGTTCCGGTACGCCCCCGGCCCCCCGAAGACCGGCATCCCGCCGCCGAGCGCGACCGGGTTGACGAACACGTGCAGCTCGTCGATCAGCTGCCGCTCGATCAGCTCGGCCACCAGGGTGCCGCCCCCGTAGACGATGAGGTCCCCGCCGGGCTGCTCCTTGAGCCGGGTGACGGTCTCCGTCAGGTCGCCGCCCTCGACCACCGTGTTCTCCCACGGCGATGCGGTCAGGGTGCGGGAGATCACGACCTTGTGCGCCCGGTTGATCTGGTCGACGGCCTCCTTGGGCTCGTCCTCGGGCCCGGCCGCCCAGTGCGGGATGAAGCCCTCGGCGAGCTTGCGGCCCAGCACGATGGTGTCGACCCGCTCGGCCAGCCCGGTCGTGTACGCGCTGATGTCCTCGCCTTCGGGGTACGTCAGCCAGTCCATCTCCCCGTTCGGGCCGGACATGTAACCGTCGACGCTCATCTGCACCTGGAGCTTGAACGTGCGCATGGTGGGTTCCTCTCGGTCTCGCCGTCCTGATCTGCCCTCAGCGTGCCGGTAACCGCTTACGGATCACTTACGGTCGCCTTCCGCCGTACGCGACGGGCGTACGTACGCGACGGGTGCGCCGTGCGTGACGGGGCGCGGCGCCGGTGTCCGACGGCGGGTGCCGCCTACCGCTTCGGCGTCAGCAAGGGGTCCGTCACCCGGCGTATATGCCGCGCATCGAGGGCAACGCCCCACGGGTGCAGCGGGCCCGCGGCGCGAATCCGACTGCGTCCCCGCTGATCGTTTATGCCCGGTTGTCCAAGGGGCGCTCCGAGAATGCGCCGAACACCGTAGGCGCTACGGAAAAGGTATGGACCAGTCGGTCGGTCGACTCCGTGGAAAAGTGTTCCCACTTGCACGGGAACACCCCGTTCCCGGCCGGGAACACCTTTTCCCCGGGCGACACTGAGATGACCGCAAGACGGCTCCGGTGCTCCCGTTCGTCCGGGGGCGGAGCACCCCGTGTCCAGGAGGGTTCACGTGAATCGATCTCTGCTGACCCCGCGCTCGGCGTTGGTTCTGCTGTTGGGTGTTCTCGTCGGTGTGGGAGCAGGGATACTTGCCGTCCATTCCCGCGGCGGCGACCACGCACAGCCGGTCATGGTAGGGGTGGCAGCATTCGCCGCAGCCGTGGCGTTCTTCAACTCCATCATCGATTAGGCGCACTTCCCGGAGTCAATGATCAAAATGCGGGAACAGGCACGACCCGTCCGCGCAGCACCGCGGAACGACACAGTCGAGCAACACACGACATCGAACTGCGCGCGCGTCCGGGTCCTTCGACGAACGTCCCGGGGAGGTCGGGGAGGAGACGGTGGTGACGGAAGACGCTGATCATGAGGAACCGTGCTTCGACGAGGTGGAGGGGCGCCAGTCGCTGTCGTCGAAGCTGAGTCCGCAAGCACGGGACCTGGCGTTGGCCCTGCGCCGTCTGATGAAGGGATCGGGTCAGTCGCAACGGCAGTTCGTGGCCTATCACGACATCAGCACCGCCGCGGTCTCCCGCTATCTGAGCGGCGAACGCATTCCGCGCAAGGACTTCCTCGACTGGTTGCTCAAGTCGGCCTGCAAGGCCCGCGGCGTGGAGGTCAGCGCGCAGGCGCGGAGCAGGCTGTACCAACTGCACCTCGATGCGTTGCAGACGGAGAACCCGGCCCGGTACCAGGAGCAGTTGGCCATGGACCGACTGGAGGACGCCGTCATGCACGAGGGGGAGCTGGAACTCGAACGCGGGGAACTGCGGACGGCCGTCGCGGGGGAGCGCCGGGAACTGCGGGAACTCGCCTCTCAGCTCCGTGAGGTCGAGGCGGCGCAGCAGCGGGAACGGGGCCTGTTACGGGTGGACCTGGAACGGCACCGGGCGCGCAAGGAGGAACTGGAGGGGGCCTGCACCCGCCTGCGGGACAAGGTCACCCATCTGGAGAAGCGGCTGCGCGAGGCCGAGCAGGAACGGGACGGCGTACGGGTGCGCTGCAAGTTGCTGGAAGCGGAACTGGCCGTCGCCCAGGAGGCGGCCGAGCGGGAGGAACGGCAACGGCAGGAGCAGCAGGAGCAACGGCGTCAGGCCGAGGCCGCCGCACGGGCCGGGCGCCACCGGGAGGACCTGGAGAGCGCCGAGCGGGAGGCCCGGCTGGTGCGTCAGGCAGCCGCCCGCCAGGCCGCGGCCCAGCTGGAGGAGGCCCGGGCCCGGGCGAACGACCTGGTGCAGGAGGCGACGCTACGGGCCACGAAGGTCCGCCCCACGGTGCTCAAACGATCCACCGCGTTACGGCAACTGCGCGAAGCCGCCGAGGAGATGGCCGAGCAGCGGCTGCCCGAACTGGCCGAGAAGCTCTCCCGGGCCGAAACCGACGACGTGGACGGCTTCGTGCGTTCCGTCGGCATCCACAGCCGGGACGACGTCGGGCAGGCGGCCCGGGCGCTGGACTCGGTGCACCGCGCGTCCGTGCAGATGGCCGTCGACCAGGCCGTCCTGCGCCGGAACCTCAACACGATGCTCGCCAACCTCTCACGGCGCTGCCTGGACCTGGTCCGGCGCCAGCTCACGTTGATCTCCGCGCTGGAGTCCCGCGAGGCCGACCCCCGCCAACTCGCCGCGCTGTTCCAACTGGACCACCTCGCGACCCGCATGCGCCGCAACGGGGAGAACCTGCTGGTCCTCGCGGGTGAGGAGCCCGGCCGCTACTGGAACCGTCCGGCGCCGCTGGTCGACGTGTTGCGCGCCGCGGCCTCCGAGGTGGAACAGTACGAGCGGATCGCGATGTGGTTGGTGCCGGACACCGAGGTCGCCGCGCGCGTCGTCAACGACCTGGTGCACCTGCTCGCCGAACTCCTGGAGAACGCCACGTCGTTCTCCTCGCCGCAGACCCGGGCCAAGGTCACCGGGCACGCCCTGTCGGACGGTCGGGTGCTTATCGAGATCGACGACACCGGCATCGGTCTCTCCCCGGAAGCACTGGACGCGATCAACGAACGCCTGGCCGCCCCGCCGACCGTGGACGTCTCGGTCTCCCGCCGCATGGGCCTGTTCGTGGTCGGCCGGCTGTCCCAGCGGCACGGCATCCGCGTCCAGTTGCGCCCCTCGGTCTCCGGCGGCACCACGGCCCTGGTGATGCTCCCCGCGGGCGTCACCCGGCCCCGCGGCGGCGGTTCGACGAGTCGAACCGACCCTCCCCCGCCGGAAGCGTGAATCGGGCCCCAAGATCATCTACCCGACAACGCGCATATCGGCGACGCGCCATGGACCGGCCGTCCGAGATGGGCCTACCGTCCTCGTGGCAGCAGGGCAACGCCCTGCGTTCGAGGAGGGAAACCATGGCGCGTGAGGAACTGATCCGCCTTACCGGCAACACGGCCGGTCCCACCTGTGACGACGATGATTGCCCGAACGTCTACCGGACCAGGAGGGGGTCGTTCGTCGTCCAGGGCGACGCGTCCGACGCGTTCACCCCGCCTGCCGGGGAAGGGTTGGTCGAGATCCCCGAACACGTCCTGAGGGAGGCCGTCCGTGCTCTTGGATGGTGAGGACTGGCGTCGCTTCTTCGACGCCTTCGAGCGCGAAGCGTGGCGGTTCGAGGCGCAGCCCACGTACACCATGCCCAACGAGCAGAAGAACGTGGCCCGCTTCCTGCGAGGTGAGGACAAGCCTGCCGACCACAACGCCCGCTGGCACGAACGGGTGCGCGGATACGTCGAATCCGGCAAGCGCATCGGCCGGGTCCGCATCGTGAAGCAGCCGCTCACCGACTACCAGCGGTACCAGTTCGCCTGGGGGATCCCCGGGAACATCGCAGCCGGTGAAGACATCCGTATCCTGGATGTGACACACAGCGATTTCAGCTTGCCGATCTCCGGGCAGGATTGGTGGATGTTCGATGACGTCCGCATCGCACACCTGAACTTCCGCCCGGACGGGACCCCGATCAACCGTGAATCATACGAAGGCGATGTTGGGGCCTACCGGGCGTGGCAGCGCACGGCCCTGGAGCACGCAGTCCGTTTCGAGGAGTACGTGAAGGGTCTTGACGCTTGACCCCGGCCAGCTGGGTCGGTCAAAAGGAGACCTGGCAGAAACACTCCGCAGCATGCGCGAGCGGGCCGGCCGCACCCAGGTCTGGCTCGCTCGCCGCTGCCATTTTTCGCAGACCAAGCTCAGCAACATCGAGACCGGACGGGCCACGCCCGGACTCGTCGATGTCGAACTGATCCTCAGAGCCCTTGAGGCGCCTCCTGAGCTCGTCATGGAGACGACCGCCCTCGCGCGCCTCGCCCATACGGAGTGGCAGGGGAAGCGGGCGTCCTGGCGTAGGGGTCCGGAGAAGCGGCAAGCGGAGCTGGCCGGCCTCGAAGGCGAGGCGACGGTGCTTCGTTACTTCCTGCCCGCGATGGTGACCGGACTCCTGGCCACGCCCGACTACATCAAGGCCAGCCTCAGTCACTCCCCGGTGGACACCACCAAGACGGTCGCCAGGAAGCTGGACCGGCAAGCGGTCCTCTACGACACGACGAAGCGGTTCACGTTCCTCCTGACGGAACAAGCCGTGCGATGGGCCGTGGTTCCGCGCATGGCGATGGCCGTCCAGATGGACCACCTCGCCTCGATCTCCCACCTGCCTCAGGTGCGTATCGGGATCGTCCCCACCGGCACGGTCGTCAGCCGTGGACCGTTGAACACCTTCACCGTTGTGCGAGCACCTGGGGCGGTTCGTGCACCACTGGCCGGAGCGTCCCGATGCCGAGCGGCACGACGAGCACGCGCTCACCCGTACGGTGGCCGTCATCGAGCAGGCGGGGCACACCGTGGACGGCGAGCTGTGGACGGGACCGACCAGGCTCCTGGTCCCGGTGGCGGCGAACTGCTCCCACACGCCCAAGCCCGGTGGCTGTGGTCCGATCAATCCGGGCAAGTGCGCCTCGCACTGACCGGGCGGCGGCGGTGGCCGTGCTGGCCGCAGACGGAGGGAAAGAAGGAAGCGTGAACGCTGAACAGGCCCGACAGGTCGACACGGTGTTGCGGCGGTTGGGAATCGCCGGAGTGGTCGCACCACGGGACCCGGAGAACACGGCAGGGGACTGGAGCGTGTACGACACGGCCGATCCCGCGACGCGCCGGGAGGTGGCCGCTGACGCGTTGGCCTCCGTGGCCGCCGTGTTCCCGGAGGGTCCGCGTCCGGGGCCGACACGAGGATTCGTCGTGCCACCCACGGACGGGTGACCGCCTGCTGGTGAACCGGCGAGGGCGCGCCCCTGCCGCGAACGGCAGGGGCGTCATCGTGCGGGTCTGACCTCCGTAGCCCCTTACGGAAGGTTGCGGGCCATGACGATGCGCTGGATCTGGTTGGTGCCCTCGTAGATTTGGGTGATCTTCGCGTCCCGCATCATCCGCTCCAGCGGGTAGTCACGGGTGTAGCCGTAACCGCCGAGGAGCTGCACCGCGTCCGTGGTGATCTCCATCGCCGCGTCGGAGGCGTAGCACTTGGCCGCCGCGCCGAAGAAGGTCAGTTCGTTCTCGGTGCCGCCGAGGGCGACCCGCTCCGACTTGGCCGCCGCCGCGTAGGTGAGTTGGCGGGCGGCCTCCAGCTTCATCGCCATGTCCGCCAACATGAACTGGACGCCCTGGAAGTCACCGACCGGCTTGCCGAACTGCTTGCGCTCGCGGACGTAGTCCTTCGCGTAGTCCAGGGCGCCCTGGGCGATGCCGAGGGCCTGCGCGGCGATGGTGATGCGCGTGTGGTCCAGGGTCTTCATCGCGGTGGCGAAGCCGGTGCCCTCCGCGCCGATCAGACGGTCGGCGGGGATGCGGACGTTGTCGAGGTACACCTCGCGGGTGGGGGAGCCCTTGATGCCGAGCTTCCTCTCGGGGGCGCCGAAGGAGACGCCCTCGTCGGACTTCTCCACCACGAACGCCGAGATGCCGCGGGTCCGCTGCTCGGGGTCCGTGACCGCCATCACCGTGTAGTACTCGGACACGCCCGCGTTGGTGATCCAGCGCTTCACCCCGTTCAACACCCAGGAGTCGCCGTCCCGGACCGCCCGGGTCTTCATGCCGGCCGCGTCCGAACCGGCGTCCGGCTCGGACAGGCAGTACGAGAACATCGCGTCGCCCTTGGCCAGGGGGCCGAGGTACTTCCGCTTGAGCTCCTCGGAGCCGGCCAGGATCACCGGCAGCGAGCCGAGCTTGTTGACGGCCGGGATCAGGGAGGACGACGCGCAGGCGCGGGCGACCTCCTCGATGACGATCACCGTCGCGAGGGCGTCCGCCCCGGCGCCGCCGTATGCCTCCGGTACGTGGACCGCGTGCAGATCGGAGGCGACGAGCGCGTCCAGCGCCTCCTGGGGGAAACGGGCCTCCTCGTCCACCGCGGCGGCGAAGGGGGTGATCTTGGCCGCCGCGAGCGCGCGGACCGTCTCGCGGAGCATGTCGTGCTCTTCGGACGGCCGGTACAGGTCGAATGCCGGGTTGTCTGCCGAGCCAGCCACGGTTCACGCTCCCAGTCTGCTAACTACCGTTAAGTAACTCGTCGAGTAACCCGAATTCTAGGGGCCCGGGGGTGGGGGGACCAGGTGACCTCGGCGACACGTCGTCCCGGCGGTCCGCCGCGTGACCTCGACGCGGACGACGGCCCCGTCCGTCGCCCCACTATGCTCGGCCGGGCGTGACCGGCACCCCGGATCGCCGCAGACCACGACCTTCGCTACGTACCGGAGCACTCATGGCCCCCCTCAAGATCACCGTGATCGGCACCGGGTACCTCGGTGCCACCCATGCCGCCGCCATGGCGGAGCTGGGCTTCGAGGTCCTGGGTCTCGACGTCGTCCCCGAGAAGATCGCCCTCCTCGGCGAGGGACGCGTACCGATGTACGAGCCGGGTCTGGAGGAGCTGCTGCGCAAGCACGTCGCCGGCATCGAGGGGTCCACCGGGCGGCTGCGGTTCACCATGGACTGGGCGGAGGTCGCCGCCTTCGGCGACGTGCACTTCGTCTGCGTCAACACCCCGCAGAAGCACGGCGAGTACGCCTGCGACATGTCGTACGTCGACTCCGCCTTCGCCTCGCTCGCCCGACACCTGGAACGGCCCTGCCTGGTGGTCGGCAAGTCGACCGTTCCGGTGGGCAGCGCGGACCGGCTCGCCGCCCTGCTCGCCGAACTGGCGCCCGCCGGGGACGGCGCCGAACTGGCCTGGAACCCGGAGTTCCTGCGCGAGGGGTTCGCCGTCGGGGACACCCTGCACCCGGACCGGATCGTCGCCGGGGTGCGCAGCGCGTCCGCCGAGAAGCTGCTGCGCGAGGTGTACGCCGTCCCCATCGGGGAGGGGGCGCCCTTCGTCGTGACGGACTTCCCCACCGCCGAGTTGGTGAAGACCGCCGCGAACTCGTTCCTCGCGACGAAGATCTCCTTCATCAACGCGATGGCGGAGGTCTGCGAGGCCGCCGGCGGGGACGTCGTCAAGCTCGCCGAGGCCATCGGCTACGACGAGCGGATCGGCAACAAGTTCCTGCGGGCCGGGATCGGGTTCGGCGGCGGCTGCCTGCCCAAGGACATCCGGGCGTTCATGGCGCGCGCCGGCGAGCTGGGCGCCGACCAGGCGTTGACGTTCCTGCGCGAGATCGACTCCATCAACATGCGGCGGCGCGGCCAGATGGTGGAGATGGCCCGCGAAGCGCTGGGCGGCGGGTCGTTCCTCGGGCGCCGGGTGGCGGTGCTGGGCGCCACGTTCAAGCCCGACTCGGACGACGTACGGGACTCGCCGGCGTTGAACGTCGCCGGGCAGATCCACCTCCAGGGCGGTCAGGTGACCGTGTACGACCCGAAGGGCATGGACAACGCGCGGCGGCTGTTCCCGACGCTCGGCTACGCGCAGACCGCGGTGGACGCGGTGCGCGGGGCGGACGTGGTGCTGCACCTCACGGAGTGGCGGGAGTTCCGCGAGTTGGACCCTGCGGTGCTGGGGGCGGTCGCCCGGGAGCGGGTGGTGCTGGACGGGCGCAATGCGTTGGACCCTGCGGTGTGGCGTTCTGCGGGGTGGGTGTTCCGGGCGATGGGGCGCCCCACGGCGTAAGCCCTCGGGCTGCGGCCTTGCGGGGTCAGGTTTGTTCTATGTGCAGGGGGGTGCCGATCACCAGGCGTTGGATTCCTGGGATGCCGGCACGTCTGATCTGCTGCCGTTGCGCTTCGACCACGGCCACGGTGACCGCGATGCCCCGCACGGTGGGCAACGGGATCTTGTTCTGACCGTTGGTCCGCATGATCGCCTGCCACGCGTACGAGGACGCCCCGCCGAGGTCCGCGCCGACGCGGGCGGAGTCGCCTTCCGCCTTCTCCGTGATGGCCCGGAGCGGATCGACACTGGGGCTGAGCGCGCTGGGCGAGCTGAACGCTCCGGTGGCGTGACGGGCCGCACCCACGAGTACGAGGGCGGCCCCGCCGACGTGACCGGCCACCCAGAACCCCCGCTCCTCCACCAGCCGCGCGGCAGGCGTGTCGAAGAGGAAGAAGGGCGGCAGCTGCGCCTCCTCGGTGCTCAGGCATTCGAAGTCCAACGGGGCCGTGTCCTGCACGATCCGCTTCTCCACCCGGCGCACCTCGCTCACCAGGCCCGGGCCGGCGTTGGTGAAGCGGAGTTCGGCTTCGGCGACGGGGGTCTTGAACTTCAGGGCGAGTCCACGGAAGGAATCCAGGACGCTCTTGTCGTACTGCTCGGTAAGGAGTTCCAGCTTGGAGCGGGACACGTACCAGAAGAAACTCACGTCCGCGTCCTCTCCAGTGCGACGTACTCCTGCCTCGACCCGGCCGCGTCTTGCAGGACGAGGGGGTACTGCTCCAGTGCTGCGCGGTCGGGGGGATCGGTCCGTTCGAACTCCGAGCGGTCGGCGCGGAGGTCGAGGGGCTGGCGGGAGAGGCCGTCGAGGAGGGCCAGCAGGGTCTCCGCGTGATGGGGCCCCAGCCAGGTCGAGGGCGATTCGATCCAGTCCACCGGTTGGTAGAGCCGGTACAGCGCGAGCACGTAGACGAGGTCGTGCACGGTGATGTTCATCCGGAAGAACGGACACGACAGCGAGGCCTTGACATCGTCCGGGGTGAACGTGCCGGCCAGGACCCCGTACATGATCCGCAGGACTGCGGATTCGTCCAGTTGCGGCCCGACGGGCAACCCGTCCGTCGGGCGAAGCGCGAGCAACGACCGCACACGGGGCGGGAGTTCGCTGAGGTCGAGGGCGTCCGCGAGTGCGGGATTGCGGGGCAGCAGCGCTCCCCAGCGGTGGAGCCACCCGGTCTCGCTGAGGTGCCCGCTGCCCAGGAAGTGGCAGTCCGCCGCGAGCAGGTGCTGGACCCTCTCCCAGAACAGCGTCGTCCTCGTCAGGGCGGCGGGAACGTCCAGGACCCTTTCGAAGGAGAGGGCCCCTTTCCTCTGGTGGGTGTTGCTGGCCGGGAGGAGGTAGCGGTCCTCTCGCACTCCGTAGAGCTGAACGGTGGAGAAGGCCACCCGCTGCCCGTCCACGCTGATTTCGAGGTCGTCGTAGAGGTCGTTCGCCACGGCGGACCCGCGGGCGTTGGGGTGCTCGATCAAGGCGTTCACCGGCGGCAGCAGGGGGGTGTCCCGCTCCCACAGCGCGTCTTCCGCGGCCGGTAATCGCATGACGTAGGAGCGCCGCGTCGGAGCGTGCCGACAGAGGAAGACCTCGGCGTCGGCCCCGGAACCGAGGTGCTGCCCGATGCCGAACCACGCGAAGTCCCGGCCGACGTAGTCATCCGCAGTGATCATGGAAAACTCGCAAGGGGCGGGTGGGCGGGGGCGTTTCCCAGCGTTGCAGCGCAGGGGGGAAACGGCAAGGGAGTGCCCCCGCTCCGTACGCGCACCTGGTCCGAACGTCTACGGGCCGTCCAGGTCCTGGAGGGTCGCGGTCGACGGGGCCCGCCGCACCGCCAGGTCCCGCCCGACCGCCTCGCCGTCCGCCAGGACCCGCACGGAGTTGGACCACGTCAGCTTCGCGAGGTCCCCCCGGGACCACCCCCGCAGCCGCAGCTCCGCGATCAGGTTCGGATAGCCGGACACGTCGGAGAGGCCGTCCGGCGTGAACGCCGTGCCGTCGTAGTCGCCGCCGATGCCGAGGTGGTCGACGCCCGCGACCTCCCGCATGTGGTCGAGGTGGTCCGCGACGTCCGCGACCCGCGCCACGGGCCGGGGCCGCTCCGCCTCGAACGCGCGGTGCGCCCGCATCGCCTCCGGGGAGGTGTCCAGGTGGTGGAAGCCGTGCGCCCGCAGGTTCTCGTCGGCGGCGGCCGTCCACGCGACGGCGGCCGGGAGGACGAACTTCGGCACGAAGGTCACCATCGCCACGCCCCCGTTCGCGGGCAGCCGCTCCAGGACGTCGTCGGGGACGTTGCGGGGGTGGTCGCAGACGGCCCGCGCCGAGGAGTGGGAGAAGATCACCGGCGCGACGCTGGTGTCGAGCGCGTCGCGCATGGTCGTCGCCGCCACGTGCGAGAGGTCCACCAGCATCCCCAGGCGGTTCATCTCGCGGACCACCTCCCGCCCGAACTCCGTGAGGCCGCCCGCCGCGGGAACGTCCGTGGCCGAGTCGGCCCAGGGCACGTTGTCGTTGTGGGTGAGCGTCAGGTACCGCACGCCCAGCGCGTACAGGGCCCGCAGGGTGGCGAGCGAACTGTTGATGGAGTGGCCGCCCTCCGCCCCCATGAGGGAGGCGATCCGCCCCTCGCGGCGGGCCCGCTCCAGATCGGCCGCGGTGCTCGCCGGAGCCAGGTCCGCCGGGTGACGGTCCATCAGTTGGCGTACGCAGTCGATCTGTTCGAGCGTGGCGCTGACCGCGGAGTCGCCGGTGAGGTCGGTGCGGACGTACACGGACCAGTACTGGGCGCCGACCCCGCCGGCTCGCAGCCGGGCGAGGTCGGTGTGCAGATGGGCGCTCTGGTCGGCGGCGAGGTCCCGCGCGGCGAACTCGTAGCGGACCTGCTCGCGCAGCGCCCACGGCAGGTCGTTGTGACCGTCCACCACGGGGAAGTCCGCCAGCAGGGCCCGGGCCTCCTCCAGCGCCCGGGCCCGGTCCTCCGCGCCGCCGGTGGGGCGCGGGGCGGTCACTTGTTGCCCGCGAAGCCGAAGCCGCCGGTGGCCCCGCCCTCGACCTTGGCCCGCAGCCGCTTGCCCTTCTCGGTGGCCTGGTCGTTCAGCTGCTGCTGGAACTCCCGCATGCGGGCGAGGAGTTCCTCGTCGTGCGCGGCGAGGGTGCGGGCCGCGAGCAGCCCGGCGTTGCGGGCGCCCCCGACGGACACCGTCGCGACGGGCACCCCGGCGGGCATCTGGACGATGGAGAGCAGGCTGTCCATGCCGTCCAGGTACTTCAGCGGAACGGGCACGCCGATGACCGGCAGCGGGGTCACGGAGGCCAGCATGCCCGGCAGGTGGGCGGCGCCGCCCGCACCGGCGATGATCGCCTTCAGTCCGCGGTCCGCCGCCTGCTCGCCGTACGCGATCATCTCGTGGGGCATCCGGTGCGCGGAGACCACACCGACCTCGTAGGGGATCTCGAACTCGTCGAGGGCCTGGGCGGCGGCCTCCATGACGGGCCAGTCCGAGTCGGAGCCCATCACGATGCCCACGAGCGGGGCGGTGGACGGGCGGCTGAGCGTGGCGGCGGGCGACGACGGGGTCATTCGGTGATCGTTCCTCTGAGGTAGCCGGCTGCGTGACGGGCGCGTTCCAGTACGTCGGCCAGCTCGTCGCCGTAGGTGTTGACGTGACCGACCTTGCGGCCGGGCTTCACGTCCTTGCCGTACATGTGGATCTTCAGGCCCGGGTCGCGGGCCATGCAGTGCAGGTACGCGGAGTACATGTCCGGGTAGTCGCCGCCGAGGACGTTGCACATGACCGTCCAGGGCGCGCGCGGGCGCGGGTCGCCGAGCGGGAGGTCGAGCACGGCGCGGACGTGGTTCGCGAACTGGGAGGTGATCGCGCCGTCCTGGGTCCAGTGCCCGGAGTTGTGGGGCCGCATCGCCAGTTCGTTGACGAGGACCCGGCCGTCGGCGGTCTCGAACAGCTCCACCGCGAGGTGCCCGACCACCTCCAGCTCCTTGGCGATCCGCAGCGCCATCTCCTCGGCGTGCAGGGCGAGCTCGGGCTCCAGATCGGGCGCGGGGGCGATGACCGTGTCACAGACCCCGTCGACCTGCCGGGACTCCACCACCGGGTAGGCGACGGCCTGGCCGTGCGGGGAGCGCACCACGTTCGCGGCCAGCTCCCGGACGAAGTCGACCTTCTCCTCGGCCAGCACCGGCACCCCGGCACGGAACGGCTCCGCGGCCTCCTCGGCGCTGCGGACCACCCACACGCCCTTGCCGTCGTAGCCGCCGCGCACCGTCTTCAGCACCACGGGGAAGCCGTCGGGGGAGTCCGCCGTGGCGCCCTGCGCGGCGAAGGCCACCACGTCCGCGGGGTCCGCGACGATGCGGTGCCGGGGGCAGGGCACGCCGATCTCGGTGAGCCGGGCGCGCATGACCCCCTTGTCCTGCGCGTGCACCAGCGCGTCCGGGCCGGGGCGCACGGGGATGCCGTCCGCCTCCAGGGCCCGTAGGTGCTCGGTGGGCACGTGCTCGTGGTCGAAGGTGATCACGTCACAACCGCGTGCGAAGTCCCGCAGGGTGTCCAGGTCGCGGTAGTCGCCGATGACGACGTCGCCGACGACTTGGGCCGCGGAATCCTGCGGGGTGTCGCTGAGGAGCTTGAACCTGATGCCGAGCGGGATGCCTGCTTCGTGGGTCATGCGCGCGAGCTGGCCCCCGCCGACCATGCCGACTACCGGGAATGTCACGCCCCCAGGGTATCCGCGTGGCCGAAACGGATGCCCACGGGCGGGTCGGAAGGGAGCTGGTTAGCATGGTGGGGTTGACGAATGCGACTGCGCGACCGACTGAGCGGGGACTGGGCGGCACCATGACCAACGGTGGTACGGGGGCCCCGGCGCGGTCGGAGGGTTCGTTGTGGCGACGCGTGGAACGCCTGCGGCGCGAGTTGTTGAAGTTCGGCGCGGTCGGCGGCGCCGGCATCGTCGTCAACCTGCTCGTCTTCAACCTGGTGCGTGCGGTGTCCGACCTGCCCGTGGTGCGCGCCGGCATCATCGCGACGATCGTCGCCATCGCCTTCAACTACCTGGGGTTCCGGTACTTCACCTACCGTGACCGCGACAAGAGCGGGCGCACCCGGGAGATGAGCCTGTTCCTGCTGTTCAGCGCGATCGGGCTGGTCATCGAGAACGGCGTGCTCTACGCGGCGACCTACGGCTTCGGCTGGGACACCCCGTTGCAGAGCAACTTCTTCAAGTTCTTCGGCATCGGCGTCGCGACCCTGTTCCGCTTCTGGTCGTACCGCACCTGGGTGTTCCGCGCCCTGCCGACGGCTTCCGCGGTCACCGCGGCGGAACGTTTCCTTGAGGAGCAGCCGGTGCCGGACCCCCGAGCGGCGGGCGGCGTCCGCGGCGCCGGCGCGACCCCGCTGTCCGGCCAGCGGACGCGGTAGCTCATCTGACCTGCTTGTCGCCGCCCCGCGACGGCCGGGCGACCTGGCTCCGGGACAGGAACAGCCCGAACACCGGCGGCCTGAGCTGGAGCATCTCCAGACGTCCGCCGTCCGCCTCGGCGAGGTCGCGGGCGACCGCGAGGCCGATCCCGGTGGAGTTGTGGCCGCTGATCGTCCGCTCGAAGATGCGCGAGCCGAGGTGCGCCGGGACGCCCGGGCCCTCGTCCGTCACCTCGATGACCGCCTGGTTGCCGGTGACCCTGGTCCGCAGGGCCACCGTGCCCCCGCCGTGCACCAGGGAGTTCTCGATCAGCGCGGCGAGCACCTGGGCGACCGCGCCGGGGGTGCCCACCGCCCGCAGGTGCCGCTTGCCGGAGCTGACGACCGCCCGGCCCTCGCTCCGGTACGCGGGACGCCACTCGGCGAGCTGCTGGGTGATCACCTCGTCCAGCTCGAAGGAGACGGCGGAGCCCGTACGGGGGTCGCGGGAGTTGGTGAGCAGGCGCTCCACCACATCGGTGAGGCGTTCCACCTGGGCCAGGGCGATGGACGCCTCGTCACGGGCCGTGGTCAGGTCGTCGGTGACGGTGATCTCCTCCAACCGCATCGACAACGCGGTCAGCGGGGTCCGTAGCTGGTGGGAGGCGTCGGCCGCGAGACGGCGCTCGGCGGTCAGCATCCGGGCGATGCGTTCCGCGCTGGAGTCCAGCACGTCGGCGACCCGGTCCAGCTCGGGGACGCCGTAGCGGCGGTGCCGGGGGCGCGGGTCGCCCGAGCCCAGGCGCTCGGCGGTCTCCGCGAGGTCCGTGAACGGGGAGGTCAGACGGTTGGCCTGGCGCACGGCGAGCAGGACGGCGGCGACGATCGCGAGCAGGGCGACCCCGGCGATGATCACCAGGGTGCGGCCCACCTCGCGGGTCACCGCGGAGCGGGACTCCTTGACGGTGACCGTCTCGCCCTGTTCCCCGTGGGCGGTCTCGGTGATCACGTCGCCCGTGGGGGGCTCGCCGATCTCCACGATGCCCTGCTCCGGGATGTCGATGCGGGCGTAGCGGCCGGAGCCGACCTGGGCGCTGAGGGCGGCGCTGGTGATGCGTTGGTCGCCGAGGAGGCGGCTGTCCACGATGCTCGCGAGCTGGATCGCTTCGGCTCGGACGCGTTCCTGGGCGCTGTCGCTGATCGTTCGGGTCTCCACGATGACCAGGGAGACTCCGAATACGGCGATGACCACGAGGACGACCGCGAGGGTGGAGTGGATCAGCCTTCTGCGCATGCTCGTAACGTAGTGGTTGCCCCTTCCCGTACGTCCACCTGCGGTGCACTGTCCCGTGCGGGTGCGCGGTTGTTCTGCGCAGTTCCCCGCGCCCCTATCGAGGTGCGTTCACCTGGCGGTGCGCTGTCGGGCTCGGGTGCGTTCCGCTGCACGCGCGTTGTCCGGCTCGGGTACGCCGTGGTTTCGCGCAGTTCCCCGCGCCCCTGAAGGGGCACGGTTTGCGCGGAGGTCCGCCTTCCCCTGCGGCCACAGGGCAACGCACCCGAGGCTGAACGGGCCCAACAGCGCACCCGCACAGGACAGCGCACCCGAGGCTGAACGGGCCCGATAGGGGCGCGGGGAACTGCGCAAGACCACCGCGCACCCGCACGGGACAGCGCACCGCAGGTGGACGCACCTGGATCAGGGGCGCGGGGAACTGCGCGAAACGACAGCGCACGGCAGGTGGTCGTAAGGGCCCCGCCGCGGGTAGCGGTCAGTTCTTTTCGAAGCGGAACCCGACCCCCCGAACCGTCGCGATGTACCGCGGATTCGCCGCGTCATCGCCCAGCTTCTTGCGCAGCCAAGAGATGTGCATGTCCAACGTCTTCGTGGAGGACCACCACGTCGTGTCCCAGACCTCCCGCATCAACTGGTCCCGGGTGACGACCCGCCCCGCGTCCCGCACCAGCACCCGCAGCAGGTCGAACTCCTTCGCCGTGAGCTGGAGCTCCTCCTCCCCCATCCACGCCCGGTGCGACTCGACGTCGATCCGCACCCCGTGCGTGGACGGCGGCTGCTGGGGCTCGGCGGCGCCCCGCCGCAGCAGCGCCCGGACCCGGGCCAGCAACTCGGCGAGCCGGAACGGCTTGGTGACGTAGTCGTCCGCGCCCGCGTCGAGCCCGACCACGGTGTCCACCTCGTCGGCCCGCGCGGTCAGGATCAGGATCGGCACCGTGTGCCCCTCCGCCCGCAGCCGTCGGGCGACTTCCAGTCCGTCCATCCCGGGGAGCCCCAGGTCCAGGACGACCAGGTCGACGCTGCCCTGCATGCCGGCTTCCAGCGCGGTGGGTCCGTCCTCACGCACTTCGACCTCGTAACCCTCCCGGCGCAGGGCGCGGGCCAGCGGCTCCGAGATGGACGCGTCGTCCTCGGCGAGCAGTACACGGGTCATGACCCGATGGTAGTCCGGTGGGGGGCCGCCCAGGGAGACGCCGGGAGTCGGGGACGGCCCGGGATTTCGGCCCTGCGGGTGTGGGGTGGCACTCTGGCTCGGACCTTTGAATGCGTGTCGATAGGGCATGCGTCCCTGTGTTCCATCTCTCAGGTGTGGGCATAGGCTTCCGAATTCCCGCAAGTCGTGTCGTATGGTGTGAGAACGCCTGTAGCACGTACCGAGGACCCCGTGGCCGCTATGGCGCGCCCGGGGTCCTTCGTCGTGCGGGCCGACCGCCCGTCGGCCTCGAAAGGAATGACCTGTGGCCGGGCCCCGGTGCGAGAGCGCGCGCGGGGCGTGGCTCCCGGTGTCTCCCGCCCTTCGTTCCCGCCGGCCCGTCCGGACGCCGGAACGGATCCCCCCTTGGGCGTAAGGGTGGGCGGTGCGGCGCCGGTGCCGGCCAGCCCCCCACCGGGCGCGCTCCCGTTCCACGCCGCGCGTCCCGAACACCAAGGATCGACCCATGGCGTCCAGCCTGACGAAGGAATCACCCGGCATCCCCGGTGAGAAGACCTTCTTCGGCCACCCCCGTGGCCTGGCCACCCTGTTCATGACCGAGATGTGGGAGCGCTTCAGCTTCTACGGCATGAGGGCCCTGCTCCCGCTGTACCTGGTCGCACCCGGAGGTCTGAACCTCAGTGCGACCACCGCGACCGCGATCTACTCGATCTACCTGGCGATGGTGTACCTCCTCGCCATGCCCGGCGGCTGGTTCGGTGACCGCGTCTGGGGTCCCCGCAAGACCGTCGCCGTCGCCGCCTCGGTGATCATGGCCGGGCACATCACCCTGGCGCTGCCGGGCCAGGCCCCGTTCTTCGCCGGGCTGGCGCTCGTCGCGATCGGTTCCGGGCTGCTGAAGGCCAACATCTCCACGATGGTCGGCCATCTGTACGACGGCCCGGAAGACCCCCGTCGGGACGGCGGCTTCACGGTCTTCTACATGGGCATCAACCTGGGTGCCTTCGCCGCTCCGCTGATCATCGGCACCATCGGCGAGAGCGTGAACTGGCACCTCGGCTTCGCGCTCGCCGCGCTGGGCATGGCCATCGGCCTGATCCAGTTCCTGCTGGGCACCCGTCACCTGAGCGCGCGCTCCAGCGTGGTGCCGACGCCGCTGACGGACGTCGAGCGCCGGTCGACCCTGCGCAAGGGTCTGATCTTCCTCGCGATCGCCGTCGTCTTCTACGGCGTCGTGGGCGGTGCGGGCCTGTACACCCTGAACTGGGCGCTGGTCCCGATCACCCTCGCCGGTCTGATCATCCCGATCGTGGTCCTCACCCGGATCAAGCGGGACAAGGACCTGTCCGCGACCGAGCAGTCCCGGATGACCGGATTCATCTGGTTCTTCGCGGCCGCCGCGGTGTTCTGGATGATCTACGACCAGGGCGGCTCGACGCTGGCGCTGTTCGCGAGCGAGTCCACCAACACCACGGTCCTCGGCTTCGACTTCCCCGTCTCCTGGTTCCAGTCGATCAACCCGGTGCTGGTGATGGCGCTGGCCCCGGTCCTCGCCTGGTTGTGGCTGGCGTTGAACCGGATGGGCAAGGAGCCCAGTACGGTCGTCAAGTTCTCGTCGGCACTGCTCCTGGTCGGCGCGTCGTTCCTGGTCTTCCTGATCCCGCTGACCATGTCGGGGGACGGGACGAAGGTCGCCGTGTGGTGGATGGTCGCCATCTACTTCGCGCAGACGCTGGGCGAGCTGTGCCTGTCCCCGGTCGGCCTGTCGGTCACCACGAAGATGGCGCCGGAGAAGTACGGCTCCCAGATGATGGGCGTCTGGTTCCTCGCGGTGACCGCGGGCGACTGCACCACCGGCCTGCTGTCGATCGCCGGGGTCGACCTCAACAAGTCCGGGATCGTCGCCCTGGAGGCGACGCTCGCGATCCTCGCCGGCGTGGGCTTCTTCCTGTACCGCAGGCAGGTCAAGACCTTGCTGGGCGGCGTGCGGTAGGGCGCGCGGCGCACGACGTTCCTCCGGGGGCGTGACCGGGACCCATCGGGTCGCGGTCACGCCCCCGGAGGCGTTCTCGGAGGCGTTCTCGGGCGGCGGCGGGTCAGCCAGGTGCGCCGAGTTCCGCCCACACGGTCTTGCCGGAGACGCCGGGGGTGCGGACCACGCCCCAGTCCAGGCAGAGCCGTTGGACGATGAACATGCCGTGTCCGCCGGGCCGTCCGGCGCGGTGCGGGGTGCGCGGCGCGGGTGCCCCGCTGCCCCGGTCGACCACCTCGACCCGCAGCACCTTGCCCCGGTGACAGATCGTCATCTCTTCGGGCCCCCCGGCGTGCAGGCACGCGTTGGTGACCAACTCCGAGACGACGAGGAGCACGTCCTCGGCGGCGGCCCGCCGGTCGGCGCCCGAGGCGGGGAGCCACCCCCAGTCGTAGAGGGCCTGTCGGGCGAAGTCCCGGGCCAGCGGTACGACCCCGGGGGCGTCGCGCAGGGCGACCCGGCGCAGACCGGGGGCGCCCGCGTCCGAGGTGCTCGGTGCGGGCGCGCCGGAGGGCGCCGGGGCCGGGGCGGTACCGGACACGGAGTTCCGTGGCTCCGGGCCGCGGTCGCCCGGCGGACGGGGCCGGGTGGTGCTCATCAGCGCTTCACCTCACCGATTCACCGGTTCACCAGTTGCAGCATGTGCCAAGTTCCCAAGTTCCCACATGATCCGGCCGGGTGGCGGGCCTACCGTACGATCCCGCCCCGTCTGCGCGTGTGGCGTCCGGGGCCGAGTGGTCTCCTGCCCGGCGTATCCGTGAGAACACCCACTTTTCCCGCCCACATGGTCATGCCGGGTGTGACTCCGGCAACTTCACGTGGGAAGTGCCCGGAGCGGGGGTGGGGGAGGGGGGCACGGGACCGGGGTCGACGCAGACCCGTGCGGTCATTCGCGCAGTGCGTCGTCCACGGTCGCGTGCACCGTGAACACGGCATCGGCTCCGGTGATCTCGAACACCCTCGCCACCACGGGCAGCATGCCGGCGAGGTGCACTCCGCCGCCGGCGGCCTCGGCCCTGAGCCGGGCGCCGAGGAGGACGTTCAGCCCCGTCGAGTCGCAGAACTCCAGGCGGGAGCAGTCCACGACGAGGCGGGTGACGCCCTCGTCGACGAAGGCGTCGAGGGGTTCCTGGAGCAGTTCGGCGGTGTGGTGGTCAAGCTCACCCGCCGGGGTCACGACTGCGCTCGATCCGTGCGTGTGCACGTCCACCAGAAGGCGGTTCGTATGCGCGCTGCCGACCGTCCCGCGGTCCATGCCGTCTCTCTCTTTCGGGCCCTCCGTGCTGCGTGCGGGCCCTTGGGGATGGGGGTGGGTGTGAGGGGGTGACGCCCTTGCACAGTACGCCCTACGCGACGCACGGAACACCCGAACAACCGCAACAAAAGGGACATTTGCGAATCTAAGAAAACTTGCAAGTGATTCAACAAAGCGGGTAGGGCTAGTAGAGACCGCACTCGAAACGGCCGGCACGGAGGCAAGCCAGACCGCAGGATCGCACGGCCCCGGCAGCCTCATGCCCGGACACGATGGAGGACGACATGTCACCCCGGCTCGACGTATCGCAGCCCCTCGAAGCGGCGTCGGCATCCCGTCCCGCAGTTCCCGACGACACCGCAACACCCGATGGACCCCCCGTCGACACGCGGCAGGCGCCCGTCGCCGTCGCCGACCGGCCCACCGACGTGCGGCCCGACACCCTGGCGGACCTCCCGCCGATCCCCCCGTTCGACGAGGTCGCCCCGTCCGACGCACGGGCGCTGTCGAAGACCTTGTTCGCCCGGCTGGAGACCCTCGAAGAGGGCACCCACGAACACGCCTACGTCCGCAACACCCTGGTCGAGCTGAACCTCGCCCTGGTGAAGTTCGCCGCCTCGCGCTTCCGCACCCGCAGCGAGCCGATGGAGGACATCGTCCAGGTCGGCACGATCGGTCTGATCAAGGCGATCGACCGCTTCGAGCTGAGCCGCGGAGTGGAGTTCCCCACCTTCGCGATGCCGACCATCGTCGGCGAGATCAAGCGTTTCTTCCGGGACACCAGCTGGTCGGTCCGGGTGCCGCGCCGGCTCCAGGAGCTCCGGCTCGACCTCGCCAAGGCCGGCGACGAACTGGCGCAGCGCCTCGACCGCGCACCCACCGTCGCCGAACTCGCGGCGCACCTGGAGCTGTCCCGCGACGAGGTCGTCGAGGGCATGGCCGCGGCCAACGCCTACACGGCCAGCTCGCTGGACGCCCAGCCCGAGGAGGACGACTCGGAGAGCGCGCTCACCGACCGGATCGGCTACGAGGACCACGGACTCGAAGGCATCGAGTACATCGAGTCCCTGAAGCCGCTGATCGCCGGGCTCCCGCAGCGCGACCGGCAGATCCTCTCGCTGAGGTTCGTGGCGAACATGACCCAGTCGGAGATCGGTGAGGAACTGGGCATCTCCCAGATGCACGTCTCCCGACTGCTCTCCCGGACCCTGGGCCGCCTGCGCAAGGGGCTCACCGTCGAGGGGTAGGCCACGGCGGGGCCGGACCACGGGCCGTCGGCAGGACGGTCGTCGTCGCCCGAGCGGTGCCGTCCGGCGGGCAGCGGAGTGCGCCGCTGTCCGCCGGACGGCACCGCCCGCGCCGCTTCCCGGCCCGGGCCCGTGCCGTGTTCAGACCTCCCGGGTGCCGCGCCGCCACACCCGGGAGACCAGCGGCACCCCCGGCCGGTACGCCAGATGGACGTGGCTGGGCGCGTCGAGGAGCAGCAGATCCGCGTACGCCCCCGGCGCGATCCGTCCCACGTCCTCGCGCCGTAGCGCCCGCGCGCCCCCCGCGGTCGCCGCCCACACCGCCTCGTTTGGGGTCAGGCCCATGTCCCGCACGGCGAGGGCGATGCAGAACGGCACGGACGAGGTGAACGAGGAGCCGGGGTTGCAGTCCGTGGACAGCGCCACGGTGACCCCCGCGTCCCACAGCCGCCGGGCGTCCGGCCACTCGGCGCGGGTGGAGAACTCCGCGCCCGGCAGCAGCGTCGCCACCGTGTCGCCCGCCGCGAGCGCGGCCACGTCCGCCTCGCTGAGGTACGTGCAGTGGTCCGCGCTGGCCGCGCCGGCTTCCACCGCGAGCTGCACCCCGGGCCCGTGGCCGAGCTGGTTGGCGTGCACCCGGGGAACGAGCCCCCGGGCGGCGCCGGCCGTCAGTACGGCCCGGGCCTGGTCCGCGTCGAAGGCGCCCCGTTCGCAGAACACGTCCACCCAACGGGCGTGCGGGGCGCAGGCGTCCAGCATCGGACCGGTGACCAACGCGACGTAGGCCGCCGGGTCGTCCGCGTACTCGGGCGCCACGACATGGGCGCCGAGGTAGGTGACCTCGTCGGTGTGGCGGGCGGCGATCCGCAGGGCCCGCTCCTCGTCGGCGACGGTCAGCCCGTACCCGGACTTGGTCTCGAAGGTCGTCGTCCCCTGCCGCAGCGCCTCGCCCAGGTACCGGACGAGGTTGGCCTCCAACTCCGCGTCGGTGGCGGCCCGGGTCGCCGCGACCGTGGTGCGGATGCCGCCGGCGGCGTACGGGCGGCCCGACATCCGGGCGGCGAACTCCTCGGTGCGGTCCCCGGCGAACACCAGGTGGGAGTGGGAGTCCACGAACCCGGGGAGGCCGGCCCGGCCCTGCGCGTCGTACACCTCGTCGGCGTCCGGCGCCCGGTCGGCGGGACCCACCCAGGCGATCCGCTCGCCCTCGATCACGACGGCGGCGTCCCGGAGCAGCCCCAGCGGGGACCCGTCGCCCGCGCCGGGGTCGTTGGTGACGAGGGAGCCGATACGGGTGATGAGGGTGGTACTCATGGGGTCCTCTCCGGGCAGCAGCGGATCAGGGGCACCTCCAGACTCCCACGCCCCGCGCGCCGCAGCCCGACCCCAACCCCTCCCCGGTCAGCGCAGCTGCGTCGCCAGGTCGCCCAGCGCGGCGGTCGCCCGGTGCAGCAGCCCCGGACCGAAGGTGATCCGGGTGGCGCCGAGTCCGCCCAGCTCCCGCAGCGACCCCCGCAGGGCGTGAGCGGGGCCGCTGACCTCCGCGACCACGTTCAACGGTCCGTCAACACCCGCCCGCAGCACTGCAATCGCCGAGCGGGGGGCCAGGATCGGGTACACGCAGTCCGCGCCGGCCGCGACGTACGCCCGGGCCCGGTCCACCGCCGCCGCGGGGTCCCGGACGCCCCGGACGAAGGTGTCCACCCGGGCGTTGAGGAACAGCCGGTCGCCCGCCGCCGCCCGGACCTCGGCCAGCCAGTCGGCGTGCTGCCGGGGGTCCCTGAGGGTGCCGTCCGGGCCGGTGTCCTCCAGGTTGCAGCCCACGACCCCGGTCTCCAGGAGCCGTTCGACCAGCTCGGCGGGCGGCAGTCCGTAGCCGCCCTCGACGTCCGCCGAGACGGGCGGAGCACCCAGGGGCCGTACCGCGCGGACGATCCGGGCCACCGCCGCGAACATCTCGGCGGGCGGGGTGCTGCCGTCCTCGTAACCGAGGCTCGCCGCGATCCCGGCGCTGGGGGTGGCCAGCGCCGGGAAGCCCGCGGTGACCAGGGCCCGGGCGCTGGCCGCGTCCCAGGGGCCCGGGAGGACCAGCGGGTCGTCGGGGGAGCGGCCGTGGTGGAGGGCCCGGAAGACGTCCACCGGGCGCTGCGTCGTCGCCACCTCAGACACCCTTGTACTGGCCGGGCGTGTAGTGGCCGGGCGCCACCCGAGCGGTGACGTTGAGTCGGTTCCAGGTGTTGATCACGGCGATGGACGCGATCAGCTGGGACAGCTCGACCTCCTCGAAATGGGCCGCGGCCTTCGCGAACACCTCGTCCGGCACGCCGTCCCGGAGGTCGGTGACCGCCTCGGCCAGTTCCAGCGCCGCCAACTCCTTCTCCGTGTAGAAGTGCCGCGACTCCCGCCAGGCGCTCAGCTGGACCAGCCGCTCCGGGGTCTCCCCGGCGACCAGGGCGTCCTTGGCGTGCATGTCGAGGCAGACCGCGCACTGGTTGAGCTGGGAGGCCCTGATCTTCACCAGCTCCAGCACGACGGGGTCCACGCCCTTCGCGGAGGCCGCGGTCAGCTTGATCATCGTCTTGAAGACCTCGGGGGAGTGCGTCCCCCACCGCAGTCGGGCGGGCTCCTCGGGCGCGTACTCGGTGACGGTGGCTGCGGTCGGCGCGTCGTTCTGTGTCGTCGTCATGAGGACGAGCCTAGGGACGGAGCAGCCCAGGAGTAGGGTCCATTCGGCGTCCGGGATCTTGGGCCACTTTTCGTGCCGGCTTGGCCCGGCGCGGCGCGGCGCGACGCGACGAGGCGACCGCGACGGACCGACGGGAGGAACGGGAGGGACGGGAATGGGTACGGACCCGGGGGCGGGGAGGGCGCGCGGCGGCGGGCTCGGCATCGACCTGCACATCGACCCGGCCGGCCCCGGCGGACTGCGCAAGGGCCTCACCAGCGCCCTGCGCGAAGCCGTCCGCGGCGGTCGCCTCACCCCGGGCACCCGGCTGCCCTCCTCCCGGACCCTCGCCGCGGACCTCGGCATCGCCCGCAACACCGTCGCCGACGCGTACGCCGACCTCGTCGCCGAGGGCTGGCTCACCGCCCGCCAGGGCTCGGGCACCCGGGTCGCCGACCGGGCCGTACCCCGCCCCGAGACGCCCGCCCGGGGCCGCCGCGTCCCCGGGCGCCCCGAGTTCACCCTCCAGCCGGGCACCCCCGACCTGTCCGCCTTCCCCCGGGCCGAGTGGCTACGGGCCGCCCGCCGCGCCCTGGCCCGGGCCCCGCACGACGCCCTCGGTTACGGGGATCCGCGGGGCCGTCCCGAACTGCGGCAGGCCCTCGCCGGGTACCTCGCCCGGGTGCGGGGCGTGCGCACCCACCCCGACCACGTCGTCGTCACCGCGGGCTTCGCGCAGGCCCTGCTCGTCCTGGGGCGGCTGCTGGCGCGGCGGGGCGTGCGGGAGGTGGCCGTGGAGTCCTACGGGCTCGACTTCCACCGGGACCTGCTCACCGACGCGGGGCTGCGCACCCCCGCCCTGCCCTGGGGGCCGCGGGGCACCGACACCGGTGCGCTGGACGCCCTCGCGCCCGGCGCGGTGCTGCTCACCCCGGGCCACCAGTTCCCCATGGGGCTCCCGCTGTCGCCCGAGGGCCGGGCCGCCGCCCTCGGTTGGGCCCGGCGGACCGGCTCACTGGTCCTGGAGGACGACTTCGACGGCGAGTTCCGCTACGACCGGCAGCCCCTGGGAGCGCTCCAGGACCTCGACCCCGACCGGGTGGTCTACCTCGGCTCGGCCAGCAAGTCCCTCGCGCCCGGGCTGCGGCTCGGCTGGATGGTGCTGCCCGGGCGGCTCGTCGCCGAGGTCACCGCGGACAAGGGGCCCGGCTGGGCGTGCGGGGCGCTCGACCAGCTCACCCTCGCGGAGTTCCTCGCCTCCGGCGCCTACGACCGGCACGTGCGCGCGATGCGGTTGCGCTACCGCCGTCGGCGGGACCAGCTCGTCGCCGCGCTCGCCGAGCGGGCCCCCGACGTCAAGGTCACCGGGATCGCCGCAGGGTTGCACGCCGTGCTCGAACTGCCGCCGGGCACGGAGCGGTCCGTCCTCCAGGCCGCGGCTCGGCAGGGGCTCTCCCTCTGCGGGCTCGGCATGTTCCGGCATCCGGAGGCCGTGACCCACCGGCAGCCGGACGCCCTCGTCGTCGGTTACGGGATCCCCTCCGACAGTGCTTGGCCGGGCACGCTGGACGCTCTGTGCGCGGTGCTGCCCTGACCTCCCGGAGTCCGTTCGTCCCGTGCGGGTGCGTGGGGGTTGCTCGCGCAGTTCCCCGCGCCCCTTGGTGGTGCGACCTGGTGGGCGTGCGCTGTCCCGTGCGGGTGCGCTGGTGTCGTGCGCAGTTCCCCGCGCCCCTATCGGGGCACGCCGCGCCATCGCACCCCCCACCCACCAGCCCGCCCCGATAGGGGGCGCGGGGAACTCCGCAACACCCACGACGCACCCGCCCAGAACAGCCCCCACCCACCAGCCCGCCCCGATAAGGGGCGCGGGGAACTGCGCAAATCACCAGCGCACCCGCACAGGACAGCGCACGTTCGCCAGGCCGTCCCGATAAGGGGCGCGGGGAACTGCGCGAGCAACCCCCGCGCACCCGCACGGGACAGCGCACGCCTGCCGGGGCGCCCCGATAGGGGGCGCGGGGAACTGCGCGAAACACCAGCGCACCCGCACGGGACAGCGCGGTCCCTAGCCGACGACCTCCCGCAGCCGCTCCAAGCCCCAGTCGAGATCCTTCTCCGCGATGACCAACGGCGGGGCGATCCGAATGGTCGACCCATGAGTGTCCTTGACCAGGACACCCTTCGCCAGCAGCCGTTCGGAGATCTCCCGCCCGGTGCCCCGCGCCGGGTCGACGTCGACGCCCGCCCACAGCCCGCGCCCCCGGACCGTCCGCACCCCGCTGCCCGGCTCCCCGGCCAGCGCCGCCAGCTCCCGGTGCAGGTGCCCGCCCAACTCCGCGGCCCGCTGCTGGTACTCACCCGTCCGCAGCATCGCGATCACCTCCAGGGCCACCGCGCAGGCCAGCGGGTTCCCCCCGAACGTCGACCCGTGCTCGCCCGGCCGGAACACCCCGAGCACCGCTTCGCTGGACACGACCGCCGACACCGGCACCACCCCGCCGCCCAGCGCCTTCCCCAACAGGTAGACGTCCGGGACCACGCCCTCGTGCTCACAGGCGAAGGTCCGCCCGGTCCGCCCCAGACCCGACTGGATCTCGTCCGCGATGAGCAGCACGTTCCGCTCCCGGGTCAGCTCCCGCACCGCCGGCAGGTACCCGGCCGGCGGCACCAGCACCCCGGCCTCGCCCTGGATCGGTTCGATCAGCACCGCGACCGTGTTCTCCGTCAGCGCGTTCCGCATCGCCGTCGCGTCCCCGTACGGCACGATCTCGAAGCCCGGCGTGTACGGCCCGAAGTCCGCCCGGGCATCGGGGTCGGTGGAGAAGCTCACGATGGTCGTCGTCCGGCCGTGGAAGTTGTCCGCGGCCACCACGATCTTCGCCATGTTGTCGGGCACGCCCTTCACCCGGTAGCCCCACTTGCGGGCCGTCTTCACCGCCGTCTCCACCGCCTCGGCGCCCGTGTTCATCGGCAGCACCGTCTCCATCCCGCACAGCGCGGCCAGCTCGGCGCAGAACCGCCCGAACAGATCGTGGTGGAAGGCCCGCGAGGTGAGGGTCACCCGGTCCAGCTGGGCCTTGGCGGCGTCGATCAGCCGCCGGTTGCCGTGGCCGAAGTTCAGCGCCGAGTACCCGGCGAGCAGATCCAGGTAGCGCCGCCCCTCGACGTCGGTCATCCAGGCGCCCTCGGCGGTGGCGATCACCACGGGCAACGGGTGGTAGGTGTGGGCACTGTGCGCCTCCGCCGAGGCGAGGAACCGGGCTGTCGGACTTTCGGTGCTGGACACGGGTTCTCCGTTCATCCTGCGGCCGGCGGGCGCGGTGGCACCCCTTCCTGCCGCTTCTTCCCTGTCGACCGGGCGTTCTTCTATCGTCGCGCGGATCGCAGCCGGTCAAACCTCCCCGGTCGACACGTGTCCGCCACCCGCTACGCTGGCTCCGGGCACGGCGACTGGCGAACAGGGAACCAACCCTGGGGGAGCCGGGCCCGGTCGGGGCGCCGTGCCCCGCCGCACGAGGTGTCGTCCGCCTGGGCACCCCGGGACCACGACGGATACGACCGCTCGCCCGGAGGACGCCATGCCGCTCCCGTTGCCCCATCCCGCCCTCACCGCCACCGACCCGGAACTCGCCGGGCTCATCGCCGCCGAGGAACAGCTCCAGGCCGACACGCTGCGGCTGATCCCCAGCGAGAACTACGTCTCCGGCGCCGTCCTCGAAGCCACCGGCACCGTCCTCCAGAACAAGTACAGCGAGGGCTACCCCGGCCGCCGCTACTACGAGGGCCAGCAGGTCATCGACCAGGTGGAGCGCCTCGCCACCGACCGGGCCACCGCCCTGTTCGGCGTCGACCACGCCAACGTCCAGCCCTACTCGGGTTCCCCCGCGAACCTCGCCGTGTACCTCGCCTTCGCCGAGCCCGGTGACCCGGTCATGGGCATGGCGCTGCCGATGGGCGGTCACCTCACCCACGGCTGGGGCGTCTCGGCCACCGGCACCTGGTTCCGCGGCGTTCAGTACGGGGTCCGCCAGGACACCGGCCGCATCGACTTCGACCAGGTCCGCGACCTCGCGCTCAAGGAACGCCCCAAGCTGATCTGGTGCGGCGGCACCGCGCTGCCCCGCACCATCGACTTCGCCGCGTTCGCCGAGATCGCCGAGGAGAGCGGTGCCCTCCTCGTCGCCGACATCGCCCACATCGCCGGGCTGATCGCGGGCGGCGCCCACCCCTCGCCCGCCCCCTACGCGGACGTCATCTCGACCACCACCCACAAGACCCTCCGCGGCCCCCGGGGCGCCATGCTGATGTCCCGCGCGGAGCACGCCAAGGCCCTCGACAAGGCGGTCTTCCCCGGCCTCCAGGGCGGCCCCCACAACCACACCACCGCCGCCATCGCGGTCGCCCTGCACGAGGCGGCCCAGCCCGCGTTCCGCAGCTACGCGCACGCCGTCGTCGCGAACGCCCGGGCCCTCGCCGAAGCGCTGCTCGCCCACGGCCACGACCTGGTCTCCGGCGGCACGGACAACCATCTGATCCTGATCGACCTGACCGCGAAGGACGTCCCCGGCAAGCTCGCCGCGCGGGCCCTGGACCGGGCCGGGATCGTCGTCAACTACAACACCGTGCCCTTCGACCCCCGCAAGCCCTTCGACCCCTCCGGCATCCGCATCGGCACCCCGTCGCTCACCTCCCGCGGCCTCACCCCGGAGCACATGCCGACCGTCGCCGCCTGGATCGACCGGGCCGTCACCGCGGCCCGCACCGGCGACGAGCAGACGCTCACCACCATCCGTGCCGAGGTGGCGGAGCTGATGGCCGCCCACCCGGCCCCCGGGCTGCCCACCGGCGACTGAGCAGCCGGGCGGGCCGGTCGGCCACCCCCCGACGGCCGACCGGCCCGCCCGCGGCCCTCAGCGGACCGGCCCTTCAGCGGGCCCGGCCCTTCAGCGGGCCCAGGTCCTCGGCGGGCCGGCGCGGCTCACCGGTCCCGCAGTTCCTGCCGGGGCTCCCGCTCGCCCCGGGCCCCGGCAGCGGTGCCACCGGTCGCCGGGGAGGTGCGCAGCCGCCCGGCGAACGAGCGCAGCAGCAGCGCCAACGGCGCCCCCACGGCCACCCCCGCGCCGGCCCACCACCAGGGGCGCGCCGCCCCCGGGCCGACCGCGGCCACCGGAGCCGTCCGCGCGCCCTCCCCGGTGGCGGTCGTCGGGCCGGTCGTCGCGTCGGCGTCGGCCGTTCGCCCCAGCAGTCCCAGGGACTTCAGCACCTCCAGCAGTTCCGTCGGGTACACCGCCCGGTGCCACTGGGCGTGCGTGAGGGAGCCGTCCCAACCCGTCTCGATCCACACGTCCGGGGCGCCGCCCCGGCGGTCGGCCGGTAGGACGTGGACCCGGTCGATGCGCCAGGCGGACACCTCGTGCGCCATCCAGGTGGCGGTGATCTGCCGGGCTTCCTCCAACTCCGCCTCGGACACGGGACGTTCCCGGCCGCGGTCGATCGACTGCGGCAGCAGGCCCAGCAGTTCCCCGTACCGTTCGTCCCCCGCGAGCAGGGCCGTCGCCTGCGAAGAGCGCAGGGCGACCAGCAGCACGCTGGTGTCTCCGCCCGCTGCCGCCGGTGACACCCCCGGCCCGAACAGCAGGGCCAGCGCCGCCACGGCCGCCGCGAGGAAGGCTCCCGCCCGCGACCGCGCCGCGGAGACCCCCCGGGGCAGCCGCCCCCGACTCGGCCCCCGCCACTTCCGTGTCCCGTGCACCCCGTTCATCAGCTTCCCCGTCCGTTCCGCCGCGCGGCCGTCCGCACGGACCCGTCTGGGGTACACCGCCGGGGCGCCGGGGGTTCCCGTTCCACGCGGACGGGTCTGCGGGCCGGCTACTGCACCGACTCGGCGATGCGCAGCGCCCGGGCCCGGGAGGCGACGCCCTCCAGCCGCAGGGTCATCCCGTCCGTCGACCACAACAGGGTGGGCCCCGCGATCCGCTCGGCGCGGACCCACTGGTCCTCGGAGCCGTCGCCCAACCAGAACGTCAGCCGGTGGGGTGCCCGGAACCACAACGCGGGTTCCTGTCCCGTCGCACCGTCCGCCCGGCGCAGCCGGAGCGCCTCGGGCTGGTCGGTGACCGTCTTGAGGAAGCCCGAGTTGAGCGAGGAGGGGAACTCGTCCAGCCGGATCGTGCCCTCGTCGGTGACCCAGCAGAGGCTGATCCGGAAGCTGCCGCGGGGCGCCTTCGCGACCTGGACGCCGTCCGGGCGGCCCAGCGCCTCGGGGACGACGGGCGTGAAGCGGGCGCGTTCCGCGGCGGTGCGGAGCGACATCGCCGCGCCGCATCCGGGGACCGGCTCCGACGGCACCGCCGGAGCCGAGGGCGCGTGATCGACGGTGACCCCGCCGAAGTCGAACCAGTCGTTGACGGCCGCCCGCACCGGCGGCGTCAGCACGGCGACCGCGAGCAGTCCGCACAGCGCGGCGCAGACCGCCCGCCAGCGGGTCCGCAGCCGGTGGCCGAGCCTGCCGGGCCACCCGGGCCATCCGGCCCGCGCGGGCGCACGCTCCGGGGCGCCCGCGCCGTGCACGCCTCCTGCCAGGAGGTCGGCGAGGACGCGGGCGGCCATGTCCTCGGCGTCCGCCGCCCGCTCGGGCTCCGCCCGGTCGTACGACCGGCCCAGCTCCCGCAGCTCCCGGGCCAGGTCCGGGCGCACGTCCCCGCCGGCGTTCCCACCGGACGCGTCAGCCCCGCTGGCGCCCTCCGCCCCGTGCCGTTCACGCACGCGCCCCACCCCCCTCCGGCCCGTTCCGACGCGCCCGGTCAGCCCGCTGGTCCGTCCGTTGGTCTGCCTGCCGATCCGCCTGCCGATCCGTTCGCTGATCCTTCCGTGCGTCCGGCTGCTGATCGGCGGCGGGGCGGTCGCCCTCGGACAGGTCCGGCGGCAGCAGCCGGCCGAGTTTGCGCAGGGCGCGCGCCAGGCGGGACTTCACCGTCCCCCGCGGCCAGCCCAGCGCCTCGGCGGTCTCGGCCTCGTCCATCTCCAGCAGGTAGCGGTACGTCACGACCAGCCGGTGCGGATCGCTGAGCTGGCGCACCGCCGCCCGCAGGGCCCGGTTGCGTTCGCTCGACAGCGCGGCGGCGGCCGGGTCCGCCGACTCCGGTACCGGGGGCGCCGCCGTCGACAGCGCCGACTCGCCGTCGTGGACGAGGCGCCGACGGACCGCGCCGCGCACTGTGTTGTTCGTCTCATTGGTCACGATGCGCAGCAGCCACGGCCGGAACGCCCGCCCCGCGTCGAACCGGTCCAGGGAGTAGTACGCCTTCAGGAACGCCTGTTGCACCACGTCCTCCGCGTCGGCCCCGGCACCCAGGGCCCGGGCCGCGCGCAGGGCGATCGGCGTGTGCGCGCGCACGAGCTCGGCGTACGCCCCCGGATCCCCCGAACGCACCCGCGCGATCACTGCGCGCTCGTCCGGCGCGCGCCCGCCCTCGGCGATGCGCATCCCCTCCCGCGTCGTGCTCACGTCCTTGCTACACCGCGGGACACCGGAGGGTTCCCGCTTCGACGCGCCCCGGGCGTCCACGACCCGCAGGCCGGCCGGATACCGACCGTGCGCCGGCCGGATACCGTTGTGACACCGTCCGGACGGGCGGCACGGGGGGTGTACGGGGCACCGGAACGGAACCGGACGGCGACGCTCTACCGGATCGGTTCCCCCGCCGTCGCGGACACCTGAGAGAATGCTGAGCATGGCCTCAGATCGTCCTCGCGTGCTCTCGGGAATCCAGCCCACGTCGGGCTCGTTCCACCTCGGCAACTACCTCGGCGCCGTGCGCCAGTGGGTGGCCCTCCAGGAGTCCCACGACGCGTTCTACATGGTCGTCGACCTGCACGCGCTCACGATCCAGCCGGATCCGAAGGAACTGCGGGCCCGCACCCGGCTCGCCGCGGCGCAGCTCCTCGCCGCCGGGCTCGACCCCGAGCGGTGCACCCTCTTCGTGCAGAGCCACGTGCCGGAGCACACCCAGCTCGCCTGGATCATGAACTGCCTGACCGGCTTCGGCGAGGCGGCCCGGATGACCCAGTTCAAGGACAAGTCGGCCAAGCAGGGCACCGACCGCACCAGCGTCGGGCTCTTCGCGTACCCGATCCTCCAGGTCGCGGACATCCTGCTCTACCAGGCCAACGAGGTGCCGGTCGGCGAGGACCAGCGTCAGCACATCGAGCTGACACGTGATCTTGCCGAGCGCTTCAACGGGCGGTACGGCGACACCTTCACGGTGCCGGCCCCGTACATCCTCAAGGAGACGGCCAAGATCTACGACCTCCAGGAGCCGTCGATCAAGATGAGCAAGTCGGCGTCCGCGCCGAAGGGCCTCATCAACCTCCTCGACGAGCCCAGGGCGACCGCCAAGAAGGTCAAGAGCGCCGTCACCGACACGGACACCGTGGTCCGCTACGACCTCGTGGAAAAGCCCGGCGTGAGCAACCTCCTCACCATCTACTCGACCCTCACCGGGGCGGGCGTCGGCGAGCTGGAGCAGCGCTACGAGGGCAAGGGGTACGGTGCGCTGAAGACCGACCTCGCCGAGATCGTGGTCGACTTCGTCACCCCGTTCCGCGAGCGCACCCAGCAGTACCTGGACGACCCCGAGACGCTGGACTCGATCCTCGCCAAGGGAGCGGAGAAAGCACGGGCCGTGGCGGCGGAGACCCTGTCGCAGGCGTACGACAAGGTGGGGCTCCTCCCCGCCAAGCACTGAAGCGGTCCTCCTGCGGCACCCGGGGTCGTCCCCGGGCCGCCCGGGAGCGACCCACCGCGACGAACGCACCAGTGACCAGCCATGCCCAGCCACGACGACGGGAGACTGACGTGGGGACCGTAACGATCGGTGTGTCGATCGCGGTCCCGGAGCCCCATGGCAGCCTGCTCCAGGAGCGGCGTGCGGGCTTCGGGGACCCCGTGGCGCACTGCATTCCCACCCATGTGACGCTGCTCCCCCCGACCGAGGTCGACGGCTCCGCGTTGACCGCGATCGAGGCGTACCTGGGGCGGGTGGCGTCCGCGGCCCGGCCCTTCCCCCTGCGGTTGTCGGGGACGGGCACCTTCCGGCCGCTCTCCCCGGTGGTCTTCGTGCAGGTCGTCGAGGGCGCCTCGGCCTGTGCCTGGCTCCAGAAGCGGGTACGGGACGAGTCGGGCCCGCTGGCCCGCGAACTGCACTTCCCGTACCACCCGCACGTCACCGTCGCGCACGGCATCGACGAGGCCGCCATGGACCGGGCCCACGAGGAGCTGTCCGACTACGAGGCCCAGTGGGCGGTCACCGACTTCTCGCTCTACGAGCAGGGTGCCGACCAGGTGTGGCGCAAGCTCCGCGACTTCGCCTTCGGCGGTCCGACGGTGCCCCAGCAGCCGGCCGCCCCCCACACCCGCGGGACGCTCCCGACCCGGTGACACCACCGGGCGGGGGCGCCAGCCCCAGCCGACCCGGGGGCTCAGTGGGGTCAGTGGGGTCAGAGAGCGAGCCGGCGGAAGACGGCGCGCGGTAGGTGGCGCAGCGCCGACATCACCAGGCGCAGCGCGCCGGGCACCCAGACCGATTCCGCGCCCCGGCGCAACGCCGCCTCGATCGCGGTCGCGACGGCCTCCGGGGTGGTCGACAGCGCGGTCCGCTCCGCCCGCGTCCCCGGGGCCCCTGCGACGCGCACCCGACCGGGGCGGACCAGCACCACGTGCACGCCGGTGCCGTGGAGGGCGTCGCCGAGGCCCTGCACGAAGGTGTCGAGCCCGGCCTTGCTGGAACCGTAGATGAAGTCGGTGCGCCGGGCCCGCTCGGCGGCGACCGAGGACAGCACCACCAGCGAGCCGTGGCCCTGGTTCTGGAGCGCCTGGGCGCAGACGAGGCCCGCGGAGACCGCGCCGGTGTAGTTGGTGGCGGCGATGGTGGCGGCGGCCACCGGGTCGCTCTCGTCCCGGGCCTGGTCGCCGGTGAGGCCGAAGGCCAGCAGCACCGTGTCGACGTCCCCCTCCGCGAAGACCTTGCCGAGCGCCGACTCGTGGTCGGCGGGGTCGAGGGCGTCGAAGGCGACGGTCCGGGTGTCGGCGCCGAGCCCGCGCAAGTGCTCGGCGGCGGCCTCCAGACGGGGCGAGGGGCGGCCGGCCAGCCACACCGTGTGGGTGCGGCGGGTGATGAGCCGTCGGGCCGTGGCGAGGGCGATCTCGGAGGTGCCGCCGAGGATCAACAGGGACTGGGGGAGGCCGGGGGCGTCCTTCATGGGAACCACACTCCGATGGGCGCGGGCGGGACGGTGGGCGGTCGGGGCCGGTTCCGGGCGTGCCGGATGACCGGGACGGCTCGAACGGGCGGTCGAGTCGAGGGGGAAACGTTCCGGGGCGGTCGGCGCGGTGGGGAGGGGCGGTCGGGGCGGCGGACGGAACGTCAGGTGTGACGGCCCGTCGAGTGGGGAAGGAGACGTGGATGGGCCGGTCACGGGCCGTCAGCCAGCGGTCCTGACGCGATCGGGTCGGTGCGACGCGGTCCCGCGGGGTGGGGTGGGTGGGGGACGAAGCGGTGCGGTGGCCGGGGGAGAATAGCGGGGCGCAAATGCGACCGTATCGGTACGTAATGTGAGCTTTGGGTAACTTTCGAGCGCGGCTCACTGGAATGGGCGACTGGTGGAGTGTCCTCCAATAGGGTCGCCCTCTTTGCCTGTTGCGTAGGGGCGTCAGATGTAGGAACAAAGCTGGGGACCCTGTGCAAGAGTTGGATCAGCGGTTGTTGTCGGCACTGCGTGATTGCGGGCAGTTCCCGCCAGTGTTGACGGCCGCGCGGTTGTTGTCCTGGAGTGGCGAGCACGGCGCGTTGTGGCTCGCCGCCGGGCTGGTGGGAGCCGCGGTGGACAAGGAGCGGAAGGGAGCTTGGCTCCGCGGCACCACGGTGACGTTCGCGGCGCACGCGGTGAGCATGGGAATCAAGATCGTGGTGCGGAGGCCTCGCCCGGGCGAGGCCGCGCCGCTGGTGTGGACCTCCGGGCGGCACTCCTTTCCCAGTTCGCACGCGACGGCCGCGGCAGCCGCCGCGGTCGCCTTCGGCGCCTTCTCGCCGACCGGCGCCGTGGTGCTGCCGCCCCTCGCGGCGGCCATGTGCGTGTCGCGGATGGTGGTCGGCGTGCACTACCCGACGGACGTGGTGGCGGGCGCCGCGCTGGGCGCGGTCACCGCGAAGTTGGGCGCGCCCTGGATGTTCCGGGCGCTGGTGACGGCGGGCCCGATGTCGGCGGCGCTCACGTCCGCTCCGGTCACCGCGGCGGTCCGGGGCGCCTCGGAAGCGGGCGCGGCGGTGGCCTCGCGCGCCGGTGCGTCGGTCGTGTCGCGGGCGGCCCGCTGGATGGACGCCGCGCGGGAGGTCTCGCAGGCGGTACGGCTGTTGGACGCGGCCCGGGAGGTCTCACAGGCGGTCGCCGCGGCGCCGCAGTCGCGCAGGACGCCGACGGCACCTCCGGTACCGCGGACGGCGCCCGCGCCTTCGGTACCGCGGCCGGTCACCGTGCCGGAGGCGGTCACGGCGGTGGCGTCCGCCGCCGTGACGCGGGTGCGGACGGCGGACCTGCCGGGTCGGGCCGTACCGAGGACCCGGACGACCGGCGCGGTGCCGCGGCGCCGCCGGCCGGCCCGCAGGACCGCGCCGCGACTGCTGGCCTGTGCGGTGCTGGTGCCCGTGCTGGGCGCGCTGCTCGGCCCCGTCGCCGGTCCGGTGACGGGTGCGTGCATGGCCCGCATGCGATGAGCGCGCTCGACGCGGTGCGCCGGGCCGGCTGACGGTCCGTCGGCCCGACGCCGTGCCGGACAGGGGCCCGGGCGCTCGCCGCCCGGGCCCCGCGCGTCGCCCGACGGGCGCGCGCACTGATGCGTCGGGTCGCCGGCCGCTGGTGCTCCGGTGGTGGATCGCGATCTTGCCGATGGGCCAGGACCAGGGCCGTGGCCGCGGAGCGAAATCGGATCGCGTGACGCGGTCGGGGGCTGGCACGCTGCCTCCCATGGATCATCTGGATCATCCGGAAGTGCTGCTCATCGGTGGGCGTGCCGGGGTCGGCAAGACGACGGTGGGGTGGGAGGTTTCGGCGCGGCTGCGCGCTGCGGCGGTCCCGCACGCGATCGTGGAGGGTGACTTCATGGGCCAGGTGCATCCGGCACCGGAGGGGGACCCCCGCCGCTCGGAGATCACGGAGCGCAATCTGACGGCGGTCTGGGCGAACTTCGCCCGGCTCGGCTACCGCCGCCTGATCTACACGAACACCGTGAGCGTGCTGCCCGAGGCGGCGGGCATGTTCGCGCGCGCCATGGGGACGGGCGTGCGGACGGTACGCGTGCTGCTCACCGCCTCCGACGCCACCACCGGCGAGCGGCTGGCGGGCCGGGAACTCGGCTCGGAGTTGGAGAAGGAGCTGAAGGGCAGCGCCCGCAAGGCACGGCTCCTGGAGGAGCGGGCACCCGCGGACACGGTGCGGGTGGCGACCGACGGGCGGCCCGTCGTGGACATCGCGGGTGACGTGCTGGCCGCCACCGGCTGGATCGGGCAGCACTCCACCGGGCGGTCCTAGGGGACCGTCTTCGGCGCTGAGGGAGTGAAGGTCCACTTCCCCCATTCCGGGCGCACCACTTCGTAGCTTCCTCGCGGGCTGGCTTCGAAGAGGAGGTTCTTTCCGTCCTCGCCCTTGGAGATGGTGCGCGTCTGGGTTCTTCCGGAGTTCACGTTGTAGGAGAGGATGAGCCTGTACTCGCAGGACTTTTCGGATTTGACGCTGAACTTGATGAATCCGGGGGTCTGTTGCATGCCGATCGAGATGGCGTCGTCAAAGGGAACCATTTGAGGATCGTCTAGGTTGCCATCTGTCGTCGTGGCGGTCACCTTCACCCTCTCCTTGAGGTCGAAGTAGATGGTTTTCCACTGTTCCACTCCGCCCGCGCCGTCCGTCGCCCAGGTCTTCGCCGTCGTGGGCTCCCAGCAGCGAGTCGCTTCGGCTTCTATCTTGGTGACCACGACAGGGTTCTTCCGCTCGCTCGTCAGCTGGAGCTTGTATTCGGCGGCTTCGCCGAGGATTCTTCGCGCGCCGAACTTCCTGAACAAGCTCGATGCTTCCCTGACGGTTTCTCCGTCGAACTGGTTCAGCTCCCCCCGTTCCTCGTTGGCGAGTTTCCGGTCAAGCACCCAAGAGTTGTGGGGGGCCTTATTGCTGAGCACGGGCGTGACCTTGGCGAGGAAGGGTTCCTTCGCGGCGTCGACCTTGTCGCCCGCGGCGTCCTCCGCCTTCGCGCGGGAGTCGGCGAAGCGAAGCTCGATATCCAGTGTGATCACGGCCCCTAAAATGGCGACGAGAACAACGCCCAAGGTGATTAAGATCATCCTTTTCGTCGCCCATCGCGTCCCCTTGTCGGCCGCTTCGGGAACCGCAACGTCCATGATCTGGCTCATCCGATTCGTTGGGGCTCCCGCTGGCCCGTCAGGGCCGCTGCTGGGGGCGGGAGTTTCCGTCGGCGGTCCGCTCGAACTGCCGTCCGTGGGCGAGGAAGCCCGACGTCCCTCGTTCCGTGCTGTTTGATCTTCCGATGCACTCACCGGGACTCCTGTTATCCGCTCCGTAATCGGAACGGCAACCTACCCGCTGCCGGGCCGAATCTCCCCGTACTCGTGTCGCTTTCGCGGTGGGGGGAATCGCACGGGAAACTCCCTTTGCGGGAGTCATCAGCAGCCCCACGGGCCACCGGACGGCTCGGCGTTGGGCACGGTTGGCCGACGGGTGGCTACCGTGGCGCGTTCGCGGGGTACCCGAACGCGAGGGGTTCCGGACGATCCGGACCCGGACGGTGACGCGCGGCGGAGAGCGGTGAGTGCGGTGGGCGCGGTGAGTGCGGCAGGCGCGGGGGACGTACGGCGACGGTGGCCGGCACGGGACGGGGGGCGTCCGACGACGGGCCGGGGAGGTGCCGCGTGGACTGGCTGAAGAAGCTTCCCTGGATCGGCCCCGGTGTGGCGCGGTTGATGACCACCCACGCCTGGCGCGCCTACGAACGGTTGGAGGAGGTCGCCTGGACGCGGCTCGCGGCGGCCATGACCTTCCTGAGCTTCCTGGCCCTGTTCCCCCTGATCACCGTTGCCGCGGCGATCGCCGCGGCGACCCTGGACAGCGAGGGGCAGCGCAAGCTGGAGGAGAAGATCGCCGAGCAGGTGCCGGGCATCTCCGGTCAGCTCGACATCGCCGGACTCGTCGCCAACGCGGGGACCGTCGGACTGATCGCGGGAGCCCTGCTGCTGTTCACCGGCATCGGCTGGGTCGGCGCGATGCGGGACTGTCTGCGCGCGGTGTGGAAGGTGCCCGACGTCGAGGAGAACCCCGTCCTGCGCAAGGTGAAGGACGCGGGGGTGCTGGCCGGACTCGGTGGCGCGGGGCTGGTTTCCCTGGTGGCCTCCGCGCTCGCCTCCACGGCCGTCGGCTGGGGCGCGCGACTGGTCGGGGTCGAGGAGTCGGGGGCCGGCGGGGCGGTGCTCCAGGCGCTCGCGTTCACGGTGGCGGTGCTCGCCGACTTCCTCGTCCTGCTGTACGTCCTGACGCTGCTGCCCGGGGTGCAGCCCGCCCGCCGCGACCTGGTGATCGCGGGGCTCCTGGGGGCCGCCGGGTTCGAACTGCTGAAGATGCTGATCGGCAGTTACATGAAGGACGTCGCGGGACGCAGCATGTACGGGGCGTTCGGGGTGCCGGTGGCGCTGATGCTGTGGATCAACTTCACGGCGAAGCTGCTGCTCTACTGCGCGGCCTGGACCGCGATCCGCCGGGCGGCCGCCCCGGCTCCCGGAGCCCACGACGACCCCGGACCGCACGAGGACCCCGCGGGGCCGCCGGCGTCACGGCCCGGCGCCGGGGCGCCGGGCCGGTAGGGGCGGGAGGGTGGTCCTCAGCGGCCCCGGGCGGGCCAGCGGCGGTTGATCAGGAAGACCGCGCCGGCGAGGAGGATCAGGACGCCGCCCGCGATGCCCAGCGCGATGCCCATGCCGCCGGAGGACTGCTCGGACGCGACCTTGGTGGTGGCGCCCTTGCCGGACGGGGCGGCGGAGCCCGATTGTCCGGCCTGCCCCGCCGCGGAGTCGGCGTTCTTGCCGTCCGTCGGGTCCACGCCCTTCGGCGGGACCAGTTCACCGACCGGTGTGACCTTGCCGTGCGAGGCGAAACCCCAGTCCAGGAGGCGGGCGGTCTCCTGGTAGACGGCGTGGGGCTCCTTGGAGGAAGGGTTCATCACGGTGACCAGCAGCACCCGGCCGTCGCGTTCGGCGACCCCGGTGAAGGTGGCGCCCGCGTTGGTGGTGTTGCCGTTCTTGACCCCCGCGATGCCCCGGTACGGCTTGAGCCCGTAGGCGCCGCTGAGCAGCCGGTTGGTGTTCTGGATCTCGAACGTCGGACGCTTCTTGGCCTTCTCGCCCTTCTTGGGCTTCACGGCCTCGCCGGGGAACTTGGCCCGCAGCGTCGCGCCGTACTCGCGGAAGTCCTTCTTCTGGAGGCCCGACCGGGCGATCAGCGTGAGGTCGTAGGCGGAGGACACCTGCCCGGCCGCGTCGTACCCGTCCGGCGAGACGACCTTCGTGTCCAGCGCCTGGAGCTCCTCGGCGTGCCGCTGCATGTCGGCGACGGTCCGCGGGATGCCGCCGTTCATCGCGGCGAGGACCCGTACGGCGTCGTTGCCGGAGCGGAGGAAGACCCCGAGCCACAGGTCGTTGACGGTGTAGGTCTGGTCCTCCTTGATGCCGACCAGGCTCGACCCCGATCCGATGCCCGCGAGGTCGGACGGCACCACCTTGTGGGTGCGGTTCTTGGGGAACCGCGGCATCAGGGTGTCCGCGAACAGCATCTTCAACGTGCTCGCGGGCGCCAGCCGCCAGTGCGCGTTGTGCGCGGCCAGCACGTCACCCGACTCGGCGTCCGCGACGATCCAGGACCGGCCCGACAGGTCCTTGGGCAGGACGGGCGCGCCCGAGCCCAGGTCCACCTGCGTGCCGGGCGTGCCGAGCCGCGCGCCGCCCACCGTCGACATCGCGCTCGGCGGACGTATGTCCTTCTCCGCCCCCTTCTTGTCCTTCGGTTTCTCGTCCGCGTACGCGACGGGGGCCAGGGCGGACACGGACAGGGCGGTGGCGACCAACACGGCGGCCACTCGCCTGGTGGGGGAGAGGAAGGCGGACACGGACGAGAAGGTACCGGCCCTTCCTGGGAATCCCGTGAGCGAGGGCCCCGTACGCCCCGTACCGTCCGTACGTCCCGCACCGCCCGTACGCCCGGCCCGTCCCGCACCACCCGTGCGCTCCGCACGACCCGCGCGAGGGGACCGTCGACCCGGTCGCGATACTGAACCCATGAAGCTCAGCCGCCCCGTGTCCTGGTTCCTGCTCGCCTTCGGGGTGTGGAGTTGGATCATCTGGATCACTTTCGCCAAAAATCTGTGGAAGGACGGCAGCGGGCTCGCCTTCGACGACGCGGGTGACCCCACCGGCTACTTCTGGGTCCACCTGCTGCTCGCGATCGTCTCCTTTGTTCTGGGGACGGTCGTGGGAGTGATCGGGTTGCGTGGCGTCCGGGCCCTGCGTGCCGGCTCCTGACCGGCCCGCCCCCGCGACGGTGCGGTTCCCCGGGCGGGGACGGTACGCAGCGGGGTGCGTGTTGCACGCATCACACCGACCGGGCGGGCGCGCCCCGGTCGGCCGGGCGTTCCGCACGGGTGCCGGCGACGACGGCGGGCCCGTCGCCCCCGACGCCTGAGGGTTCGTCAGATCCCCCAACGCCCGGCACGGCAGGGGCGATCAGCCCGGGAGCCGGGAGTCCGTCCCCACCGGCGCTCCGGTGACGTGCGGAGCGGCTGCGCGCTGCGGCCCCCGGAGGGTGAAGGCGAGGAGCCCGCCCAGTGCGGAGGCGACACCGCCGACCGTCACGGCGGTGCGCAGGCCGTCGGCGAGGTCCGCGACCGCGCTTCGGCACGCACGCGGTGCACGCGCGACGACCGCCCTCAAGCTCATGGCCGCGAGCGGACCGGACGCCATCACCCTGCGGGCCGTCGCCCGCGACATGGGCGTGACGGCCGGGGCCATCCACGGCTACTACGCGACGCGCGACGACCTGATCACGACGCTGATCAGGGACGTGCAACCATCGCGCATCGACACCCTGGAGGCCGCCCGGGACACGGCGGCCCACGACGATCCGGCCGGTCGCGTACTGTCCTGGGCCCGGGCGTTCCGGGAACGGGCACTCGCCGACCCCGAAGGATTCCGGCTCATCTACGGCGATCCGGTACCCGGTTACGCGGCCCCCGAGGCGCAGCGGCGTGCCTGTTCGGGGCCGGCCTCGTCGCCGCCGCCTGGGCACGGGCCGAACCCCGGCAACCGCGGGGCGACCACCAGTGGTCCGACTTCGACCCGCACCTGGTCGCCCTGGAGGTGTACGGCCACCTGCGCCACCAGAGGCGGGAGCCCGAGTCTCGTCGCTGGGACTCACCCCGCGGGAGTGAGGACCTCGTCCACGACGCTCGCGCCCCACCGTCCCGCCGGCCCCGCCCGAAGACCCGCCCCGAGCGGTCCCGAGCAGCCCCGGAGCGGCCCGGGACCGCTCGGCGCGGACGCGTACCCTTGACGGCGTTCACAAGGAATTCGAAAGGGTGTCACACATGGCTAGGGCTACCGCGCGCCACATCTTGGTCAAGACCGAGAGCCAGGCGCTGGAGTTGAAGACCCAGATCGAGGGCGGAGCCGACTTCGCCGAGCTGGCCCGGCAGCACTCCTCCTGCCCCTCGTCGCGCGACGGCGGCAACCTCGGCTCGTTCGGCCCGGGGCAGATGGTCCCCGAGTTCGACCAGGTCGTCTTCTCCGCCCCGGTCGGCACGGTGCAGGGCCCGGTGCGGACCCAGTTCGGGCAGCACCTCATCGAGGTCACCGGCCGCCAGGACTGACCCGCAGTGACGGGCCGCGTCGTCGGGGCGGCGCCGCGCGGTCCGCGGGGGTCGACGCCCCCGCGGACTCAGCCGCTCCGACGCCGACGGCGGTAGTAGGCGACCGTGACCACGGCCAGCAGCGGGCCCCAGGCCAGTAGGGGCAGGTAGCAGGCGGTCATCACCCAGTAGTGGACGCCTTCGGGGGCTCCGGGGCCGCTCATGTTGTCCGTGTCGTTCCAGCCGAACGCCCCGGCGACCGTGATGAGGGTGACCAGCGCCGCGCCCAGCGAGGCGGGGACCACCGCCGCCAGGACGGGGATCCGCCGGCCGCCCAGGGCCGGTACCCAGCGGGGCAGTTCCTCGCCCCACCGGTGGACCAGACCCAGGGTGAGCAGCCCGATCGCCTCGGCGAACAGGCTCAGGCCGATGAGGTACCAGGATTCGAGGCCGGGGAAGTTCTCCGGCCCGAGGTACTCGTCGGTGAAGCCGGAGTCCCAGCCCAGGGCGATGGCGATGCGCCACAGCCCCGACGGCACCAGGGTCAGTGCGGCGGCGTGCGCCGCCAGCCGCACGGACCGGGGCACTCGGGGCACGGCGGCCGGGACTGCGGGAGCGGAACCGGCGGAGACCGGTGCGGCGAGGTCGGGTCGGGCGAGGTCGGGTCCGGCGCCGGTCGCCGTGGAACCGGTCGCCGTGGTGCCGATCGTGGTGCTGCGCATGACGAACTCCCGGAGTCCGGAGGGGGCGGCTGTGCTGCCGTGGTCGGTCGAACGGCTCCAGCTTCGCTCCGGGCGCCCCCGCCTTCCCATCCGCCGATCGGCACAGGGATCGCACCGCCGCCCGGTCCTCCTACGCCGGTCGGCAGAGGCCAGGCCGGTCGGCAGGGGCAGCGGCAGGGGCAGGGGCAGGGCCGGTCGGCAGGGGGTAGGACGCTTCCCGGACCCCCTCGCGGAGCAGCTCGGCGCCGGACTCTGCGAGCCAGTCCGCCAGCGTGCGCAGCCCGGGACGGATGACGCGCAGCGCCTCGATGTCGGCGTGCCAGCGCGAACCCGCCGCCCACTGCTCCCGGACCCGGGCGATCTCGGGGCCGAGCGCGGCGGCCTCGGCGCGGGTCAGCTGCTCGTAGCGCACCGGGACGCCGATCGCCCCGCTGATCGCCGCGGCGGCCTCGGTCGGGGTGGGGGCGTCCCCGGCCAGCTCCAGGCTGCGCCCCGCGAACCGGTCCGGCTGCTCGAAGGCGAGCGCGGCGAACGCGGCGACGTCCTCCACCGCGATGAGCTGGACGGGTTCGTCCGGCGGGAAGACGTGCCGGTGCACGCCCCGGACGATCCCGTCGAGACCGACGCCCGTCCCACCGAGGTAGTTCGACATGAACCGCACCGGACGCAACACGGTCACCGACCCGATCCGCCGGCGCAGGTGCTCCTCGATGCGCGTCTTGCCCTCGGAGCCCGGCAGCCGGCGACCCGACGTGGAGGCGATGCCCGTGAACACCACGTGCTCGACGCCCACCGCGGCGGCGGCGTCGATCAGCGCCCGGCCGCGGGCGAACTCCCGCTCCACGTCGGTGCCGGCCGGTCCGAACGCCACGGGCGGCACGACGAACAGCCCCGCTGCGCCCGCCAGCGCGGCGGGCAGGCCCGCCCCGTCGTCGAAGTCTCCGCGCACCAACTCCGCTCCCGCGGCTTCCAGCGCCCTGGCGGCGGGCGCGGCCGGATCCCGTACCAGTGCGCGCACCGGCCGGCCGGCCGCCAGCAGCCGTCGTGCGGTGGCGCCGCCCTGTCGACCGGTCGCACCGGTCACGACGATCAAGCGGTCCGTGCTCATGTCGTCCTCCACCCCCCGGGGTGGTCGGTGGTCACGAGGGGGTTGGGCCCGGGGGTGATGTGGAATGCTCCACCCGGTTGAGCGGCACGGACAAGGGATTACGTGACATGACCGCAGCTCCCCGGGACGCCGGTAGGGCGGATGCCCGTCGCAATCGCGGGAAGGTGCTCGCCGCCGCTGCACGGGCGTTCGACGAACACGACCTGGAGGTCTCGCTCAGTGCGATCGCCCGGCGGGCGGGGGTCGGCGCCGGCACGGTGTACCGGCACTTCCCCAGCAAGGAGATCCTGCTGGAGGCCGTGCTGGTGCAGCGGATCGACGCCCTGGTGGACAGCGCGCGGCAGCGGGCCGCCCGCGCCGAACCCGTCGCCGCGCTCCTCGGCTTCCTCCTGGAGGTCGTCGAGACGTCCCACGGCCGCCAGCCCGTGTGCGAGGCCCTGACCACCCGGACGCACTGGCCGCGCCCCGGCCTGGCCGCGGCGGCCCGACGGTTCCACCGGGCGCTCGGTGCGCTGCTCGGTGCGGCCCAGCGGGTCGGCGGGGTCCGTGCCGACCTCAGCACCGATGACGTCGCCGCGCTCGCCGTGGGGTGCGCGGCGATCCGGGCCGCCCACCCCGACCGGCACGGCGCCACCCGGATGGTGCGGCTGGCCCTGGACGGCCTGCGCAGCCCGCGGACCCCCGCATCCGTCACGCAAGGACAGACTTTTCGTGACGTGCCGGGCCTGCTCGACGCGGTGTCGTGGTGCGAGTGGTGCGGGGACCGGCTCCCGGCCCGCAGCACCGGACGGCCGGCCCGCTACTGCGGAGCGACCTGCCGGCAGCGGGCGCACCGCCGTCGCCTCGGCACGGCGACGACGCCGCCCCCGGGACCGGAGTGACGCTCCGGTGTAGCGCGGGTCACACCGATCGCCCGGAACCTCTCGGGCGTTCGGGGAACTCAGGGGCTCGGTGACGCAGTTACCCCTTCCGTAATCAGTGCAGCGAAGGGGCGGTTCGATGGTCGTCGCGATTCTGGTCGGCCTGGTCGCCCTCACGGTGATCGCCGCCCTCCAGTGGTACGTGTGGAGACGCGTGGTGCGGGACACCACCCTCCGGGGCACGGTCGCCCGCCGGGTCGGCACGACGGTGTTCCTCGTGGGGCCCGCGCTGATGGTCGCGGGCATCACCAGCGGACGGGCCGGCGCGCCCTTCTGGCTGGAGCGGGTGCTGGCCTGGCCGGGCTACCTGTGGCTGGCCCTGATGCTGTACCTGGTGCTCGCCCTGGCCGTGGGGGAACTCGTCCGCCCCCTGCTGCGACGCTTCCTCGCCCGACGTGACCAGCGTGCACGGAACGACCGGCAGGCGGTGCCCGGCGCGGACGCCGACCCCGGTGCGTCGGACCGGGTGCCCGCGGCCCCGCTGTCGGCGGCGCTCGGCCCGGTGCCGGAGGCCACCGCACCCGAGCGCCCCACGCCGGAGGCAACCGCGCCCGAGGCAACCGCGCCCGAGGGCCCCGCACCCGAGCGCCCCGCGCCGGCCGGGGCGTCCGCGCCGCTCACCCCGTCGCGACGGGTGTTCCTGTCCCGGGCGGTCGCCGGGACCGCGGTGGCCGCCGCCGCGGCGACGGTCGGAGCGGGCGCGTACAGCGTGCTGAACGGTCCCGCGGTGAAGCGGGTGACCGTGCCGCTGGCCAAGCTGCCCCGGGCGGCGCACGGCTTCCGCATCGCGGTGGTCAGCGACATCCACCTCGGCCCGATCCTCGGCAGGTCCTTCGCCCAGCGACTGGTGCGCACGATCAACTCCACGCAGCCCGACCTGATCGCCATCGTGGGCGACATGGTCGACGGCGACGTGGCCGACCTCGGCCCGGCGGCCGAGCCGCTGGCGCGCCTGCGGGCGAAACACGGGACGTACTTCGTCACGGGCAACCACGAGTACTTCTCCGGCGCCCAGCAGTGGGTCGACGAGGTGCGCGACCTGGGACTGCACCCGATGGAGAACAGCCGCGTCGAGCTGCCGTCCTTCGACCTCGCCGGGGTCAACGACCCGGCGGGCGAGGCCGAGGGGGAGGGCCCCGACTTCGTACGGGCGCTCGGCGACCGCGACCCGCGGCGGGCCTCGGTGCTCCTCGCCCACCAGCCGATCGTGATCCACGACGCCGTACGGCACGGGGTGGGCCTCCAACTGTCCGGCCACACCCACGGCGGCCAGCTGTGGCCCGTCAACTACCTCGCCGGACTCCAGAACCCGACCCTGGCCGGCCTGGAGCGCTACGGGGACACCCAGCTGTACGTCACCCGCGGGGCCGGGGCGTGGGGGCCGCCGGTGCGGGTGGGCGCCGAGTCGGACATCACCGTGGTCGAACTCGCCTCCCTCCAGGCGTGACCCCCCAGCTCCCCGACACCCCTCCCCGGCAGCGGCGTCGCCACCGTGTCGCCCGCCCGGGTCTGACGGCGCACCCGCCGCCCGGTTCGTCCCCGTTCGGTGCCCCGCTGAGCGGACGCGGCCCGATCGGCACGGATACGTGACGCCCATCGGGCTCCCGGCGGCCCCGTGAGCCTGCATCATGTGTCGGACCCGTGGGAAGCATGGGAGTTCCGTGCCGCATGGGGTGGAGGAGGGGAGATGCCGCGTCGCGACGCGTTCCGACTGCCCCGACACCCGGCGTCCGTCGCCCTGGCCCGGCACCGGGTGCGTGAGCACCTCGTCGCCTGGGGTCGGACCGCGGGAGACGGCCCGCTCGACGACACCGTGCTGCTCGTCTCCGAACTCGTCACCGAGGCGGTCCGCCACGGGCCCCTGTTGGAGCGGGAGTTCGAGGTCGCGATCACCGCGCTCGCCGACGGCGGCTGCTTCATCGAGGTCACCGACGAGAACGGGACCGTGCCCGGCGCGGCGAACCGGGTCGACGGTCCCGGCGCCGGCCCCGCGCGCGGGCGGCGGTTACTGGAAGCGCTCGCCGAAGTGTGGGGCGTCTGGCACGGGGGGCGGCGCGGAACGACGGTGTGGGCCCTGGTCCCGTCCCGTCAACTCCCCCTGCCCACGGCCCCGGACGGCGGTGACGACAGTGACGAAGGCGACGACGGTGACGACGGTGATGACGGGGGCGACCAGGGCGGCGACGGTCACGGTGTGGGTGTCGATGATGTGGGGGAGGGTGCCGGCGCGGGTCCGGCCTCCGGAGCGGGCGCGGGGCCGCTCGCCGAGGAACCCCCCGACGCCTCGTCCCGGTAACCCGTGCCGCCGGGCCCCGCGGGCAGGGCGACCACGACCGCGAGCCCGCCCCCGGACCGTCTGCGCACCGTGACCCGTCCCCCGTGCGCGTCGACCACCCCCCGGACGATCGCCAACCCCAGCCCGCTGCCCGCTCCGCCGCCCGCCCGGAAGAAACGGTCGAAGACCCGTACGGCGTCCTCCTCGGCGAGCCCCGGACCCCGGTCCTCCACCGTCACCGTCACCGTCTCCTCCGTCCGCCGGACCGACAGTTCGACGGACGCGTCCCGCGGAGTGTGCACCCGCACGTTGCCCACCAGGTTCCCCAGCACCTGGCGCAGCCCGGACTCGTCCGCGTGCACCAACAGCACCCCGTCCGCCCGTACCGTCACGGGCCGCTCCGGCTGCTGGACCCGGAGGTCGGCCGCCGCGTCCCGCACCAGGGCGCACACGTCGGTGTTCCGCATCCGCAGTTCGGCGCGTTGGTCCAGCCGGGCGAGCATCAGCAACTCGTCGACCAGCCGGTGCATGCGGTCCACCTCGGAGTTGATCCGCGACCAGGCCCGCTCCCGGTCGTCGGGCGCGTTCAACATCCCCCGGTCGAAGAGCTGGAGGTAGCCGCGGATCGCCGACAGCGGGGTGCGCAACTCGTGCGAGGCGTCCGCGACGAACTGCCGCAACTGTTCGGCGCTGCGCTCCCGGGTGGAGTAGGCCGTCTCCACCTGCTGGAGCATCGAGTTCAACGCGAGCCGCAACTGCTCCACCTCGGTGGCCGTATGACGGCTGGACGGCACCCGCCGGGTCAGGTCCCCGTCGGCTATCGCGGACGCCGTCTCGACCATGTCCTCCAGGGGCCGCAGCCGGTGGTGCACGCCGATCATCGTCAGCACCGCGAGCAGCCCCAACAGGACCGTGCTCATCCCGAGGTCGAACTTCACCGCCTTGCGGATGTTGGTGTGGATGAAGCCCGTGGACCCGGCCAGCACCACCGTCGTCCCGTCGTCCAGGGTCGCCGCCGTCGCACGGAACGGCTCGCCGTCCAAGGTGACGTCCACCGGCCCGGCGGCCCGGGCCAGCCGCACCGGGTCGTCCACGGCCGCCGCGAGATCGCGTTGACGGCCGGTCGGCTCCAGCCCGGCGACCCGGATCGCCGCGCCGGACGCGTCGACGGCGACGAACTGGAAGTCCGAGTGCGGCAGCAGCCCCCGGTCGTCGCTGTCGGGCGACAGTTCGTCGAGGGCGATGCCCAGGGTGCTCAGCGCCTCGATCTGCTGCACGGTGAGGCTGGACCCCGCGATCGAGTCGCGCGTCGAGGCCAGTTGTTTGTCGATGGTGTCGAGGAAGAAGTGACGCATCCCCATCAGGCTCACCACGCACGCCACCGCGATGGCGCACATCAGCAGCGCCACGTTGACCAGGGTCAGCTTCGCCCGCAGCGAGTGGGCTCCCCGGTGCGGGAAGCGGCGCCAGGAGGAACAGTGGGTCACCGCCGGGCCCTCAGGTGAGCCCGTAGCCGACGCCGCGCCGGGTCGTGATCAGCGGCGGCCCCAGGGTCCCGAGCTTGCGCCGCAGATAGCTGATGTACGTCTCGACGACGGTCGACTCGGCCGGGTGCTGGTACTGCCACACATGGCGCAGCAGTTCCTCCTTCGGCACGATCTGCCCGGCGTTGCGGACCAGGAAGCGCAGCAGGGCGTACTCGGTGGGGGTCAGCTGGGTGCTGTGGGCGCCCCGGCGCACCGTGTACGTCGTCTCGTCCAGTTCCAGGTCGCCGTGGCGCAGCGGCGCGCGCCGGGGCAGGACGTCCGCTGGGCGGGTGCGGCGCAGCACGGCGGTGATCCGGGCGACGACCTCGTCGATGTGGAACGGCTTGGTGATGTAGTCGTCGCCGAAGCCCAGCGCGCCGACGACCTCGGCGGGCGCGTCCCGCGCGGTGACGAAGACGATGCCCGCCTCGGGCAGCGCCGACCGCAGTTCGCGCCCCAGTTCGCGGCCGTCGCCGTCCGGCAGCATCACGTCGAGCAGGACGGCGTCCGGGCGGACGTGTTCGGCGAGGTGGCGTGCCTGGCGGACGGTCGCGGCGGTCGACACGTCGAAGCCGTGGAAGCGCAGGGCGATGGACAGGACGTCGGCGATGCTCGGCTCGTCCTCCACGACGAGGACCCGCGCCCCTCGAACGTCCGTGCGGGGCGACTGGCTTGACTCGGTCATTCCCTCAGTATCGGTCGGCGCCGTGCCGTGCGGGCGGGTCGAAGCTGGGAGTTCCTTGTGAACCCTGGCAACCACCTGGGAGTCCTGGGGATCGGCTGGGGGCCCTGGGAGTTGTCTGGGAGCCCTGGGAGTTGGCTGGGGATCGCCGTCCGGACCTCCCCGCGGGGGTGCCGCCCGCTCGATGCTGGGCCCCTGACCCGGGGGAACGGAACGACTTCCGGGTGACGGTCGGGGTCGCCGCACGGGCACCCGCGGCCGTCGCCCGGACAACAGAAGGAGCGGACGACGTGACGGCATTGGCGCGCTGGTGCTACCGGCACCGGCTGGTGGTCCTGGTGCTGTGGGTGGGGGTGTTGTTCGGCGTGGGAGCGGTCGGCACCTCGGCGGGCAGCGACTACTCCAACGACTTCGCCCTCCCCGGGACGGACTCCACCCGGGCGAACGAACTGTTGGAGAAGGCCCGTCCGGGCGGCGCCGGGGACGCCGGCACGGTGGTGTGGCGGGTCGCCGACGGCTCGGTGCGCGACGCGGACGTACGGTCCCGGATCGAGCCGGCGCTGCGCGAGATCGCCGGCATGGACGGCATCGGAGCGGTCAACGGCCCCTACGGGGACGAACCGGGTGCCGCCGCCCGGATCAGCGAGGACGGCCGCACCGCCTACGCCGAGGTGGCGTTCGCCCAGCGGGCGAACTCGGTGCCGACGGAACTGGCCGAGGCCGTCGTCGACACCGCGGGGGCGGCCGCGGGCGACGGCCTGCGGGTCGAGGTGGGCGGAGAGGCCATCGCCCGCATCCAGCAGGCCACCGGCGGGACCTCCGAACTCGTCGGCATCGCCGCCGCCGCGGTCGTCCTGTTCCTCGCCTTCGGCTCGTTCTTCGCGATGCTGCTGCCGATCGTGGTCGCCGTGTTCGGCGTCGGCATCGGGCTGTTCAGCACGATGCTCCTCAGCCACGGCACGGGCATACCCGACCTCGCCCCGCTGCTGGGCTCCCTCGTCGGGCTCGGGGTCGGCATCGACTACGCCCTGTTCATCGTGACCCGGCACCGGCGGGCGCTGCTCCAGGGCGAGGACCCGGTGACCTCGGTGGGGGTGGCCCTCAACACCGCGGGGCGCGCGGTCGTCTTCGCGGGTGCCACGGTCTGCATCGCGCTCGCGGGCATGCTCGTGATGAACCTGCGCTTCCTGGACGGGGTCGTCATCGCGACGACCCTGACCGTGGTGCTGAGCGTGCTGGCCGCCGTCACCCTGCTCCCCGCGCTGCTCGGGTTCCTCGGACCCCGGGTGCTCAGCCGCCGCCAGCGCCGCCGCCTCGCCGAACAGGGACCCGAGCGGGGGGCCGCCAACGGGCTCGCCGTGCGCTGGTCCGCCCAGGTGCAGCGGCGCCCGAGGTCGCTGATAGCCCTCGCCGTGGTGGCGCTGACCCTGCTGGCGCTGCCGGTGCTGTCCCTGCGGCTCGGCGCCACCGACCACGGCAACCACCCGGAGGACCAGACCACGCGCCAGGCGTACGACCTGCTGGCGGACGGGTTCGGTCCGGGCTTCAACGGTCCGCTCATCGTCGTCGCCGAGGACGCGCGGCCGGACGCGGTGCGACGGTTGACGGCGCGGGTCGAGGGCGACGAGGGCGTGGCGCGGGTCGTCGCCCTGCCTCCCGCGGGCGGCGTGTCCCTCGTCCAGGTCGTGCCCACCACCTCACCGCAGTCCTTGGACACGGACCGGCTGATCGACCGGCTGCGCGACGACCACCTGCCGCAGGCCGGGGTGGACGGCCACGTCGGCGGGGTGACGGCCGTGTTCAAGGACTTCGCCGAGAAGACGGGGGAGCGGCTGCCGTACTTCGTCGCCGCGATCGTCGGTCTCGGTTTCGTCCTGCTGCTGATCGCCTTCCGGTCCCTGCTCGTCCCGCTCACCGCCGCGGTGATGAACCTCGTCGCGGCCGCGGCGTCCTTCGGGGTGGTGGTCGCCGTCTTCCAGTGGGGTTGGGGCCTGGAACTCATCGGGCTCGACCGCTCGGGGCCCATCTCGGCCTTCCTGCCGGTCATCATGCTCTCGCTGCTGTTCGGCCTGTCGATGGACTACCAGGTGTTCCTGGTCAGCCGGATGCACGAGGAGTGGATGCACACCAAGGACAACGCACGGGCGGTACGGGTCGGGCTCGCGGAGACCAGCCGGGTCATCAACTCCGCCGCGCTCATCATGATCTGCGTCTTCCTCGCGTTCGTGCTGAGCGGCGACATGCAGGCGGTGGTGGCGGGCTTCGGGCTCGCGGTGGCCGTGGCCGTCGACGCGTTCATCCTGCGCACGGCGCTGGTCCCCGCGTTGATGCACCTGATGGGGCGGTCCAACTGGTGGCTGCCCGGCTGGCTGGACCGGCGGCTGCCGCACCTGGCGGTGGAAGGCTCCGAGACGCCGTCGGGCACGGGTCCGGCGGGTGCCGGTCGGTCGGGTGTCGCTCCGGCGGCCGGGGGCAGTGCGGTGCACGGTTTCGTCCGGACGGTGGAGGGCGGACCGGTGGCCGGCGCGGTGGTGACCCTGCGGTCGCTCGACGGCGACACGCTCGACCGGGTGCGGTCCCTGGCGGACGGCTCCTACCTGCTCGCCGCGCCCGCGCCCGGAGCGTACGTGCTCGGCGTGACGGAGGAGGGCGGTGCGGAGCACACCCGGCGGGTGACGACCGGTGACGGTCCGCTCGTCCAGGACGTGGAGCTGGCGGAGGACGGCGCGGACGTGCACTGACCGCACGCCACCGGGCGATCGACGGGGCGGTGGGGGGTTCCCCCGCCGCCCCGTCGGCCCGTTCGCCCGGTACGTTCGGTCAGGTGTGCGACGTCGGCTCCGGGCCCTTGCCGGCCGCGGGCCCGTCGAACGGCGGCCCGAAGTCCGTGAACAGTTCGTGGACCTCGCGGACCAGGGGTCGCAGCAGCCGGAAGCGCGCCAGCCCCACCGCCCGCGCGGTCAGTCGGGAACCCCGCGCGGCCAGCCGCCGGCTCCGCTCGCGCCCCTCGGAACGGTCGAACACCCAGTACAGGACCAACCCCATCTGGGAGAGCCACAGCAGCTCCGGCAGGACGTCGGCCAGATCCTCCGGGACCTTGGTCTTCGACCCGGCGAGCACCTGCCGGTGGGTCTCGATCGCGGCGTCCCGGGCCGCGCGGGACTCCGGGGAGAAGGGGCTGAGCGGACTCTGCGGGTCGGCCGCGTTCTTGAAGAACTGCGCGGCGAACTCGTGGTACGGCTCGGCGATGTCCACCCAGGTGGTCAGTACGCCCGCCAGCCGGGCGTGCAGGTCGGTCTCCCGGGCCAGGATCGGCTGGACGGCGGCCTTGTGCTCCGCGGAGATCCGGTCGTAGACCCCCTGGACCAGGTGTTCCTTGCCGTCGAAGTAGTAGTACGCATTGCCTACGGAGACCCCGGCCTCCTTGGCGATGGCCCGCATGGTCGTCTTGTCGTAACCGCGCTCCTCGAACAGCCGGAGCGCGGTCTGAAGGATGAGCGCGCGGGTCTGCTCGCTCTTCGCCGTCCGCTCCGCGTTCTTCTCCGACTTCTCCGGCTTCCCCGGCTTCCCCGGGTTCTTCTCCGCGTGCGGGGTTCCCCCGTCGCCCCCCGGGACGGGGGCGACGGACGGCTGCTTCGTCGGACGATCGTTGTCTGCGGACACGGTGTCAGAGCCTAGTCAGTGGAGCAGGTGCCATCGGCACAGGTGGGCGGCGCGGGGGCCGGCGGCACGGCCCCCGTTCCTGCCGGGTTCGCCCGCGGGCCGGGCGGGTCTCCCACGTGCACCCAACCCGCGTCGTTGCGGTACTCCCAGCCGGCCATGGTGGTGCGGGCGGGCCCGGCCCCGCGCACGGACCCGGTCCGCCCGGCCGCGCCACCGGCCCACGCGTACCCGGGGCGCCCGTCCCGCCCCCCGACGGGACGGACACCCCCCGCCCGCGCCCGCTGGGCGAACAGGGCCTCGCGGTACTTGGAGGCCGCGATCACCGCGCCCTTGGCGAGCTTGGCGCCCTTCGGGGTGCTGAGCCGGTGCGCCGTCGGGCGGTACTCGGCGAGCGCCCACAGGCACACCACCCAGGCGTTGGCAGCGCGGTAGACCTGGCCGCCGTCGGCGACGACCGTGATGTCCACGAGCGTCGACCCGTGGTCCAGCGCCGGGAACCTGCGCCGCGCCTGCTCAGACCCCGCCGGGACGAAGTCCAGGGGGACGAGCTGCGGCTGGCGGCTCAGCCAACCGCGGAGGAAGGTGCAGAGCGGACAGTTCGCGTCGTACAGGACGGTGAGTCCGCGCACGGCCGGCGGCCGGGGGCGCGCGGCCCGCGCGGGCGCGGTCGGTGGCGCTGCGGACACTGCCGGGGCGGTCGGCGGCGGTGCGGGGTCCTCGGTCACGGCCGTCACGCCTTGCCGGTGGGCGCGGCCCACGGGCCGCGGTCGGTGTACTCCTGCGGCGGCACCGGGGGGAGCTGCTCCCGCTCCATGACGCCCCGCCGGCGGATCTTGTTCAGCACCCACACATTGGCGAGGTGCAGCACCCCGAGCACCAGCAGGACGACGCCGAGCTTCGTCGACAGCGCCTCGAACACCTCGCGCACCTCGGTGATCTCGTCGTCCTGGGTCAGGTACAGCGCGACGAACCCGAGGTTGACCAGGTAGAACCCGACCACCAGCAGGTGGTTGACGGCGTCCGCCAGTTTCTCGTTGCCGTGCAGGACGTCCGCCAGGAAGATCCGCCCGTTGCGGCTGAGGGTGCGCGCGACCCAGACGGTCAGGCCGATGCTCACGACGATGTAGACGAGGTACGCGATCCACGTCAGGTCTTGTCCCTGATCCACGGTCCCCACCCCTCTCCGGTCATGGCCGTGTCCGGCCACAACGCTTCTTGAACGTGTTCAAAAACGCTGACAGTGGAGACTGTAGACCTGCTTTTGAACGTGTTCAAGTCCGGGGGTGGGTGGTCCGGGAACGCTGAAGACCGCCCGGACGGGAGTCGTCCGGGCGGCCTTCGGGTGTTCGGGCCTTCGGGTCTTGGTCGGGATGGCGGGCGGTGCGGCGTGGTGTCAGCATCGCCCGCGGAGTTGGCCGCCCAACGCCAGCGGCCCGCCCCCGTCCCCCCAGCCGTGCGCTACTCGCTGACGTACCTGCCGTAGGCGAGCGCACTGGCCGGCGAGGGCAGCCCCAGCTTGCGGGGCGTGAGCGCGGCGGAACCGCCGGCCCCCGCCCCCGGCAGCAGCCACACACCCCCGGAGCCCGCGTTCTCGCCGGGTGAGCCGACCGCCAGGTCCACCCGCCCGCGCCCCCCGTACGCACCGAAGGCCACCGCGGCACCGAACGCGTCACGCGCCTCCGCGACGCCCGGCACCCGCGGGGTGTTCTGCTGGAGCCCGACCGAGTGGCCCTCGCCCCGCGCGTCCACCAGCCCGGTCGGGCCACCGAGTAGGAGGGTCGCCGCGCCGGCCCCCGCCCGGGTGCCGATCGCCTCGCCGGGGGCGCCGGCCACCAGGTCGTCCCGGCCGTCGCGGTTGACGTCGCCGACGGCGAGCGCGGCGCCGAAGCGGTCACCGACCTCCGCGACGCCCGCCACGCCCACCGTGTCCTGGTTGAGGGTCTGTCGGCGGACGCCGAAGCTGCCGGGTGCGGCGTCGCCGTAGTGGACGTGGATGCCGCCGCCCTTGGCGACCGCCTCGGGCCCGCAGGGGTCGTCGATGTTCTCGTCGGCGATCTCCCGACACTCCCCGAGGGCCAGGTCGTCGCTGCCGTCCCCGTCGAAGTCGCCCGCGGCGAGGGCGGAGACCCCGGCGTTGTCGGTGTTCCAGGTGTTGGCCATGGCCTGCTCGTTCGCGTCCCAGGCCCACAGCCGCACGTGCGACTGGGTGAACGGGCTGTTCTGCGTCCAGTACCCGACGGCCAGTTCAGCCGTGCCGTCCGCGTTGAAGTCGCCGGTGGTGAGGGCAGGGGCACGGCCGCCCATCGGGGCGGTGAGGACCGTGCCGGCGAGGCCGTCGGCGGTGCGCAGGACCACTTTGTCCTTGCCGCCCACCACGAAGTCCTTGTTGCCGTCGCCGGTGAGGTCGGCCGTGGCGAACGCCAGACCGTACGCCGCGTACGGCGAGCGGCCGGTGGTGACCACGGAGCCGTGACCGGGACGACCCCGGGCGCCGCCCACCACGGTGACTGAGCCCGCGTCCGTGCCGCCCCCGTTGACGTCCTCGCCGGGGGCGCCGACGAAGAGCTCCGCGATGCCGTCGCCGTTGGTGTCCACCAGGGCCACCGACGCGCCGAAGCGGTCACCCTTCTCGGGGACGCCCGGGACCTCGCGGCTGGCCTGGGTGATGCGGATGTTGCCGTGCGCGCCGAGACCCTTCCGGCCGCCCCAGACGATGTTGACGTAACCCGCCTTCGCCTTGCCGCCGACCGTGCCGTCGGGCACGCCGACGGCGAGGTCCGCGTAACCGTCGCCGTTGAAGTCGCCGTCGGGCAGCGCAGGAGCGGCTGCCGAAGCGGGGAGGGTCAGCCCCGCGGTGGCCGTGGCGATGACGGCGATTGCTGTGACGTACGTCCGTAACCGAATGCGCACGGGGACTCCAAGTCGTCGGAGGTGGCCGATTGTTGACCCGTAGGACATCCGGGGGGCCACGACGGTTGTGGTGGGTGTGCGACCGCCGTGTGGCCCCTCCCGCGGACCCGCCGGTCGGCCGGGGCGCCGGCGCGTGCGGCCGGCGCCCCCGAGGCCCGGTCACCGCCCGTGCGACTCCCCGAACCAGCGCACGATCGCCGATGTGGCCGCGACGTTGGACCCCAGGTGCCGGGAACCGCGGTGGTCGACGGCGCCGACGTCGATGACCGGGGCGTCCACCCCGTTGCCGAGCAGCGCCGTCCGGCAGCGGTCGGTGTTGGCGGTGACGGCCTGCTCGTCCCCGGTCGCCACGTACAGGCGGACGGGGGCCCGCGGGACCCAGTCGGTGCACACGGCGTCGGTCTCGCGCAGTGCCGCGGCCAGGCCGCCGGTCGGCCGGGCCAGCAGGTCGCGGCCGTGTTCGGTCAGCAACGCGTCCAGGGTGCCCGGCGTCCCCCGCATCAGTTGCTCACCGGTGTGGGCGCCGTCGAACAGCGCCTCGACGGTGCGGTCGTAGGGCGCCCGGAACACCTCGCCCGGATCCTCGTACACGGGGTGCAGCCGGTTGAACGCCACCAGGGTGTAAGCCGCGTACACCACACTGGACTTGGGGTCCAGCTCGCCCGCCAACAGCGCGGGCAGTTCCGTGCCGCCGAAGTCGTACGCGCCGCTGACCGGGGCCAGCGCGCCCAGCCGGAACCAGCGGTCCGCACCCGCCTCCAACGCCCGGCCGAGCCCCAGCGCCGCCGACGCGCCCTGCGAGAAGCCCGTCACCAGGACCTCGCGCTCCAGCAGGTGACCCGTGCGGGGTGCGAAGGCGCGGGCCGCGCGCAGCATGTCCAGGGACGCGGTGGTCTCCGATGCGATGTCCATCCAGGGGTGCAGGCCGGGGCCGGTGCCCATCCCGAGGTAGTCGGGCCCGACGGACGCGGCACCGGCCGCCGCGTACGCGATCACCGGCGCGGACACGAACGCCGCGCGCCGCATGGACGGGGAGTCGTCCTTGTGACTGCCGGTGCCGTGCGCGAAGGACACCGCCGGCAGCCGCACCGGGCTGCGCAGCGGCACCGCGAACAGCCCGCTCGCGGTGGTGGGTCGCCCGTGCGGATCGACGGTCCGGTACTCCAGCCGGTACGCCACCACCCCGTGCCGGACGTCGACGTCCCCGAACCCGGCCGCGGTCAGCTCCGCGGTCACCTCCCGGGGGGTCGCGAGGGTGTACAGCCGCTCGGCGGAGACCAACGAGCCCCGGCCCCGCCCTTCGTGGACCGTCGACACCGGGGCGGAGGGCTGGGCGTGGGCGGTGGGGGCGACGGTGCCGGCGGCGGTCAGTCCGGTCAGTCCCGTCAGCAGGAGTCCGCAGCACAGGGCGGCCCCGCGTCTGCGGGGACGACGGGGGGACCGGGGCGCGGTCGGCGGTTTCGGGGACGTGGGAACGGGCACGGTTTCTCCCAACTACGTGATCACCAGGACCCGTTCAGCCTGGTGCGGCACGCGTTCCACCGCACTGGAGCGGTCCCCCCCGATCACCCTGGTGCCAGCCCCCGCCCCGGCACCGGCCGGATGCCCCACTTGTCGGCTTCCACGGCAATCGCGGCTCCTCCGGCGCCGCCGACGTGGGAAGTCGCACGGAACGTAGGGTTATTCTGCGTGCGCTGCACCGTCCGCGTGGCGGGCCCGCTCGCCCCGCCGTTCGGTGGCGGTGGCCCGTACGGGTACGTCCCTCACTTCAGCTAGGAGAACCGTGACCCCTCGGATAGGCAGCGCCGCCCCCGGCGGGCTGACCCCCGCGGAGCTGCTCCGTGCCGATCAGCCCCTGCCCGGCGGCGAACCCTCCGGTGCCGATCCGCTGGCCGATGACGACGCCCTGGACGGGGCGCGGGTCCTCGACGTGCGGATGGACCCGGGGGCCGCGACCGGCGCCGTCCTGTTCGACCTGCGGGAATCCGTCGCGTACCCCACGGCCAGTGCGGGGCTGCTCGTGGTGCGGGGCGTGCGGGAGTTCCCGTACGCCGTGGCCGGTCCGGATGCGGTGTCCGGCCCGGTGTCCGTCGTGTCGAGCACCCCGATCGACGGGGACGACGCGTTCGCCCTGCGGATCGGCACCGCCCCGTACGCCGCGGTGCTGCTCGGTGGTGAGAGCGCCGAGTTCCATGTGCTCGACGTGCCCACGATGCAGCCCGCCGCCGACGAGCACCTCGACGGGGAGCGCGCCGTTTCCGGGCGCCCGCTGCCCGACTGGGACACGGAGTGCACGGTGCTCAGCGTGTTCCACCGCAAGCGGTCCGCCGGCCCTGCCTGACCCCGCGCACGCACGAGGGCCGCCGCACCCCCCTTCCGGGGAGGCGCGACGGCCCTCACACGTGTCGTCGGACGAAGCAGGTCGGACGAAACGCGTCAGACGAAGCAGGTCAGACTAGGCGGCTCAGAAGCGGCGCGTGATCAACGCCCGCTTCACCTCCTGGATCGCCTTGGTGACCTCGATGCCGCGCGGGCAGGCGTCCGTGCAGTTGAACGTCGTGCGGCAGCGCCACACGCCGTCCTTGTCGTTGAGGATCTCCAACCGCTGCTCGCCGGCCTCGTCGCGCGAGTCGAAGATGAAGCGGTGGGCGTTCACGATGGCAGCCGGGCCGAAGTACTGGCCGTCGTTCCAGAACACCGGGCAGGACGAGGTGCACGCCGCGCACAGGATGCACTTCGTGGTGTCGTCGAAGCGCTCGCGGTCCTTGGCGGACTGGAGGCGCTCGCGGGTCGGCTCGTTGCCCGTGGTGATCAGGAACGGCATGACGTCGCGGTACGCCTGGAAGAACGGCTCCATGTCGACGATCAGGTCCTTGAGGACCGTCAGGCCCTTGATGGGCTCGACCGTGATCGGCTTCTCGGGGTTGATGTCCTTGATCAGCGTCTTGCACGCCAGCCGGTTGCGGCCGTTGATGCGCATCGCGTCCGAGCCGCAGATGCCGTGCGCGCAGGAGCGGCGGAACGTCAGGGTCCCGTCCAGGTCCCACTTGATCTTGTGGAGGCCGTCGAGGACCCGCTCCTTGGGGTCGATCTCGAACTGGAAGTCCTCCCAGGTGGCTTCCGCCGACACCTCCGGGTTGAAGCGCCGGATGCGGAACGTGACCGTGATGAGGTGGGAGGCGGCGGCCTCGGCCTCCACCTTGTCGAGTACGGGAGTTGCCATCAGTACTTACGCTCCATCGGCTGGTAGCGGGTCTGGACGACCGGCTTGTAGTCGAGACGGACGGTCTCGGAGCCGGCGGCGTCGACCTCGCGGTACGCCATGGTGTGGCGCATGAAGTTGACGTCGTCGCGGTTGGGGTAGTCCTCGCGGTAGTGACCGCCGCGGGACTCCTTGCGGGCCAGCGCGGAGATGGCCATGACCTCGGCCAGGTCGAGCAGGTTGCCCAGCTCGATGGCCTCCAGCAGATCCGTGTTGAACCGCTTGCCCTTGTCCTGCACGGACACGTTCTTGTACCGGGCGCGCAGTTCGGCGATCTTGTCGACGGCCGTCTTGATGGTCTGCTCGGTGCGGAACACCATCACATTGGCGTCCATCGTCTCCTGGAGCTCCTTGCGCAGCTCCGCCACCCGCTCGGTGCCGGTGGAGGCGCGCAGGTGCTCGACCTGGTCGACGACGAGTCGCGCCGGGTCCTCCGGCAGGTCGACGTAGTCGGCCTTCGCGGAGTACTCGGCGGCGGCGATGCCCGCCCGGCGACCGAAGACGTTGATGTCGAGGAGCGAGTTGGTGCCCAGCCGGTTGGCGCCGTGCACCGAGACGCAGGCGACCTCGCCGGCGGCGTAGAGGCCCGGGACGACGGTGGTGTTGTCCGACAGCACCTCGCCCTCGACGTTCGTCGGGATGCCGCCCATGGCGTAGTGCGCGGTCGGCTGGATCGGGATCGGGTCCGTGTAGGGCTCGATGCCGAGGTAGGTGCGCGCGAACTCCGTGATGTCCGGGAGCTTGGCGTCGAGCTGCTCCGGCGGGAGGTGCGTGAGGTCCAGGTACACGTGGTCGCCCTCGGGACCGCAACCGCGGCCCTCGCGGATCTCCGTGTAGATGGAGCGGGAGACGACGTCACGGGACGCCAGGTCCTTCATGACCGGCGCGTACTTCTCCATGAAGCGCTCGCCGTCCTTGTTGCGGAGGATGCCGCCCTCACCGCGGGCGCCCTCCGTCAGCAGGATGCCCATGCGCCAGATGCCGGTCGGGTGGAACTGGAAGAACTCCATGTCCTCCAGCGGCAGCCCGCGCCGGTACACGGCGGCCTGGCCGTCGCCGGTCAGGGTGTGCGCGTTGGAGGTCACCTTGAAGAACTTGCCGGTGCCGCCGGAGGCGTAGATCACGGCCTTCGCCTGGAAGACGTGGATCTCACCGGTGGCCAGCTCGTAGGCGACGACGCCCGCGGAGTGCTTGACCCCGTCGATCTCGGTGATCAGCTGGTCGAGGACGTAGAACTCGTTGAAGAACTCCACGCCCTCCTTGACGCAGTTCTGGTACAGCGTCTGGAGGATCATGTGGCCGGTGCGGTCGGCCGCGTAGCAGGAGCGGCGGACCGGGGCCTCGCCGTGGTTGCGGGAGTGCCCGCCGAACCGGCGCTGGTCGATGGTGCCGTTCGGGGTGCGGTTGAACGGCAGGCCCATCTTCTCCAGGTCGAGGACGGCGTCGATGGCCTCCTTCGCCAGGATCTCGGCGGCGTCCTGGTCGACCAGGTAGTCACCGCCCTTGACCGTGTCGAAGGTGTGCCACTCCCAGTTGTCCTCCTCCACGTTGGCGAGCGCGGCGGCCATGCCGCCCTGCGCGGCGCCCGTGTGGGAGCGGGTGGGGTACAGCTTGGTCAGCACGGCGGTGCGGCTGCGCTTCGTCGCCTCGATGGCGGCGCGCATGCCGGCGCCGCCGGCGCCGACGATGACGGTGTCGTACTTGTGGATCTTCATAGCGGTTGCCTCAGCCCCGTGCCTAGCGGATGTTCGGGTCGAAGGTGAAGATCACCAGCGTGCCCAGCAGGATCGTGAACACCGTGGCGGTGTAGAGCAGGCCCTTGAGCCACAGTCGGGTGTTCGGGCGCTCGGCGTAGTCGTTGATGACCGTGCGGAGGCCGTTGCCACCGTGCAGCATCGCCAGCCACAGCATCACCAGGTCCCAGGTCTGCCACCACGGCGAGGCCCAGCGGCCGGCCACGAAGGCGAAGCCGATCTTGGAGACGCCGCCGTCGAGGACGAGCTGGATCAGCAGGTGCCCGAGGACGAGGACGACGAGGACGATGCCGGACAGGCGCATGAACAGCCACCCGTACAGCTCGAAGTTCCCGCGCGTCGACTTCGGCGTCTTGCCGGTGCGCTTGCGGGGGGCCTCGATGACGGGGGCGGGGTTGTCGGCGCTGTAGAGCGGGGCGCCTTCGACGGCGCCGACGCCGGACGGGCCGGACTGTGCGGAGAGGTCGGTCGACATGTGCGTCAGCTCCCGAAGACTTCACGGACGGCGTGGCCGAGCACGGGGTACAGGGCCCCGATCATCAGCACGACCCAGATGCCGACCACGGTCCACAGCATCTGCTTCTGGTAGCGGGGACCCTTCGACCAGAAGTCGACGGCGATGACCCGCAGGCCGTTCAACGCGTGGAAGAGGACTGCGGCGACGAGGCCGTATTCCAGCAGCGCGACGAGGGGCGTCTTGTAGGTGGCGACGACCTTGTCGTACGCCTCGGGGGAGACACGCACGAGGGCGGTGTCCAGCACATGGACGAACAGGAAGAAGAAGATGAGGACACCGGTGACTCGATGAGCCACCCAGGACCACATGCCTTCCCGGCCGCGGTACAGCGTTCCAGCCGGCACGGAAGAACCCTCCGGGAGCGGGGATCAGGGCCTGCCGGCTTGGGGTGTCGGTCGGGCCCGGCCGGGTACGGTCCACCGGCCCCGGCCATCGTAGCGACGAGTTGTCGGAACGTTCACGCCGGGCCCGGCGGTGTGATCAAACAGGCAATCAAACTGGCACGTACGGGCTATCGAGAAGGCTTTCCGGCACCGCTCTCAGGGGGGTCAGAGCGGCAGTTTTCGGCCATTTTCGGTCAAATCCCTGCTGTGGTGTATCCGGTCAGGGGGCGCGTCCGTACGGGGGTTCGAGCTCCGGGGGCGGGGAACCGGGGCCTCGGGTTCCGTTCGCGTCACCCTCCGTCGCGCCCCGGCCGGGCGTTCAGCACCAGTCGGGCCAGCCGACCGCGGGCGATCCGGCGCAGTTCCTCGGTGGTGAGCGCCCGCTCGTCCTCGCGGTCGTTGCCGAGCCGCGACCGGATCGCGGTGAGCACCCGGTCGAGGGCCTCCTCCGGCGGGCAGGCGTCGAGGCAGAGCAGGAAGGCGTGCCCGAACCGGCTCTCGTAGGCGGCGTGCGCGGCGCTCAGCGCGGTCCGTGCCGCGAAGTGGCCGGGCCGCGCCGTGCGCTGGGGCGTCGTGGCGGTCTCCCCGGTGAGCGCTTCGGCGAGATCGGCGTCGGTGAGGTCGTAGGCCGCCTCGTCCGCGGCGGCGAGCAGCGCCTCCAGATCGGGGTAGGGGCGGTGCGCGGCGAGCCGGGTGGCCCAACGGCGACTGGCGCAGCAGCCGCGGAACGCGGCGAAGGCGAGGTGCGGGGCGCAGGCGTTCAACCAGGTGAGGGTCGCGGGCGCGGCCGGAACGGGGGTGCGCTGGGCGGGTGGTGGGGCGGCGCGGCCTGGCGGTCGGAGGGACCCGTGGGAGGGCAGCGTGGCTCCTAGCGGAGGACGGCGGGGCCGGGTGGGGCGGCGGCGCCCGGTGTCGGCGGGTGGGCCGGGTGTCGGCGGGTGTGCCGGGTGGTGCGGGCGGCACGGGTGAGGTCTGCGCGGCCACGCTAGCGACCCGGGGCCCGGGGGCGTCCGACGGGTGCGTGCATCTCACTCGAACGGAAGAGTTCGGCCCCGCCGGGATGACGCGCGGGACGCATGACCGCGAGCCGATGATAGGGACGCGGTCGGGGTGCGGTGCACCCGGGGGTGGGGGAGGGTCGTACGCATGAACGAGGCACGACCGGGGGTTCCGACGCGGCCCCGTCCACGTACGCGACCCCGCCGGACGGCGCGGGGCCGCGTACCTGTGCAGGAACGCGTACCTGTGCTGGGTCGCACGTCCAGGTGGGGCCGTGCTGCGCGGCCGGGGCGCACGTCCAGGTGGCGGCGTACCCCGCGGCCGGGTCGCGCACCCGGGTGGGAACGGACGCCCGTGCCGGGTCGCCCGCCCCGGCGAGGTCGCCCACCGGAGCGGGTGGCCGCGCCCGGGCCGGACCGCGTACCCCGGTGGGGCCGCCCACCCGGGCGGGTACGTGCACCCGGGGTGGGACCCGCACCAATGCGTGTTCACGCCCCGGGGGAGGAACGCACACCCGGGCCGTGTTCGGTTCCCGCGCCGGGTGGCACGTCTGGCCGGGGTCGGACACCGCGACCGGACCGCGTACTCGCGCCGGGCCACGTACCCGAACGGGACCACCCCACCGGGCGGGAACCCACCTTCCTGCCGGGGCGTGCCCCTGCGTCAGTCGGCGCATTCGGACGGGGTCGCCCGCTTGCCGTGCCGGTTCGCGTACTCGCGTGGAGTCGCCCACTTGCTGTGCCGGTCGGTATACCCGGGCGGGGGCGTACCCCTGTCGTGCCGGTCGGTGTGCCTGGGCGGGGGCGTACCCCTGTCGTGCCGGTTGGCATACCCGGGCAGGGGTGCACACCTGCCGTGCTGGTGGGCGTAGCCGGGCGGGGTCGCCCGCGTGCGCGGGAATCCGCACCCGAGCCGGGGCGCGTGCCCGGGCGGGGACGGGCGCCGGCCCGTGAGCGGACCGGGGCGGACACCGCGCGTACGCCCGCGGACGTACGGGGGTCGCGATGAGCGGTGCGGGTGGTGACGGCTCCCGTTCGCGCCCCCGGCGCAGAACCGTCCTCGTGCTGGTGGTCGTCCTCGCGGTGCTGGCCGCCACCGCCGGCGTGCTGCTCGCCCTGTGGCCCGGGGACGACGGCGACGGCACCCCGTCCGCCGACTCCCCCGCGGCCCCGACCGCCACGCCCACCGAGGGCGGGACGCCGAGCGCCAGCCCCACCCATCCACCGTCCCGGGCCCCGCGCACCATCCCCGCGGTCCGCGAGCACACCTCCGCCCGGGGCCCCGGCTGGCGGCCCGCCGCCGGCGCGCGGCTCGTCGTCACGGACCCCGCGCTCGACGACGAGGGCCGGCTCACCGCCGACGAGTTGGGAGTCGCGTACGCGGGGCAGGACCCGGCCGGACACGGGGACGTGGAACTGTCCCTCGGCGGCGGGGGCGGCCCCGAGTCGTACACGATGACCGTGCGGGACGAGCGGGTGCGGATCGAGGGACCCACCGAGCGGGGCGTGTTCTACGGCACCCGCACCCTCAAGCAGGCGGTCCGCGACGCGGGCACCGCCCCCGAGGGCGTGGTGCGGGACGAACCCGCCAAACCCCGGCGCGGCTTCCTGCTGGACACGGCGCGCAAACCGTACGCCGCCCGCTGGATCGAGGACCGGATACGGGAACTGGGCGACCTCAAGTTCAACGAACTGGGCCTGCACTTCTCCGACGACCAGGGCTTCCGCATCGCCTCCGACAGCCATCCGGAAGTGGTGTCCCGGGACCACCTGAGCAAGGACGAGGTCCGCCGGATCGTCGCGCTCGCCCGCAGCCGGCACATCGACGTGGTGCCGGAGATCGACTCGCCCGGACACCTCGGCGCGGTGATCGCCGCGCACCCGGACCTCCAACTGCGCGGCACGAACGGTGCCGCGCCGCCCGGCGCCGTCGACATCTCCCGGCCGGCCGCCGCCCGGATCGTGGACGAGTTGCTGCGCGAGTACGCGGAACTGTTCCCCGGTCCCTACTGGCACGTCGGCGGCGACGAGTACCCGGCCCTCTTCTCCAGCGACCCCGCCGCCCGCTTCCCCCAACTCGCCGCGGCGGCCCGCGAACGGTACGGGGCGGACGGCACCGTGGAGGACCTGGCCACGGGCTGGCTGGACGACCGGGCGGCGACCGTCCGCAAGCTGGGCCGCGAGCCGCGCGCCTGGAACGACGGCTTCTTCCGCGACGGGGTGCAGCCCGCCGACGACATCGAGGCGGCGTACTGGACCGGCAAGGAGATCGGGGCCCGGGAGCCGACCGCGTACCTGAGCACCGGGCGCGAACTGGTCAACTACAACGACGAGTACCTCTACTACGTCCTGGGCGAGCCCAACCAGTTCACCTACCCGACCGGCCGGCGGATCTACGAGGAGTGGACCCCGCTGGTGGTGCGCGGCACCCGGCCCGTCGACCGGCGCTACGACCGGCAGATCCTCGGCGGGGTCTTCGGCGTCTGGGGCGACTTCCCGAACGCGCAGACCCCCGAACGGATCGCGGCGGGCATCCGGATGCCGTTGCGGGCGACCGCACAGAAACTCTGGGACGCGGGGCGACCACCCCTGGCCTGGAACGAGTTCGTCGCCCTCGCGGACCGGGTCGACTGACCCGGCGGGACCGGCGGGGGCGCACGGGACACACCGGCCCTTCCGGCGACTTGCCGAAGAGACAGGGCTGCTCCAACGTCCAGCCGTGGATCGACAGGAGCCCGGTCCCCACCCGGCCCGCCGCCCCGGCACCGCGGACCCGGTTGACCGCCCGGCGAAGAATGGCGCGTACAGGTTCCTCCTCGGGCGGATGCCGTACGCACGGGTCGACGCATCGGTGGCGGCGGTGACGATCATCGCCGTACGCGCCGGGTCCCGCGGGGGAGCGGGGCGCGGGTGCATAGCGGGGTGAAGCGGGCAGGTCGGGCGCCCGTTCGACCGGGGAACGGTTCCGCCCGTGTCCGCGACCCACCGAAACCGCGCTTTGGGTGGCGGACGGCCCGAGCAGTGTGGTGATCTGGTCGGCGCCCGTGAGTGGCGGGAATCGAACGGGGACGGGGAGGCCGGATGGGCTACTGGGGCTACTACGTCGTGGGCCGGGGCGAGCAGCCGCTCGACGGCACGGACGCGCTCGCCGCCGTCCGGGGCGAACTGGGGCTGTTGGAGCGGCGCGCCGACGGCTGGCAGGTCTGGGAGTGCCGGGACGGTGGGGAAGGCACGTCGATCGGCAGCATGAACGCCCTTGCCGCGGAGACCGGGGCGCCGGCCCTGTTCGGATACGTCATGGACAGCGCGTGCGTCGTGGTGGAGGCGGCCGCACCGAGCGGCGGCGGCTGGACGGCCTGTCTCGACCGGGCGTCGATGGCCGACCACATCGGCGGGGACGAGCGGGCCCTGGAGGACTACTTCCTGGTGCCCGAGGACGCCGCGGACCGCGCCGTCGCCTGGGCCGCGGAAGCCGGGATGACGGTGACCGCCGCACCTCTGGTCGAGGTGCTGAGCGCCCCCGCGGAACCGTCCGCGGAGGAACTCTTCTTCCGCTTCCTGGAACGTCTCGGAGTGGTGCGACTGTGACGCCGGCGGCGCGTCACACGCAGAAGGGACACGTGCGGACGCCGAGAAGAGGGCGCCCCGCCGCTGGCACGGGAGGCACCATGAGCCTGGTCGAACTGATCGCCGGGGCGGACGCGAGAGGGCTCGCCGTGAGCGGCCTCGCCTGCCTCGACCGCTGCGTGCCGCTGCTCGGCGGTGACGACGAACTGCTCCGCCCCCTGTGGGCGAGTCTCGGCGATGCCGGCGACGGCGCGCCCGGGGCGGACGCGGCCACCTGGGGTGAACGCCTCGACCGTGTCCGGACCGCGCTGACGGAACGAGCCGCCGCTCAGGACGGGAACGGGGACGGCGACAGGGGCGAGGACGGGAGCGGGAGCGGGAACGGGGACGCGGTCGGGGATGAGGTGGTGCGGCGGGCCCTGGCGATGCTGAGCGCCGCGCCCGCCGCGCTCCCCGAGGAACTCCGGGACGGGGCGTCGACCGACACCCGACTGCGGAGGTGGGCGGACGACTGCTCGGTGGCCGCGCTCCGCATCCATCTGCTGCTCGACCCCGGTCCGGGCGCGGACCTCCCGGCCGGTGACGCCCCCGAGGGCGGGCCGGACGATCCGCTCACCGCACCCCGTGCGGACCGCGGCGGTGAACTGCCCCCGCTGGCCGACGCCGAACTGCGTCGGCAGGTCGCGGTCCTGGAACTGCTCGCCGCGCGGGGGGCCGGGGGTCTGCGCCAGGCGCACGCGGTGACGACCGAGGGGCGGCGGGTGCTGCGTGCCGTGGTCTCCCGACGGTCCCGTGGCCGGAACTGAACGGCTCGGCGCCCGGTGCTCCGGGCCGCTCGTGGGGCCGGCGGTGGCCGGTTCACGACGGTGGCCGCGGTGGTCGGCCGGGCGGTCGGCGGACCGGGCGCAAGGCCGGTCCGCTGCCTGTGGTGCGCCGGCGCACGGGGGTGGGGCACGGTGGGAGCACAGGGCGAAGAACGCCTGAAGAAGGCGGAACGACGGCGGAACGAGGGTCGGAACGCGGCCCGGCAGCAGGCACGAGCGAAGGGGAGGGAACCCCAGTGAAGGCAACGACCGGGGCCGCCACCCCCCACAGGAGAGGCCCCGGTCGCCGCACGGCACGGGCCGCGCGGCGGCCCGTAACTACTACTGCGCCGGAGGCTCGATTTGTGTCACACCCCACTCCTCCGACCAATAGTTGCGCCTTGTACAAACATGGACGTGGACGCATTTCAGGCCGTAGCGTGCTTTTCGCGCCGAGTGCGGGCCATCGACGTCCGCGGTCATTCAGGGACCGCAACCATGGACGGAAAAACCAGGACGGTGAACAGCCGACTCCGCGAGAGCGGGGCCGGTTCGGGCGCGAAGAGGGAGTGCGTTGAGTGCTGGGGGACGACGCGGAGTTGACCGCCGCGCTGCTTGCGGCTCAGCACGGGGATGACGGGGCGTTCCGAACGGTGTACCGCTCGGTGCATCCGCGGCTGCTGGGATACGTCCGGACACTGGTCGGTGACCCGGACGCCGAAGACGTGGCCTCGGAGGCGTGGCTCCAGATCGCGCGCGACCTCGACCGGTTCAGCGGCGACGCCGACCGCTTCCGGGGCTGGGCGGCGCGCATAGCCCGCAACCGTGCGCTCGACCACATACGCATGCGGGGCCGCCGCCCCGCGATAGGCGCCGACGAGACCGAGCTGACCGGGAAACCCGCCGAGTCGGACACCGCGGGCGAGGCCATGGAGGCGCTGGCCACCAGCCGGACGCTGTCCCTGATAGCCCGGCTCCCGCAGGACCAGGCCGAAGCGGTGGTGCTGCGGGTCGTCGTCGGGCTCGACGCGAAGACCGCGGCACAGGCCCTGGGCAAGCGGCCCGGCGCCGTCCGCACGGCCGCCCACCGGGGGCTGAAACGTCTTGCCGAACTGCTCGGTGACGAGCCCGAAGAGGAGGACCCTGCGCCCCCGGGACGCCTCGATGCGGTGCCCCGGCCCCGCCGCCCGCACCCACGAGCGGCCATGCCGGCGGGTGTGACGCATTCGCGAACGCGGACGCAGAAGGACATGTGATGCCCGACGAGCAGGACCCCTGGCTTGACCGAGAGGTGGCGGAACGCCTGCTGCGGGGAGAACCCCCGAAGGACGTCGACGAGCACTACCGCGAGCGGGCCGAACGCCTGGCCGGGCTGCTGGACGCGCTGACCGCGCAGGCCCGCGGGCCCGCCCCGCAGGACGCCCCCCGCGAGCGGCCGACCGGTTCGGGCCCGCCGGACGCCTCCGGCGAGGAGGTCCTGCGCATCGGGTTCCCCGACCCGGACGGCCCGACCCGTACGGGGAGCGGCCCCGCGGGCGCCGAACTGCCGGGCGCCGAGCTGCCGGGCGAGGCGGCGGCGCTGGCCGCGTACCGCTCGTCGCGCGCCTTCCGGGGCGCCGGTGCCGCCCGCCCCGAGCCCGGGGGCGCCGCACCAGGACCGGACATCACCATCGGACTGCCCACGACGGTTCGGATCGTCGCCGGTGCGCCGACGCACGGGCGGCGCCCCGCCCGCTGGGCGCGTCCGGTGCGGTTCGCGCTCGCGGCCGTGCTCGCCGCGGGCATGGTCGGCGGGGTCGCGGTCGCCACCGGGACGGGGGTGCTGCCGACACCGTTCGAGGACCAGTGGCAGGGGCCCGCAGGTGTCGCCGGCAGGACGCCCGCGGTCGAACCCTCGGCCGCTGCGTCCCGGAGCCCCGTCCCGTCCGGCCGTGACCGGTCCGGTGGCGGTTCGGCCGGTGCCGCGTCCGAGTCGCCGCCCCGTGCGTCCGGCCCGCCCCGCTCCGGTTCCCCGGACCGCACCGCTCCACGGCACCACCAGCACGACGACGTCACGGCCCGGATCATCGTCGACTGCCGACAGCGCCGGGCGGGCGAGCTCGATGCCGAGGGCGTCCGGCGGCTGGAGCGGGCCGCCCACGGCGCGGCCCGGGTCGCCCGGTTCTGCCAGCGGTTCCTCGACCTCGACCGCAAGGCCACCGGCGGGTCCGATGACGAGGAGGCCACCGGACCCGCGGCACGACCCGGTTCGCGGGACGACGACCGCGACTCCGGCACCGGCCGCCGCGGGGACGACGGCCCCGGGAACGGCAAGGACCACGACGGCGACCACGACCACGACGACCGCGACTCCGGTGGCGCCGACGGCCAGGGCGGCGACGACGGCCGGGGCGAGGGGCGCGGTGGCTGCCGGGACGCGAACGGCCGGTACGGCGGCGCCGGTGGCACGGGTGGAGCCGGCGGGGCCGGGGGCAACGGGGGCAAGGGGAAGGGCAACGGCAACGGCGAGGGCAACGCTGACGACTGTGGTGCCGCGCCCGGACCCCGCCGGGGCGGCGGGGGCGTGGTCGGCGGAGGGCTGCCCGGAGGCGGTCGCCCGCCCGGGGCCACGACCCGTCCGGCGCCCGGGACCGGTGCCGAGCCGACCGGGCCCGCGCCCACCCGCCCCGTGCCCACCGGGGCCGCGCCCACCCCGCCCGCGGCGACCCCCGCGGCCTACGTCCACCCCTGACCCGGGCGCACGAACCGCCTCGGCGTGCCGGCATCGGCTCGCCGGAGCGACGAGTACCGGCCACGATATGGGCCGTTGTTCGTCCGTTATGTCCCAACGGAACCGGTTCTGACCTGCACGGTTCTCGTCAAGGTGGAGAAACTTTCCGCCAGGTGTGACGTTTTGCCGAGCGATGGCGCAGTATCAAGTGAGCCGACTGGTCATCGGCCCTGCGCGAGCCGGGGTTCCCCCCGTACCTACGGCTCGGCGCCACCGGCGCGGGCGGGACATGTTCCCCCGGTCCCGCCCGCGCCACTGTGGATCACCCGGCCCCCGCGATCGCCCGCCGCTCACCAGTGGACGACGACCCCGTCACCGACGCGGACCTCGTCGAAGAGCGCCGCGATCCCGGCCCGGTCCCGTACGTTCACGCACCCGTGCGAGGCGCCCCCGTACCCGTTCGCCGCGAAGTCCGCCGAGTAGTGGACCGCCTGACCGCCGCTGAAGAACATCGCGTACGGCATCGCGGTGTCGTACAGCGTCGACCGGTGGTCCCGGGACTTCAGCGTCACCCGGAAGGCCCCCTCGCGGGTCGGGGTCACCGACCCGCCGAAGCGGACGTCCAGAGTGGTCCGCACCTTCCCGTCGACCATCCAGCGCAGGGTGCGTGAGGTCTTGCTGAGGCACAGCACCCGGCCCGTCAGACAGCGCGGGTCCGGTCGGTCCGGGTCGTCGGCCGGGCGGGCCCGTTCCGGGTAGAGCTCCGCGGGCCCCGGTCGGGACGTCATCGCCGTCAGCCGGGCCCAGGTGACCGTGTCCACCGCGCCGGTGCCGGGCAGTCCCCGTTTGCCCTGGAAGCCGCGGACCGCCGCGGCCGTCAACGCTCCGTACGTCCCCGTCGGCGCCGCGGCGAGCCAACCGACCGTCCGGAGCCGGGCCTGGAGCCCGCGCACCGCGACCCCGGAGTCACCCACCCGCCAGAGCACCTTCGGCGGCGGCGCGGACGTCCGGGGCACGGACGGCGCAGACGGCGCGGACGGCACGGGCCGGGCGGCCGGCGCGGACGGCGTGGGTCGGGTGGACGGCGGGTCGCCCGGTGCCGTCGGGGCGGCAGCAGCCTCCGGGACCGCCGTGCCGGAGGGGGTGCGGGAGGTCGATGCGCCGGGCCCCGCGGTCCGGGCCGCACCCGGCGTCCGCGGCGTGCACCCGCCCGCCACGCTCACCGCCACGAGGGCCGCGAGGACCGGGACCACCACCCGCCGCGCCCCCACGGGCCCCGCGCTCCGGCCGGTGCCGCCGCCCGGCCCCACCAGATGTCGTCGCATGCCCCTCCCCCTTCGGTGCCCGCGCCCACACCGGTTCCGGTTCCGGTGCCGGCCCTCAGGGGGATGCTCCCCACGGCCGGGTGGTCGTGAACGCGGGCGGATTCCGTTTCCGGCCCGCATGCTGACAGGAACACACCGGTGACCTGCGGGAGGTGCGGGAATGGCGGCGCGCGAGTCGGAGTCCGGTCTACCCATCGAACCGGTGTACGGCCCCGAGGCGCTCGCGCACTGGGACCCCGACCGACAACTCGGCCGGCCCGGCGCCTACCCCTACACCCGGGGCGTCTACCCCACGATGTACACCGGCCGCCCCTGGACCGTGCGCCAGTACGCGGGCTTCGGCACCGCCGCCGAGTCCAACGCCCGCTACCGGCGCCTCATCGAACACGGCACCACCGGGCTCTCCGTCGCCTTCGACCTGCCCACCCAGATGGGCCACGACAGCGACGCCCCGATCGCCGCCGGAGAGGTCGGCAAGGTCGGCGTCGCCGTCGACTCCATCGAGGACGTACGGGCGCTCTTCGACGGCATCCCGCTGGACCGGGTCTCCACGTCCATGACGATCAACGCCCCCGCGGCCCTGCTGCTGCTCCTGTACCAACTGGTCGCCGAGGAACAGGGCGTGCCGGGCGACCGGTTGACGGGCACGGTGCAGAACGACGTCCTCAAGGAGTACGTCGCCCGGGGCACGTACATCTTCCCGCCCGGCCCGTCGCTGCGGCTGACCGCCGACCTCTTCCGCTACTGCCGGACGGAGCTGCCCCGCTGGAACACCATCTCCGTCTCCGGCTACCACATGGCGGAGGCCGGTGCCTCACCCGCGCAGGAGGTCGCGTTCACCCTCGCGGACGGCGTCGCCTACGTCCGCACGGCCCTCGCCGCGGGGATGACCGTGGACGAACTCGCGCCCCGGCTGTCGTTCTTCTTCGTCGCGCGCACCACCCTCCTCGAAGAGGTCGCGAAGTTCCGGGCGGCCCGACGGGTGTGGGCGCGGCTGATGCGCGAGGAGTTCGGCGCCCGGGACCCCAAGTCGCTGATGCTCCGCTTCCACACCCAGACCGCCGGTGTGCAACTCACCGCACAGCAGCCCGAGGTGAACCTCGTACGGGTCGCCGTCCAGGCCCTGGCCGCCGTCCTCGGCGGCACCCAGTCCCTGCACACCAACGCGTTCGACGAGGCCATCGCCCTGCCCACCGAGAAGTCCGCCCGTCTCGCGCTGCGTACCCAACAGGTCCTCGCCCACGAGACGGACGTCACCGCGACCGTCGACCCCTTCGCCGGCTCCTATGCGGTGGAACGGATGACCGACGACCTGGAGGACGAGATCACCGACCTCATGCGCCGGGTCGAGGACCTGGGGGGCGCGGTCGCCGCCATCGAACAGGGCTTCCAGAAGGGCGAGATCGAACGCAACGCCTACCGGATCGCCCGGGAGACCGAATCCGGCGACCGGATCGTGGTCGGCGTCAACCGTTTCGCCCTGGACGCCGAGGACCCCTACGAACCGCTGCGCGTCGACCCCGAGATCGGCGCCCGCCAGGCCCGTCGGCTGGCCGCCCTGCGCGCCGAACGGGACCGCTCCGCGGTGGAGCGGGCCCTCGCCGAACTCCGCGCGGCCGCCCGGGGATCGGCCAACACCCTGTACCCGATGCGGACCGCGCTGCGCGCCCGCGCCACGATCGGTGAGGTCTGCGGGGCCCTCCGCGAGGTGTGGGGCACGTACGAACCCACCGAACGCTTCTGAGCGCGCGGGTCCGGCGGCGGCGCGCACCGAGCGGACGTCAACGGGCCGGTCACCCGGCGGTGTGCCTGGTGGTCCCCGTGGTCCTGGTGGTCCCCGTGGGCCCGGTGGACGGTCTCCCGGACTCCGGCTCCTGGGCGCCGCGGGGGAGCGGCACCGGCACGGCGGGCGCCGGGACGGCCCGGGACCCCTGCTCGTAGGTGCGCGCATGGGCCTTGCACAGCCAGTACGTGGGCCCCTCCGGGGTGGTCACCTTGTTGAGGCCGCCCCACTCCTCGGCGGGGTCGAGCTCCCTCAGCAGGGCGTGCATCCGGCGGTGCTCGGCGTGGTCCACGGCGTGCACCGTCGAGCGGGACCCCGACTCGCCCAGCCCGCGGCGCAGTTCCTCCGGCAGCCCGTCAAGAAGGGCCTTCAGCACGTCCACGTCGTCCTTCATGGCCTTGCCCAGTTCCTCGGACACCGCGCCCAACGAAGCGCCGAACACCGGCACCACGAACTTCAGCGCCTGCAAGGTCCGGTGCACGTACGGCAACACCGTCTCCGTGAACGCGCCGTGCGCCGGGAGTTCGTAAGGCTCCACGCCCTCCAGCAGGTGCCATTCGCCGGGCGCCTCGCAGCACAGGTGGAGCTGGAACACCTCGCCGGGCAGCAGTGCGTGGCCGGCCTCCCGCCGGGTCAGCCGTCGCACCCACACCAGGCTCGGGCACAACACCTCCTGACGGGACTGCTCGCGGCGCAGCGAGTGGAGGAACCCGCGCTGCTGCTCGGCGAGCATCGCGGTCAGCTCGGCGTGCTGCGTCCGGTCGGCGCGCTGGAGGGAGTCCACCCGGGCCACGAGGTCGCTCAGCATGCGGTGCGACTCGCGGTCGCCCGGCCGTTCGATGCCCTGGAGCAGGAACGGCACGTCGACGTCCCACAGGTGCTCGGGGCACTCGATGCGTTCCCGCGGCGGATTCATCGTCAGCCGGTGCACCAGTTGTTCGTGCCGGAACTCGTGAGTGCAGGGGCGCCCCGCGTCGTCGTGGTGCGGACACGGCACCAGCCGGGTGATGTCCAAGCCCGGATAGCGCAGCAGGGTCTGCTCGAACCCGTCCTTGAGCACGGCGAAGAAGTCCTGCGGGTACGGGCCGCGCACCCTCAGCTCCGCCGACTTGGCGTGCCGGTCCACCGTGATCAGCGCCGCGTGCTCCCCGTCGGCGTGTTTCAACAGCGCACCGGACCGCCAGCGCACGGGCGTCGAGAAGCGGTGCTCCCGGGCGATGAACCAGGTCGGGATGCCGGGCGGAACGGTGTGCAGCCGGTAGCGCAGCCGTAGTTCGCGCTGGCCCGGGCCGCCGCCGTAGCGGTCCCACTCCGCCGTGTACTCCGGTGGCTCCCAGGGCAGCAGCTCCACCACCAGGCTCGCCGTCTTGTCCACCGTCCGGTACGACAGGTCGAAGTTCTCCATCATGCGTACGAAGTGCCGGCGCAGCGAACGGTCCACGTCCTGCCACAGGGTGTGCCCGTACGCGTGCCGGAACAGCCCGCCCTCCCGCAGCACCTCCTCGGAGTCGAGCACCCGGCTGATGTACCCGGTGAGCCACTGGGGGCGCAGCACCACCAGGTCGCACAGCTCCTCGTCGTCGGGGTAGGAGAGGAGGTCGCCCAGGCTGTGCAGGGCGGCGGCCAAGGAGTCCTGGTGCGAGGCGTCCCGGACGCCGGCCCCGGCGAGCAGGTCGTTCAGCTGCTCCGGTGAGATGTGCTTCTCGGGGTGGGCCCGTACGGCGTCCGCCGCGCGCAGCCAGGTGCGGGGCCAGGTCGCGCCCATCAGCGGCAGCCGCGCCACCTCCTGCCGGACGCGTTCCCGGACCTCGTCCACCCCCTGGCCGCTCGCGCTGTCCGCGCTCATGCTGCCGATGATCAGCCCCGGGTACGTCTCCCGGAGTGCGCTCAGCGGGAGGTCCGGCGGGCGCGGGCCCAGGTGGGTGGCCACCAGCAGCACCGGGGCGTGCGGGGCGCGGGCCTTGATCATGTCCAGCCAGTAGTGCAGCTTGCTGGCCTCCCAACCGATCTGCGCGGCCCACAGCAACAGGAACAGGGACCGGTCGGTGAGGAAGAACTGGTGGGTGGCGTGGTAGATCTCCTGCCCGCCGAAGTCCCAGGTCGCCAGGCGCATGGTGACGGGCCGGTCCGGGTCGGGCGGGCTCGGGTGCGGCAGGGCGAGCCGGCCGACGGTCAGTCCGTGGGTGCTGTCCTCGTGTGGGTCGTGGTCCTCCCCGCGCAACGCCTTGAGCAGGGAGGTCTTCCCGACCCTGCCCTCTCCGACCACGACGACCTTGGACGACCACTGGCGGACGGCGTCCGCGTCCAGGTCCCGCAGGAAGCTGAGCACGGCGGGTGTGCCCGCGGCGACGATCTCGGGGGGAGGGGTGGTGAGGGGGTTGCCTGCGAGGCCCAGCCGTGCAGAACGGCGCAAGTGGCCCAGGGAAACGGGCAGTTCGGTCAATCGGTTCTGATCGAGGATCAAGTTGATGAGCTGTGGCAGGTGGCCGAGCCAGCCGGGAACTTCGGTGAGTCCGCAGTGGGTGAGGTCGAGGTTCGTGAGCGTGGTGAGCTCGGCGATCTGCGGGGGGACGGAACACAAGGGGTTGTCCCAGATCAAGAGGCTGTGGAGGTCGGTGAGGTGCCGGAAGCTGTGGGGAAGTCCGGTCAACCGGTTGGCGTGGACGGAGAGAAAGACGAGGTGCCCCAGCCTCCCGATGTCCTCGGGGAGGGCAGACAGACGGTTCCTTCCGAGCCTGAGCGACCGCAGTGAGGTGAGGCCGTCCAGGTCCGGCGGCAGGGTCTCCAGGGTGTTGCCGGTGGCCTTGAGCGAAGCGAGCGATGTGAGGCGGGACAGTGAGTCCGGTAACCGCTCCAGTTGGTTGAAGGCGACGTCGAGTTCCTGTAGCCGTCCCAGGTCACCGATGCTTTCGGGGAGCGCGGTCAGGAGGTTGTCGTTCAGGGCGAGGATGCGCAGCCCGGTGAGCCGGCCGATGGCCTCCGGGAGTGTGCGCAACCCGGTCCTCGCGACGGACAGCACGGCGAGGTGCGTCATGTCGAACAGCCAGTCGGGCAGCGCACGGAGCCCCACGTCCTCGACGACGAGCACTTCGAGGTGGCTCAGCTCCCTGATCGACTCGGGCAACTCGGGCAGGACCAGCCCCGAGAGCTCCAGCCTGTCGCTCCGGGACGCCCGGCACTGGCTGATCAACCGTTCCGCTTCCGCCGCACCCGCACCCGCACCCGCATCCGACGCCCGTCCCCCGCGCACCTGCCCCACGCGCCCCGCCCCCGCCCGTCGATCCGAAGCGGGAGCCCGCACGCCCCCGCACCCACGAATCTACGGGCGACCACTGACAGTCGCCGTCCGTTCACGGAAACGGGGCGGTGCCCGCCGATCCAGGCCGGGAGGTGCCGACCAGGGACCCTGTCGGGTTGTCGTACTTTCATGCGACACTCCGCCTCATGCTCGGTGTCACAGACCTCTCCGCCTACCTCGTGGGCCTCGTCCTCATCATCCTGTTGCCGGGGCCGAACTCCCTGTACGTGCTGTCGGTCGCGGCCCGTCAAGGCGTGCGGCGCGGGTACACCGCCGCCGCCGGGGTGTGGGCGGGGGACCTGGTGCTGATGACCCTGGCGGCGGCGGGCGCGGCCTCGCTGCTCCAGAGCAACGCCGTGCTGTTCGGCATCGTGAAGTTCGTGGGCGCCGGATACCTGGCCTGGCTGGCGATCGGGCTGCTGCGGACCGCCTGGGCGATGTGGCGGGGCCGGGACGACCGTACCGACGAGGTCGGCGCCGAAGGGGCCGCCCCCGTGGCGGCGGGTGAACGTCCGTTCCGTCGGGCCTTCATGATCAGTTTGCTGAACCCGAAGGCCATCCTGTTCCTGATCTCCTTCTTCGTGCAGTTCGTGGACCCCGCGTACGCCTACCCGGCCGTGACGTTCGTGGTGCTCGGCAGCTGCCTCCAGGTCGCCAGTGCGCTGTACCTGTCCGTGCTGATCTTCGGGGGCTCCCGGCTGGCCGAGCTGTTCCGCAGCCGCCGCCGGCTGTCGGCCGGGGCGACCACGGCGGCGGGTGCGCTGTTCCTCGGGTTCGCGGCGAAGCTCTCCACCGCGGGCGTCTAGTGCGTCAGTGGTGCCAGAAGCGCCCACCCACGTTGTTGATCATCCGCTGGAGCACCTTCAGTGCTGCGACGTACTCCTCGTCCGACACCCCGTCGTGGATGGTGGCCATGCGGCCGGCCTGGAACTCGGCGGCCTTCTTGCGCAGGGCCTCGCCCGCGTCGGTGATGCGGATGCGTTCGTTCTCGTCAGACCCGGCCAGTCCCCGGCTGACGAGGTCCTGCGTCTCGGCCTTGATGCCCTCCTCCCCGACGTCGAGGTAGCCGCCGAGGAACGCGGCGAGGTCCTTGAGGTCGCGGCCGTCCGGGTGTTCGGCGAGTTGGTTGAGGACCCACCACTGGGGCTGGGTCAGTCCCTGCTCGGCCAGGCCCGCCCGGATGTAGGGCACCACGGCCTCGTAAGTGGCCCAACTCCAGTAGCCGATCGGCTGGCGGGCGAGTCCCTGGTCATCGTGTGTGTATTCCATGTCCATGACCGTAAAACCTCAACCAAGATCGAGGTCAAGCGCTCCCGGGCGCGGACCTGACCAGGGGGCGGCGGACGCCCACCAGGTCGCGCTCCGACAGGGGCGCGGGGAACTGCGCAAAACCACCGCGCACCCGCACGGGAACGGCGCACCCGCAGCCGAACGCACCCCGATCGAGGAACGGAGCACCGCCGGTCGTCATCCGAGCGCGGCCCGCTTGACGGCCCGGGCCCGACGCGCGACCCGGCGGACCGTCGCATTGCGGGGGATGAAGGCGAGCTGCGGCGCCACCCCACCGGGCAGGCCGAGCGCGGTGAGCCGACGCTTCTTGAAGTACCGCAGGGCGGGACCGCCCTGGTGCTGGCGCAGATACGCCTCGGCCTCGGCGCGGCGGCCGGGGTGGACCTTCGGCTGCATCGCGAAGCCGACGGCGGTGACCAGGGCGTTCAGTTGGTCCGCGGGGACGTCCACCGGCGGGGCGGTCGGTTCGGCCAGGTCGGGCAGGAGCGCGTCGGCCAGGGTGACGGGCACGCGGTTGCTGTTCTGGTACGGGGTCAGCCGCTCCAACAGCAGCGCGGTGCCGACCCGCGCGACCGGCAGCCCGTAGAGCGCGGACGCCGTGAACAGGGCCGTCGAGAAGCAGCCGACGACGAGCGCGGGCCCCTCCCGCTGGTACAGGACCTCAGCGAGGACCGGCCGGTCCAGCACGGTCAGTTCGACGTCCAGTTCCCCCGCCGCCTCCTCCAGGCGCTGTGAGATCCGGGCGCCGGCGGTGGGGTGCGGTTTGAAGACGATCCGCCGGTGGCCCAGGGCGACGGCGCCCCGCAGCATCTCCAGGTGCAGGTCCTCCTCCTCGTCGACGGTGAGGATGTCCAGGGCCGAGAGGTACTGGCCGAGGAGCAGCGCGGTTCCGGCGCCGTCCGGTTCGGGCCCGGACGACGGCCCCGCCTCGTCGGCGAGTTCCGCGAGGACCTTGAGGAACGCGTCCGTCGGGACGATCCGGGCCGGCACCCCGAACTCGGCGAGCAGCAGCGGTCGCAACCCGGGCACCAGGTCCAGGTGCAGCAGGGCGTGCACCCGGGTGCCGATCAGCGGGTCGAGCCGGTCCCGGGTGGGACCGTAGCTCATCAGCCCGTCCGCGTACACGTGCACCGGTGCGTCCGGGAAGATCCGCATCACCGCCATCGCCGGGTTGACGTGCGGGGACTCCACGACCAGCGTGACCTCGTCCTCGCCCAGGTGCCAGGCGAGCCGCAGGTACCGTTCCCACAGCGGGACGTCATCGGTGCGCGGCGACCAGCCGCTCGGGTGGAACGGGGCGATCGTCGCGTTCCACGAGCGGACCTCGTCGAAGCGGGCCCGCAACCGTGCGAAGCCGGGCACGGCGTCCAGGGCCGGCGAGGTCTCGGGCACGGCGGCGTTGTTGCAGACCAGCAGGACCGTCCGGTCGGCCGGGGGCAGCAGGCCCGCGTCGAGCGCGGCGGCGAGGGTGGCCGCCCCGTACGCGGTGGACGCCAGCAGGACACGGGTGCTCACGCGGTGGCCCCCGCAGCGGCGGGGCGGCGGCGCAGCCTGCGCAGCCGGGTGGCACGGGTGACGTCCATCGCGTCGAGCACCCCGTCCAACACCGCGGGGGGCATACGTCGCAGCGCAGCCGCGCTCATGACCTTGAGTTTGCGCGCCACGTCCGGTTCGAACCTTTCGATCGTGCTGAGGTGATGGGAAATGATCGCGCAGTACGTGCGCACGGCTTTCGGAAGGAGTTTCTCCGCCTCGGCGTCCTCGGCGGTTTCCCGGAGGACCTGGTCGAAAGCGCGAATGAAGTCGAGTTGCCGGACATCGCCGATCTGGGTGAGCGACGACGATATTCCGCGCCGGTAGAACACCCCGAGGAGCCCGGTGATCGCCATGGACCGGGCCTCGCGGTGCAGCCGCCAGATCCACGGCCGGTCCTCCGCGGTGCGCAGCCCGTCGGTGAAGTGGAGCAGCCCCTGCTCCACCAGCCGGCGGTGGTACGCGCCGGCCCAGGCGTACGGGTAGTCCACCGAGGTCGTGCGGTCGGCGGGCAGGATCAGCGAGCGGGGGTCCAGCACCTCGCCGCGCCGCCCGTGCGGTACGCGCCGCGGCGCACGGGACCGCCCGGTGCTCTGCACATGGTCGGTGCGCACGAAGTCGCAGCCCAACCCCTCCATGACGTCGATGAGTTGGTCGTAGTAGTCGGGGGCGACCCAGTCGTCGCCGTCCAGGAACGTGAGGTACGTGCCGCGGGCCGCGTCGATGCCCGTGTTGCGGGCGGTGGCCAGTCCCCCGTTCTGTTCGTGTCGCAGGAGCACCGCGCCCGGCAGGTCCCGCGCGGCCCGTTCGAGGAGTTCCCCGGTGCCGTCCTGCGAGCAGTCGTCGACCAGGAGGAACTCCCTGTCGCCGCGGGCGTTCGCGCGCAGGCTCCGCAGGGTGTCGGGCGCATATTGCCGCACGTTGTAGAACGGCACGATAACGGAGAGCTTGACCACCCGGCCGACGTTATGCGGATGTCCGGCATTCGTCTTGACCCGGGGACGCATACCCGGTGAACGACATGTGGCAGAACGGTTAACCGAACGCGCTGCCCGGTGTTCCCGAGGCCAATTGGTGAATCCGCGGTGTGCTGTTCACCCTTTGTTGTACTCGGGTTGGGCCGCGCCTCCGCATTGCTTCCTAGCGTCCTCGGTGTGCCAGCAAGTACCTCGAAGTCCCCGCGGGTCGCCGTACTCGCCGATTCCGACACCCGGTGGAAGTGGGGCGCCCTCACCGCGCACCGACTCGTCCCCGGCGGACGGCTCGACGGCCACCTCCTGCGCGGCCGGGCCACCCCGACGCCCCGCCAACTCGGCGAGGTCGACGAGGCCGGGGTGCGCCCCGACTCCGTCACGGAGGTCACCGCCGCCGAGTTCCTCGCCACCATGGCGCGGGAGCGTTACGACGTGGTCGTCCTCGCCCTGGTCGGCGGTGGCGTCCAGGCGATGTTGCACGGCCTCACCCACGCCTGGCGGGGCCGGGAACGGCGCCCCGTCGTCGTCACCGGCTACGTCGGCGTCGTCTACGAGAAGGTGACCGACGGGCTGCTGCTGCGGCACGGCGCCGATCTGGTCCTCGCCAACTCCCGCCGGGACGCGGAACGGTTCCGGGCGGTGTACGAGGGCGTGGGCGTCGACGCCTCCGCGGTCGTCGAGGTGGCGCTGCCGTTCCTCGGCGGCGCGCCGTACCGCCCCGCCGACCCGTACACGGTGGTGTTCGCCGCCCAACCCTCCGTACCGGCCGGCCGGGCCGACCGGGCGTACCTCCTGGAGCGGCTGGTCCGGCACGCCCGCCGGCACCCGGACCGCGAGGTGCTGCTCAAGCTGCGCTCCCGGCCCGGCGAACACACCACCCACGTCGAGGAACTGCCGTACCAGAAGCTGGTCCGCGGCCTGCGGCCCCCCGCCAACTTCCGGCTCGTGTACGGGCACATGGGCGAGGTGCTGGACCGTGCGGACCTGCTCGTCACCGTCAGCTCCACCGCCGCGCTCGAAGCGCTGCACCGGGGGGTGCCCACCGCGGTCCTCACCGACCTCGGGGTGCGCGAGGCGCTCGGCAACCACCACTTCGTGGGGTCCGGCTGCCTCGTCTCCTGGGACCAAATCGACGCGGGGCGGGTGCCGGTGGCCGATCCGCGCTGGACGCAGCGGAACGGGGTGGCGCCCGGTGACGCGTACGGCACGGCGTTCGACGCGGCGCGGGGGCGGATCGCGGCGCTGCTCGGCGGGGCGGGGCCCGGGGTGATCGCGCCCTATTACGACGCCCGCACCGCGCCGGGGTACGTGCCTGGCCTCCTCGCCCGGTACCACCTCGGGGTCGACGGTGTGCCCCTGGCGGGGGCGCCGAGGGCTGATCGGCCTTCCGGGCCGGTGCGGCAGGTGGTGCGGCGGGCCGCGCGGGGGGCCTATCGGCACGGGGTGCAGCGGGTTGCGCCGGTCGTGCGGCGCTTGGGGGAGCTGTGAGCGCGGTTGCCCGCGGGTGCGTTGGGGTGGCCCGCGCAGTTCCCCGCGCCCCTTTCGGGGCGCCCTGGTGCGGGTGCGCTGCACTGCGCGGTGCGCTCCGCGGGCGTCCGGCCTGCGGACCGCGGTGCTCTGCGGGTGCGCTGTGGCCGCTCGCGCAGTTCCCCGCGCCCCTGTGGGGCGCTCCGGTGGGGCTGATCCGGGGTCCGGGGCGGATTCGGGGCGGGGCGGCGCACCAGCGCAGGGGGCGCCCCGAAGGGGGCGCGGGGAACTGCGCGAGCAACCACGACGGACCCGTCACCCGACGGACGAAGCGAAGGCGCCCCGACCAAGGGGCGCGGGGAACCGCGCGAAACCACCGCGCACCACAGCCACCTGGAAGGACGGACCGATGACCGTACGCGCCCCCCACCCGGCAAGGGTCTTGGCCGTGGTCCCCGCCCGGGGCGGCTCCAAGGGAGTCCCGGGCAAGAACCTCGCCACGGTCGGCGGAGTCCCGCTGGTCGTCCGAGCGGTACGCGCCTGCCGCGCCGCCCCGCACGTCACGGACGTCATCGTCTCCACCGACGACCCCGCGATCGCCGAGGCCGCCCGACTCGCCGACGCCGAAGTGGTGCTGCGCCCCGCCGCCCTCGCGGACGACACCGCGACCAGCGAAGCCGCCGTCCTGCACGCCCTGGACGCCCACGAGTCGCGCCACGGCCACCCCGTGGACGTCGTGCTCCTCGTCCAGTGCACCAGCCCGTTCCTGACGGGCGCCGACGTGGACGCGGTCGCCGCCGCGGTCGCCCGGGGCGCCGACACGGCCGTGACCGTCGCCCCCTTCCACGGCTTCGTCTGGCGGGACCCCGCGACCGGCGGGGGGACCGGCGTCAACCACGACAAGGCGGTCCGACCCCGCCGCCAGGACCGCCCCCAGGACCTCCTGGAGACCGGCGCCGCCTACGCCATGGCCGCCCCCGGCTTCCGGACCGCCCGGCACCGCTTCTTCGGCCGCACCGCCCTGGTGCGCACCGACGCGGCACGCGTCCTGGAGATCGACGACCCGCACGACCTCGCCCGCGCCCGGGCCCTCGCACCGCTGCTCGACGCGGAGCGGCCCGGCGCCCTGCCGCGCCGCACGGACGTGGACGCGGTCGTCCTCGACTTCGACGGCACCCAGACCGACGACCGGGTGCTCATCGACTCCGACGGACGGGAAACCGTCGCCGTGCACCGCGGCGACGGACTCGGCATCGCCGCCCTGCGCGAGGCGGGCCTGGCGCTGCTGGTCCTCTCCACGGAACGGAACCCGGTGGTCGCCGCCCGGGCCCGAAAGCTCCGCATCCCGGTCCTGCACGGCATCGACCGCAAGGACCTCGCCCTGAAGCAGTGGTGCGAGGAACGGGGCATCGCACCGGAACGCGTGCTCTACGCCGGCAACGACGTCAACGACCTGCCGTGCTTCGCCCTCGCGGGCTGGCCGGTGGCCGTCGCGAACGCCCACGACGTCGTCCGCGGCGCCGCCCGCGCCGTCACCACCGCCCGCGGCGGCGACGGCGCGATCCGGGAGATCGCCACCTGGCTCCTCGGCCCCTCGCTCGACGGGTCCGGCCCCGTCCCCGACAGCCCCACACCCGGCAACAGCTCCACACCCAACAGCTAAGGAACCACCCCCATGTCCCAGCACCCCTCCCGTCTGCGCACCCTCGGCACCAAGACCGCCGGGCCCGGCCGCCCCGTCTACGTCACCGGTGAGATCGGCATCAACCACAACGGCGACCTGGAGAAGGCGCTCGCCCTGATCGACGCCGCCGCCGAAGCGGGCTGCGACGCCGTCAAGTTCCAGAAGCGCACCCCGGAGATCTGCACCCCGCGCGACCAGTGGGCCATCGAGCGCGACACCCCCTGGGGCCGCATGACCTACATCGACTACCGCCACCGCGTCGAGTTCGGCGAGGACGAGTACCGCGCCATAGACCAGTACTGCACCGCCCGCGGCATCGACTGGTTCGCCTCCCCGTGGGACACCGAGGCCGTCGCGTTCCTGGAGAAGTTCGACGTCCCCGCCCACAAGGTCGCCTCCGCGTCCCTCACCGACGACGAACTGCTGCGCGCCCTGCGCGCCACCGGCCGCACCGTGATCCTGTCCACCGGCATGTCGACGCCCCAGCAGATCCGGCACGCCGTGGAGGTCCTCGGCTCCGACAACATCCTGCTCTGCCACGCCACGTCCACGTACCCGGCGAAGGCCGAGGAACTGAACCTGCGCGTCATCAACACCCTCCAGCAGGAGTACCCCAACGTCCCGATCGGCTACTCCGGGCACGAGACGGGCCTCCAGACCACCCTCGCGGCCGTCGCCCTCGGCGCGGTGTTCGTGGAGCGGCACATCACCCTGGACCGCGCCATGTGGGGTTCCGACCAGGCCGCGTCCGTCGAGCCGCAGGGACTGAGCCGACTGGTGCGGGACATCCGCACCGTCGAGGCGTCCCTGGGCGACGGCGTCAAGAAGGTCTACGAATCCGAGCTCGGCCCCATGCGCAAGCTGCGCCGCGTCCCCGGCGTCGTCGTGCAGGGCGAAGCCGCTGCCGCCGCCGCGGGCGAGCCCGTCACCGTCTGACGCACCCCACCCCCCGCCACCCAGCCTCCCCGGAGCGGTCGTTGAGTCCCCGAGTCGGGCCGCAGGGCCCCACCCGCCCTACCCGCCCCACCCCGACGCTCGCGTTCGTCGAGAGCCCCGTGCAACTGCTCAACGTGTTGGAGTGGGCGCACGGCAGCGGGCGCACCCCCGGCGCCCCGGCCGGTGACCGCCCGCCGGACGTCACCGTGGTGGTGCTGTCGCCCGGCGACCCGATGACCCGGGGCCAGCTCCGCCGGATGGCCGAGCTGGCCCGGGACGAGGGCCACCGGGTCCGCTGGGAGGAGGCCCGCGGTGGCGGCACGGCCCCCCTCCGCACGGTCCGGGGCCTCGCCCCGCTGCTGCGCGGGGCGGACCGGGTCGTCATCGGCGACCCGTTCTCCCGCTACGTCCAGCTCCTGCTCACCCTGACCCGGGCCCCGGAGCTGGTCGTGGTGGACGACGGCACCGCCACCATGGAGTTCACCGCCCAGCTCGCGGGCGGTGAACGCCTGGTGCGCTGGCACCGCCGCGGCGGCCGGCCGGGCCCCCGCGACCTGCTGTTCGCCCCCGTCTCCGGCGCGGCCAGACGCCGGCTGACGCCCACCGGGGACCGGGCGGTGGAGGTGTTCTCCGCGATGCCGATCGCCGCGGTGCCCGAGGGCGTCCGGATCACCGCCAACGACTTCTCCTGGACCCGGTCCCGCTTCGGCCCGCCCCGGATCGGCGCGGGCGCGGACCTCGTCGGCACCTCCCTGGTGGAGACGGGTGTGGTGGACCCCGACCGCTACCTGGACGCGGTCCGGGCGCTCGCCCGCGCCCACGGCGCCACCCGGTACTTCGCCCACCGACGCGAGAGCCCCGAGAAACTGCACCGGCTGGCCACCGCCACCGGCCTGGAGGTGTGCCGCCCCGACCTGCCGTTGGAGCTGATAGCCCGCCGCGGCCCGATCGGCCGCACGGTGCTCAGCTTCCCGTCCACCGTCGTCCACACCCTGCCGCTCGCGCTCGCCGGTACGGGAGCCAGGGTCGCCGTCTGTGACATCGACCCCGACTGGCTCACCGAACGCGCCTCCCCCCGGGCGCACGGCTTCCTCTCGGGGGTCACCGGCACCGCCCGTGACGTGCACCGACTGCGGTCCGTGTGCGCGGGATAACCAGGTGTCCTACCCGCTCCCCGGGGCGTTCATTCGCGCCGCACCACGAACCGTTACGCCAATCCGGCTGAACTTTCCTAGATCACGGCCCAGTTGACCCTCCCGGCGCTTTACCCTTCAAAGGGTGAACCAACTGATGTCCGCTGACACAGACTCCACGCCCGAAGCCGACCGCCCCGGCGGGACCCCCCTGGCCGGGACGCTCCCCGGCACCCTGCCCGAAGCGCTCCGTGCCGAGCTGATCGCGTTCCGCCGCGACATGCACATGCACCCGGAGCTGGGCAACCAGGAGTTCCGCACCACGGCCGCCATCAAGACCCGACTGGAACGGGCGGGCCTCACGCCCCGGGTCCTGGCCACCGGCACCGGCCTCATCTGTGACATCGGCACCGGGGACGGGGCCCGTCCCGTGCTGGCACTGCGCGCGGACATCGACGCCCTGCCCATCCCGGACACCAAGACCGGCTGCGCCTACCGCTCCACGGTGCCCGACCGGGCGCACGCCTGCGGCCACGACGCGCACACCACCGTCGTCCTCGGCGCCGGCCTGGTCCTCGCCGAACTGCACCGCGAGGGAACGCTCCCGCACCCCGTCCGGCTGATCTTCCAGCCCGCCGAGGAGGTGCTGCCCGGCGGGGCGCCCGACGCGATCGCCTCCGGCGCCCTCGACGGGGTCGGGCGGATCATCGGCGTCCACTGCGACCCCCGGGTCGACGCCGGCCGCATCGGGCTGCGCCACGGGCCCATCACCTCCGCCTGCGACCGCCTGGAGGTCTCCCTCGACGGTCCCGGCGGCCACACCGCGCGGCCCCACCTCACCACCGACCTGGTGGCCGCCGCGGCCCGGGTCGCCATCGACGTGCCCGCCCTGGTCGCCCGCCGGGTCGACGCCCGCTCCGGCCTCTCCGTCACCTGGGGCCGCATCGAGTCCGGCCACACCTGCAACGTCATCCCGCAGCACGCGGAACTGTCCGGCACGGTCCGCTGCCTCGACCTCGACGCGTGGCGGCGCGCACCGGACCTGGTCCACGCGGCGATCGACGAGGTCGCGAGCATGTACCGGGCGAAGACCGAGATCACCTACGTCCGGGGCGTCCCCCCGGTCGTCAACCACCCCGACGTCACCGAGCTGCTGCGGTCCGCGATGACGGCGCGGCGGGGGGCCGGGTCCGTCGAGGACACCGTGCAGAGCCTCGGGGGCGAGGACTTCTCCTGGTACCTGGAGCACGTGCCCGGGGCGATGGCTCGGTTGGGGGTGCGGGTGCCCGGGGAGCGGGCGGTGCGGGACCTTCACCAGGGGGACTTCGACGTCGACGAGGCGGCGATCACCGTCGGTGTCGAGCTGTTCACCGCGGCTGCGCTGCTGGACGCGGCGAGTCGCTGACGCGGTTCCGTGCGGGTGCGCTGTGGCTCTGCGCAGTTCCCCGCGCCCCTGTCGGGTGCGATCAGCCGGCGGTGCGCTGTCCTGTGCGGGTGCGCTGTCGTTCTGCGCAGTTCCCCGCGCCCCTGATCCGGTGCGTCCCGGCGTGGGTGCGTTGTCCTGTGCGGTGCGCTTCGGTTTCGCGCAGTTCCCCGCGCCCCTTGTCGGGCGCTCCGGCGGGATGGCAGGACGCACCCGATCAGGGGCGCGGGGAACTGCGCAGAGCCACCGCGCACCCGCACGGAACCGCACACCGGCAGCTGATCGCACCCGATGGGGGGCGCGGGGAACTGCGCGACAGCACAGCGCACCGCGCAGGACAACGCACCCACACCAGGCCGCACCGGATCAGGGGCGCGGGGAACTGCGCGAAACGACAGCGCACCGCACAGAACAGCGCACCGCCAGGTGATCGCCCCCACAGGCCCCCGCCCCGAAGGGGCAAAGGGCAACCACCACGCCCCCCACAGCCCCCCGAACCCCACCACCCGCCTGGCCCCCGCACGGGCTGTGCGTCGATCCGATAACAGCTCCGCAAGAGCCCTTTATCTGACATCTACGCGCGTTACGATCGCGGCAAAACCAGCGCCGCAAGTGGCGCTTCGGTCAGGTTGAAGGAGCCCCCCTTGCGTCGGGTAGCCAAACTCTCCGCCGTGGTCGCCGCGACCGCCGCGCTCTCACTCACCGCCACGGCCTGTGGCAGCACGTCGTCCGAGAAGAAGGAGTCCGGTTCGGACTCGTCGTCCAGCGGGGGCAAGGGCGTCAAGATCGGTCTCGCCTACGACGTCGGCGGCCGTGGTGACTATTCGTTCAACGACTCGGCCGCCCGTGGTGCGGACAAGGCGAAGAAGGAGCTCGGCGGTGAGCTCAAGGAGCTGACCGCCAAGGTCACCGACACCGAGGCGGACCGCGAGCAGCGCCTGTCCTCCCTCGCCGATGCGGGTTACAACCCGATCATCGGTGTCGGCTACGCCTACTCCGCGTCGATGACGAAGATCGCCGCGAAGTACCCGGACACCACCTTCGGCATCGTGGACTCGGTCGTCGAGGCCAAGAACGTCGCCAGCATCACGTTCACCGAGGAGCAGGGCTCCTACCTGGCCGGCGTCGCCGCCGCGCTGAAGACGAAGAAGGACCACGTCGGCTTCATCGGCGGCGCGGACATCCCGCTGATCAAGAAGTTCGAGGCGGGCTTCGTCCAGGGCGTCAAGGAGACCAACTCCAAGATCAAGGTCGACACCCAGTACCTGAGCCGCGGCTCGGACACCTCCGGTTTCGCCAGCCCCGACAAGGGCAAGGAAGCCGCCCAGGGCATGCTGGACAACGGCGCCGACGTGGTCTACACGGCGGCCGGCTCCTCCGGCACCGGCGCCATCGAGGCCGTCGCGGGCGTCAAGGGCGCCTGGGGCATCGGCGTCGACTCGGACCAGTACAACGTCCCGGGTCTGGCCAAGTACAAGAACTCGGTGCTGACCTCGGTCGTCAAGAACGTCGACCTCGGCGTCTACGACCTGGTCAAGTCGGTCAAGGACGGCAAGCCGCTGTCCGGCGTCAACTCCTACCCGCTGAAGGACGGCGGCGTCTCGCTCTCCGAGAGCGGCGGCTTCCTCAAGGACATCCAGTCCAAGCTGGACGAGGCCAAGCAGAAGATCGTCGACGGCGCGGTCAAGGTCAAGACGACCCCGTAGTCACGCGGTCCGGTCCACCGGACCTGGGCTCGGTGGGGAGGGGCGGGTCGCGCCTCCCTGCCGAGCCATAACGATGTGTCAACTCTACGCGTGTAGCGTGGGGTTGGCGCGTGACGTCCCCCGACGTCCCGGCGACAGTTGCACACGTCGCCACCCCCCGGCGGCACCGGGAACCCGCGTCGTCGACGCCCGCCCTCCCACGCCTCGCCTGCCCCTTTTCCCCGAGGAGTGCGCCATCAACGCGTCCAGCTCGTCACCGCCGCCGGCCGCTGCCGTCGAACTGCGCGGCATCACCAAGCGGTTCCCCGGCGTCGTCGCCAACCGCGACATCGACATCACCGTCCGCAAGGGCACCGTCCACGCCCTGTGCGGCGAGAACGGTGCCGGCAAGTCCACCCTGATGAAGATCCTCTACGGCATGCAGAAGCCGGACGAGGGCACCATCACGGTCGACGGCGAGCAGGTGTCGTTCTCCAGCCCCTCCGACGCGATCGCGCGCGGCATCGGCATGGTGCACCAGCACTTCATGCTCGCCGACAACCTGACCGTGCTGGAGAACGTCGTCCTCGGCGCCGAGAAGCTGCACGGCATCGGCGGGAAGGCCCGCAAGCGGATCAAGGAACTGTCCGACGCGTACAGCCTCGGCGTCCGCCCCGACGTCCTCGTGGAAGAGCTCGGCGTCGCCGACCGCCAGCGGGTGGAGATCCTCAAGGTCCTCTACCGGGGCGCGCGCACCCTCATCCTCGACGAGCCCACCGCGGTGCTCGTCCCGCAGGAGGTCGACGCCCTGTTCGACAACCTGCGGGAGCTGAAGTCCGAGGGCCTGACCGTCATCTTCATCTCGCACAAGCTCGGCGAGGTGCTGTCGGTCGCCGACGACATCACCGTCATCCGGCGCGGCACCACCGTCGGCACCGCCGACCCCCGCACCACCACCTCCAAGCAGCTCGCCGAGCTGATGGTCGGCAGCGAACTGCCCTCGCCCGAGACCTCCGGGTCCACCGTCACGGACGTCCCGACCCTCGTCGTGGACTCCGTCCGGCTCACCCAGACCGACCTCGACGGCATCGAGCGGATCATCCTCGACGACATCACCCTCACCATCCACCAGGGCGAGGTCCTCGGCATCGCCGGCGTGGAGGGCAACGGCCAGTCGGAACTGGTCGAGGCGATCATGGGGATGCGCAACCCGGACAGCGGGACCATCACCCTCGGGGACGCGAACATCACCCACGCCCCCACCCGGCACCGCCGCGAACAGGGCATCGGCTACATCCCCGAGGACCGCCACCGCCACGGCCTGCTCCTCGAAGCCCCGCTCTGGGAGAACCGGATGCTCGGCCACGTCACCGAGCGCCCCAACTCCCGCGGCGGACTCCTCGACATCAAGGCCGCCCGCGCCGACACCGAGCGCATCGTCACCGAGTACGACGTCCGCACCCCCGGCATCGACGTCACCGCGGCCTCCCTGTCCGGCGGCAACCAGCAGAAGCTGATCGTCGGCCGCGAGATGAGCCACCACCCGAAGCTGCTGATCGCCGCCCACCCCACCCGGGGCGTGGACGTCGGCGCGCAGGCCCAGATCTGGGACCAGATCCGCGAGGCCCGCCGCGAGGGCCTCGCCGTGCTGCTGATCTCCGCCGACCTGGACGAGCTGATCGGCCTCTCCGACAGCCTGCGGGTGATGTTCCGCGGCAAACTGGTCGCCGACGCCGACCCGCACTCCATCACGCCCGAGGAACTGGGCTCCGCCATGACCGGCGCGGCCACCGGCCACCTGGAACACACCGAGGACGCCCCCGGCGCCGGCCCCGCGGGCCCCGGGGCGGACGGCACGGAGTCGGAGGACGACGCCCGATGAAGAAACTGACCTCCCGCCTCGACAAGGAGCGGCTGCTCCTCGCGGTGGCGGCACCGGCCCTCGCGCTGGTCGCCGCGCTGATCATCACCGCACTGGTGCTCCTGGCCACCGGCAAGGACCCGTTCGCCGCGTTCAGCGACATGATGACCTACGGCTCCGCCAGCGACAGCCAGGTCTACATCCTGAACAAGGCGACCACGTACTACCTCGCCGGCATCGCCGTCGCCATCGGCTTCCGGATGAACCTCTTCAACATCGGCGTCGACGGCCAGTACCGGCTCGCCGCGTTCGTCGCCGCCCTGCTCGGCGGGGCGCTCACCGCGCCCGGCTGGCTGGCCATCCCGCTGATGATCCTCTGCGCGATGGCGGTGGGCGCCCTGTGGGCCTCCATCGCGGGCATCCTCAAGGTGACCCGGGGCGTCAGCGAGGTCATCTCGACCATCATGCTGAACGCCATCGCCACCGCCGTGATCGGCTACCTCATCCAGCCCGAGCAGCTCGGCCAGCTCGACAAGGCGGGCACCCTGGTGTCCACCACGCCGCTGCCGGAGAGCTCCTGGTTCTTCGCCTTCGACGCCGGCCCTGCCGGTGAGGTGTGGGGCTTCGTCCTCGTCGCCATCCTCGTCGGCGTCCTGTACTGGTTCGTCCTCGGGCGCACCCGCTTCGGCTTCGACCTGCGCACCGTCGGCCAGTCCGACTCGGCCGCGGCCGCCAGCGGCGTCAGCGTCAAGAAGATGGTCGCCACCAGCATGCTGCTGTCGGGCGCGGTCGCCGGACTCATCGGCATGCCGACCCTGCTCAACGACAGCCACCAGTTCGCCAACGACTTCCCGCTGGGCATCGGCTTCACCGGCATCGCCATCGCGCTGCTCGGCCGCAACCACCCCGTCGGCATCGCCCTGGGCGCCCTGCTGTGGGGCTTCCTGGAGCGCACCACCAGCCATCTGGAACTCCAGGGCTACGACAAGGAGATCCTCGGCGTGATCCAGGGCGTCATCGTCCTGTGCGTCGTCATCGCCTACGAAGTGGTCCGTCGCTACGGCCTCCAGCGCCAGCAGCAGCGCGTCGGTGCCGAACTCGCCGCCCAGGCCGCCGCCCGTACCGAGAAGCAGGAGGTGGCCCGATGACCGCCACGATGACCGACACGCCGCCGCCGGCGGCGCCCAAGGCGGACCGGGGCGCGACCAAGCGCAGCCGCTGGACGCTCTCGCGCATCCTGCTCGTCATCGCGGGCGCGCTCGTCCTGGTCTCCGCCGTCCGCGTCGTCACCGGCGCCGACCAGCTCACCTCCGAGGGCCAGATCAGCGCGGCCCTCAGGCTCGCCGTCCCGATCGGCCTGGCCGGCCTCGCCGGTCTGTGGTCCGAGCGGGCGGGCGTCGTCAACATCGGCCTCGAAGGCATGATGATCCTCGGCACCTTCGGCGCCGGCTGGATCGGCTGGCAGACCAGCCCCTGGCTCGGACTCGCCTGCGGCGTCGGCTTCGGCGTGATCGGCGGCCTCATCCACGCCGTCGCCACCGTCACCTTCGGCGTCGACCACATCGTCTCCGGTGTGGCGATCAACCTGCTGGCGCTGGGCGCCACCCAGTACCTCGCCAAGCTGTTCTTCGCCGGTGGCGACGCGGCCACCGCGGGCGGCAACCCCAAGCAGTCCCCGCCCGCCGAGTCGCTGCCCGAGATCACGATCCCCGGACTGTCCGACGGCCTCCAGAGCGTCCAGGACCTGCACTGGTTCCTGATCTCCGACGTCGCCGGCATCCTCGGCGGCCTGGTCACCAACGTCTCGGTGGTCACCCTCCTCGCCGTCCTGCTCTTCTTCGCGAGCTGGTGGATCCTGTGGCGCACCCCCTTCGGGCTGCGGCTGCGCTCCTGCGGCGAGAACCCGATCGCCGCCGAGTCCCTCGGCGTCAACGTCTACCAGCACAAGTACCTCGCCGTCGCCATCTCCGGCGGCCTGGCCGGCCTCGGCGGCGCCTTCCTCGCCCTGGTCACCTCGCACATCTACTTGGAGGGCCAGACCGGCGGACGCGGGTACATCGGCCTCGCCGCGATGATCTTCGGCAACTGGCGGCCCGGCGGGCTCGCCATGGGCGCCGGCCTGTTCGGCTTCTCCGACGCGCTCCAGCTGCGCAACGGCGGCGAGGTCGTCCACGCGATGCTGCTGCTCCTGGTCGTCCTGCTGGTGCTGCTCGCCGGCTGGAAGCTGTACCGCAAGGCCGTGGTGCAGGGCGTGATCAGCCTGGTCGTCGCCGCGGTGGTGCTGGTCTGGTTCCTCCTCACGGACGAGGTCCCCGGCGAGTTCGTCGGCGCCACCCCGTACGTGGTGACCCTGTTGGTCCTCTCCCTCGCGGCACAACGCCTGCGGATGCCCAAGGCTGACGGCATGAGGTACCGCAAGGGCCAAGGGAAGTGACGCCCCCCGCACCGGCGCAGCACGACCGGGCCGCCCCGGTCGACTGGGACGCCCTGCGCGAGGCGGCCCGGGACGCCATGTCCCGGGCGTACGCCCCCTACTCGCACTACCCGGTGGGCGCCGCCGCCCGCGTGGACGACGGCCGCACCGTCACCGGCTGCAACGTCGAGAACGCCTCGTACGGGATCGGGCTGTGCGCCGAGTGCGGGCTGGTGTCCGAACTGCTCAACTCGGGCGGCGGCCGGCTGACCCACTTCACCTGCGTGGACGGCCGGGGCGAGGTCCTCGTCCCGTGCGGGCGCTGTCGCCAGCTCCTGTACGAGTTCGGCGGCCCCGGGCTGCTCCTGGAGACCCCGGCGGGTCTGCTCCCCCTGTCCGAGATGCTCCCCCAGGCCTTCGGTCCGGAGCACCTCGCGTAACCGACCCGCCCGCCGTGCCGACGGCCCCCGTCCCCTGCTGACCGCGGGGGGCGGGGGCCGTCGGCACGGGCGCACATGGGAGTCTGGGGCAATGGATCACAGGAGGAAGACCGTGGGTTCCGGGTCGCCCCTCGAACCGGAGATCGGCTTCTCGCGGGCGGTCCGGGTCGGTGCGCACGTCGCGGTCGCCGGCACGGCCCCCCTCGGGGACGACGGGACCACCGTGGGGGCGGGCGACGTCTACGCCCAGACCGTCAGGTGTCTGGACATCGCCGAAGCGGCACTGGGGGACGCGGGGGCCTCGTTCGCGGACGTCGTCCGGACCCGCATCATGCTCACGGACGTGACCCGCTGGCGGGAGGCGGCACGGGCCCACGGGGAGCGCTTCGCCGCGGTGCGTCCGGCCACCACGTTCGTGGAGGTCTCGCGCTTCATCGACCCGGACTGGCTCGTCGAGGTCGAGGTCGACGCGGTCCTCGGTTAGCTCGGCGGGCCCCTCCCGCAGGGTGCCCCGCGCGGGCCCGCCGACCCGTACGGCTCCCCACCGCTCAGCTCTCCGCGGGCAGCTTGTGGACCTCCGTGTCACCGGGGCCCAACCCGCGTCCGTCCGCAGCCCGGACCTCCAGCGCGCGCAGCGGACGTCCGTGCCGACGGTCGACCAACTCCGAGTGCGGCTCCCCGGGTTCGAAGAGGCTCTGTTCGCCCCACTGGCGTAGCGCCACGATCACGGGGAACAGCGCTTCGCCCTTCGGCGTCAGGACGTACTCGCGGTAGGCGCTGCCGTCGGACGCGGGGACGGAGGCGAGGACGCCGCCGTCGACCAGGGCGCGCAGCCGCGCGGTGAGGATGTTCTTCGCGACGCCGAGGCTGCGCTGGAACTCCCCGAACCGGCGACTCCCGTCGAACGCGTCCCGCACGATCAACAGCGACCACCAGTCCCCGATCGCGTCGACCGACCGCGCGACCGGACAGTCACTGTCGTCGAGACGCTTCCTGCGCACCATGTCGTTCCCCGCTCCCATGCTGGTTGCAACATGCTACCAAGCGGGCTACCGTCCATCTGGTGGCAAGATGAAACCAGCTTGCCGGAGGGGTGGAGGGGTGCCATGACGGGGAACCGCGAGGTCGGCAGCAGGGCGACGGAGGTGCCGCGGCGCGCCGCCGAAGGCAGCGGACCCGCGCCCTCGCCCGAACGTGCCTCCCCGTCCGCGCCGCCACCCCGCGGGGTGGTCCCGCTCCTCGCCGTCGCCGGCGGAGCCGCAGTGGCCAACGTCTACTTCGCGCAACCGCTCCTGGTGACGATCGGCCACGACCTCGGGATGAGCCCGGCGCTCGTCGGCGGCATCGTGACGCTCACCCAGATCGGCTACGGGCTGGGACTCCTCCTGCTGGTGCCGTTGGGGGACGTGGTCGACCGGCGCCGCCTCATCGTCGCCCAACTGCTCCTGCTGGTCGCGGCCTTGGTCGTGGTCGCCGTCGCCCCCGCCGCGTCCGTGCTGCTCGCGGGCATGGCCGCCGTGGGCCTGCTCGCGGTGGTGACGCAGACCCTGGTCGTCCACGCCGCATCGCTGGCACCGCCCGACCGGCGCGGGCGGATCGTCGGTCAGGTGACCGGCGGCGTGGTCATCGGCATCCTGCTCGCCCGCACGGTCTCCGGCCTCCTCGCCGACGTCGCGGGCTGGCGGTCCGTCTACCTCGCCTCGGCGGCCCTCACCGCCCTGCTCGCCCTCGTCCTGCACCGGTCGCTACCGCAACCCCGCGGCGACGCCGCGCCGGGCACCCTGCGTTACGGTCAGCTCCTGCGCTCCACGGTCACCCTCTTCGCACGGGAACCGCTCCTCAGGCTCCGAGCCCTGCTCGTCCTGCTGGTCTTCGCCGCCTTCAGCACCCTGTGGAGCAGTGTCGCGCTACCGCTCAGCGAGGCCCCGCACGCCCTGTCCCACACCGCGATCGGAGCGTTCGGGCTGATCGGTGCCGTGGGCGCGCTCGCGGCCAACGCGGCGGGGCGGCTGAACGACCGCGGACTCTCCCGATGGACCACCGGTGGCGGCCTGGCCCTGCTCGCCGTCTCCTGGCTGCCACTGGCCCACGTCGACGGCTCGCTGTGGGCCCTGGTCGTCGGGGTGATCGTCCTGGACTTCGCCGTGCAGGCGGTCCACGTCACCAACCAGACCCTCATCTACGCGCTCCACCCGGAGGCGGGCGGCCGGCTGATCGGCGGCTACATGGTCTTCTACTCGATCGGCAGCGCCACGGGCGCCCTCGCCGCCACCTCCCTCTACGCGGCGTTCGGCTGGGGTGCCGTGTGCGCACTGGGCGCCGGAACCAGCACCCTCGCGTTCCTGGTGTGGGCGCTCACCGACCGCGACCGGCTCACCGACCGCGACCGCTGAACCCGTGCGGGGCGTGCGACCCACCCGCACGGTGCACCGGGGCCCGCCCGGGATGTCCCCAGACGTACCCAACCTCTCTCTATGCGCGTAGAGTCGCATACCCGTGCCCCGGGCCGGCGGCACGGGTGTTCTCAGTCGTTGGAAGGACATGCCATGGACGTCATCTCCGTCATCCGCGCCAAGCGGGACCGCAGCGAACTCAGCGATGAGCAGATCGACTGGGTCATCGACGCGTACACCCGCGGCGCGGTCGCCGACGAGCAGATGTCCGCCCTGGCCATGGCGATCCTGCTGAACGGCATGAACCGCCGCGAGATCGCCCGCTGGACCGCCGCGATGATCGCCTCCGGCGAGCGCATGGACTTCTCGTCGCTGTCCCGGCCCACCGCCGACAAGCACTCCACCGGCGGCGTCGGCGACAAGATCACCCTGCCGCTCGCCCCGCTGGTCGCCGCCTGCGGGGCCGCCGTGCCGCAGCTCTCGGGCCGTGGCCTCGGCCACACCGGCGGCACCCTGGACAAGCTGGAGTCCATCCCCGGCTGGCGTGCGCTGCTCTCCAACGAGCAGATGCTGTCCGTGCTCGACGGGGTCGGCGCCGTGATCTGCGCGGCGGGCGACGGACTGGCCCCGGCCGACAAGAAGCTGTACGCCCTGCGGGACGTCACCGGCACCGTCGAGGCCATTCCGCTGATCGCGTCCTCGATCATGTCGAAGAAGATCGCCGAGGGCACCGGTTCGCTCGTCCTGGACGTCAAGGTCGGCACCGGCGCGTTCATGAAGAACCTGGACGACGCCCGCGAGCTGGCGTCCACCATGGTCGGTCTGGGCACCGACAGCGGCGTGCGCACGGTCGCCCTGCTCACCGACATGTCCACCCCGCTCGGCCTGACCGCGGGCAACGCACTGGAGGTCCGCGAGTCGGTCGAGGTCCTCGCCGGCGGCGGCCCGGCCGACGTCGTCGAGCTCACCCTCGCGCTCGCCCGCGAGATGCTGGACGCGGCGGGGCTGCGCGACGTCGACCCGGCGAAGGCGCTCGCCGACGGTTCCGCGATGGACGCGTGGCGCCGCATGATCGCCGCCCAGGGCGGCGACCCCGACGCGCCGCTGCCGGTCGCCCGCGAGCAGCACGTCATCACGGCGCCCGCGTCCGGCGTGCTCACCCGGCTCGATGCGTACGACGTGGGCGTGGCCGCCTGGCGGCTCGGTGCGGGGCGCGCCCGCAAGGAGGACCCGGTGCAGGCCGGGGCGGGCGTCGAGCTCCACGCCAAGCCCGGTGACACGGTCACCGAGGGCCAGCCGCTGCTGACCCTGCACACCGACACCCCCGAGCGCTTCGACTACGCGCTGGAGTCCTTGACGGGCGCCTACGACGTCACCGTCGCTCCGACGGACTTCGTGCCGGGCCCGATCGTCCTGGAGCGCATCTCCTAGCCGTCCCGCGCCCGGCGGAACCCGCCCCGGTCGACCGTGCGTCAGCCGGGGCGGCGCCCCACGAACAGCACGTGGCCGCCGTCCCCCTCGGGGACGAACTGCTCCCGTTCGACGTGGAGTCCGGCCTCGGCGAGCCACCCCCGGCTGGTGTCCGCGTCGGGGTGGCTCCACCACATGGTGACCCCGCTGCCGAGCCAGTCCCCGTCGGTGCCCGTCCAGGCGCGGTGGCCCACCGTGGCGAGGAACCGCCCGCCCGGCCGCAGCCATCCGGTGAGGCGTCGCAGCAGGGGGAGCTGTTCGTCCAGCGGGACGTGGACCAGCGAGTACAGGGCGAGCACCGCGTCGAAGGACTCCGGGGCGAAGTCGACGGCGGTGGCGTCGGCCTCGAAGAACTCAGCGTCCGGTACGAGGAGTCGGGCCCGGCGCACCTGGACGCCGCTGATGTCGACGCCGGTGACCCGGTGCCCCGCCGCCGCCAGGTCCCGGGCGACGGGCACCCCGCTCCCACAGCCCAGGTCGAGCACCCGACCGCCCGGCTCCAGACGCGCGCACAGGTCGGTGAGCCACTCCCGGTACTTGGTGTCCGCGTCGAACGCCGTCTCGTACCGGAGCGACAGCGCGTCGTAGCCGCGCCGGACGACGTCCTTGGGGTCGTCCGGAACACCCTCGGCAACACCCTCAACCGGCATGCCACGCACCGTAGTCGGGGCGCGGCGACCCCGCGAGGGGTTTTCGCCCGGCGCCGCCCCGAGACCCACCGAGACTCAGCCGGCGGACTCCTGAGCGGACCCCTGAGCGAGCACCGCACCGAAGTCCGTGGCCGCCACGTACGCGGCGAGGGCCCGGGGCTCCCGCCCGAGCACCCGCTGCACCCCGTCGCCGAGCGCCTCGCTGCGGCCCTCCCGGATGTGCCGGAACAACTGCACCAGCAACTGGGCCACCTCCTCGGGCGTCCCGGCGGCCCGCTGGTCCGCCAGGTACTCCTCGTCGCTGACCGGCACGTGGCGCAGGGGGCGTCCGACGGCGGCTCCGATCTCGGCGAGGGTCTCCCCGAGGGTCAGCGCCCGCGGCCCGGACAGGACGTACGTCTCGCCGACGTGTCCGTCCTCGGTCAGTGCGACGGCGGCGACCTCGGCCAGGTCCTCCAGGTCGATGAACGCCTCCCGACCCTCACCGGTGGGGATGCGCAGCTCGCCCGTGGTGAACACGGAGGACAGGAACCACTCCTCCGTGAAGTTCTGGACGAACCACCCGGGACGCAGGATCGTCCAGTCGAGGCCCGACCCGGTCACCGCGTCCTCGGTGGCGCGAAAGGCGGGGTCGTCGACCTCGCCCCAGACCCGGGCGGACAGCAACACCAGCCGCTGCACGCCCCGTTCGGCGGCGAGCCGGGCGAAGGCACGGACCTCGGTGGCGGCGTCCGGGCCCTGGGAGTCCACGAGGTAGACGGCGCGCACCCCTTCGAGTGCGGGCCCCCAGGTGCCGGGGTCGGACCAGTCGAAGCGGGTGGTGGCCTTGCGGGAGGCGGGGCGGGCGGTGAAGCCGCGGCGGGTCAGCTCGGCGGTGACCCGGCGGCCGGTCTTGCCGGTTCCGCCGAGGACGAGCACGGGCGCGGAGTTCTGTTCGGTCGTCATGCCCACCAGTCAAACCGCAGGTGGCGGGGGGCGCGATGGCTGTCGCGCTCAGGTGGATGTCCATCCGTCCAGAGGGCGCCCCGGCGGCGGGTGCCCGAGCCGGGAGCCGTCCGGCCGGCGGCCTGCCTAGACTCACAGGATGGATGACGCGCTGTCCGTCCTGTTGCGGGACGTCCGCCCGCAGGGGGCACTGTTCGACCAGGCCGTGTTGCGCCCGCCGTGGTCCCTCCGCTTCGAGGAGCACAACCAGCTCGTCCTGCTCACCATGTTCAGCGGTGAGGCGTGGCTCAGCAGCGACGCGGTCAACGGGGTGACCCCGGCGCCCGTTCTGCTGCGCCCCGGTGACGTGGTGATCGTGGTGGGCCCCGAGCCGTACGTCATCAGCGACGATCCCGGCACGGCCCCGCTCGTCGTCGTCCAGGGCACCGCTCGCTGTACGACGCCGGGCGGCGCCCTGCTCATCGACGACTGCCCGGGGTGCCGGCACGCGACCGGCGCGCGGGACGGCCGGGGCGACGGGTGCGACGGCGAGGGGCCGCAGCCGGTGGCGCTCAAGGGCACGTACCGGGTGGAGAGCAGTGTGTCGCAGCGGGTGTTGGACGCCCTGCCGCGGTTCGTCCGGGTGCCGTCGCCGCCGGGCGGGTCCGCGACCCTGGAGATGATCGCCGAGGAGATCCACCGCAACACCCCCGGGCAGCAGGTGGTCCTGGACCGGCTGCTGGAACTGCTGCTGGTGTCGAGCCTGCGGGCCTGGTTCGAACTGCCCGAGGCGTCGGCCCCGTCCTGGTACCGGGCGTACGGGGACCCGGTCGTCAGCCGGGCCCTGAAGCTGTTGCACGACGACCCGGCCCGTCCCTGGACGGTCGCTGCGCTCGCCGCGACGGTGGGGGTCTCCCGGGCGGGGCTCGCCCGGCGGTTCACCGAGCTGATGGGGAGCCCGCCGATGGCGTACCTCACGGAGTGGCGGATCTGTCTCGCGGCGGACCTGCTGTCCCGCACGGACGACACGGTCGAGGCGGTCTCCCGGCGGGTCGGCTACGCCAATGCGTATGCGCTGAGCGTGGCCTTCAAACGGACCAAGGGCGTGCGCCCCACCGAGCACCGGGCGATGTCCCGCACATCCTGACCGGTGCGCTGCGCTTGGCCCCGGTGACCTGCGGGTGCGCTGTGGTTGCTCGCGCAGTTCCCCGCGCCCCTGTCGGGGCACCCTGGTGCAGGTGCACTCCGCCTGCCACCGGCCGCAACCCACACGGGCCCCGACAGGGGCGCGGGGAACTGCGCAAGAACGACCACGCACCCGCACGGCACAGCGAACCCGAGCCAGTATGCCCCCGATAGGGGCGCGGGGAACTACGCAAAATCGACCGCGCACCCGCACGGCACAGCGGACCCGAGCCAGGATGCCCCCGATAGGGGCGCGGGGAACTGCGCGAAAACGACCGCGCACCCGCACGGGACAGCGCACCGCCAGGTGACCGCACCCGCACAGCCCAACGCCCGCCCCCCGAAACGAGGGACGGGCGCCAGTGCCTGAGGAGGGCGAATCGTGCAGCACAGTGCCTAGAACTGAACGTCCGAGCAGGAGTAGAACGCGTTGTCCGTGTTGTCCACGGTCCACACACCGAGGATCAGGTGCTTGCCGGACTTCTGCGGCAGGACCCCGGAGTGGCTGACGGTCCAGTCCGGCATACGACCCCCGAAGGGCACCGTCAGGAACGGCTGCGCTTCGAGGTCCGCCCTGGTCAGCGGCTTCGACGGGTCGTACCCGTCCTTGGTGATGTAGTAGCGGAAGTCAGTCGTGGCGTGCCGGGCGACCATGCGCCAGGTGAAGGTGTAGTTCTGGCCGCTGTTGACCTTGGTCGCGGGCCACTTGCCGCCGCGCGGGTCGTCCAGCTCGGAGAACCGCCCGACGCCGCCCGCACAGATCTTGCCGTCGGCGGGGCCGCGCCCGGGGAAGCCCTTGTAGCCCTCGACGCTCCACGCCTCCCATTCGATCTGGCCGCAGTTCTGGACGCTCCCGTTCCCGCACAGGGTGGAGCGGCTGGCGGGCGAGTCCACGTAGCCGTGGCCCTGGGCGCTGCCGGTGGTGGCGAAGAGCGCGGCGACGGCCAGGCCCGCGCCGAGCACGGAAGTGCTGAGCTTCTTGCGCATGGTTCACTCCTGAGGTGGGGGTGCCTCGATGTCGTGGGGGAGGCGGAGTCATCAGCGTGGTCTAGACCAAGACCCAGGGTATTTAGGCCAGTTGGCCGTCTCCAATGCTGCTTTCGGTCACATGGGAACGCGGGCGAAGGCGTTCAATTCCGCCCCACGCCTCGTTGAGCGTGCAACCGCCTGGCCCCGGCGACGGGCCGCCCGCACCGGAACCCCGCAACGTCAGGGGCGCGCGGCACCCGAACGCCCGCCGTCCGGCGGGTCCGCACCGGCCCCCCGGACCCCACCGCTCCCCGATGGCTCAACTCCGCACCCGCCGCGCCTCCCGCCCCCTTCCCGCCCCCATCTCGCGGCCGGCTCAGCCCGGCAGCAGATGTCCCCGCTGCGCCAGCAGGAACCGCTTGAACGCCGCCACCGGAGGGGTGTCGGGACCGCCGCCCGCCAGCCAGGCCACCCCGATCTCGCGCACCGCGCGCGGCGCCGTCACCGTCAGCTCCACCACCCCGGGCCGGGCCACCGTGGGCGGCGGCAACAGCGCCACCCCGAGCCCCGCCTGCACCAGCCCCCGCAGGGTCTCGGCCTCCTCCCCCTCGAAGGCCACCCGCGGCCGGAAGCCCGCCGCCGCGCACAGGTCGTCGGTGATGCGGCGCAGCCCGTACCCCTCCTCCAGCGTCACGAACGTCTCGTCGGCGGCCTCCGCGAGACGGATGCGCCGCCGCCCCGCCAAGCGGTGGTCGTCGGGCACCACGAGCCGCAGCCGCTGCTCGTCCAACCGCCGGGCCGCCAGATCGGGCGCGTCCGGCACCGGTGAGGTCAGGCACAGGTCCAGCTCCCCCGCGCGCAGCCGCTCCAGCATGGCCTCGCCGTAGTTCTGCACCAGGCTGAAGCGGATCCGGGGGTGATCGGCACGGAAGGCGCGGATCAGCCCGGGGACCGTCTCCGTGCCCAGGGTGTGCAGGAAGCCGAAGGCCACCTTCCCGCTCGCCGGATCGGTGTCGGCGCGCACCTCCTCGGCGGCCCGCCCGATGCCGTCGAGCGCGCGCTCGACGGAGGTGAGGAAGGTGCGGCCCGCGGGGGTGAGCGCGAGGGTGCGGCCCCGCCGCGCGAACAGGTCGACCCCGAGGTCCTGCTCCAGCCGGACCATCGCCCGCGACAGCGTCGACTGCGGCACCTGCATCTCCTGCGCGGCCCGCGTCACGTGCTCGGTACGGGCCACCCCGGCGAAGTACGCCAACCGCGGCGCCAGCAGTGTGACGATGTCTTCTACGTCACCAGCAGGTGACAGCCGCGCCCCTGAGCTCTCCTTATGCACCATGGGAACGATTATGGACGTTCCATGCATTGGACGCATGAGAATCCCGGTCGTACGTTCAGGACATGCCTGCCGCAAGTACCGGGGCGGTCACACGGTCCACCGGGCGCGCCCCGGCCACCACCGTCGTGACCGCCGCCCCGCCCGCCGCCCCGTCCCCGATCACCCCCGCCACCTCGACCGTCGCCCCGGCCACCCGCGCCGGGGCCGGGGACGCCGCGCCGCCCGCCCCCGCGGACCGGCGCCTGGCCCCCGGCGGCCCCGGCTACCGCCGGATGAGCCTCGCCCTGTTCCTCGCGGGCCTCGCGACCTTCGCCCTGCTGTACTCGACCCAGGCCCTGCTCCCGCTGATCTCCACCGAGTTCGCCGTCGGCGCGGCCGACGCCAGCTGGACGGTGTCCGCCGCCACCGGCGCCCTCGCCCTGTTCGTCCTCCCGCTGAGCGCCCTGTCCGAACGGTTCGGCCGCCGCACCCTGATGACCGTGTCGCTGGCCGTCGCGGTCGGGGTGTCCCTGCTGATCCCGTTCGCGCCCTCGCTCGGCGCGCTGATCGCCCTGCGGGCCGTGCAGGGCGCCGCACTGGCCGGCGTGCCCGCCTCCGCCATGGCGTTCCTCGCCGAGGAGGTGCGGCCCAAGGCCCTGGTCGCCGCGATCGGACTGTTCGTCGCGGGCAACAGCATCGGCGGCATGAGCGGCCGGGTCGTCACCGGCTGGGTCGCCCAGGAGTGGGGCTGGCGGGTCGCGCTCGGCGTGCTCGGCGTGTTCGCCGTACTGACCGCGCTGGCGTTCCGCGCCCTGATCCCCGCACCCCGCCACTTCACGGCCGCGCCGCTCAGCCCGCGCCACCTCGGCCGCACGGTCCGCGAGCACCTGGCGAACCCGCTGCTGCGCCGGCTGTACGCGATCGGCGCCCTGTTCATGACGGTGTTCGGCGCGGTGTACACGGTGATCGGCTACCGCCTCACCGAGGCCCCGTTCTCGCTGCCCCAGGGCGTGGTGGGTTCGATCTTCCTCGTCTACCTGGTGGGTACGGTGTCCTCGGCCGCCGCCGGTCAACTCGTCGCCCGGCTCGGTCGGCGCGGCGCCCTCTACCTGGCGGGCACGACCACCTCGATCGGGCTGTTGCTGTCGCTCGCCGATTCGCTCGTCTGGGTGCTCGCCGGACTGGTGCTGATCACCGCCGGGTTCTTCGCGGGGCACGCCGTCGCCTCCGCGGCGGTCAGCCGCACCGCCACCCACGGACGGGCCCAGGCGTCGGCGCTGTACCAGTCGGCGTACTACCTGGGATCCAGCGCGGGCAGCACCGTCGGAGCGCTGGCGTTCCACGCCGGCGGGTGGCCGGCCGCTGTGGCCCTCGGACTGTTCGCCGTGGTCGGAGTGGTCGTGATCACGCTGGTGGGCACCCGCGCCGCCCGGGTGGCCGCCCGGACCGCTGCCCCCGCCGTCCGACCGTCCACCGGCCCGGTGGCGGGACGGTACCGAGGGGTGGCCCGCGCGGCGCGGTGAATGCCGGCCGGGGGCGGCGTCGCGGGGCGACGGCCTCGGCACGGGCAGGGGCAACGAGCAGACAGGCGTACCACGTTACGCCGACCGCGAGGGCCGTGCAGGCAGAAGACGCAGGCCAGCCCGATTGTCAGTGGCCTCCTGTACGTTTCCCGTGCTGGCGCCGCACAGGGGCGACGCCGACACCACAGGGGTGGGCTGGACCATGACTGACAGTACGGCGGCTATCGACCTCGACGTCCGGTTGGAGAAGCACCGGGTGGAGCTGACGGGCTACTGCTACCGCATGCTCGGCTCGTCCTTCGAAGCGGAGGACGCCGTCCAGGACACGATGGTCCGCGCCTGGCGCAGCTTCGACAAGTTCGAGGGCCGCTCCTCGCTGCGCTCCTGGCTGTACCGCATCGCGACCAACGTCTGCCTGGACATGCTGAACGCGGGCAACCGCCGGGCCCGCCCGATGGACCTCACCGAGCCGCAGCACCACGCGACGGCGGTCCTCAAGGAGCGCGCCGAGCCCACCTGGTTGGAGCCCGCCCCCGACGGCCGGGTCCTGCCCGACACCGCCGACCCCGAACAGGCCGTGGTGGCCCGGGAGTCGGTGCGCCTGGCGTTCATGGCCGCGCTCCAGCACCTCCCGCCCAAGCAGCGGGTGGTGCTGATCCTGCGCGAGGTACTGGCCTGGCGCGCCCAGGAGGTCGCCGACCTCCTGGGCACCTCGGTGGCCTCCGTCAACAGTGCGCTCCAGCGGGCCCGCTCGACGCTGGCCGCGGCGAACGTCCGGGAGTCCGACGCGGCCGAGCCCGCCGACGAGGAACAGCAGAAGCTCCTCAAGCGGTACGTCGAGGCGTTCGAGGGCTACGACATGAAGCTGCTCACCGCCCTCCTCCACGACGACGCGGTGCTGTCCATGCCCCCGTACGACCTCTGGCTCCAGGGCCACGACGAGATCACCGGTTGGATGCTGGGCCACGGCGCGGTCTGCCGGGGCTCGATCCTCGTCCCGACCGTCGCCAACGGCACCCCGGCGTTCGCCCAGTACCACGCCACGCAGACCCCGGGCCGCTACGAGCCGTGGGCGCTCCAGGTGGTGGAGATCTCAGACGGTCGGATCGTGGAGATCACCAACTTCCTCGACACGGCCCGGTGGTTCCCGCTGTTCGACCTCCCGCTCCACCTGGAGCGGTAGCCCGACCAGCCGGATCAGTTCCCGCAGCGCGGGGGGCGGATCGCGTACGACGATCCGCCCCCCGGCGCGGCGGGCGGTCAGCTGGAGGCGGGCCAGCAGGTCGACGGCCGCGAGACCGGGGGCGACGAGCGCCCCCGCGTCACAGACGACCCGGCCCGACCCGGTCGCCGCCAGCCGCTGCCGCACGTCCTCGCACAGCAGGATGACTTCTCCCCGCACCACCTCGGCGGGGAGGACCAGAACAGCAGGTGAATTGACGTCCACGCACGGTAGACCCCGCCCCCCGACGGAACTCATCGCCCACCGCCGGCACGGCGCCGATCAGGTCACCGGCCGCTGGGGGACAGGGGTTCGTGGTGGTGCCAGGCCAGGTAGCGGTCCTCCGTCCGCAGCTCGGCCGAGCCCCACTCGACGCGCAGGACGCCCTCGGCCATGGAGCAGGCGTACGCGACGAGCACGAGGCCGACCTCCGCCGGCAGCAGCCGCAGGTCGGGGTGCGCGTCCGGCTCCGCGGGCTCGTCGAGGCCCAGGTCGAACGCCTGTTGCCGGGGTTCCGGTCCGTGCCGGCGGATCAGGTCGGCGCGGAATCCGACGGCCCGGCGCAGCCGCGCGGCCGTCACCGGAACGTCCTTCTTCGCGTAGCGGTACGGGTAGACCACCTGATTGCGGACGATCATCAGGGTGCGCCCCTGGAGGCGTACGGGGACGGTGTCCGGGAGGTCGGCCAGGCCCACGGCCAACTCCTCGTACTGGGCGGCGTACAACCCGTGTCCGTACGCCTCCAGCGTCTGGGTGTGCACGCCCGCCTGGCCGTCACGCGCTCGGGCGTGTGCCCGGGCCAGACTGGCGGGGACCAGGGCGGTCAGCCGCTCCGCCGCGTCGCCGAAGGTCTCCCCGGCCCAAGGTGACACCGATCCCATGGCCTACCGCCCTCCCCCTCGTGGCACCCGGGTGCCGAACAGCGTCCCCCGCAACCGTGCTGCTCAGGGGGAGGGCGCCGCAAGAGGGCAGCCGGCGCGCGACGGGGCGCACGCCGCGCTACGTGCCGCCGAAGCCGGAGGCCAACGGCATCCGCAGCCCCAGCGGCGGCGGCGCGGCCAACGCATCGGCCACCGGCCGGGCGAACCGCACCCCGAACAACGTGCCGAGGACGAAGTTCACGGACAGCGCCCGCACCTCGTCCTGGTACTGGCGCAACCCGTGCCCGTCCGCGTGCACCTCGAACCGGCAGATGTCCCGGTTGGCCTTCTTGGCCCGGGCCGCCAACCGGAACGACAGCTCGGGATCGTTCCGTACGTCCTTCGTGCCGTGCACGATCATCACCCGTCGGCCGGCCAGCTGCTTGACCGGCTCCGGCGGCTCCGCCCCGCCCTCCTCGGGCAGCCAGGGCGCCAGCGCCAGCACGGAGTGCACCGCCGGATGCCCACCGGCCCGGAGCGCGGCCCGCCCGCCCATCCCGACCCCGGCGAGGCACACGGGCACATCCCCGTACCGCCGGACGGCCTCGTCGGCGGCCCACTGGGCGTCCGAGGCCAGCAGGGCCTGCGGCCCGTTCCAGCCGCGCGCCCGGTAGCGCACCACATGCGTGACGAGCCCCTTGCTCCGGCCGCGACGGGCCAGGTGCCGCCCCAGGCCCCGGGCGGAACCCACCGTCAGCCGCGAGGGCCGCCGCTCGGAGGTCTCCTCACCCCCCGGCAGCACCAGCACGACCCCGCTCACCGTCGCGCCCACGGGGCCCCACGCCTTCTCCAACCGCGCCGCCCGCACCTGAGCCGCTCCCAGTCCCATGACAGAACACTCCCAGAAGTAGTGGTGCGTGCCACACGTCCTTGGGATCACCTTTACGTATCGGCGGAACGCCACCTCTCGGTATCTACGCGCGTAGGAGGTACAGTGCGCAAATGACGAGCCAGACCAGTCAGCACCCCGAGCCCCCCAGCGCCGACCAGATCCGCCGGGCTCCCAAGGTCCTTCTGCACGACCACCTGGACGGCGGCCTGCGCCCCGGCACCGTGGTCGACCTCGCCCGCGAGAGCGGGTACGACGCCCTCCCCGAGACCGACGCCGACAAGCTCGGCGTCTGGTTCCGGGAGGCGGCCGACTCCGGTTCGCTGGAACGGTACCTGGAGACCTTCGCGCACACCTGTGCCGTCATGCAGACCAAGGAGGCCCTGTTCCGGGTCGCCGCCGAGTGCGCCGAGGACCTCGCCGAGGACGGCGTCGTCTACGCCGAGGTGCGCTACGCGCCCGAGCAGCACCTGGAGCAGGGCCTCACCCTCGAAGAGGTCGTCGAAGCCGTCAACGACGGCTTCCGCGAGGGCGAGCGCCGGGCCAGGGAGAACGGCCACCGCATCCGGGTGGGCGCCCTGCTGACCGCGATGCGCCACGCGGCCCGCGCACTGGAGATCGCCGAACTCGCCAACCGCTACCGCGACCTCGGCGTCGTCGGGTTCGACATCGCGGGCGCCGAAGCGGGGTTCCCCCCCACCCGGCACCTCGACGCCTTCGAGTACCTGAAGCGCGAGAACAACCACTTCACGATCCACGCCGGTGAGGCGTTCGGTCTGCCCTCCATCTGGCAGGCCCTCCAGTGGTGCGGCGCCGACCGGCTCGGCCACGGCGTGCGGATCATCGACGACATCGAGGTCGCCGAGGACGGTTCGGTCAAGCTCGGCCGGCTCGCCTCCTACGTCCGCGACAAGCGCATCCCGCTGGAGCTGTGCCCGACCTCCAACCTCCAGACGGCGGCCGCGGCCTCCTACGCGGAGCACCCCATCGGACTGCTGCGCCGCCTGCACTTCCGGGCGACCGTGAACACCGACAACCGACTGATGTCGGGCACCAGCATGAGCCGCGAGTTCGAGCACCTGGTCGACACGTTCGGATACTCGCTCGACGACATGCAGTGGTTCACCGTCAATGCGATGAAATCAGCGTTCATTCCTTTCGATGAACGTCTCGCCATGATCAACGACGTGATCAAGCCCGGATACGCCGAGTTGAAGTCCGCGTGGCTCTTCGAGCAGACCGCTTCGACCAGGGGTTCCCTCGTCCACGAGGGCTGAGAAGCACACCGCGCGGGCGGCCGGGTGAACCAACACTCCGGCCGCCCGCGCGTGTTTGCGGCGACCCTGCGCCCTGGCTACGTTTCTTGACCGCTCGTCTCGGAAATGTCGCTCTTTCGCGCCCGCAACAGCGCGTTCAACAGCAAGGACGCAATTCTCCATGAAGCAGTCTGCCGCCAAGACCCTTGGTGTCGCCGCGCTCGGTGCCGCCTTCGCCGCAGTCGGCGCCGGTGCCGCGAACGCCGCGCCCGCGGTACCCGACGCCACCTCCGCCGTGGGCGGTGTCGCCAGGACCCTCCCGCTCGCCGACGCCGCGAAGATCCTCCCCGTCGCGGACGCCGGCAAGCTCGTGCCCGACACCCGTTCCGTGGAGGCCACGAAGACCGCCCTCGGCACCACGGCCACCACCGCCCGGCCGACCATCACCCAGGCCCTGACCGGCGCCCTGCCGACCAAGGGCCTGCCCCTGGTCGGCGGCCTCCTCGGCGGCCTGCCGGTCAACGGGATCCCGCTGGGCTGAGCCCCCACTCACGCACGACGAGGCCCGCCGACCGGTGAGTCGGCGGGCCTTGTCGTGCGCTACGGGACTACCAGGAGGTACGGGCGGCGGCGGCCTTCTCGCTCGGCAGGAAGAACCACAGGGCCAGGTAGAGCAGGAACTGCGGTCCGGGCAGCAGGCACGAGACCACGAAGAACACGCGCATCGTCATCGCGGAGGTGCCGAAGCGCCGAGCCAGCGCCGCGCACACTCCGCCGATCATCCGTCCGTTGGTGGGGCGGGCCAGGGCGGTCATGGGGGGCTCCTTCACGAGGTGTGACGGTCAGGGCCGGCGCGCCGGGTGACTCTCCACCCTGGCGGCCGATGTCCTCCACGCTACGGACGGGAAGCGGGCAAAACATCACTCTGCGGGGCGATACCGACCCTGGTAATCGTCGGGGTCACCCCTGGGGGTCGCTCCGCCCGGCACGTCGACGGGGCGGGGTCGGGCGCCTGACGGGGCCGGCGGACCCGACGGCGACGGAGCCCGGCCCGGACGGCCGGCACCACGGCGAGGTGCGTCAGGGCGACGCCCGTCGTGTTCAACAGGAGCGAGTCGACGTCCACGACCTGGCCCGGAACCCCCGTCTGGAACATCTCGATGCCCAGGGACAGCAGCCCCGCCGCAGTCACCGTCCGCAGCAGCGACCCCCAAAGGGAAACGTTCAACCTGCCACCCACGGCAGGGAGGAGCACACCCAGCGGAGCCAACAGGGCCAGTGCCTCGCCGATCCGTCGCAGTGCTGCTCGCGGGCCCAGCGCGAGGTCCGCCTCGATGCCCGCGAGGGGGCGGAAGTTCGGTGCGCTGACCCAGGGGACGTCGAGGGGGCGCAGCGTGACCCACCCCACGAGGAGGAGGTGGGCCAGCAGGAGGGTCCCCCCTGCCGCGCGGATGTGGAAGCCTTTGCGCTGCACGCAACCAAGGACGACACCTGCCCGCTCGTCGGTTCCGTCGAGCGGGACGCCCACGCCGTGGCCCCCGTCACCCCCTTCGCCGGGTGGCGGGTGCGTCGTGGTCACCCGCGCAGTTCCCCGCGCCCCTATCGGGGCGCGTCCCGGCTCGGGTCCGCTGTCCCGCGCGGGTGCGCGGTCGCTCTCGCGCAGTTCCCCGCGCCCCTTATCGGGGCCCGAACGGGTCACGGCCGTCGGCAATCCCAGCACACCCGCACCAGAGCGCCCGTACCCGCAGGCGACCGCGGCCCAGGTACAGCACACCCGCGCCAGGGCGCCCCGATAGGGGCGCGGGGAACTGCGCGGGCAACCACCACGTACCCGCAGGTCAACGCGGCCAGCGCAGCGCACCGTACCGTGCAGCGCACCCGCAGCAGGGCGCCCCGACAAGGGGCGCGGGGAACTGCGCGGGCAACCACAGCGCACCCGCAGAGCACCGCGGTCCGCAGGCCGCACCCCCTGCACAGCGCACCGTGCAGCGCACGCGCAGAGCACCGCGGCGCAAGCGGAACGCACCCGCCCCCTCCGGACCCCCCGTCAGGGAAGTCGTGTCAGAACCGTACTGGGAGGTTCGTGCACCCCGGGCCGCGCCCGAACCTCAGGCGTGCACTCGTACGCACGCAACGGATCGACCCCGGGCCCACCCAGGATCACCCGCCCGTCCCGCGACGCAGCCGCCGAGTTCGCCAACGTGCACACGAGCTGCGCCAGCGCGAACGGCGACAGGTCCTCCGCCGGCGCACTGAGCCGCAACGCGTCGTCGGGGTCGCCACCGCGCGGCCCGGACACGGTCACCCCGTCCGGAACGGCGGTGGAGTACCCCGCCTGCCGCTCCGCCCGGGACACCTGCTGCCCCAACTCGTCGAGGAGCGCCCGCGCCACCCGCCCGCGGTCCTTCTCGGAGGTCTGCTCCGCCGGCAGCTCCACCCGCCGGTCCACCGGCACGAGTTCCGCCGTGCACACCAGGAACACCCGGACCGGGACGCCGCCCGTGGACTGCTTGCTCGTCGCGGGCTCCGACACCTCGCACGGCTCCCGCGACGGGGCGGGCCCGAAGTCCGTCGGCACCTCCGTGGGCCGGATGCCGCACGCCGAGGCCACCAGCCCCAGCAGGGACATCGCGATCCCCGCGGTCAGCCGTCGTCGCCGCGCCGTCACCGCACACCCCCCTGCCGCTCCCCGGGCACCCCGGGGGTACGCGCCGGGTCCGCCTCGGAGACGTCGCGCGGCAGCCGCAGGGTGAACACCGCACCCCCCTCGTCCGAGTTGGCGGCGGTGATCTCCCCGCCGTGGATGTGGGCGTTCTCCAGTGCGATCGACAGTCCGAGACCACTGCCCTCGGACCGCGGCCGGGACGCGCTCGCCTTGTAGAAGCGGTCGAACACGTGGGGCAGGACGTCGAGGGGGATGCCGGGCCCGTGGTCCCGCACCTCGATCAGCACGTTCCCCTCGCGCACCGCGGGGCCCTCCGACCCGTCGGGGTCGTCCGGGGCGTCGGGGTCGTGCACGTCCACCGCGTGGTGGGCCTCCACCGGGCCCGCGGCCTCCGCCGGCCTCCCCGCACCCGCGGAGCCGCCCACCGGGTCCCCGCCCTCCGTGCGCACCGCGACCCGGACCGGCGAACCCCCGTGCTTGAGGGCGTTGCCGATGAGGTTCGCGAGGATCACGTCGAGGCGCCGCGGGTCGACCCGGGCCATGATCCCGCGCTCGGCGTCCAGGTCCACCGCGTCCAGCCAGGCGCGGGCGTCGATGCAGGCGGTGATCTGGTCCGCGATGTCGACGTCGTCCAGGACGAGCCGGGCGGTGCCCGCGTCGAAGCGGGTGACCTCCATCAGGTTCTCGACCAGGTCGTTCAACCGTCGCGTCTCGCTCACCACCAGGCGCACCGCGGGCTCGATCATCGGGTCCACACTGCCGGTCTCCGCGTCCAGTTCCTCTTCCAGCACCTCGGTGACGGCCGTGATCGCGGTCAGCGGGGTGCGCAGTTCGTGGGACATGTCCGCCACGAACCGGCGGGACGACTCGTCACGGGCGCTCATCTCGGCGACCCGCTTCTCCAGGGCCTGCGCCGCCTGGTTGAACGTCCGCGACAGTTCGGCGAGTTCGTCCGTACCGGACACCCTCAGCCGGGTGTCGAGCTTGCCCTCGCCGAGTCGTTTCGCCGCGGCGCCCAGCCGGTGCACGGGTTTGAGGACCGTCGTCGCCGCGGCCTGGGCGAGCAGCGCCGCCCCGATCAGCGCCAGGCCCGTCGCGATCCCCAGCGACCAGGCCAGCGAATTGAGGTCCTTGGCCTCCGGCTCCAGGGACTTGAGCATGTAGCCCGTGGGCCCGCCGCCGATCAGCCGGGTCCCGGCGACCAGGTAGGGGGTGTCGTCGTCGGCCGTGATCCGCTGCCAGTACAGGTGGTACGGGGACCGGTTGGTGGAGGTCAGCGGCTGCTGCTTGTCCACGGCGGCCCGTAGCGAGCGCGGGACGTCGGCCAGGGTGAACGCGTCCAGGTCGGAGTTGCCGATGACGGTGGAGCCGTTCGCGCCCTCGGCCATCAGCAGCACGCTGAAGCGCTGGCTGCTCGTCGCCATCTGCCCGGCGGTGTCCTGGAGTTGGTTCTGGGTGGGACGGCCCGGCAGGATGCCCGCCCGGCTGCGCATCTCCTGCTGGAAGTCGTTGAGCGCAGCGTCCTGGGCACGGGTGAGCACCGCCTCGCGGTTCAGCCAGTACGCGATGCCGGACGCCGCCACCGCCGCGGTGAGCGCCACCAGACCGAACACCAGGACCAGTCGCAGCCGCAGACTGGTGAACCGCAGCGACGCCGACGCCGCGCGCCGGGCCTTGGCCCAGCCGCGGGCCGCCCGTCGCTCGCCGCGGGAGGGGGCGGCGTCCCGATCGACCGTGCGCTCCCGCTCGCCGGGCTCCTCGGTCACTGAGGCGTGTCCAGCCGGTAGCCCACGCCGCGCACCGTGCGGATCAGCGTCGGGGAGGACGGGACGTCCTCCACCTTCGCCCGCAGCCGCTGCACGCACGCGTCGACGAGCCGCGAGTCCCCGAGGTAGTCGTGCTCCCAGACCAGCCGCAGCAGCTGCTGCCGCGACAGCGCCTGGCCCGGCCGGCGGCTGAGCTCCAGCAGCAGCCGCAGCTCGGTCGGGGTCAGCTGGAGGTCCTCGCCGTTCTTGGTGACGGTCATCGCCGCCCGGTCGATGACCAGGCTGCCGAAGGTCGCCGAGTCCGTGGACTCCCGCTCGCCGCGCCGCAGCACGGCCCGGATGCGGGCGTCCAGCACCCGCCCCTGCACGGGTTTGACCACGTAGTCGTCGGCGCCGGACTCCAGCCCGACGACCACGTCGATGTCGTCGTTGCGCGCGGTCAGCAGGATGATCGGCAACTGGTCGGTGCGGCGGATGCGACGGCACACCTCGAAGCCGTCGATGCCCGGCAGCATCACGTCCAGCACGATCAGGTCGGGCCGCTGTTCACGCAGCAGTTGGAGGCCGTCCTCGCCGGTGGCAGCGGTGGCCACACGGTGCCCCTGGCGCGTCAGCGACAGCTCCAGGGCCGTACGGATGGCGTCGTCGTCCTCGATCAGCAACAGGGAAGGCACGGACGCCATTCTGTCCCATGGCGCCACGGGCTTTCGACGGGTGGGCCCGAGCCGGTCCCCGCCGTGCCGTCCGGACCCCTGTGACAGTGCTGTGACAGTCGGCGGACAACGTCATGAAGTGCCCCCGGCAGGATTCTCGTCATCGCAAGGAACACGGATCGGCACCGACGGGGGGCGCGAGATGAACAAGCTGCACAGCATCAACGCGAGCGCGGTCGTCACGCGTCTTCACGACGGCGGACGGGGGAACGGTTCCAGCGACAAGTCCGGTGCCGTGAGCGGGCGGGGGTGCGCTCGCGGCACCGGGCGTCATCAGCACACCGCGTACATGACGGTGGTCGACGCGCCGCACGGGGGCGGCGCGACCGCGCCGACCGCGGGGGAGCGGCAGGTCAGGCCGGAGGCGAACGCCGAAGCGGCGTTCACCGCCTACGTACAGGAACGCCGGGCCTCCCTGTACGCCACCGCCTACCACCTGACCGGGGACCGCTTCGAGGCGGAGGACCTCCTCCAGAGCGCCCTCTTCTCCACGTACCGGGCCTGGGACAGGATCAGCGACAAGGCCGCCGTCGGCGGCTACCTGCGCCGCACCATGACGAACCTGCACATCAGCGCGTGGCGGCGGCGCAAGCTCAACGAGTACCCGACCGAGGAGCTGCCGGAGACGGCCGGCGACACGGACGCGATGCGCGGCACGGAACTGCGCGCGGTCCTGTGGCAGGCGCTCGCCCGGCTGCCCGAACTCCAGCGGACGATGCTGGTCCTGCGCTACTACGAGGGCCGCACCGACCCGGAGATCGCGGAGATACTCGGCATCAGCGTCGGCACGGTGAAGTCCAGCATCTGGCGCTCGCTGCGCCGGCTGCGCGAGGACGACGTCCTCAGCTTCGGCCGTGACGAGGAGGAGTCCTTCGGGGAACTGGTCGCCTGACCGCGACCGGGGCTGCCGGAACGCGGCACCGGGCCACTGTGGGGGTGGCCCCGGCGCCGGGCGTCCGGGAGCGACGGGGGACGAGGGAGTGCCGCACGGCGGGGGATGCCGGTGGTACGGGTCCGTCGGGGGACGGACCTCCCGTGCTGGGGGGCACGGGGTGAACGGGGGGTACACGGGGGAGAGACCCACCGGGGGGTGGGACACGGGGGAACGGCCCCAACGGGAGAGCGGCAACCACCGGGGGGTGGCACCGCGGGGCCGTGAGAGCAGGACCGAAGGCCGGGGGGTCTTTTCGGTCCTGCTCTTCCGTGTGTCCGGCGGAGGTCAGCCGGTCCGTACGGAAGTGTCCGCGCCGAGCGCCCCGGCCACCCGGGCCGCGGCCTCCGAGGGCCCGCAGGCATGCGCCCCCAGGCGCACCTGGCGCCCCACGATCCCGCGTTCGGACCGCATCAGCCGCCACCCCCGCCGCAACAGGAACCCGACGGGCTTGCGGGACTCCCGCAGGTCCCGCACCAGCCGGCGTCGGAACGTGGTCGCGGGGCGCCCCCGCAGACAGATGGCGTCCGCGAGGAGCCCCCGTTCCCGACAGCGTCCGACGATCTCCGCCGCGAAGATCCCCTCGGCGATGACCAGCGGCGCCCCGGCCAGGTCCACCTCCTTGACCCCGGTACGGGAACTCGTGGAGATGTCGTACACCGGCACCCCGGTCCGTCCCGTGGTGCACAGTTCGGTCAGCGCGGCCAGCGCCGTGTCGGCGTCCCAGGAGCGGGGCGAGTCCCAGTCCACGTCGGAGGTGTCCGGGACGAGCGGCAGGGTGGGGTCGTCGATCTCCTTGTAGAAGTCGTCGAGGCACAGCACGGGCAGCCCGCAGCGCTCGGCGAACGACGACTTTCCGGAACCGGAGGGCCCGGTGAGCAGCACCACACGGGCCGGTGACGGGGGTATGTCGGGAAGAGAACTCACGAGAGTCCAGTGTGCGGCATCCGGTGGCGCCGGCCGACCCCCGCGGGTCGACTTTGCGGCCCGCCCGCCCACTCAACTACGCTTCGTGAGTCCTTGATTACGCATCTCGCACCCCAGGCGGCACTCATGGCGCGTCACCAGGTCCATCCGTCCCGTCAGACCCCCACCACCCCGCGGGCGCTGCTGCGCGCGGGCCTTCTGCTCGGCGCGGTCGCCCTGGCGGGCGGCGCGGGTGCGACGAGCGTCGCCGCGGCCCCCGGCGCCGTGCCCACTCCGGTCGGTGAGCTCGACGCACGGGCCGCCGCCGGGGCGCTCACCGACACCGTGGGCTACGTCACGGGGCCGCTCACCGCGCTCCAGGTCAACCCGCTCGCGAAGACCGGGGTCGATCCGTTGGCCAACGGGGTCGGCACCCAGGTCGCGGACTTCAAGCCGCTGTCCACGACGGCGCTCACGGCTCCGTTGTCCCGGGGCGACTCGCTGAGTGACCTGCCGGTCGTCGGTCAGGTCACCGGGCTGCTCACACGCTGACCGCGACCCTGCGGGTGCGCTGTCCCGTGCGGGTGCGTGGTGGTTCTGCGCAGTTCCCCGCGCCCCTATCGGGGCCCGTGTGGGTTACGGCCCGTGGCAGGCGGAGTGCACCTGCACCAGGGTGCCCCGACAGGGGCGCGGGGAACTGCGCGAGCAACCACAGCGCACCCGCGGGCGACCGCGGCCAACCGGAGCGCACCGCGCAGTGCAGCGCACCTGCACCAGGGCGCCCCGGTAGGGGCGCGGGGAACTGCGCGAGCAACCACCGCGCAGCCGCACGGGCCCTGCGCGGTGGGGCGGGTCAGTAGGAGGAGCCGGACGCGCCGAGGGAACCGGTCGGGTGCCACACGGTCTTGGTCTCCAGGAACGCGGTCAGCCGGCGGGTGCCGGGGTCGGCGGACCAGTCCTCGCCGCGGGGCCGCAGCACCCGCTTGAGGTTGTCGGCCGCCGCGACCTCCAACTCCGTCGCGAGCCCGCCGTCCGCACCCGTCAGGTCGATCGCGTTGACGTCGGCGTGGGCGGCGAGCGGGGCGGCGATCTCCCGCGTCCCGCCGGACAGCACGTTGACCGTGCCGCCGGGCACGTCGGAGGTGGCCAGCACCTCACCCAGGGACAGCGCGGGCAGCGGGGCCCGCTCGCTGGCGACCACCACCGCGGTGTTGCCGGTCGCGATGACCGGGGCGAGCACCGACACCAGTCCCAGGAACGACGAGTCCTGCGGTGCCAGCACGGCCACCACGCCCGTCGGTTCGGGCGAGGACAGGTTGAAGAACGGGCCCGCGACCGGGTTGCCGCCCCCCGCCACCTGGGCGATCTTGTCGGTCCAGCCCGCGTACCAGACCCAGCGGTCCACCGCGGCGTCCACCCGGGCGCCGGCCTTCGACTTGGACAGGCCCTCCGCCTCGGCGACCTCCCGGACGAACTGCTCCCGGCGGCCCTCCAGCATCTCGGCGACCCGGTAGAGGATCTGGCCCCGGTTGTACGCGGTCGCCCCCGACCACGGTCCGAACGCCTTGCGGGCGGCGACCACCGCGTCCCGGGCGTCCTTGCGTGACGCGCGCGGCGCGTTCGCGAGCCAGGCGCCCTTCGAGTCGGTCACCTCGTACACCCGTCCGCTCTCGCTGCGGGGGAACTTGCCGCCCACGAACAGCTTGTAGGTTTTGAAGACGCCCAGCCGGCCGTTGTCAGACATCGAGGTACGCCTCCAGACCATGACGGCCGCCCTCGCGGCCGTGGCCCGACTCCTTGTAACCGCCGAACGGCGACGTGGGGTCGAACTTGTTGAACGTGTTGGACCAGACGACCCCGGCCCGCAGCCGGTTCGCCACGGCGAGGATGCGCGAGCCCTTCTCGGACCAGATGCCGGCCGAGAGCCCGTACGGGGTGTTGTTGGCCTTGGCGACGGCCTCGTCCGGGGTGCGGAAGGTCAGCACCGACAGGACCGGGCCGAAGATCTCGTCCCGGGCGACGGTGTGGGCCTGGGTCACGCCCGTGAAGACGGTCGGCGCGAACCAGTAGCCGGCGGACGGCAGCTCGCAGGGCGCGGTCCAGCGCTCGGCGCCCTCCGCCTCCCCGCGCTCGGTCAGGGCGCTGATCCGGGCGAGCTGCTCGGCGGAGTTGATCGCGCCGATGTCGGTGTTCTTGTCCAGCGGGTCGCCCAGGCGCAGCGTGGTCAGCCGGCGCTTCAGCGCGTCGACCACCTCGTCGTGCACCGACTCCTGCACCAGCAGCCGGGAGCCCGCGCAGCAGACCTGGCCCTGGTTGAAGAAGATGCCGCTCACGATGCCCTCGACGGCTTGGTCGATCGGGGCGTCGTCGAAGACGATGTTGGCGCCCTTGCCGCCCAGCTCCAGGGTGAGCTTCTTGGTGGTGCCGGCGACCGTGCGGGCGATCTCCTTGCCGACGCCCGTGGAGCCGGTGAACGCGACCTTGTTCACGTCCGGGTGCGCGACCAGTGCGGCGCCCGCGTCCCCGTAGCCGGGGAGGATGTTGACGACGCCCTTGGGCAGGCCCGCCTGGCGGCAGATGTCCGCGAAGAACAGCGCCGACAGCGGGGTGGTCTCGGCGGGCTTCAGGACGACCGTGTTGCCGGTGGCGAGCGCCGGGGCGATCTTCCACGCCAGCATCAGCAGCGGGAAGTTCCACGGGATGACCTGGCCGGCGACGCCCAGCGGCTGCGGGTCGGGGCCGTAGCCCGCGTGGCCCAGCTTGTCGGCCCAGCCGGCGTAGTAGAAGAAGTGCGCGGCGACCAGCGGCAAGTCGGCGTCGCGGGTCTCGCGGATCGGCTTGCCGTTGTCGAGGGTCTCCAGCACCGCCAGCTCACGGCTGCGCTCCTGGATGATCCGGGCGATCCGGAACAGGTACTTCGCCCGTTCGGCGCCCGGCAGCGCCGACCATTTCCCGAACGCCTTGCGGGCCGCCTGCACGGCGCGTTCCACATCGGCCTCACCGGCGCGCGCGACTTCGGAGAGCACTTCCTCCGTGGACGGCGACACGCTCTTGAACACCCGGCCGTCCGCCGCGTCGACGAACTCGCCGTCGATGAACAGGCCGTACGAGGGCGCGAGGTCGACGACGGCGCGCGACTCGGGCGCGGGCGCGTACGCGAACATGCTTGTCATCGTGATCAGTCCACCGTCACGTAGTCGGGGCCGGAGTAGCGGCCGGTCGCCAGCTTCTGGCGCTGCATCAGCAGGTCGTTCAGCAGGGACGAGGCGCCGAACCGGAACCAGTCGTTGTCCAGCCAGTCCCCGCCCACCGTCTCGTTCACCAGGACCAGGAACTTGACCGCGTCCTTCGTGGTGCGGATGCCCCCGGCGGGCTTCACCCCGACCTGGACGCCGGTGCGGTCCCGGAAGTCACGGACCGCCTCCAGCATCAGCAGGGTGTTCGGCGGGGTGGCGTTCACGGCGACCTTGCCGGTCGAGGTCTTGATGAAGTCGGCGCCGGCGAGCATCCCGAGCCAGGAGGCGCGGCGGATGTTGTCGTACGTCGACAGTTCGCCCGTCTCGAAGATGACCTTGAGCCGGGCGGCTCCGCTGGCCTCCTTCACGGCGCGGATCTCCTCGTACACCTTCAGGTAGCGCCCGGCGAGGAAAGCGCCCCGGTCGATGACCATGTCGATCTCGTCGGCGCCCGCCGCGACGGCGTCGCGCACGTCGGCGAGCTTCACGTCGAGCGCGGCCCGGCCCGCCGGGAAGGCGGTGGCCACCGAGGCGACCCTGACCCCGGTCCCCGCGACGGCGGCCTTCGCGGTCTCCACCATGTCCGGGTACACGCAGACCGCGGCGACCTTCGGGGTCGCGGGGTCCGTCGGGTCCGGGTGCGCCGCCTTCGCGCCGAGGGCCCGGACCTTGCCCGGGGTGTCGGCGCCCTCCAGGGTCGTCAGGTCGATCATCGAGATCGCCAGGTCGATGGCGTACGCCTTCGCCGTCGTCTTGATCGAACGGGTGCCGAGGGCGGCGGCGCGGGCTTCGAGGCCCACGGCGTCCACGCCGGGCAGGCCGTGGAGGAAGCCGCGCAGGGCCGTGTCCGATGCGGTGACGTGCGCGAGGGGGTGGTCGTCCGGGGTGCGGGCGGCAGGACCGGCCGGGCTGAGGGGACCGGTGGCCGTCGGCGCTGGCGGCGGAATCGTGGGCATGGTCACGAGCTGAGCATATCTACGCGCGTAGTAGCTGTACAGGTCGGGAGGTAAAGGTCGTGGGGACGGGATCGGTCCGGTGCGGGACGAACCCGGATCGGGGCGGGGGCGTGCCCGATCCGGGCCGTCGGCTCAGGGGCGGTACACCCGCAGGTGGGCCACCTCGTACGACATCGCGGAGGTTCCGGGGTCCGGCGCCGGGTGGTAGCGGCCCGCACAGACGGACAGGTTCACGATGAGGTGGGCGTACCACCGCCACCCCACCCCGCGCCGGTCGGTGTACGCGCGCTCCCCGTTCACCCACCACACCACCGACCAGCTCCCGAACTCCACCACCAGGTCGACCCACCGGCCGGGCCCGATCGCGGGGTCGCGGTGGTAGCGGTAGCCGCCGCGCACCCGGTTGGAGAGCTCCAGCAGGTCCGGGTGGTCGGGGTGGTACTCGAAGACGTCGATCTCCTGGCCCCCGTCGCGCCAGGTCCAGATCGCGGGCCAGGCGCCCGTCTCGACCGGGAGGCGCACCCGGGCCTCCAGCACGTCCCCGGCCCGGACGGTGAAGCCCTCCTCGCTGCCCTCGGTGGTCAGGAGCCCCGCGTTCCACAGGCCCTCCAGCCGGCGGGTCGCCCGGAAGGTGCCGGTGCGGCTGTACGAGGGGTCGGCGACCAGGTAGTCGAGCTTGTCGTCGCCCGGGTTGGTGGGGCCGCCGTCGGGATACGCCCAGGAGCGGCCCGCCACCCACTGGGCGGTGGAGGTGAAGTCGGCGGTGAACACGGGGGTGCCGGATGTGGGGGGCTGGCGGCGGGCGCGGTCGGCCCGTGGCCGTGCGGAGGGGTCCGCGCTCGGTCGCCAGCGCGCGCGGAGCCGGGTGAGAACGTTGGTGCGCACGTCACTCCTCTCCGGAACGGGTGCTTCCGGGAGGTTCTGCCCGATGCCGGGGCGCTCATGCGCGCGAGCTCGCATTCCGCACCGGATTCATCACTTAAGGTGATGATCGGCATGGTGGGGCGTCGCTCGTGCCCCGTGGCTCAGGCGACCGCCAGCAGCACGGCCAGCAGCACCGCGCCCGCCGCCGACGGGGCCAGCACCTCGTACGCCCAGCGCACCACGGGCCGCCCCTGCGCCGACTCGGCGCCACTGCGCCGCTCCGCCAGCTCCCGCAGGTCCTCGACGATCTGGTCGGACGGGGACCGGACGGGTGACGCGCTCAACGAGGTGCGCCCCGACGGGTCGTCCATCGCCGCCCTGCTCTGCTGCCGGGCCGCCTTCTTCCGGGCCCGCAGGGACACCGGAACCGCCCACAGCTGGTACTTCACGCCCGCGTCGTCGAACACCTCGTTGGAGTAGCCGGCCCGGACGTTGCCCACGCAGCTCCACGGCAGGGTGATCGTCCGGAACGGATTGCGGATGCGGAGCCGGTCGTCGTTGACGAAGACCGCCGGCCGGATCGTGTACGCCACCACCAGCGGGACGAGGAACAACAGCGCCGCCAGTGCCGTCCAGGGGGCGCTGCCCTCCCCGTGGGTCACCGCGTCCACGCCCAGCCAGACGGCCAGCGCCAGCAGCAGCACGCCGCCCGCGATACCGGCGGAGGACCGGAAGACCCGGTCCTTGACCGGGGGCTCCGCCGGCGTCCCCGGTGAGGACGGCGCGGGCGTGGGGCGATCGGAACTCGTCATACCAACGATTCTGCCCCACCCGGCCGCCCCCGGGCCCGGGGGCCGGGCGGGCCCGGCCCCGAGCACGGTTCACCAGCCCTGGCCCACGAACGGTTCCACCCGGGACTCCAGCCACAGCAGACAGCCCCAGGACACCAGGGAGAGGGCGAGCAGGGCCGCCGTGAGCGAGGTGGCGAGGGTCGCCGCACCGGGCAGGCGCGCGGCCCGGTGCCGGAGCGCGGTGCCCACGAGCGACCAGGCGGCCAGCGTCAGCGCCGGCACGCCGAACAACATCAGCGGCAGCTCCCCGTACACCAGACTCAGGTCCCGCTCGCCTTCGAAGGCCCCGCTCACCCCCGGAGCCGCGCCGTGCAGCCAGACCGCGAACCCGACCGCCCCCGCCACGACGGCGATCACGCACCCCGCGACGGAACTCGACCGGCTGTAGGGGTGCGGATCGCCCCCGCCCCGGCCGTCCGCTTCGACCGTGCCGTCCGCCTCGTCTGCTTCCGCAGCCCCTTCCCCCTCGGGCCGGAACCCGAAGGGGAAGTGTTCTTTCTGCTCGTTCTGCCCGTGCTCCCGCATGTTCCCGATGACGCCTGAGCCGGTCCGTGAGTTCCTGAAACGCCCGTCCACACGAACCTTCCGGTGAGTTCCCCACTGCGAAGTGCGTTCTTGATCCCCCGACCGGCCGCCGCCAGGGTGGAGGCAACGGCGACCGACGAGGGAGAGGGCCGGGGGATGAGGGCGGGGACTGCGTCCGTGCGGGGAGACGTCAGCGTGCTGGGGCTGGGGGACATGGGAGCGGCGCTGGCCGGGGCGTTCCTCGGCGCCGGGCGGCGGACCGTGGTGTGGAACCGGACGGCGGCCCGGGCGGACCCACTCGTCGAACGGGGCGCCCTGCGGGCGGCGGACGTCCGGGCGGCGCTGCGGGCCGGCGGGCTGGTGGTGGTCTGCCTGCTCGACTACGCCAGCGTGCGCGAGGTGCTGGAACCCGTGGCCGACGAACTGCGCGGCCGGACGCTCGTCAACCTCACCAACGGCTCGCCCGCCGAGGCCGCCGCGTTCGCCGAGTGGATCGCGGCGACGGGGGCCGCCTACCTGGACGGCGGGATCATGGCCGTACCGCAGACCGTCGCCACGCCCGGGGCGTTCGTGCTCTACAGCGGCCCCGCGGAGGCGTTCGCCGACTGGCGGGTGGACCTGGAGGTCCTCGGCGCCGCCCATCACCTCGGCGCCGACATCGGACTCGCCCCGCTCTACGACCTGGCGCTGCTCAGCGGCATGCAGCTGATGTTCGAGGGCTTCCACCTGTCCGTCGCCATGGCGACCTCCCGCCCCGGGGGCAGTGCGGCCGCCTTCACCGACCTCCTGGTGCCCTGGCTGACCGGCATGACCGCCCTGATGCCCGCCTTCGCGCAGGAGATCGACGCGGAGGCCGCGCACGGCACCCCGCCCGCGCTCACCCAGGGCATCGACGTCCAGGTGGCCGGGGTGGGCAACATGATCGCGGCGGCCCGGGACGCCGGGGTCGACGCCACCGCCCTGGAACAGTCCCTCACCGCCCTGCGGGCGCTGTCCGCCGCCGGACACCGGCAGTGGAGCGCCCCGCTGTCCGTGCGCGGGCTGCGGACCGGGACGGCCGGGCCCTGAGCGGCCCGGTTCCGGTGCACCGACCTCCCGGGCACCGGAACCGGGTCCGCCGTCAGATGCCCGCGGCCTTCGCCAGGTCCCGCTTCAGCTCGGCCAACACGGCCGCCGCCTCGGTACGGGCCCGGGGCAGGTCCTCGTGGGAGGCGACCGGAACGACGGCCTCCAGGTAACACTTCAGCTTGGGCTCGGTGCCGCTGGGCCGCACGATCACCCGGGCGCCGTCGAGGGCGTAGCGCAGACCGTCGGTCGGCGGCAGCGCCTGGGTGCCCTCGGTCAGGTCCTCGGCCCGGAGCACCGGCCGGCCCGCCAGCACGGTGGGCGGGTGCGCGCGCAGCGCCCGCATGGCGTCGGCGATCACCGACACGTCCGCCACCCGGACGGAGAGCTGGTCGGTGGCGTGCAGACCGTGCTCCACCGCGAGGTCGGCCAGCAGGTCCAGGAGCGTGCGCCCCCGTTCCTTCAGCTCCGAGGCCAGCTCCGTGATGAGCAGCGCCGCCGTGATGCCGTCCTTGTCCCGGACGCCCTCCGGGTCGACGCAGTACCCGAGCGCCTCCTCGTAGCCGTACCGCAGACCCTCCACCCGGGCGATCCACTTGAACCCGGTCAGGGTCTCCTCGTACCCGACGCCGGCCGCCGCCGCGATGCGGCCCAGCAGCGACGAGGAGACGATCGACTCGGCGAACACGCCGGTGGCGCCCCGACGGACCAGGTGCGCCGCGAGCAGCGCCCCGACCTCGTCGCCGCGCAGCATCCGCCAGTCGCCGTCGGCGCCGTCCGGGACGGCCACCGCACAGCGGTCCGCGTCCGGGTCGTTGGCGATGACCAGGTCCGGGCGGGCGGCACGGGCCGTCGCGAAGGCGAGGTCCATCGCACCCGGTTCCTCCGGATTGGGGAACGCGACGGTCGGGAAGTCGGGGTCCGGCTCGGCCTGCTCGACGACCAGCACCGGAGCGGGGAAGCCCGCCCGGGCGAACGCGGCCAGCAGGACGTCCTTGCCCACGCCGTGCATCGCGGTGTAGACGGTGCGCGCGGTGCGTGCGGAGCCCGGGGCGAGGACCGCGTCGGTCCGGGCCAGGTACGCCGCCACGACCTCGTCGCCCAGGGTCGTCCACCCGTCGTCCGGACGCGGCACGTCCGCGAGGGCGGCCACCGCCGCGATGCGGTCGGCGATCTCCGCATCGGCCGGCGGCACGATCTGCGAGCCGTCGCCCAGGTAGACCTTGTAGCCGTTGTCCCGGGGCGGGTTGTGGCTGGCGGTCACCTCGACGCCCGCGACCGCCCCGAGGTGACGGATGGCGTACGCGAGGACCGGGGTGGGCAGCGGGTGCGGCAGCACGGCCGCGCGCAGTCCGGCACCCGTCATCACGGCGGCCGTGTCCCGGGCGAAGTCCGCCGACTTGTGGCGCGCGTCGTAGCCGATCACCACCAGGCCGCCCGCGTGCCCCTCGTCCCGCAGGTACGCGGCCAGGCCCGCCGCGGCGCGGATGACCACGGCACGGTTCATCCGCTGGGGGCCCGCGCCCAGCTCACCGCGGAGCCCCGCGGTGCCGAACTGGAGGGTGCCGCTGAAGCGGTCGGCCAGTTCGGCGAGGGCTGCCGGGGCGTCCGGGCCGTCCAGCCGGGCCAGCAGGTCGGCCAACTCGTCCCGGGTTTCCGGGTCGGGGTCCTCGGCCAGCCAGGTCCGGGCGCGGGTGATCAGCTCGTCGTGCTGCACGGTTGTGCCTCTCGGTGTCCGGGGTGGGCGGTGCCCACGCTGTCAGATGCGGTCCAGCACCTGGGCGAGCAGAGTGCCCATCCGGGAGGCGGAGTCGCGACCGGCCTGGAGGACCTCCTCGTGGTTGAGGGGTTCCCCCGTCATGCCGGCGGCGAGGTTGGTCACCAGCGAGATGCCGAGCACCTCGGCGCCCGCCTCGCGGGCCGCGATGGCCTCCAGCACGGTGGACATCCCGACCAGGTCGGCGCCGATGGTGCGGGCCATCCGGATCTCGGCGGGCGTCTCGTAGTGCGGGCCGGGGAACTGGGCGTAGACGCCCTCTTCCAGGGAGGGGTCGATCTCCTTGCACAGGGCGCGCAGCCGCGGCGAGTACAGGTCCGTGAGGTCGACGAAGTTCGCGCCGACGATCGGGGAGGTCGCCGTGAGGTTGAGGTGGTCGCTGATCAGGACCGGCTGACCGGGGCGCATGCCCTCGCGCAGACCGCCGCACCCGTTGGTGAGCACGATCGTCTTGCAGCCGGCGGCCACGGCGGTGCGCACGCCGTGCGCGACCGAGGCGACGCCGCGGCCCTCGTAGTAGTGGGTGCGGCCCAGGAAGACCAGGGCGCGCTTCTCGCCGATCCGGTACGAACGGATCCGGCCGCCGTGACCCGCCACGGCGGGGGGCGGGAAGCCCGGGAGGTCCGTCACCGGGAACTCGTGCTCGGGCTCGCCCAGGGCGTCGACCGCGGGGGCCCAGCCGGAGCCCATCACGAGGGCGACGTCGTGGGAGTCCGCGCCCGTCAGCTCGCGGAGGCGGGTTGCGGCGGTGTCCGCGGCGGTGTGCGGGTCGCCCTGGATGTCGTCCGGAAGAAGAGATGCGTTCACGCGCATGAGCGTAGCTCGATTTCACCTACGCGCGTAGACCTAATCTTCGAGCGCGCTCCGATCGTTGCCTGGTTGTTTCCGTCCCCGGTTCCGTGGGGGTGCGGTGGCTCTTGTCGTGCGCTGTGCTCCGGGTGCGCTGCTCTGTGCGGTGCGCTGCCGATTTGCGCAGTTCCCCGCGCCCCTGACGGGGCCACCCGAACGGACGGCAGCCGAAGCGCCCCGAAGGGGCGCGGGGAACGGCGCGGATGACGACAGCGCACCGCACAGCACAACGCACCCCCACCGGAGCGTCCCGATAGGGGCGCGGGGAACGGCGCGGGCGACCACGACGTACCCGCACGGCACCGCGCAGCGCTCAGCAGGGACGCTTACGGAGCTCCATGACGTAGTCGTGGGGCGCCCCCGCCGACTCAGCCGCGTCCGCGAGCTCCCCGAGGTACCGGGCGGACGGCAACCCGCCTTCGTACCCGTTCAAGACGTACACCCACGCGGGCTCCTCCGCGTCCAACGTGTGCACCCGCACCCGCATCCGGCGGTAGATGTCGAGCCCGACCCCCTCCCACCGGTCCATGGAGTCCTCGTCCATGGGCGCGATGTCGTACAGGGCGACGAAGACCTGCGACCTGGGCGCCTCGACGATCGTCGCGAGGGCGCCCTCCCAGCCCATGTGCTCACCCCCGAAGGTCAGCCGCCAGCCGTTGAGCCATCCGGTGGCGCGCAGCGGCGAGTGCGGTGCGCGGCGCGTCATGAGCCGCGCGTCGAGATTGCCGGCGTACGCGGCGTAGAGCGACATGGAGTCGAGGGTACGGCAGCCGCGCCATCTGCCCCTCCCGTAGCGGAAGTGCCCCTCTGAAGAGGGAGGCTGCGGCAGCCGGCCCCCCGGAGGCGCGGGTTTTGAAGCGTGCGGGACAATGGGGGACGTGACTCGGATCGTGATCATCGGTGGTGGGCCCGGCGGCTATGAGGCGGCGCTGGTTGCCGCCCAGCTGGGCGCGGAGGTGACCGTCGCCGACTGCGACGGTCTGGGCGGAGCGTCGGTGCTGACCGACTGCGTGCCGTCGAAGACGTTGATCGCGACCGCCGAGGTGATGACCACCTTCGACTCGTCGTACGAGGAACTGGGGATCATCGTCGCCGATGACACCCCCCACGTGGACACGCCCGCGCGTGTCGTCGGCGTGGACCTCGGCAAGGTCAACCGTCGGGTGAAGCGGCTGGCCCTGGCGCAGTCGCACGACATCACCGCGTCCGTCACCCGGGCCGGCGCCCGCGTGGTGCGCGGTCGCGGCCGGTTGGAGGGGCGGCAGGCGGCGGACGGCAGCCGTACCGTCGTGGTCACCGCCGCGGACGGCACCGAGGAGCGGTTCGTCGCCGACGCGGTGCTGATCGCCACCGGCGGGCACCCCCGGGAGGTGCCCGACGCGCAGCCGGACGGGGAGCGCATCCTCAACTGGACGCAGGTGTACGACCTGGCCGAACTGCCCGAGGAACTCATCGTCGTGGGTTCCGGCGTCACCGGAGCCGAGTTCGCGGGCGCCTACCAGGCCCTGGGCTCCCGGGTCACCCTGGTCTCCAGCCGGGACCGGGTGCTGCCCGGTGAGGACCCCGACGCGGCGGCCGTCCTGGAGGACGTGTTCCGGCGGCGCGGCATGAACGTCATGGCCCGCTCGCGCGCCGAGTCCGCGAAGCGGGTCGGCGACCGGGTGGAGGTCACCCTGTCGGACGGCCGGGTCATCTCCGGCACGCACTGCCTGATGGCGGTCGGCGCGATCCCCAACTCCCAGGGCATGGGCCTGGAGGAGGCGGGCGTCCGGGTCAAGGACTCCGGCCACATCTGGACGGACCGGGTGTCCCGGACGTCCGCGCCCGGCGTGTACGCGGCCGGCGACGTCACCGGCGTGTTCGCGCTGGCCTCGGTGGCGGCGATGCAGGGACGCATCGCGATGTACCACTTCCTGGGCGACGCGGTGACCCCGCTCAACCTGAAGACGGTCTCCTCGAACGTCTTCACGGACCCCGAGATCGCCACGGTGGGCTACACCCAGGCCGACGTGGACGCGGGCAAGATCGACGCCCGGGTCGTCAAGCTGCCGCTGCTGCGCAACGCCCGGGCGAAGATGCAGGGCATCCGGGACGGCTTCGTGAAGATCTTCTGCCGTCCGGGCACCGGCATCGTGGTCGGCGGCGTCGTGGTGGCCCCCCGGGCCTCGGAGCTGATCCACCCGATCTCCATCGCCGTGGACAACAACCTGACCGTGGAGCAGATCGCCAACGCGTTCACGGTGTACCCGTCGCTGTCCGGGTCGATCGCCGAGGTCGCGCGGCAGCTCCAGACCCGCAAGTCGGAGGGCGAGGGCTGAGTCCCGCCGGTCGGCACCGGGTGCGACCCGCCCGGTGCGATGCGGGGCGATCGGGGTTTATACCACTGTGCGTGGTCCTGTGCGAACAACTTCCGCTCTTCGCCGCAAACTGCTGAAAGCAGATGGTCGTTGGGGTTACTGTCAGTTTCGTGTTCGCTGCAGAACGTCGTCAGTTGATTCTCGAAATGGTGCGCGCCAACGGAGCCGTTTCGCTCCGTGAGCTCGCCCGCGTCGTCCAGACCTCCGAAGTGACCGTACGGCGGGACGTACGGGCGCTGGAGGCAGAAGGACTCCTCGACCGCCGCCACGGCGGTGCGGTACTGCCGGGCGGGTTCACCCGGGAATCCGGCTTCCCCCAGAAGTCCCACCTCGCGACCGCCGAGAAGACGGCGATCGCCGATCTCGCGGCGGGCCTCGTCGAGGAGGGCGAGGCCATCGTCGTGGGGGCGGGGACCACCACCCAGGAGCTGGCCCGCCGGCTCGCCCGGGTCCCGGGCCTGACGGTGGTGACCAACTCGCTGCTGGTGGCCCAGGCCCTCGCCCACGCCAACCGGGTCGAAGTGGTGATGACCGGCGGGACCCTGCGCGGTTCCAACTACGCCCTGGTGGGCAGTGGGGCCGAGCAGTCCCTCCAGGGGCTGCGGGTCTCCCGGGCCTTCCTCTCCGGGAGCGGGCTGACCGCCGAACGCGGTCTGTCCACCTCCAACATGCTGTCGGCCAGTGTCGACCGGGCCCTGGTGCAGGCCGCCGCGGAGGTCGTGGTTCTCGCCGACCGCACCAAACTCGGCACCGACACCATGTTCCAGACGGTGCCGACCGATGTGATCACCCGGCTCGTCACCGACGAACCGCCCGCGCACGACGACCGGGCCGCCACCGAACTCCAGGCGCTCGCCGACCGGGGCGTCCAGATCACCGTCACGGGCGGCGGCAGTGGTGGCGCGGCTGCCGAAACGGCTCCGGCGGGCCGCCAGCCGCGCCGGGACGTCAACCTGCCGGGGCCGCGCCGCGGCCCCCAACTGCGCAGTGCCGCCTCGGTGCTCGCAGAGGGCGGCGGACCGGGCGAACGAACCGCTTCCCGGGTCGCTGACCTGCGGCGTCGCTGAGCGTCTGGGCCGGTCGGGTCCGGGCCGGTCAGGTCGGGTCCGGGCCGAGCATCGGACCGTCAGGCGCGGATGCCGCGCAGCGTCAGGGACAGCAGTCGGTCCGCGAGGTGCGGGTCGCCGGGGGTCTCCTCGGCGGCCAGCGCGATCGCGTTGGTCAACTGCATCAGGTCCGAGACCGAGACGTCGGAGCGCACCGCTCCGGAGTGCTGGGCCCGGGTCAACAGGGCGGCGCCGGCCTCCCGCATGGGGGTGCTGCACCGGGCCAGGTCGGAGGTGTCGTCGTGGCACGCCGTCATCAGGGCCCGTGACAGGCCCCGGTACTCACCCGCGTGGGTGATGATCGCGCGCAGCCAGGCGACCAGCGCCGTACACGGTTGGGGGGCGTCCAGGAGGGCCCGGGAACGCGCCAGCAGATCGTCCCTGGCGTCCTCGAACACCGCGCTCATCAGGGCGTTGCGGTTGGGGAAGTGGCGGTACAGGGTGCCGATGCCGACCCCCGCCCGACGGGCCACGTCCTCCAGGGACGTGCCCGTGCCGTGTTCCGCGAAGGCGGTACGGGCCGCCGCGAGCAGCCGTTCGTAGTTGCGGCGGGCGTCCGACCGCATGGGCCTCGTCTCGTGCCGTCCGGCCAGGGCCACCGGCCCCGGGGCCCGTGCCGTGTGCTCCGCGGCTTCCGGGTGCCGCTCCCCACCACCGATCATCGGTCCTCCTCCCGCCTGCGCGCGTCCCCAGCATGCCACCCCCCGGCGCGAGGGCGGGGCGGCAGGGGGAACACGGCTGCGGGCCGTCCCCGTGGGGGACGGCCCGCAGTGGGTCCAGGTGCCCGGGTCAGTCCTTGATCTCGCAGATCAGGGCGCCGGAGGTGACCGCGCCGCCCACCTCGGCGGCGAGGCCCTTGACGGTTCCCGAGCGGTGCGCGTTGAGCGGCTGCTCCATCTTCATGGCCTCCAGGACGACGACGAGGTCGCCCTCCTTGACCTCCTGGCCCTCCTCGACGGCGACCTTGACGATGGTGCCCTGCATCGGGGACGCGAGGGCGTCCCCGGAGGCCGCGGGGCCGGACTTCTTGACGGCCCGTCGCTTCGGCTTGGCACCGGCGGCGAGCCCGGTGCGCGCCAGCGACATCCCGAGGGAGACCGGCAGCGACACCTCCAGGCGCTTGCCGCCGACCTCGACCACGACCGTCTCACGGCCGCTCTCGTCCTCGGCCTCGGTGTCCGCGGCGGCGGAGAACGCCGGGATGTCGTTGACGAACTCGGTCTCGATCCACCGGGTGTACACGGTGAACGGCGAGGCGGTGAACGCCGGGTCGACGACGACCTTGCGGTGGAACGGGATCGCGGTGGCCATGCCCTCGACGCGGAACTCGTCGAGTGCCCGGGCGGCCCGCTGGAGGGCCTGCTCACGGGTGGCGCCGGTGACGATCAGCTTGGCGAGCAGCGAGTCCCAGGCCGGGCCGATGACGCTGCCGGACTCGACGCCGGCGTCGAGCCGCACGCCCGGACCGGTCGGCGGGGCGAACAGGGTGACCGTGCCGGGGGCGGGCAGGAAGTTGCGCCCCGGGTCCTCGCCGTTGATGCGGAACTCGAAGGAGTGACCCCGCACCGGCGGGTCGTCGTACCCGAGGGCCTCGCCGTCGGCGATGCGGAACATCTCCCGCACCAGGTCGATGCCGGTGACCTCTTCGGTCACGGGGTGCTCGACCTGGAGCCGGGTGTTGACCTCCAGGAACGAGACGGTGCCGTCGGCGCCCACCAGGAACTCGACGGTCCCGGCACCGACGTAACCGGCCTCCTTGAGGATCGCCTTGGACGCCGAGTACAGCTGGGCGTTCTGCTCGTCGGTCAGGAAGGGCGCCGGGGCCTCCTCGACCAGCTTCTGGTGGCGCCGCTGGAGGGAACAGTCACGGGTGGAGACGACCACGACGTTGCCGTGGGTGTCGGCGAGGCACTGGGTCTCGACGTGTCGCGGCTGGTCCAGGTAACGCTCCACGAAGCACTCGCCGCGCCCGAACGCGGCGACCGCCTCCCGGACGGCCGACTCGTACAGCTCCGGCACCTCGTCCAGGTTCCGGGCGACCTTCAGCCCGCGCCCGCCGCCGCCGAACGCCGCCTTGATCGCGATGGGCAGCCCGTGTTCCTTGGCGAAGGCGACGACCTCGTCCGCCCCGGACACCGGGTCGGGGGTGCCGGCGACCAGCGGGGCGCCGGCACGCTGCGCGATGTGGCGGGCGGCGACCTTGTCGCCCAGGTCGCGGATGGCCTGCGGCGGGGGACCGATCCAGGTCAGCCCGGCGTCCAGCACGGCCTGCGCGAACTCCGCGTTCTCGGAGAGGAAGCCGTAACCCGGGTGCACGGCGTCCGCACCCGAATCCGCCGCCGCCTTCAGCACCTTGCCGATGTCGAGGTAACTGGTGGCGGGGGTGTCGCCGCCCAGCGCGAACGCCTCATCCGCCACCCGGACATGCACGGCATCACGGTCCGGCTCCGCGTAGACCGCCACACTCGCGATCCCCGCGTCCCGGCACGCCCGGGCCACTCGAACCGCGATCTCGCCCCGATTGGCGATGAGCACCTTCCGCACGATGGCTCCCTCCTAGCAGTTTCCGCCGGGGGCCGATCCCCGGACCACCGGCCCGGTACCCGGCCCGGTACCACGGCCCGGAGCGGTCTACGGGTTCCCCGTGCCGATCACTTCGCATGACTTTTCCCGGAACACACCGAGTTTAGGGACTGCCGACACGGCCGTACGACCCGTCCCCCTTGGTGAGGTTGCCCACACGGAGCGTGAGAACGGGTCTCGTTCGGTGTGAAGTTCCTAGTCACGGGCGGTGTGCGGAAATCCTCTTCCGAACCCTAGCCCGGTTGTGTGGCCAAGGTCTCTATGAGAGGGCACTGCGGAGGATCGTGAATCTTTGTGGAATCCCTACGAATGGCCCAACGCCCAAGGGGCACGCCGAACGCCCCACCCGCCGCCGCGCGGGGTACGGGGCACCCCCACCCCGCCCCCCTGGGTGACAGGGGTGGCCCGGTGCGCAGGGGCACCCCGGGGTGCCTTCGGCGTCGGGTCGCCGGGGGCGTGCTGCGCACGGCACAGTGGCCCCGTGACGGAACGAGGGCTGGAACCGGACGGAACGATCGCCCGCGAGGGCGCCCTGGACCGGGTGCCGGCAGCGTTCGTCCCCGTCGTCGACGCGGCCCGCGTCCAGCTCAGCGCCACGTTCGACGGTGCGCGCCTGCACAGCGCCTACCTCTACGGCAGCATTCCCCGCGGCACCGCCACGGTCGGGGTCTCGGACCTCGACCTCCAACTCGTCCTCCACGACGAGCCCTCCGACGTCGACCGCGCCGCCGCCCGGGCGACGGAAGCCCGGCTCGACCTCGCGTTCGGGCAGATCGACGGCGTCGGCATCCTGCTGACCAGCGCACGGGTCCTGCTCAGCGACCTCGAACGGTACGACGGGGGGGTTCTTCACCGCCTGCCTCTGCACCCCGTTGCTGGGCCCCGACCTCGCCGGGGAACTGCCCCGGTACCGCCCCACGTCCCTGCTCGCGCGGGAGACCAACGGCGACCTCGGGCGCGTGCTTCCGCGCTGGCGGGCCGCCGCGGCCGAGGTCACCTCGGACGCCGACCGCCGGGCCCTCGGCCGGCGCGTCGGCCGGCGCCTCGTCCGTACCGGATTCACCCTGGTCATGCCCCGGTGGGGCGGCTGGACCAGCGACCTCGACCGGTCCGCCGAACTCTTCGGCCGCTACTACCCCGAGCGCGCCCGGCAGATGCGTCTCGCCGCGGACACCGGCCGTGCGCCCGCACCCGATCCGGCGGTGCTCGGCATGCTCATCGACGACCTCGGCCCGTGGCTCGCCGCCGAGTACACGGCCGTGCACGGCGAGAAGGCGCCCCGCCCCTGACCGGTGACCGACCGCCGGCGCACCCGTCAGCGCGCCGGAGTCACCCACAGGTCCGTGATGCCCACGCCCAGCTCCGCCAGCAGGCGCCGCAGCAGCGGCAACGACAGCCCGATGACGTTGCCGTGGTCACCGTCGATGCCGTCGACGAACGGGGCCGACCGTCCGTCCAGCGTGAACGCGCCCGCCACGTGCAGCGGCTCCCCCGAGGCGACGTACGCGGCGATCTCCGCATCGGTCGGCTCGCCGAAGCGGACCACCGTCGACGCGACCGCCGAGGCGTACCGTCCGCTGCCGGCGTCGTACACGCAGTGGCCGGTCTGGAGGGTGCCGGCCCGCCCCCGCATCGCCTTCCAACGGGCGGTGGCCTCCTCCGCGTCGGCGGGCTTGCCGAGGGCCTGACCGTCCAGGTCGAGCACCGAGTCGCAGCCCACGACCAGTGCCGCCGCCCGGATGACGTCGGGCCGGGCGGCCACCACCGACGCCTTGGCCTCGGCGAGCGCCAGGGCCAGTTCCGCGGGGGTCGGCGCGGTCACGGCGTCCTCGTCGACCCCGCTCACCACCACCTCGGGGTCGAGCCCCGCCTGGCGCAGGAGACCGAGACGGGCGGGGGACTGGGAGGCCAGGACGAGGTGGCGGGCTGCACTCATGGGCCCAGCGTAGAGGGAGCGTCCGGGCGCGCCGCGCGGGCGGGCCGGCCCCGGTCGGACCCGTCAGCGCAGGCCGAGCGCCACCATCGCCAGGATCATGGCGAGGGCGAGCACCAGCCCGGCTCTGCGCAGCATGCCCTGCATGGCGCGCATGTCCTCGGGCGGTTCGTTCTCGGGGTCGGACCACAACATGCTCCCGATGCTCCTGCGCCCGGGGAGCCCCCGCCTGAGTACGGGTACCTAACTTGCCGCGGCGGGCGCCCCGGGTCCCGTTCACCCCGGCCAGTAGGTGCGGGTCCAGGCGGACGGGCCGGGCGCGGGCAACCGGGTGCGGGCCAGCCGGGACGGGTGGGACCAGGCGTCCGCACCGGCCGTCGGCTCCCCGGGGGCCGCCGCGGGCGCGGCGGCCCGGGCCCGGACCACCGCGAGGGCGGCGGCCAGCTCCTCCGGCGTGGGATTGCCCTTCACTACCTTGATCATCACGGTGGCTCCTCGGGGTGCGGCGGAGGACGGCGAGGGGGACTAGAGCGGGATGTTGCCGTGCTTCTTCGGCGGCAGGCTCTCCCGCTTGGTGCGCAGCTGACGCAGGGCCCGCACCACCTGGCGACGCGTCTCGGAGGGGGCCACCACCGCGTCGACGTACCCCCGCTCGGCCGCCGTGTACGGGTTCAGCAGGGTGTCCTCGTACTCCTGGATGAGCTGCTGGCGCACCTCCTCGCGCTGCTCCTCGGGCGCCCCCGCGATGGTGCGCCGGTGCAGGACGTTCACCGCGCCCTGGGCGCCCATGACGGCGATCTGCGCGGTCGGCCAGGCCAGGTTGAGGTCCGCACCGAGGTGCTTGGACCCCATCACGTCGTACGCGCCGCCGAACGCCTTGCGGGTGATCACCGTGATCAGCGGGACGGTGGCCTCCGCGTACGCGTAGATCAGTTTGGCGCCCCGGCGGATGATGCCCTCGTGCTCCTGGCCGACGCCCGGCAGGAAGCCCGGCACGTCCACGAAGGTCAGCACGGGCACGTTGAAGGCGTCACAGGTGCGGACGAAGCGGGCGGCCTTCTCGGACGCGTCGATGTCCAGACAGCCCGCGAACTGGAGCGGCTGGTTGGCGACGATCCCCACCGGGTGGCCCTCCACCCGGCCGAAGCCGGTGAGGATGTTCGGCGCGAACAGCGGCTGGGTCTCCAGGAACTCCGCGTCGTCGAGGACGTGCTCGACGACCCGGTGCATGTCGTACGGCTGGTTGGCGCTGTCCGGGATCAGCGCGTCCAACTCCCGGTCCTCGTCCGTCAGCTCCAGGTCCGCCGGTTCCGGGAACACCGGCGGCTCACTCAGGTTGTTCGACGGGAGGTACGACAGCAGCGACTTGACGTACTCGACCGCGTCCTTCTCGTCGCCGGCCATGTGGTGCGCGACCCCGGAGACCGTGTTGTGGGTGCGCGCCCCGCCCAGCTCCTCGAAGCCGACGTCCTCACCGGTCACCGTCTTGATGACGTCCGGTCCGGTGATGAACATGTGCGAGGTCCGGTCGACCATCACGGTGAAGTCGGTGATCGCCGGCGAGTACACCGCACCGCCCGCGCACGGCCCCACGACCAGCGAGATCTGCGGGATCACCCCGGAGGCGTGGGTGTTGCGGCGGAAGATCTCCCCGTACATCCCGAGCGCCATCACGCCCTCCTGGATGCGGGCGCCGCCCGAGTCGTTGATCCCGACGACCGGACAGCCCGTCTTCAGCGCGAAGTCCATCACCTTGACGATCTTCTGGCCGTAGACCTCGCCGAGGGCGCCGCCGAAGACCGTGAAGTCCTGCGAGAACACCGCCACCGGTCGGCCCTCGACGGTGCCGTACCCGGTGACCACGCCGTCCCCGTACGGGCGGTTGTCCGCCAGGCCGAAGGCGGTGGACCGGTGCCGGGCGAACTCGTCCAGCTCCACGAAGGAGCCTTCGTCCATCAGCAGGGCGATCCGTTCACGGGCCGTCAGCTTGCCCTTGGCGTGCTGCTTCTCGACCGCGCGCGCCGACCCCGCGTGGGTGGCTTCCTCGACGCGGCGCCGCAGATCGGCGATCTTGCCCGCGGTGGTGTGGACGTCGATCGCCGGGTCCGCCGCGGGGGCGGGTGCGGACACGGTCGTACGGGGCTCTTCCGGCTTGGACATCGGGTGCGGCTCCCTGCGGAGAAGGACGGCCGGCGCCCCGGGACGCCGGCGGGTCGTCGCGTCCTCGCGGGGCCGCCGGACGGGTGACCGGGGCTGATTTCTCGTAGCGTAGTGGGGTGGATACCGTTCGGCAGTGCGGCGTTTACCACACCTAGGGTGGGTTGCATGACGCCCCCGGATGCTGAAGCCAACCGCTGGTCCGACCTGGACCGGCCGCCCCTGAACGCGGCGGCCCTCCGTCGTGCGCTGGTGCGCCCCGACTCCCTGTGGACCTCCCTGGACGTGGTCCGCGAGACCGGTTCCACGAACTCCGATCTCACTGCCCTCACCGCCCGAGCGGCCCGCCCCGGTTCGCTGCCCGAGGGCGCCGTCCTGGTCGCCGAGGCCCAGCACGCGGCCCGGGGGCGTCTCGACCGCCGCTGGAGCGCACCGGCGCGCTCCGGTCTGTTCGTGTCGGTGCTGCTCACCCCGGGGGACGAGCGGCGCGGCGCGGTGCCCGTGGACCGCTGGGGGTGGATCCCGCTGCTCGCCGGGGTGGCCGTCGCCACCGCACTGTCCCGGGCCGCCGGGGTCGACACCGCGCTCAAGTGGCCCAACGACCTGCTCGTCACCGTCGACGGCGAGGAGCGCAAGGCGGGCGGCATCCTCGCCGAACGGGCCGGGGACGGTTCCGTCGTCCTCGGGATCGGACTGAACGTCAGCCTGACCGCCGACGAGCTGCCCGTGCCCGGTGCCGGTTCCCTGCTCCTCGCCGGTGCGCGGACCACCGACCGGGACCCCCTGCTCCGGGCCGTCCTGCGTTCCCTGGAGCAGTGGTACGGGGACTGGCGCGCGGCCGGCGGCGACCCGGTGGCCTCCGGCCTCCAGGAGACGTACGCGGCGGGGTGCGCGACCCTGGGGCGCCGGGTGCGGGCCCTGCTCCCCGGCGAACGGGAGGTTTCCGGCGAAGCGGTCGCCCTGGACGGGGACGGGCGGCTGGTCATCGCCACCGACGAGGGAGGGCTCCAGTCCGTCGGGGCGGGCGACATCGTCCATCTGCGTCCGGCGGAGTCCGGCTGACGGCTCGTGACTGCGGCGATGGAGGGGTTCCGGGCGGTTCGCGGGAACGGACCGTCCGGTCGGGAGTGAGCCACGGCACAGCTGTCGTACTGTGTGTGTTTGGGTGCTTCCTCGGAAGGCCCTGACCACGCGGCAGATCGGAAGGCAGCAGGCGTGACCGTCGACGACACGGGCTCGGGAGCCGGGAGGGGCAGTGCCCACGACCCGGGCCGCGACCGCCCCGCCGCCCCGCATCCCGGCTCCGGCGGTTCCGGTGGTGCTGACGGGCCCGGTGCGGCCGGCGGTTCCGGTGGCTCCGGCGGGGCCGATCCCCCCGATGCCGCGGACGGCGCCGACGGGGGTGACGATCCCCTCGCCCTCCGCCTCGAACAGCTGATCCTCGGGGCCGAGCGCCGCTACACCCCCTTCCAGGCGGCCCGCAGCGCCGGGGTCTCGATGGAACTCGCGTCCCGTTTCTGGCGGGCCATGGGCTTCGCCGACATCGGCCAGGCCAAGGCGCTGACCGAGGCCGACGTCCTGGCCCTGCGCCGACTCGCCGGTCTGGTCGAGGCGGGACTGCTCAGCGAGCCGATGGCCATCCAGGTCGCCCGGTCCACCGGTCAGACCACCGCGCGGCTGGCCGAGTGGCAGATCGACTCGTTCCTGGAGGGCCTCACCGAACCCCCCGAGCCGGGGATGACCCGTACCGAGGTCACGTATCCGCTGATAGAGCTGCTGTTGCCGGAGTTGGAGGAGTTCCTCGTCTACGTCTGGCGCCGGCAGCTCGCCGCCGCCACCGGGCGGGTCGTGCAGGCCGCCGACGACGAGGAGATGGTGGACCGCCGGCTGGCCGTGGGCTTCGCCGACCTGGTCGGTTTCACCCGGCTGACCCGGCGCATGGAGGAGGAGGAACTCGGCGAGCTGGTCGAGGCGTTCGAGACCACCGCGGCCGATCTGGTGGCCGCGCACGGCGGGCGGCTCATCAAGACCCTCGGCGACGAGGTCCTGTACGCGGCGGACGACGCGGGCATCGCCGCGGAGATCGCCCTCCGGCTCATCGAGACGATGTCCCACGACGAGACGATGCCCGAACTGCGGGTCGGCATCGCCTTCGGCACGGTCACCACACGGATGGGTGATGTGTTCGGGACCACCGTGAACCTCGCCAGCCGGCTCACCTCGATAGCGCCGCGGGACGCCGTCCTCGTGGACGGGGCGTTCGCCGAGGAGCTGACCCGTACGGGCGAGGCCCCCAAGTCCGAGACGGAGGCCGCGGCGGCCACCGCGACGGAGGGGGCGCCCTCGTACCGCTTCGCGCTCCAGCCGATGTGGCAGCGGCCGGTCCGCGGGCTGGGCGTCGTCGAACCCTGGCTGTTGACCCGCCGCGGCTGACGGTCACTCAGCGCCGTCCGTCGCCCGTGCCCCGTAGCGCTCACCGCCCGTAGCGCTTACCGGCTGTAGCGCGCACCGCCCCGATCCCGTAGCGCTCCGTCGCCCCGTGTCGCGTCCGCCGCCGAACTGGAATGATCCGTTCGAATAACGAGCGTTAACGACCAGGGAGGTCCATGTGGACGAGCGACCGCAGCGGTTCGGGGACTTCGTGGCGGTGCAACGGCACGGCGCCGTCGCGGAGCTGCGACTCGACCGGCCCGGGGCCATGAACGCCGTGTCCACGGAGCTGGCGCGGGCCCTCGCCGGCGCCTGTGAGGCGTTGGGCGCGGACCCCGGGGTCCGCGTGGTGGTCATCACCTCCACCCATCCGCGGGCGTTCTGCGTCGGGGCCGACCTCAAGGAACGCAACGCCTTCACCGACCGGGACCTGTTGCGCCAGCGCCCGGTGACCCGCGCTGCGTACACCGCGGTGCTGGACCTCCCGGTGCCCGCCCTCGCCGCCGTGCACGGGTACGCGTTGGGCGGCGGCTTCGAGATCGCCCTGTCCTGCGACCTGATCGTGGCCGACCCCTCGGCCGTCGTGGGGCTCCCGGAGGTCTCCGTGGGGGTGATCCCGGGCGGCGGCGGCACCCAACTGCTGCCGCGCCGGGTCGGTGCCGCCCGGGCCGCCGAGCTGATCTTCACCGCCCGTCGGCTCCCGGCCGTGGAGGCCCACGCCCTGGGGCTGGTGGACGTCCTGACGGAAGAGGGCGAGGACACCGCCGAGGCGCTGGCGCTGGCCGCCCGCATCGCCGAGAACTCCCCGGTGGGGCTGCGCGCCGCGAAGCGCGCACTGCGCCTCGGGCAGGGGCTGGACCTGCGGGCCGCGCTGGAGGTCGAGGACGCGGCCTGGCGCACGGTGGCGTTCTCCGGCGACCGGGTGGAAGGGGTGGCCGCGTTCAACGAGAAGCGGCCCCCGAACTGGCCCGGCGAGTAGGGCGCCCGCCCGCCACACGCCCTTTCCGTGGGTACCCCAATGCCCCAAAATATGGCAAACATCCTTAATCTAGTGTGATGGGTGGTGAGGAAGTGCGGCTACGGGGTGTGGTGGAGCTGGCGCAGGGAATGGCGGCGGCCCGCACCCCGCGGGACTCCTGGCGGGCGGCGGCCGAGGGGGCCCGCCGGGCGCTCGTCGGCGACTTCGCCGCCCTGTCGGTGTGGGAACGGGACCTGGGTCGGCTGCGGGTCCTCGTCAACGCGGGCGAGCGGACCCCGGACGAGGAGGAGTTCCCGGAGCACGAGGCGTACCCGGTGCACGAGTTCCCCGAGATCGCGGAGTTCCTGCACGGGCGCTGGGCCGGCGGCGGTGAACCCCGGGCCTGGGTGGAGACCGCCGAGGGGCCGACCTCCCGGGGCGCGCGCTACTGCCACCAGCGGGTCGCCGCCCTGCGCCGGCGGGGCCGCGGCTGCTGCGTGGTGGCTCCGCTGGTGCTGCACGGCCGGGCCTGGGGCGAGCTGTACGTGGCGCGCACGGCCGGTGCCCCGGTCTTCGACCCGGCCGACGCGGACTTCGCCACCGTGCTCGCGGCCGTCGTCTCGGCCGGCCTCGCCCAGACCGAGCGGCTGGAGGAGGCCCGCCGCCTGGCGTTCACCGACTCCCTCACGGGGCTCGCCAACCGGCGCGCCGTCGACGAGAGCCTGGACGACGCGGTGGACCGTCACCACGCCGAGGGGATCGTCGTGAGCCTGGTGGTGTGCGATCTGAACGGGCTGAAACGGGTCAACGACACCCAGGGGCACGCGGTGGGGGACCGTCTGCTGGAACGGTTCGGCTCCGTACTGTCCCTGTGCGGGGCGATGTTGCCCGGGACGCTGGCCGCACGGCTCGGCGGCGACGAGTTCTGTCTGTTGGCGGTCGGCCCCCCGGCGGACCAGGTGGTGCGGGTGGCCGAGGAGCTGTGCCGGCGCGCGGCGGGCCTCGGTGACGGAGTGGCCTGCGGGGTCGCCTCCACCGGTGACCCCATCGGCGAGGTGCGCTCCGCCCGCCGGCTGTTCCGGCTCGCGGACGCGGCGCAGTACCGGGCCAAGGCGGCCCGGTCCCCGACGCCCGTGGTCGCGGGCCGCTCCGGGCCCGACGACCCGGTCGTCCGGTTGGCCGACGACACGGCCCCGCCGGTGGGCGAACCGGCGCCCCCCGTCGGCGAACGCCGCCGCTTCCGTCGCTGGTTGGACCGCTAGCGGGCGGCGGGCGCGCCCCGGCCCCCGCTCGCCGTCGTCAGCGCAGGGCCACCAGGACGCTGTCGTCGCCGCACTGCCAGACCGTGGTGACGGTCCCGAATCCCGCCGCCCGGAGCATCCCGGTCTGCTCGCCCGTGGTCAGGTCCAGGGGCGGGGCGAACGCGCGCCGGGCGATCGGCCGTCGCTCCCGGGCCCGTGCGAGGTCGGCGAGTTCCGGAGCGGCGAGGAACGCCTTCCACCAGGAGTCCCAGTCCTCCCGGTCGGCCCTGCCGGCCCGTTCGGCGCGGGCGTCCCGCACCCGGCGGGCCAGGGCGCGGGCCGCCGGGGAGCCCTCGGGGGCCCGGTTGTTGGCGTCGACGAAGACGCCGCCCGGTCGCAGTCGGTCGGCCACCAGGCGGTACAGCGCGTCGAGGTCCGCCGGCTCCAGCCAGTGCAGGGCCGTCGAGGAGGCGACCGCGTCCCAGGGGCCGTCCGGGGCGGCCCGGTCCGCCCAGCCGGGCGAGTTGAGGTCGTCGAGGAACAGCCGGGCACCGGTGCCGGCGACTGCCTCCTCCGCCAGGCCCAACATCATCGGGTCGGCGTCGACGCCCACCACCTGCGCGTGCGGCAGGGCGCGGGCGAGGCGGCCGGTGAGCGAACCCGTGCCGCACCCCAGGTCCACGATCCGCGGGCGTTCGGGGGAGGCCCGCTCCAGGGACCACCGGGTGACGTCGAGGACCACCCGGAACCGTTCCTCGCGGTCCGGGCTGTAGCGCTCCTGCTGTTCGTCCCACCGCCGTAGCCAGGTGCGGGCCGTTTCGCCGAGCATCGTGATCCCCTCTCCTGCGTCTTCCCGCGTCCCTCGCGCCGCCAGGACACCCTTCCCCCGGCGCGGTCCGGGTAGCCGCGCGGCGCCGTGCGGAGGGGGCGCGGATCCTGTCCCTGAACGGGTGAGGGGGCGCGCCGGGACGGGCCGTCCCACGGTGGACGCCGTGCCGGGCAGTTGACCGACGACCACGCACCGTGCGCCACAAGTGGGGACCCGTCGCCCGGCTTCGGACCGAGCACGGCCTCGGTCACGGGTGCGCGGACGTGCTCGTGGCGCACGTCGGTGCGGAGTCGGGCGCCAAGTGGCCCCCGGGGCCGTTCGCCGTGCCCCCGCCCGCCGCTACCGCCGCTCCACCGGGCGGACCTTCGCCCGCCGGGCCCGCCCTGCCGCCGGCGGCCCCGGTCCACTTGGCTCCGGGTCCCCCGGGTCGCGGGGCGCGAGGTCGCCGGTCCGCGGGGCGCGGAGGCGCCGGTCCCCTGGACCCGGTGCGGGGGCGCTGGTTCCGCCGCCCGACCGGACCCCGCCCGCCGGGCCCGCCCCCGGCCCGCCGGGTTTCGGGACCGCCCCGGGTCCGCCGGGCCTGCCTCGGTCCGCCTGGCTTCGGGGTCACCAGGCCGTAGGCTCACCGGGCTTCGGGTTCACCAGGCCATGGGGCTGCCGGGCCACCGGGCCCTGCCCGGCCAGTACTCCGTCCATCGGCCCGGGCCCACCCGGTCCCGTGTCCTGGGTCCTCGTGTCACCGGTTCCGGTTTGAGGGGCTACTGGTTCGCCTGGTCGCGGGGTCCTGGTCCAGCAGGGGTCGCCGGGCTAGTTGGCCACCGGGTCCGCCGGTCCGCCGGGTCACCGGCCCGGTCTACCAGGTCCGCCAGGCGTTCAGGGTCCGGTGGACCGGGACGGGGCCGCCAGGGATTCCGGGCCGCGGGGCTGCCGGCCCCGGTTCGCCGGGACGGGGCCTCCAGGCATTCAGGCCCGCGGGCCCGCCCGCCCCGCTCGCCGGGACGGGGCCACCGGGCCTCCCGGTCCGTGGAGTCGTCGGCCGCCCCGGCCCGCCGGGCGGCCGTGGCCCCGTGCACCGGGGTACGCGTACCCCGGTGCGTCGACCCGGGCCCGCCCCGGCGGCTCCGGGGGGCCCACGGACCTCGTGACAAGCTCCAATTCACTGCGTACGCTCCTGAATATGGATATGCACACTGTGGTGCTGGGGGCCTCGGGGACCACCGCGGCCGATGTGCTCGCCGTGGCCCGGGGCGGCGCACACGTCCGGCTGTCCGAGGAGGCGGAGTCCGCCCTCGCCGCCGCGCGCGACATCGTCGAGGCCCTCGCCGCCCGACCCGAACCCGTGTACGGCGTCTCGACCGGATTCGGTGCGCTCGCGACCCGGCACATCGGCCCGCACCTGCGCGCCCGCCTCCAGCGCAACATCGTCCGCTCGCACGCCGCCGGGCTCGGCCCCCGCGTCGAACGCGAAGTCGTGCGCGCGCTGATGTTCCTCCGGCTGAAGACCCTGTGCTCCGGGCACACCGGCGTCCGCCCGGAGGTCGCCCACGCGCTGGCCGACCTCCTGAACGCCGGCATCACCCCCGTCGTCCACGAGTACGGTTCGCTCGGCTGCTCCGGCGACCTCGCCCCGCTGAGCCACTGCGCCCTGACCCTGATCGGCGAGGGCGACGCCGAGGGGCCCGACGGAACCGTCCGCCCCGCCGCCGAGCTGCTCGACGCGCACGGCCTGCACCCCGTCGAACTGCGGGAGAAGGAAGGGCTCGCCCTCCTCAACGGCACCGACGGCATGCTCGGCATGCTGCTGATGGCCCTCGCCGACCTCGACCGGCTCTACACCTCGGCCGACATCACCGCGGCCCTCACCCTGGAAGCGCTCCTCGGCAGCGACCAGGTGCTCGCCCCCGCCCTGCACGCCATCCGCCCGCACCCCGGTCAGGCCGCGGCCGCCGCCAACATGCTGGCCGTGCTGCGGGGGTCCGGACTCACCGGCCACCACCAGGACGAGGCCCCGCGGGTCCAGGACGCCTACTCGGTGCGGTGTGCGCCCCAGGTCGCGGGCGCCGGGCGGGACACCCTCGCGCACGCCCGTCTCGTGGCGGAACGGGAACTGGCCGCCGCGGTCGACAACCCGGTCGTCCTGCCGGACGGTCGGGTCGCGTCCAACGGCAACTTCCACGGAGCGCCGGTCGGTTACGTCCTCGACTTCCTCGCCGTCGCCGTCGCCGACCTCGCCTCCATCGCGGAACGCCGCACCGACCGGCTCCTCGACAAGAACCGCTCGCACGGCCTGCCCGCCTTCCTCGCCGAGGACCCGGGCGTCGACTCCGGTCTGATGATCGCCCAGTACACGCAGGCCGCGCTGGTCAGCGAACTGAAGCGGCTGGCCGTACCGGCGTCCGTCGACTCGATCCCGTCCTCCGCGATGCAGGAGGACCACGTCTCCATGGGCTGGTCCGCCGCCCGCAAGCTGCGCACCGCCGTCGCCCACCTCACCCGGGTGCTCGGCGTCGAGCTGTACGCGGCCACCCGCGCGATCGAACTGCGGGCCGGGCTGACCCCCGCCGAGGCGTCCCGGGCGGTGATCGCCGCGGCGCGCGCGGCCGGGGTCGGCGGCCCCGGCCCTGACCGGTTCCTCGCCCCCGACCTGGCCGCCGCCGACGCCTTCGTCCGCGACGGACACCTGGTCAGCGCCGCGGAGTCGGTGACCGGCCCGCTGGCCTGACGCCCCGCCACCCCACGGGACCCGGTCTCACCCGGCCGCGGCGGCCGCTCCCCGCAGGGCGTCCGCCGCGCCGCCGACGACCGGGTCACCATGGCCGAAGACCACCGTGGCGACGCCCAGCCCGGCGATCCGGTGCAGCGACTCCACGGCCCGGGCGCGGTCGGTGTTGAAGACGCCCAGCGAGGGCCGACCGACGTTGTGGACGGCGTCCCCGGTGAACAGCACGTCGGGGCCCGGCAGATGCAGCGCCATCGACCCGTCGGTGTGCCCGGGCACGGCGACCACCGCGGCTCCGCCGCCGAACGCCAGCACCTCGCCGTCCTCGACCTCCCGGTCCACCCGGCACGGCGGGGCCGGCGGCAACTGCGGCACGCCCGCCCGGATCGGTATCTCGAACTCCTCCAGCACCGGCGGCGCCCCCACCGCCTCCCCCCGGACCACCGGGGCCTCCAGCCGGTGGGCCACCACCTCCGCCCCGTGCCGACCGGCGAGTTCGGCCGCCGACCCGGTGTGGTCCTCGTGCCAGTGCGTCAACACGATCCGCTTCAGCTCGCCGTCGAGCACGTCCTCGATCTGCGCCGCGTGGCCGACCGGACCGGTGTCGATCAGGGTCAGCTCGCGGCCGTCACGCCACAGGTAGGCCGCCCCCACGGGGAAGCGCAGCATGTGCAGTCCCGGTACCACCTCGAAGATCTCCATGGCCCGAGCCTGTGCGCCCGGGGCGCCCGCGACCAGCCCTGTTCGCCCAGGGCCTGGTGCCGTTCGCCGAGGGCTTGACGCGGGGCGGTGCGCCCCGGGTGTCAGCGGTCGGTGCGCTCCGCGTCTCAGGGGGCGGTGCGGCTCCGGCGGACCGAGTAGACGACGAAGCCGGCGCCCACGCACAGGAACGCGGTGCCCCCGTAGACGTACGGGGCGGTGTCGAAGGCGCCCGTGTCGGCGAGGCGTGCGCCGTCCTGAGCGGCCCCGGCGTTCGGCGCCCGGTACGTGACGGGGGTGAGGGGGGCGCCCTCGGATCTGACGGCCGTGTCGGCGGCCGACCGGGGCGGGGTGAGGGGCTCTCCGTCGGTCGCGTTGGCGGAAGGGACGAACCACAGGGCGCCGAGGAGGGTTCCGGCGGCGGTTGCGGTCAGCAACGAGCGGCGGGCGGCGGACACGGAATATCGATCCCCTTGTGACGCTGGCGAATTGGCCGGGTGGACCGATGCTAGTGAACCCCGCGGGTCGCAGGAAAGTCGCGGGCCTCCTCGGCCTTACCCTCCGAACCATGACCAACACCGAAACATCCCACTATGTGCGCCTGCACGCCGATCTGCTGGTGGAAGTCCGCGACGGGGACGCGCTGACCGGCGGTGCTCTCCGGCTGATCGCCCGGGACGACCGCATCGACCCCACCGAGCGGGCCCGTGCCGAACTCGCTGTGAAACAGGACACAGCCGAGGCGCTCGCCTACCTCGTGGACCCGTTCGACCTGGTCAGGGAGGTACCCGGGATCGATCTGCTGCGGGCCTCCTGGAGCAGCGAGGAAGTAGCGGAGGCCGAGTACGACCCCGAAGGAACGGACTGGGACGAGGACGACGATGATGGGGGGAGCGAGGACGCGGGCGGCGACCTCCGGTAGGACCCGACGGCGTGCGCCGATTCGGGTTCGGCTCCGGCCGACCACGGACGGACGAGGCCCCGGACGGCATCCGCCGCCGGGGCCTCGCGCCCTTTCCGGGGGAGTCGCCCCGGGGTGAACGGGGCCGCTCGTGCGGCGCGCCGGAGACACGGGGAACGAGCCCCGTACGGGCCGGTGTCGGCGGACGTGGTGTGTCCCACAGCTTGATCGACGCTGGAACCGGAAGGCGTGGTCAGCGCGTTGTACCTGGACAGGGCTGCCGTGTGTGCGGGGAAATCGGTGACGATGGAAAGGCTTGTGATGACGGACAGTAGGCGGCGCAGGGGAGTCATGGCCGCGTCCGCGCTGCTCAGCGGGGTGTTGGTGCTCACCGCGTGCAGTGACGGGGGATCGGGGGACGGCGGCGGTGACGCGGGGGCGAACGCGTCGGGCAAGCCGCAGGCACAGGTCGACAAGGCAGCGGCGGAGAAGGCGTCCGAGGCGAAGATAGTCATCGTTCCGAAGGACGGCGCCGGCAACGCCAGCATCAACAACGCCGCCAAGGTCTCGGTGACCGACGGCACCCTCACCAAGGTCACGATGACCACGGGCGACGGCAAGGCCGTCGCCGGGCGGATATCGGCCGACAAGAAGTCCTGGAAGCCCGACGCCCAACTCGAACGGGCCACCCGCTACAAGGTCACCGCCACGGCCACCGACGCGGAGGGCCGCGCGTCCCACGAGAACGCGTCGTTCACCACCGTCGCACCGAAGAACAGCTTCATCGGCTCGTTCACCCCGGAGGACGGTTCGACGGTCGGCGTCGGCATGCCCGTCTCGCTGAACTTCGACAAGGCGATCACCGACCGCAAGGCCGTGCAGGAGGCGATCACGGTCTCCACCAGCAGCGGTGAGGAGGTCGTCGGGCACTGGTTCAACCCCCAGCGCCTCGACTTCCGCCCCGAGAAGTACTGGACCGAGAACGCGACGGTCACGCTGAAGCTCGCCCTCGACGGGGTGGAGGGCGCGGACGGCGTCTACGGCGTCCAGCAGAAGACCGTCACCTTCAAGGTCGGCCGCAACCAGGTCTCCATCGTCGACGCCAAGACGAAGCAGATGAAGGTGACCCAGGACGGCAAGGTCGTGCGCACCATCCCGATCTCGGCCGGTGCGCCCACCACGAAGACGTACGAGGGTCAGATGGTGATCTCCGAGAAGTTCAAGGAGACCCGGATGAACGGTGCGACGGTCGGCTTCACGGACGACGACGGCAAGGGCGAGTACGACATCAAGGACGTGCCGCACGCCATGCGCCTGTCCACCTCCGGCACCTTCATCCACGGCAACTACTGGGGCGCCAAGTCCATCTTCGGCAGCGTCAACACCAGCCACGGCTGCATAGGGCTGTCCGACACGAAGGGCGCCGGCGACCCGAACACCCCCGGCTCCTGGTTCTTCAAGAACTCGCTGCTCGGTGACGTGGTGGTCGTCAAGAACACCGGTGACTCGACCATCAAGCCCGACAACGGCCTCAACGGTTGGAACATGGGCTGGGCGCAGTGGAAGGCCGGCTCGGCCGTCTGACGCCCGCTCGGCCGGTGCGGTGCGTGCCCGGTACACCGGTGCACCGGTACGCCTGCGGCTACGGGGCCGTCGCTCCCTCGAACCAGGGGAGCGACGGCCCTTTCAGCTGCCCCCGGACCCGGACCTGGACCCGCGTCCCGCAGGGGGCGCCCACGAACCGATGTTCGGCCAGGTGTTCTATGGGGGAGGGTCATCCCTGACTCCGCACACGAACACCACGAACAACACGAACACCACGAACAACACGAACACCACGAACTTCGTGAATCACACGAACACCGCGGCCCCCGTACGCGGTGCACCTACCGAACACGCACGACAGCGCGGGTCGCGGCCGGAAGCCGACGGCCCGCGCCGGACCGAGGAGACGCCCGCCATGACCACCGTTCCCGCCTACGCCGCTCCCACGCCCAAGGCCCCGCTGGAGCGCACCACCGTCCCCTTGCGCCCCCTCGGCGAGCACGACGTCCTCATCGACATCCAGTACGCCGGCATCTGCCACTCGGACATCCACCAGGTCAACAACGGCTGGCAGGAGGGCATCTTCCCGATGGTCCCCGGCCATGAGATAGCCGGCACCGTCGCCGCCGCCGGAGCCGGGGTCACCCGCTTCGCCGTGGGCGACCGCGTGGGCGTCGGCTGCCTCGTCGACTCCTGCCGCACCTGCGACAACTGCCGCGCCGGCCTCGAACAGCACTGCGCGAACGGCCCCGTCGCCACGTACAACGACCGCGACAAGAACGGCGACCCCACCTACGGCGGCTACGCCCGACAGATCGTCGTGGACGAGAACTACACCCTCCGCATCCCCGACGCACTGCCCCTCGACACCGCGGCGCCCCTGCTCTGCGCGGGCATCACCACGTACTCCCCGCTGCGGTACTGGAACGCCGGCCCCGGCCAGCGGGTCGCCGTGATCGGCATGGGCGGCCTCGGCCACCTCGCCGTCCGCATCGCCCACGCACTCGGCGCCGAGGTCACCGTGCTCAGCCAGACCCTCGGCAAGCGCGAGGACGGCCTGCGGCTCGGCGCCAGCGACTACCACGCCACCAGCGACCCGGAGACCTTCGAGAAGCTGCGCGACCGCTTCGACCTCATCGTCTCCACGGTGTCCGCACCCCTGGACTTCGGGAAGTACCTCTCCCTGCTGCGCACCGGCGGCACCCTGGTGAACGTCGGCGCCCCCGAGGAGCCGGTCTCCCTCGACCTGTTCGCCCTGATCGGAGGCCGCAGGTCGCTCGCCGGGTCGAACATCGGCGGCATCCAGGAGACCCAGGAGATGCTGGACTTCTGCGCGGAGCACGGCATCGCCTCGGAGATCGAGGTCATCCCCGCCGACCAGGTCAACGAGGCCTACGAGCGGGTGCTGCGCAGCGACGTGCGCTACCGGTTCGTCATCGACACCACCACGATCTGACGGCCCCTCGCCGCACCGGCGACGCCCCTTACCTCCGGGGTAATCGACCGGACCGCGACCCCGTACGAGTATCGACACCGAAGCAGTCGCCCGCTCCGAGCGCCGCACGCACGCGGTCGGAGCGGGCGGCCCGAGCCGCAGGGACGGACCATGACCACGTACGCCATCTGCCACCTCCAGCCCCGTGACACCCCGCCCGACATGGCCGAGATCGCCGACTACATCGAGCGCATCCAGGCCACCATGGACCCCTTCGGCGGGCGCTTCCTGGTGCACGGCGTCGAGCCCGAGGTCATCGAGGGGCCCTGGCCCGGCGCGATCGTGATGATCGGCTTCCCCGACACCGCTGCCGCCCGCGACTGGTGGGACTCCGACGCCTATCAGGAGCTCCTGCCCCTGCGCGTACGCAACTTCGACTGCCGCACCGTGCTGGTGCCGGGCGTTCCGGACGGCTACGACGCTTCGACCACCGCCCGCAAGCTCCGCCCCGCGCCCGCCCCGTCCACCGACTGACCCGCCTACTCGGCCCGGTCACCCCGGTCACCCCGGTCGATCCGTGTCTGCACCAGCACGCTGAGCCCGCCGCCCCCCACCGCCGGGGCGACCAGGGAGAGTTCCCACTCGACCGGGTCGCCCCGGCCCCCCGCGGCGAGCCGCACCGTGCGCGGCGCGAAACTCGCCACCTCGCGGCACCGCCACCAGTGCGCGAGGTCGGGCCGCAGCGACTCCAACCGCCCCGACACCTCCCGCACCCGCCGATCGTCGGGCGCCCCGTCCGCGAACGCCCGGAAGTGCCGGTGCAGGTCCCGCCCGACCTCCTCCCAGTCGAGCAGCAGCCGTTGGTGGGCCCCGTCCGAGAGCAGGAGCAGCAACAGGTTCCGCCGGTCCTCGGGGACCGGGCCCGGGTCGGGCCAGACCCGCAGGTACGCGGAGTTCCACGCGACGATCCCCAGCACCGGATCGAGCACCAGCGCCGGCGACCCCTCCCAGGCGTCGATCATCCGCCGCAGCGCACCGGGCACCCCGCCCGCCCCGTCGAACCGCCCCGCCCCCGCAGCCCCCTCGGTGCCGTCGGCGACGTTCGGGGGTTCGGCCACCGTCAACGGTGCGTAGCCGCCGAGCCGGAGCACGTGGCCCCGCTGCTCCGCGTCCAGTCGTAGCGCCCGGCCGACCGACTCCAGGACCTCCCGCGAGGTCTCCACCCGCCCCTGTTCGAGCCAGGTGTACCAGGCGACGCCGACCCCGGACAGTGCCGCCACTTCCTCCCGCCGCAGCCCTGGCGTCCGACGGCGCGCACCGTCCGGCAGCCCGACCGCACCGGGGGCCAACCGTTCGCGATGGGCCCGGAGGAACGCGCCGAGCTGTCGGCGGCGCAGGACGGCGGGGCTGGACTGCGGACCGTTCGACGTCATGCGCCGAGCCTATGACCTGTGGTCACCGTAGGAACGGGCCACTGGCAGGCCCGCGCCGGTGCGGCGAGGCTGACGCCATGACCCAGCACACCACGACACCGCACCCGACACCGCATGCGACGCCGGACACCGTCCTGGAGCGCCGCTCCTCCGACTCCTCGCACCTCACCGAACCCCGGGTGTTCCTGCGGGTGTTCACCGGCCCCGGCACCCTGGAGGCGTTGACGTCCTCCTACGAACGACTGCTCGACACCGAGCGGGACCTGTGGTTCACCTACCCGGAGAAGCAGTTGGCGCTGTCCGCAGTCGGCGCCTTCCTCCTGATCGAGGGGACCGAGGAGGTGCTCGCGCCGTTCCGGGCGACCCACGGCACCCTGCTGGTCGCCTCGGTGTCCCCGTACCTGGCCCGGCTGGAGGCGGAGGGCGCGGAGATCCTCGTCCCCGTGCACCGGGTGCCCACGGGCTCCGGCTTCACCGCCCGGCACGCGGACGGCCTCACCGTCGAGTACGTGGAGCACCGCCCCGACGAGTACGGCCGCTGAACCGCACGGCCCCCGGGGCGATGCGGCTCACTGCCACACGTAGAGCAGGGTGACCCACGGTCCGTCGTCGCACCGGTAGTCGGTGGTCCACCCCGAGGCCACCAGTGCCTGGCCCGCCCGGATGCACTCACCGAGGTTCGGACGGTAGCCGTAGTACACCCAACCGGCCTCGGCCGCAGGCGTGTTCGTCGCGGTGGCGACGGTCCGGGCGGCCCCGGGGGCGGCCGTCGCGTCCGCCAGGGCGGTCGGGGCGGCCGTCAGCGCGGCGCCGGTCACGAGTGCGGCCACGGCCGCGGTGGAGAGCAGTTTGCGCACTGCCATGATGCGGTGTCCTCTCCCGATGAGAGCACCGGGACCCACGCCCCGGCCATCGGGCCGAGCCTCCCCGTTCCCCCGCCGGAATCAACGCGGTGCCCGCACTCCGGCGCGAACTGGTCGGCGGTCGGGGGGTGGGACGAGGACGGTGGGACGAGGACGGTTCACTCGTCGGCGGCCGGGGCCACGCCGATCGGGCAGGCCACGCCGGTGCCGCCGATGCCGCAGTACCCGTTCGGGTTCTTCGCGAGGTACTGCTGGTGGTACCCCTCGGCGGGGTACAGTTCGCGGCCCTCGGCCGGCAGGATCTCGGTGGTGATGGTGCCGTGGCCGGTCGCCGACAGGACCCGCTGGTAGGCCTCGCGGGAGCGTTCCGCAGCGGCGGCCTGCGCGGGGGAGTGCGGGTAGATCGCCGAGCGGTACTGCGTACCGACGTCGTTGCCCTGGCGGAAGCCCTGGGTGGGGTCGTGGGACTCCCAGAACAGCTTCAACAGCGACTCGTACGACACCACGGCAGGGTCGTACACCACGCGCACCGCCTCGGTGTGACCGGTCACGCCGGCGCACACCTCCTCGTACGTCGGGTGCTCGGTGTAGCCGCCCTGGTAACCGACGAGGGTCGTCCAGACACCCTCCGTCTGCCAGAACTTGCGCTCCGCCCCCCAGAAACAGCCGAGGCCGAAATCGGCGACCTCCAGGCCCTGCGGGTAGGGGCCGAGCAGGGGATTGTCGAGGACGGCGTGGCGCTCGGGCACGGCGTAGGTCGGCTCGGGGCGCCCCTTCAGGGCCTGCTCCGGCGTCGGCAGCTGCGGGGTACGGCTGTGCAGGAACATGGGTCTCCTCCGGGCTCTACCACTTCCTCCGGTCCAACGACCGGCACCACCCAACCATTCCCCTGCCGAGTACGACCACCTCCCGGTGCGCTGTCCTGCGCGGGTGCGTGGTGGTTTCGCGCAGTTCCCCCGCCCCTATGGGGTGCGTTCCGCTGGGGGTGCGCTGTCCTGTGCGGGTGCGCCGTCGTTTCGCGCAGTTCTCCGCGCCCCTGATCGGGGCGCCCTGGTGCGGGTGCGTCGTCACCTGCGGGTGCCGCGCTCAGTGACCCGCGGAACGCCCCCCACCGGAGCGCCCCTCTAGGGGCGCGGGGAACTGCGCAAAACCACCGCACACCCGCACGTGACAGCGAACCCAGGGCCGATCGCACCCGACAGGGGGCGCGGGGAACTGCGCAAAACGACAGCGCACCCGCACAGGGCAACGCACCGCAGACACCGGGCGGCCCCGACCAGGAACCGCCCGGACTGCGCTCAGCGCGGAAGCGTCGCGGGACTCCCCCCGTTCGCCTCGTACCCCGCGACCGCCAACGCCCGGTACACCGCATAGTCCGCAGCCGGATCCGCCGACACCGTCCAGGGCACGGCCCCGACGTGCCCGTCCACGTGGACCAACTGCTGCATGGCCTCGCCCCACCGCTCCGAGCGGACCAGGAAGAACACCAGCAGGTGCCGCACGTGCGGCAGCATCGGGTCGTCGGGCCGCGCCGAGTGCGCCGCGAAGAGAGCCCCCTCGATCGCGTTGCGCACGACCTCCGTGCCGTACAGGTCGTTGACCAGCGCCAGCTCGGGCAGGTGCTGGTACACCGCGAACAGCGGCAGCGCCGACAGCAGCGAACCCCGGGGCGCCCGGGCCGCCGCGGCCTCCGCGAAGGAGTACGCCAGCTCACGCGAGCCGTGCCACTTCTCACCCCAGTAGTGCAGCGCCGCGAGATGCGCCCCCATGTGCGCGGGCGCACGGTCCAGGATCTTCAGCCACAGCTGCTCGAACTCCGTGCGCGAGTAGCCGAGGCCCCGCGCGATGCTCAGCTCGATGACGTACGGGACCGGGTCGCCGGGTGCCAGCAGTGCGGCCTGACCGCAGGCCGCACGGGCCTCCTCCAGGATGATCCGGAACTCGTCGGTCCCCGGCGTCGCCGTGCGGAACGCCTGCTGCACCAGGAACTCGGCCTGCACCGCCGCGCCCCCCGCGTCCTTGGGCGCATCGGTGCGCCAGGACCGCAACCACTGCGCGCCGGCGCCCGCCCCGCCCGTGCCGCCGGGCCGCTGCTGGAGTTCCAGGGACGCGGAGCCCGCGAACGCCTGGACGCGCTGCCAGCGCCGCTCGCCCTCGGCCCCGGTGCCCGCGAGCAGCTGGGACGCGGCCCGCCAGTCCTGGGTGCCGCGCACCACGTCCAGCACGTCGACCAGATCGGCGTCCGGGCCGGGCATGCGCACGTCCAGTTGCTCCTGGAGCAGGAAGCCGTAGGACGCCGGATCCGCGGCGTCCGGCGCGTCGGGGCTGACCAGCTGGATGCCGCCGCCCCCGCGCCCGCGGCGCAGGAACGGCACCAGCACCGCCGTGAGCAGGGCCAGCGCCATCAGGAACCAGAGAATCTCCATGCGTACAAGCGAACCAGACGCGTCCGACAATTGGCGAACCTGTCACATGACGGACCCCGTCCCGGTGACCCGTCCGGTCCGTGCCGCATTACGCTCGGTGCCCATGAGCGACTCGCACTCCACGCACTCCTTCGAAACCGTCGCGATCCACGCGGGCAACACCGCCGATCCGCTGACCGGGGCGGTGGTCCCGCCGATCCACCAGGTGTCCACGTTCAAACAGGACGGGGTGGGCGGGCTGCGGGGCGGCTACGAGTACAGCCGCAGCGCCAACCCGACCCGGACCGCGCTGGAGGAGAACCTCGCGGCGCTGGAGGGCGGGGTGCGCGGTCTCGCCTTCGCCTCGGGGCTCGCGGCCGAGGACTGCCTGCTGCGCACCCTGCTCTCGCCCGGGGACCACGTGGTGATCCCGGACGACGCGTACGGCGGGACCTTCCGGCTGTTCGCGAAGGTGGCCGCGCGCTGGGGCGTGGAGTTCTCCGTCGCGCACACCTCCGACCCGGAGGCGGTCCGCGCCGCGCTCACCCCGAAGACCCGGGTGATCTGGGTGGAGACCCCCTCGAACCCGCTGCTCGGCATCACCGACGTCCCGGTCGTGGCGCAGATCGCCCGCGAGGCCGGGGCGCGGCTGGTGGTGGACAACACCTTCGCCACGCCGTACCTCCAGCAGCCGTTGGCGCTCGGGGCGGACGTGGTCGTGCACTCGCTGACCAAGTACATGGGCGGTCACTCCGACGTCGTCGGCGGCGCCCTGGTCACCGGGGACGCGGAGCTGGCGGAGGAGCTGGCGTACCACCAGAACGCGATGGGCGCGATCGCCGGTCCGTTCGACTCGTGGCTGGTCCTGCGGGGGATCAAGACGCTGCCGGTGCGGATGGACCGGCACAGCGAGAACGCCGGGCGGATCACCGAGATGCTGACCCGGCACCCGCGGGTCACCAAGGTCCTGTACCCGGGGCTGCCCGAGCACCCGGGGCACGAGGTCGCCGCGAAGCAGATGAAGCGGTTCGGCGGCATGGTGTCGTTCCAGGTGGCCGGCGGCGAGGAGGCGGCCGTCGCGGTGTGCGACCGGGCCCGGCTGTTCACCCTGGGCGAGTCGCTGGGCGGGGTGGAGTCGCTGATCGAGCACCCGGGCCGGATGACCCACGCCTCGGCCGCGGGTTCGGCGCTGGAGGTGCCGGCGGACCTGGTCCGGCTGTCGGTCGGCATCGAGAACGTGGACGACCTCCTCGCCGACCTCCAGCAGGCGCTCGGCTGAGCCGGTCGGGCCGCTCACCAGCCGGTGAGCGGCGGGGTGGTGTCCGTCGGCGGTCCGGCCGGTCCGTCGGCCACCGCCGCCCACACCGCGACCGCCGTCACGGCGGCGCACAGCAGCAGCCACAGCGCCCGCCGGACGGCCCGGTTGCGCCGTAGGAGCCGTCCGCCGCGCTCCGCCGCCTCCACGCGCAGTCGCGGGGGTACGGGGGGCGGGGGCGCGTCGAGGAGCCGTCGTACGGCGGCCTCGTCCCGTTCGGCGCGGCTCACGGCCCCGTCCGGGGGGTCACGAGGGTGCCGCCCCGGGCAGGGCGACGGGCCCGCCGCGGCGGGGGCGCAGCACTTCGGCGACGGCGCCCGCGCACAGTGCCCGTACCCGGTGTTCGGACAACCCGAGCAGCGCGGCGGCCTGTTCCTCGGCGACGCCCTCGTGCAACCGCAGCACCACGACGAGCCGTTCGTGGGTCGTCAGCCCCGCGAGCACCGTTCCGCTCCGCTGCATGCCGGCGCGGGGCAGCGGTACCTTGGCGCGCCAGACGCGCCAGGCGTCCCCGGCGAAGCGGACGACGAGTCGGTCACGGGCGTGGGCGTACGGATCGTCGCCGTGCAACTGCCGCCAGGCGGCGCAGGTGTGGGCGAGGGCGTCGACGAGCAGCCGTCGGGCGCGCGGGTTGGCGTCCGCGGGTTCGGCCGTCAACAGGGTCGCGAGGTGCAGCAGTCGTCCGCCGGCGCCCGCGGCGAACGCGTCGAACTCCGCGGCCCGGTGGGCGTCTTGGCTCCCGTGTTGGTGCCGGTGCCGCATCGCGCCTCCTGACCGGACGTTCCGACGGCGGACGCGTCGGCCGGTGCGGGGAGGGCGGTCCCCGGCCCGCCCGCCGGGCCCGTGCTCCCACTATCGGGCCGGGTGCGGGGCCGGGGTCAAGAGGGCGACGGTCGGCCCGGGTTCCTTCGTCGGACCTCCGGGTCCAGTCGGCGTCGGCTCCGGAGGGGGTGGCGAGGTGAACCCGGGTCGGGTGAACGGGAGTTGCCGCCCGTCGCACGGTGGTGCACGGCTGACCCGTCGAGACGGGCCGCGCGGTGGTTCAGGAGCGGCTGACGACCTCCGTTTCCGGCGCGGGTGCGGCCATCCTGGTGGAGAGCGCGGTGTTGAAGCGCGTGAGGAGGGCGCAGAAGACCTCACGCTCGGTGGGTTCCCAGTCCTCGGTGAGCTGGGCCATCAACTCCCGGCGCGAGGAGCGCACTTCGCTGAGGCGGGCGTGCCCACGCGGTGACAGTTGGAGGACGACCGCACGGCCGTCCTCGGGGTGGGAGGTGCGCTTGACGAGTCCGGTGTCGACGAGCGGGGCGACCTGGCGCGTCACCGTCGAGGAGTCGATGCCCATGCTCGACGCGAGTGCCTTGACGCCCATGGGTCCCTCCTTGTCCAGGCGGTTGAGCAGCAGGTACGCGGCACGGTCCATGGAGTTGCGCACTTGCCCGACGCCGCCGAGGCGGGTCTGCTCCGCCCGGCGGGCGAAGAGGGCCACTTCGTGTTGAAGCGCGTCGAGAAGACCGGTGTCGCCGGGGGTCATCATGTCCATCGACATTTCTGGTGTTGTGGGCATGGCCGAAGGCTCACTTCATGCGTACGGAAAGAATTGGTGGACACAGTACGCGGAGCGGGGGTCCCCCGTACGGGCGCTGGAGAAACCCGTCGCGCCCGCCGGCACGCCCGGCGTGAGCTGCGAGACTTGCGTCATGAGCTATGCCACCGCTGACTCCTTTCTCCCCGGCGATCCGCCCGTCACGCTGGACGATGTCCGCGGCGCCCGGAAGATGCTCCAGGGGATCGCGCGGATGACCCCCATAGAGGGCAGCCGCCATCTGTCGTCGCTGGTCGGTGCACCGGTTCACCTCAAATGCGAGAACCTCCAACGCACGGGCTCGTTCAAACTCCGCGGCGCCTACGTGCGGATCGCGGGTCTGCTGCCCCAGGAGCGCGCCGCGGGGGTCGTCGCGGCGAGTGCCGGCAACCATGCGCAGGGCGTCGCCCACGCCTCGGAGTTGCTCGGCGTCCGTGCCACCGTTTTCATGCCCGTGGGCGCGCCGCTCCCTAAGATCGCTGCGACCCGCGAGTACGGCGCGGAGGTGAGGCTGCACGGTCAGGTCGTCGACGAGACCCTGGCCGCTGCCGAGGAGCACGCCCGCCGGACGGGCGCCGTCTTCATCCATCCGTTCGACCACCGGGACGTCGTCGCGGGGCAGGGCACGGTCGGGCTGGAGATCCTGGAACAGTGCCCCGAGGTGCGGACCGTGGTCGTCGGCATGGGCGGCGGGGGGTTGGCGGCGGGCATCGCGGTCGCGGTGAAGGCGCTCCGGCCCGACGTGCGGATCGTCGGCGTCCAGGCGTCGGGTGCGGCGGCGTACCCGCCCTCGCTGGCGGCGGGCCGACCGGTGTCGATCGGGTACCAGGCGACGATGGCCGACGGCATCAAGGTCGGGCGTCCGGGCGAGGTGCCGTTCCGCATCGTCGCCGAGTTGGTGGACGAGGTGCGCACGGTCTCCGAGGACGAACTGTCCCGTGCGCTGCTGCTGTGCCTGGAGCGGGCCAAGCAGGTCGTGGAGCCGGCGGGGGCGTCGCCGGTGGCCGCGCTGCTGGGGGAGCCCGGGGCGTTCGAGGGGCCGGTGGTGGCGGTGCTGTCGGGGGGCAACGTCGATCCGGTGCTGTTGCAGCGCATCCTGCGGCACGGGATGGCTGCGGCGGGGCGCTACCTCGCCGTCCGGCTGCGGTTGACGGACCGGCCGGGGGCGTTGGCCACGCTGCTCGGGGTGCTGTCGGTGGTGGACGCGAACGTGCTGGACGTCAGCCACGTACGGACCGATCCGCGGCTCGGGCTCACGGAGGCGGAGGTCGAACTGCACCTGGAGACCAAGGGCGGTGACCACTGCGCGGAGGTCCGCGGGGCGCTGCGCACGGCCGGGTACACGATCATCGACTGAGCGCCGGTCGGACGTCGCCGCCGACGGGGCGGACGGGGCTGCGTCTCGTGAACGGCCCCGTCGCTCCCGTACGTGAACGTCAGACGAGTTGGTTGACGCGGATGATGTTGCCGGTGGGATCGCGGAAGGCGCAGTCGCGGACCCCGTAGTCCTGGTCGACGGGTTCCTGGACGACCTCGGCACCGGCGGCCCGCAGCCGCTCGAAGAGCCCGTCGAGGTCGTCGGTGGCCAGGGTGATCGGGGTGTGGGCGCCCTTGCCGACGAGGTCCAGGATGGTGCGGCGCTCCTCGTCGGTGAGACCGGGGTCGACGGCCGGCGGGTGCAGCACGATCGAGGTGCCCTGCTGGCCGGCCGGTCCGACGGTGATCCAGCGCAGGTCCTCGTAACCGACGTCGTTGCGGACCTCGAAGCCCAGGACGTCGCGGTAGAAGCCCAGGGCCGCTTCGGCGTCGGTGTGCGGGAGGAAGGCGTAGTGGATGGTGATGTTCATGCGCTTCACGCTAGGCCGGTGCACCGGGCGCGGGCTTCTCGATTCCTGACCGGTTCGACGGGGCTCCGACCGGCCCCGGTCCGTCGCCCCGAACCGGTCAGGAATCGAGAAGCGCGGCGCTCCCCCCACGGTTAGCGTCGAGGTCACATCCCACCGATCACCAGCAGGAGAGTGACAGCGATGAGCGCAGCGGGCAGCACGCACGACGAGAGGACCACGGGCGGCTTCTCCGAGCAGGAACGTGCTGCGATGAAGGCGCGCGCCGCGGAGCTGAAGCAGGAGACGAGCCGCGGCGGTCGCGGCACGAAGGCCGCGGCCGAGGAACTCGACGTGCTGTCGAAGATCGCGGAGATGGAACCGGCGGACCGCGTCCTGGCCGAACGCCTCCACCTCGTCGTCACGAGCAACGCCCCGGAGCTGTCACCGAAGCTCTGGTACGGACAGCCGGCCTACGCCCGCAAGGGGAAAGTCGTGTGCTTCTTCCGCAGCGGGCACGTCGACAAGGAGCGCTACTCGACCTTCGGCTTCACCACCGCGGCGAACCTGGACGACGACGGCCTGTGGCCCACGTCGTACGCCGTCACCGAGCTGAGCGAGAAGGCCGAGGCGGCGCTCGCCGCGCTCGTCAGGCAGGCCGTGGGCTGACACCCGGACCGGCCCCGTCCCGGTCGGCTCTCCTGTCCGAGGCGCCCCCGTCGGGGTCGCCCCCCGCCCGGGTCGGTCGCCCGGAACCCCGCCCGCTCGCGCCGGGCCCGTCACGAGGACGGGCCCGGCGCACCCGTGTGTCCACTGTCACCGCCGACGCCGATCCCCTGGAGCGTCCCCGTCTCGCCGTGGGTCGCGGAAAACCGGTTGAGCAAACGCGATACATCGCGTTATGGTGCGTGTCCTGGGTCACTCGCGGCGACTTCGCAGAGTAGGGCCGCGTGGCGCTGTGTCGCATGGGGATTTTCCATGCCCCGCGATCGTGCACACTTGGGCATCTCGGGCATTTCATGTTTTTCGTTTGACGCGTCACCCGGTCACGGGCGACCGAACCACTGGGAGTAACCACATGCCAGGCGCCATCTACGCCGAAGGTCTGGTCAAGACCTTCGGTGACGTCAGGGCGCTGGACGGTGTCGATCTCGACGTCCCCCAAGGCACCGTCCTCGGCCTGCTCGGCCCGAACGGCGCGGGGAAGACCACCACCGTCCGCTGTCTGACGACACTGCTCCGACCCGACAGCGGCCGCGCGGTCGTCGCGGGCATCGACGTCCTCAAGCACCCGAACGACGTCCGCCGCTCGATCGGCCTCTCCGGCCAGTTCGCCGCCGTGGACGAGTACCTCACCGGCCGCGAGAACCTCCAGATGGTCGGCCAGCTCTACCAGCTCAAGGCGAAGGCCGCCAAGGTCCGCGCCGGCGAACTGCTCGACCGGTTCGGCCTCGCCGAGGCCGCCGACCGCCCGGCCAAGACGTACTCCGGCGGCATGCGCCGCCGGCTCGACCTCGCCGCCGCCCTCGTCGTCTCCCCGCCCGTGATGTTCATGGACGAGCCGACGACCGGCCTCGACCCCCGCAACCGCCAGGCCCTGTGGGAGGTCATCCAGGAACTCGTCACCGGCGGGACGACCCTCCTGCTCACCACCCAGTACCTGGAGGAGGCCGACCACCTCGCGCACGACATCGCCGTGGTCGACCACGGCAAGGTCATCGCCCGGGGCACCTCCGACCAGCTCAAGGCCCGCACCGGCGGCGAGCGGGTCGAGGTCGTCGTCCACCAGCGCGAACACATAGCCGACGCCTCCGGCGTGCTCGCCGCCCTCGGCAAGGGCGAGGTCGCCACCGACCAGCACACCCGCAAGCTCACCGTGCCCGTCGTCGGCGGCGCCAAGCTGCTCGCCGAGATCATCCGGGAACTGGACGTCCGGGGCATCGAGATCGACGACATCGGGCTGCGCCGCCCCACCCTCGACGACGTGTTCCTCTCCCTGACCGGCCACGTCGCCGCCACCACGACCGCCGAGGAGGCAGACCAGTGAGCGCCGTGACCGAAGCGGTGGAGATCGCCGCACCGAAGGGCACCGGCGGGGCCCTCCAGTCCGTCCGGGACTCCCTGGTCATCGCCAAGCGGAACCTGATCCGCATGTCCCGCATCCCCGAGATGATCATCTTCGGGATCTTCCAGCCGGTCATGTTCGTGGTGCTGTTCTCGTACGTGTTCGGCGGCTCCATGAACATCGGCGGCTCCACCAGCCCCGAGGTGTACCGCGAGTTCCTGATGGCCGGCATCTTCGCCCAGACCGTCACCTTCGCCACGGCGGGGGCCGGCGCGGGCATCGCCGACGACATGCACCGCGGACTCGTCGACCGCTTCCGTTCGCTCCCCATGGCGCGCGGCGCGGTCCTCACCGGCCGGACCCTGGCCGACCTGGTGCAGACGGCACTGACGCTGCTCGTCCTCGCGATCGTGGCGCTGCTCGTCGGCTGGCGCACCCACACGAGCGTCCCCGAGGTGGTGGCCGGGTTCGCCCTGCTGCTCCTGCTCGGTTACGCGTTCACCTGGATCGGTGCGCTGATCGGCCTGTCCGTCCGCACTCCGGAGGCCGCGACCTCCGGCGGGCTGATCTGGCTCTTCCCGGTGACGTTCATCTCGACCGCCTTCGTGGACAGCAGCAAGATGACGCCGTGGCTCCAGCACGTCGCCGACTGGAACCCGTTCAGTGCGACCGTGCAGGCGTGCCGTGAGCTGTTCGGCAACCCCGGGGTGGTCGAGTCCTCGGCCTGGCCCATGCAGAACCCGGTCTGGGCGTCCCTGCTCTGGTCGGTGCTGATCATCGTGGTCTTCCGTACGCTGGCCGTCCGCAAGTACCGCAACGCGGCGGCCTGAACCGGTTCGGTTCAGCGTTCGTGTTGCCCGGGGCGGTGCGCTGTCCCGTGCGGGTGCGCGGTGCTTGCTCGCGCAGTTCCCCGCGCCCCTGAGGTGCGTCCACCTGATGGTGCGCTGTTCCGTACGGTGCGCGGTGCGTTTCGCGCAGTTCCCCGCGCCCCTCACGGGGCCCGCTCTGGCGCGGGTGCGCTGTCCCGTGCGGGTGCGCCGCGGGGCGGACGACGGCGACGAGAAACGCCCCGATCAAGGGGCGCGGGGAACTGCGCGAAGCAACCGCGTACCCGCACGGAACAGCGCACCCCCACCGGGACGCACCAGACAGGGGCGCGGGGAACTGCGCGAAGCAACCGCGTACCCGCACGGAACAGCGCACCCCCACCGGGACGCACCAGACAGGGGCGCGCGGAACTGCGCGAAACGCCCAGCGCACCCGAGCGGAACAGCGCACCCGAAGCGGAACGCACTGGAAACGGACCCGCCCCCGGGCCTACGCGGACACAGCAACGGGGCCCCGGGAAACGTCCCGGAGCCCCGTTCGTACGGTCAGCTGGAGTACGGCTTCGCAGCGAGGACCTTGACGGACGCGAGCTTGCCGTTGGGCAGCTCGTACGTCGCCTCGTCCCCCACCTTCTTGCCGTTCACACCGACGCCCAGGGGCGACTGCGGGGAGTAGGTCTCGATGTCCGAGGACGGGTACTCACGGGACGCCATGAGGAACGTGAGCGTGTCGTCCTCGTCGCCGTCGAAGGCGATCGTCACGACCATGCCGGGCTCCACGACGCCGTCGTCCGGCGGGATCTCGCCGATCTTCGCGTTCTCCAGCAGCTGGGTGAGCTGGCGGACCCGGAGCTCCTGCTTCCCCTGCTCCTCCTTGGCCGCGTGGTACCCGCCGTTCTCGCGCAGGTCTCCCTCCTCGCGCGCCGCCTCGATCTTCTTGGAGATCTCGGTGCGGGCGGGACCAGACAGGTACTCCAGCTCGGCCTTGAGCTGGTTGTACGCCTCCTGCGTAAGCCAGGTGACGCTCTCACTGGTCTGGGTCACTGGTGCTCCTCGTCGGTACTGGGAATACAAAGCATCGCCCTACCGGAAAAGGGTGTGCCTACCGGTGGGCGAAACCACGAGCCTAACAATTTCGGCGCTGTAGGGGGAGGACATATCGCATCAGACTTACATCAACGCAGGCCAGCGCCGTGCGGATCTCGTACGGCCCTCCCAGAGAGCATGCGCACCCGCACGGGCCGACAAACACGGCGTCGACGGGCGGTCACCCGCGGTTCACCGACCGGGCGGGAGGGCCCCGCAGGAGGCCGGTGCTATCCGTCGGACTCGCAGCCCACCAGCTCGGCGGAGGTCCCCCGGGCCGTCGTCCGCAGGGTGATCACCTCGTCGATGCGATCGGCCCGCTGGTCGAAACGGAAGTCCGCGCGCCCCACCTCGGCCCCGTCCTCGGACTGGGAGCGGACCGTGCAGTAGCCCCGGACCGAGGCGTCCTTGCGGACCTCCAGGTGCACCTCGACGGCGCTGTCCGAGACCACCTTGAACCGGATCAGCTCGGCGCTCACCGCCTTGCCGGTGATGTAGCCGTACCCGATCCAGGTGACCAGGGCCAGCAGCCCCACGCCCAGGACCGAACCGATGATCTTCAGCTTGCGGTCGACGTGTTCTTCCGCGGAGCGGCCGTACCGGCCCTCCGGGAGCTGCTCACGGACCGCGCTCATGATCGTCCTCCTGGTGGGGGTGACGGGACGGGGTCCCGGAATTATTCGCCCCCCGATTCGGTCACTATAGAAGCCGCCCATCGCGCCCCCTCATCGGGGCGCCGTATTCGACGAGGATCGAGTCTTGACTGAGCAGCTGCGACTCATGGCCGTGCACGCCCACCCGGACGACGAGTCGTCCAAGGGCGCGGCCACCATGGCGAAGTACGTGTCCGAGGGGGTGGACGTGCTCGTGGTGACCTGCACGGGCGGCGAGCGCGGGTCCGTACTCAACCCGAAACTCCAGGGTGACCAGTACATCGAGGACAACATCCACGAAGTGCGCAAGAAGGAGATGGACGAGGCGCGCGAGATCCTCGGCGTCCAGCAGGAGTGGCTGGGGTTCGTCGACTCGGGGCTGCCCGAGGGCGATCCGCTGCCGCCGCTGCCCGAGGGCTGCTTCGCGCTGGAGGACGAGAACGAGGCGGCGGGGCGGCTGGTGCGGAAGATCCGCGACTTCCGGCCGCAGGTGATCACCACCTACGACGAGAACGGCGGTTACCCGCACCCCGACCACATCATGACCCACAAGATCACGATGATCGCGTTCGACGGCGCGGACGACGCGGAGGCGTTCCCCGAGGACGCGTTCGGGCCGGTGTTCCAGCCGGACAAGCTGTACTACAACCAGGGCTTCAACCGGCCCCGCACCGAGGCACTGCACCAGGCGATGCTCGACCGCGGCCTGGAGTCCCCGTACGGGGACTGGCTGAAGCGCTGGGACGAGTTCGAGCGGGTCGAGCGGACCCTCACCACGCACGTGCCGTGCGCGGACTTCTTCGAGATCCGGGACAAGGCGTTGATCGCGCACGCCACGCAGATCGACCCGGAGGGCGGCTGGTTCCGCATCCCGATGGAGCTCCAGAAGGAGGTCTGGCCCACCGAGGAGTACGAGCTGGCGAAGTCGCTCGTCGATACCTCCCTCCCCGAGGACGACCTCTTCGCGGGCATCCGCGACAATGCCTGACATGAGTGTGAGCGCAAGCGCGAGCCAGGTGGTCGCCAACCTCGTCCCCCTCGCCGCCGAGGTCGACAAGAACAAGGTCACCCCCGGAGTGCTGGGGTTCATCGTCTTCGCGGCGATGGCGGTCGCCGTCTGGGGCCTGATGAAGTCGATGACCAAGCACATGGGCAAGGTCGACTTCAAGGAGGTCACGGCCACGGGAACCGCGGACGAGAAGCCCCGGGCCCCCCGCGAGCCCTGATCCATCCCGCCCGCGCCGTCGTGAGCGCGTGACGGTTCGCGGCCCGGAACGTCCGGGTCGCGGGCCTTCGGCTGCCCGCACGTCCCACCGGCCCGGTGCCGGACGGGCTCAGAAGCCGCCGATCCGACGGACCTCGTCCTGCGGGTAGGGGGTCTTCCGGCTGTGGTGCTGGAGCTCGCGGAAGAAGTCCGCCATCAGCGCGGTGAGCGGTGCGTCCCGCGCGATGATCGCCGCGGCGGCCTCGGGAAGCCCCGTCGGGCGCTCGCCCGCGGCGTACGCGCGCACCCGTGCCTCACGGACCCCACGGTCCCGCGGGTCGTCGCCGTGCAGCGCGGTGACCAGCCAGTTCACCAGGTAGGCGGTGGTGAAGCTGCGGTCGTAGGTCCGGTGCCGTTCGTAGAAGTCGGCGTGCTCCGGCGACAGCGCGAAGCGGGAGGAGGTCGCCAGGCCGTAGTCGGCGAAGTAGAGGCGCCGGCCGTCGGTCAGCACGTTCTCGAAGTGCGCGTCGAAGTGCAGCAGCCCGCGGTCGTTCATGAACGAGACGCCGGCCGCCAACTGGGACTCCACCATCGCGCAGGCCCGGTCCGTGCTCTCCTCGCCCGCCGCCACCTGCGTGCCGAGCCACTGGTGGAGGTGGTGCGGAACGTACTCCAGGAACAGTGCGACGCTCGCCGAGGAGTCGCGCAGGGCGTGGAGGCGCCGGCGCACCTGCGGGCGGTCGTCCCAGTACGCGACGACCGCCTCGACGTCGGCCAGCTCCTCGTGCAGCGGCGTCGCATCCGGCAGCACCCGCCAGTGGTGCATCAGCGGGAAGCCCTCGTGTTCGCCCGCCAGCACCCAGTTCGTCGTCATGCTGTGCACGGCCAGCTCCCGCCAGACGCCGAAGCCGGGGCCGCCGAGGCCGTACTGGCAGAAGTCCGGCAGCTCGAACAGGTTCGCCGTGGACCGGACGTGCTCCGGTCGCCGCTCCAGGTCGGTCAGGGGCACCCGCTTCACGAAGACCCGGTGTCCGGCGACCTCCAGCAGGGACGACTTCCCGCCGATGCCCCGTCCGAGCGGTACGGCCGTGTCCACGAGCGCGCCCAGGGCCTCGTCGCTGTGCAGCGCCAGGGCGGTGGAGACCTCGCCGTGGGCCGTCAGCCGCGCTCCGCGCGCCAGGTCGTCAGCTGCCGTCACCGCTGCCTACCCGGTGCCCGGCACCGGCGGCGGCCCTGCGGGGGCTCGGCGCGGTGGTCCGCTCCGCCAGCGGCAGCGGGGCCGGGGCGATCGCCTCGCCCAGCAGCGTGCGCCGCACCACCCGCTCCGCGGCGTTCCCGTCGTCCCAGGAGCAGAACCGCTCCCGGAAGGCGGCCCGCAGCGCGGTGGTCCGCTCGTCGTCCCAGCCGCCCCCGCGGAACGTCTCGATCAGCTCGTCCTCCGTGGTGGCGACGGCCCCGGGGGTCTTGCCGGGCTCGCCGGACATCAGGTCGAAGGTGACGCCCCGGGAACGGACGTACACGTCCCAGTCGTCGGCGTAGGTGATGATCGGCCGGTCCAGCACCGCGTAGTCGAACATGATCGACGAGTAGTCCGTGACCAACGCGTCGGAGGCCAGGCACAGTTCCTCGACGCTCGGGTGGCGCGAGACGTCGATCAGGGCGCCCTGCTCGGTCAGCTCCGTCAGCCGCTGGTCCTGGCCGTAGAAGTAGTGGGTGCGGACCATCAGCACGAACCCGGGGCCCAGCGCACGGCTGACCCGTTCCAGGTCCAGCCGGGGAACGTAGCCGACCTGGTAGTCGCGGGCGGTCGGGGCGTACAGCACGGCGATCCGGCCCGGTTCGATGCCCAGGCGCTCCCGGATCGCCAGCACCTCGCGGCCGTCCGTCCGGGCGTACACGTCGTTGCGCGGGTAGCCGGCGTCCACCGACTCGAAGGAGCACGGGTACACCCGGTCCCACTGCTCGCTGGAGTGCCGGTTGGAGGAGACGCTGAAGTCCCAGCGGTCGGCGCGCGCCAACAGCTTCTCCATGTTCATGCCCTTGGCGGCGGCGGGGTAGCGCTGCTGGTCGATGCCCATGCGCTTCAGGGGCGTGCCGTGGTGGGTCTGTATGTGCACCTGGCCGGGCCGCTTGACGACGTGGTCCGCGAAGTTGACGTTGTTGACGAAGTACTTGGCCCGGGCCATCACCTCCCAGTAGCGCGGCGTGTTGGCGACGACGTGGTCCACGCCCGGCGGGAGGCCCTTGACGGCGTCCGCGCGCACCACCCACACCCCGTGGACGTGCGGCGCCAGTTCCTTGGCCTTCTCGTACACCGCCAGGGGGTTGCAGGCGGGCGTCCGGTTCCAGTACGCGGAGTAGACCGCGAGGTTCTCGTCGATGGGCCGCTTCAACTGGAGCCGGTAGTAGCTGGCGTAGGCGCGCTTGCCGACCGTCCGCTTGGCCTTGCGCAGCCCGTCGGCGCCGCGCAGCCGGGTGCCGTTGACCAGCTTGAGGGCCTGGAAGCCGGAGTACGAACCCCGGGCCACCGCCTGGAACTTGGCGCCCTGCACGCCGGTCGGCGGGGTGAAGCCGGGCGGTACGTGGCGCTGGTACATCTCGGTGGCCCGACGGAAGAACTCGGGCCGGTCGGCGCGCACCACCCGGCTCTCGCGGGCGAAGGTGTGCAGGAAGTGGCTGATCATCCGCTCGAAGAGCATCGGCCGCAGCGGGTCCAGGTCGGGGCGGGTGTCCAGGAACGCGAAGAGCCGCTGGTACTGCTCGAAGATGGTGAAGTGCCGGCGTCCCGGCGTCTGCATGGAGTTCCCGTTGCGGCGCTGGCGGTACTCGACGCAGACGTGGTCGAGGCAGACGGCGCGTTCGGCGGTGAGCATCGTCGTGTAGACGACGAGGGCGTCCTCGTACAGGCCGTCGGTGAAGGCGAAGCCGTTCTCGACGAAGAAGTCCCGCCGGTAGACCCGGTTCCACACCACGGCGAACATCGACAGGAACTCGGTCCGGTCGGCCGGCCGGAACACCTCGGTGCCGGTCCGGGCCAGCAGGTCGGACGTGGCGCTGGTGCGGACCTCGTTCCACCAGTAGGTGCGCACGTGGTCGACGATCAGGATGTCCGGGTCGTCGGTGAGCGAGAGCCGGTCGTGCATCGCCCGCAGGGTGCCCGGGGTGACCGTGTCGTCGCTGTCCAGGAAGAAGAGGTAGTCGCCGCGGGCCCGCTCCACACCGGTGTTGCGGGCCCGGCCTATCCCGCCGTTGGACTCGTGCCGGACGGTCACCACCCGGGGGTCGCGGGCGGCGAACTCGGCGAGGACCTGTCCGCTCTGGTCCGGTGAGCAGTCGTCGACCGCGATGATCTCGAAGTCCGTGAAGTCCTGGGCGAGGAGGGACTCCAGGCACTCCCGCAGATATCCCTGGACCTTGAAGACCGGGACGACGACGCTGAAACGGGGGGTGGGCGTGGGGTCGCTGGAGGGCATGGCCGTACTGACTCCTCGTGATCAACCGTGTCGGGAGAACGGGTCGGCCCTCACCGCGGGACGTACAAGACTTCGACGCACGTTCCCCCCAAATGGTTGCCGCGTCAACGTGAGGCCCTGCCTCGGAGGGGCGGTCCGCCGCCCCAGGTGCCCCGGGAGTCACCTCGTGTCCCACCAGAACCCTTGGGGGATCTGGGGAAGCCGCGCCACGGACCGGCCCCGCGGCCCGCCGGACCGGTGTGAGCAACCCCTCACACGGTGCTGCGGGGGCGGTGGTTCGGACGGGACGGTGGTTCGGGCGGTGCCGCGGGGCGGGAGGTCAGGCCCGGCGGGGCTGGTTGAAGCGGAGCAAGTTGCCGGAGGGGTCGCGGAAGGCGCAGTCACGGACCCCGTACGGCTGGTCGACGGGCTCCTGGACGACCTCGCCACCGGCGGCGCGGATGCGCTCGAACGTGGCGTCGCAGTCGTCGGTGCGGAAGATGACACCGCGCAGGTGCCCCTTGGCCAGCAGTCGGGCCATGGCCTCCCGGTCGGCGGGGGAGGCGCCCGGGTCCGCGAGCGGCGGTTCGAGGACGATGTCCACGTCGGGCTGGTCCGGGGAGCCGACGGTCACCCAGCGCATGCCCTCGAAGCTGACGTCGTTGCGTACGTCGAGCCCCAGGACGTCGCGGTAGAAGACGAGCGCCTCGTCGTGGTCGTCGACGGCGATGAAGCACTGCGAGAGGTTGATGCCCATGTGTTTCATGCTAGGCGCGGGGGAGCGGTCCGGCCGTTCCGGACCGGCCGGGTGTGGATCTTGGCGATGCAGGCGGGGACGGCGGCCCCCGCGTCGTGCCGCCGGGCCCGGTAGGCGCTCGGGGTCTCGCCGACCAGTTCGGTGAAGCGCGAGCTGAACGAGCCCAGCGAGGTGCAGCCGACCGCGAAGCAGACCTCGGTCACCGACAGGTCGCCCCGCCGCAGCAGTGCCTTGGCCCGCTCGATCCGTCGTGTCATGAGGTAGCCGTACGGTGTTTCTCCGTAGGCGGCGCGGAAGCTGCGGGAGAAGTGGCCCGGGGACATCAGGGCGACGCGCGCCATCGCGGGCACGTCCAGCGGCTGCGCGTACGCGCGGTCCATCAGGTCACGTGCCCGGCGGAGCCGGACGAGGTCGTCCAGATTCACCCCTCCACCCTGCCACACGCCCGGCGCCCGCCCGCTGACGTGCCGCCCCCGCTGACGTGCCGCCCTGGTGCCGCGGGAGCCCCGACGGGCCCCCGCGGCCGACGCGGCCGACGCGGTTCAGAACAGCTCAAAACATCTCAGAACGGCTCAGAATGTCTCAGAACAGCGAGGTCACGTACAGGCAGTGGGTGTAGCTGTAGCCCGGTTCGATCTTCTGCTTGCTCGACTTGGTGTCCCCGAACGTCGAGGTGCCCGTGGCGGCCCGCTTCTGGAGGAAGTGGTAGTTGCCCGCGGGCAGCAGCAGCGTCGTCTTCGGGTACTTCGAGGACGGGCCCTTGCACGCCTTGACCTTCTGGCCGCGGGGGAGGAACAGATCCGAGTACTTGGTGCAGGTCGCGCACGACTTCAGGGTGGCCCGGCCGGTGACCGGCCCGGTGTACAGCACCTCGACCGAGCCGGGGCCGTCGTTGGTGATGACCAGCACCATGCGGGAGCCGCCGGCCGGCTTGGCCGGGGGCAGCTTCTTCCCGGCTCCGGGCGCCTCGTCGGCGATCTCGGCCGCGATGGCGATCGACCGGGCGTGCTCGGCCCGCGCGCTGTTCGGGTAGTCCTTGGCGTACTGGGTCATCGTGGTGACGGCGTCGTCGAAGTCCTTGCCCTTGAACTGCCAGGTGCCACAGGCGAACACGCCCTTCTGGACGGCCGACGACGCCTCCTTCGCGACCTTCCCGACGGCGGGGTCCGTCAACAGGGCGACGGAGGAGCGCAGGGCGCGCAGCTGGCTCGTGGCGCTGCACGGGGCGTCACCGGAGAGCGCGGTCGTGCGGGCGTCGATCGCCGTGCGCACGGCCGGCCCGACCTTGGCCGCGTGCTCGGACTCCGGGAAGGTGTCGTACAGCGCGTTCAGGCTGTCACTGGCGGACGGTGTCACCGCCTCCACGCCGAGCGCGGCGACCCCGCACTCGTAGAGGGAGTGCGCCAACGGGTCGTCGGTCTTGGCGGGCCGGGTGCCGAGGAGGTCCTCGTCGACGGTCCGGGGCAGCCCCCTCAGGTACGTGAGCGGCGCGACGGCCTCGCAGTACGCCTGCTTCCCGTACGGGGCCGAGATCTGCGCGTAGTACGTGTCCAGGCGCTCGGGGACGAGCTTGCCCGCCCGTGAGCCCCGGTGCTCCGTGCCGAGGTCCTGGTACTCGCCGAGGGCCCTGCGGTAGATCGGCTCCGCCTTGTCGAAGGCCAGGCCGTCGGCGGACTTCACGAGCGTGTCGGCGGCGGCGAGGCGGTCGAGCAGCGCCTGTTCCCTCGCCTCCTCGCGGGCCGACCCGTACGCCAGCGAACCGCCGGCGGGCACCGCGAGCAGCACCAGTGCGAGCGGGAGCGCGAGGCGCCGGAACGGTTCGCCGAGGTGGAGGGTCGCGTGCAGACCGCGGCGGGCGCCGTCGGCGGCTGCGGCGAGCAGGAAGACGCCGTACCCGACGAGGAGCCCGACGGGCACACCGTCGACGTCGGCGGGGAGGGCGACCACCAGGAGGGCTGCGGTGGCGATCCAGCAGAGCACGGCGCCGACCCAGTTGCGCAGGAGGACGTAACCGAGGCCCAGGCCGGAGAGGTTGAGGATGCCGGTCGCCGCTGCCTGCGCGGGGTTCGCCTCGCCGCGCGGGGCGGCGGGGGGTGGGGGTCCGTAGCCGGGTGGCGGGCCGCCGGGGGCGGGTGGGGCGGTGGGGGGTGGTGGTGCGGTCCAGGGGCCTGCGCCGCTCGGGCCGCCGGGTGCGGGTGGTGCGGTGGGCGCGGGGCCGGCGGGCGGCCCGGCGGCGGGTGGTCCGGCTGCGGGTGGTGGGCCCGGCGGTTGGCTGGGCGGCGGGCCCGGTTCGCCCGGGGGCGTGCTCGGTGGTGGGCCGAAGCCGGGTGCGGGTGCGGGTGTGGCGGGCGGCTGTTCTCCCGCGGTCTGCTCCTCCGTGGGGCCTGTGGAGCCCTTGTCTAATGTGCCGCCACCGGTCGACCGGTCGACCGGCTCGGGACGTGCGTCGTTCGGCTCTGCCCCCACTGGTTCCCCCTCGTGGGTCCGTGCGCGGTGGCATCCCACCAGCGCCTTCTGGCACCTACCCTTCAGGGTTCCCGCACACGCGTCTACCGATCCGACAATCGGTGACCAAGCTGCGACCGACGGCTACGGGACGGCGCCGTCCGAACGAGCCTCCGCCGGGTCCCTCCGACACGAGCAGCATCCCGTGCCGAGCAATTCCGTAGGAAGGTTCGTACGTCGTCGACGAGGTGGCCGAGGCGCTCGGCGGGGATGTTCCCTGGAACCGCTCCGTCTGTTCCGGGAGACCTCATGCCAGTCGACAACCCGCCGACACCTGACCCCTCCGAGCACCGCCCGGACGGCACGCCGCCCGAACTCGCGACAGGGCAACAGGCGGATCTGGCGCCGGTCGCGTCTGACGAGTCACCGGAGCCCGGCATCGGTCGCCGCAGCGGTTGGCAACGGTTCCTGCCCCTGAAGGACGGTGCCTTCACGTCCACCTTCATCGTCGCCCCGGTCGTCGTCCTGGTCATCGGCCTGGGGATCGTCGGCGCCTTCTCCTGGATCGGCAAGCAGTTCGAGGAGGAGAAACCGCCCCTCTACGTGTCCGGGAGCCACTCGCCGAGGAGCGTGGTCACCACACCGCCCGGTGCGTCGCCGCCGTCCCGGGCGGTCTCCCCCACACCGGGTGCACGGTCCTCAGCCGCGGACGGTGAACGGGCGGGCCAGTCCGAGGCGGGGAAGGCGGGCATCCAGTACCTCCGCGACGTCTACCACTGCCCGTGGGAGGCCTGGGTGGTGAACCGGGCCCCCGGGGACCTCGGTACGGTCCCCGCGCGGGAGGACGGCTCCCCCGACCCCGAGGTGATCAACGACGAAACGGCGGGCGACCCCGGCAGCACGCGCTTCACCCTCGACGTCCAACCCGTCGACGACAGGCCCTTGCAGATCAAGGAACTGCGCATCAAGGTCCTCGAACGGAAGGCGGCTCCGGCCGCCGACGCGGCGACGGTGGTGGGACTCCAGGTCGGCGGCTGCGGAGAGGGCCCCACGACGCTGAAGGCCCGCGCCGACCTCGACGGCGGAGCCGACTTCGCGACCGTGCGGTTCGAGGGCGGGGGGCTGCCGCAGGAACTCGTCGAAGGAAAGGCCCTCAGCGTCGGCATCACGGTGGAGACCCGCACCTGTGACTGCCGATGGGTCCCGGAGATCGTGTGGGCCAAGGACGGCGAGGTGAAGGAGACGGAGTTCCGGATCGGCGGAAAGGACTTCCGCACCATCGCGACCGACGGGCTACAGCGCCGCGCCTGGAAACAGGACCTCAAGACGAGGGCGTGGACGAAGACCGTGTTCGACGAGTCGATCCTCGGCCGGCGGGAGCCGTGAGGCACGCTCACGGCCCTCGGAGGCAACCGACGGTGAGGTGGCGCGACACGGCGCCGTTGGCCCACGGAGAGCGGGAACGCCCGACCCGGGCGACCGGGCCGGGCCGATCCGACCCGGCCAGGCCCGACCCGGCTAGGCCAGGTCAGGTCAGGTCAGGTCGAGGAAGCTCCACCGGGCGTCCGGTCGGGCGCCGCTCAGCCACTCGCCGCAGTTCTGGAGCACGACCGGGCTGGACGTGATGTGCTGCGCACCCGTGCCGAGGTCGCGTAGGAATCGGTCGAGCGGGCCGCGGCGGATCGCTGCCGAGCCGGCCCAGCGGTGCACCGTGCGGCCCACCTCGGACACGGTCGAGGTCGTGTGGTTGAGCGCGAGACGGATCAGGGTGTCCTGTTCCGTGTTCGGCAACTCGCCCTTGTCCAGGGTGTGTTCGACGTCCCGCCACACGTCGTCCGCCCAGGCCCGAGCGGCCCGCAGCTTCGCTTCGGCCGTCGCGTACTCCGCGTGGAACGGGGAGGTGTCGACCGCGGCGCCCCGTGAGCCGCGCCGCGCTGCGGCGACCCGTTTCATCTCGTCCAGGAGCCGCCGGCCGACGCCCAGGGCCCACCCCGTGTGCCCGATCGCGGCCAGGTTGACCAGGCCGAGGCGGTAGAGGGCGCCGCCGTTGACCGGGGTGTTCGTGGTCGCGACGTACGTGTACGCACGCGGGACGTGCACGTCGGTGCAGTGGTAGTCGACGCTGTGCGTCGCGCGCAGCCCGAGCACGTCCCAGTTGCCGTCCAGGGTGACCTGCGACTTCGGCATCGTGAGGACCCGCTGTTCGCCGGTGCCCTCGACCTGGATCCCGCTGTGGATGTGGGTGGCGTGCGCCATCCCGGAGGCGAACTGCCACTGACCGGTGACCCGGTAGCCGCCTTCCACGGGCACGGCCCGGCCGGGGCGCGTGCCGTGCCCGGCCACCAGCGCGTACGCCCCGTTCGGCACGTCCGGGAACAGTTCGGCCGCCGCGTCCGCGGCGAGGTACGCCGCGGTGGTCCCGGTCACCATCTGGAGCGCCATCATGGTCCAGCCGGCCGCGGCGTCGTGGTAACTCACCCGCTCCGCCGTCTCGATCAGCTGGCGCGGTGCGAACTCGTACCCACCGAGGCTCAGGGGCAGCTCCGCCCGTACGATCCCCGTGTCGAGCAGCGCCCGCGCCGTTTCCTCCGGCAGCCTTCCCAACTCCTCGGCCGCATCGGCCCGTTCGTCGAGCGTCCTGCCGAGCGCATCGATCCGCTCCAGCACCCCCGCCAGTTCCGCACTGACGTGCAGCCGGCCTTCGTCCCCCACGAAATCCCCCTCCTTGCGGTCCGTACCAGATTCTCGCACTCATGTTCCGTACCCCCTCGTGACCCACTTCCACCGCGGCCCGGGCTCACGATCGGCCCCCGCCGGTCCCATGACAGTGGGCCGTCGTGGCGTCGAACTCCTCGCCCGCGTCGGTCCCGACCCGCACCCGGCGGTGCCGGCGCCCGCACTGCTGATCGGCATCGGACACCTGCCACCGGGCATCGCCGCTGCGATCGGCGTGGTGTTCTTCGTCGGCGCCGTCGTCTCCCACCTGCGGGTCGAGGACGGGAAGGGCGCTCCGGTGCCGTAGTCCTCGCGCTCCTCGCGGCCGTGCCGGTGGCCCTCGGCCTTCGCCACGGCGTGACCGGCCGCGCGCGCCGTTCGGGCCCGCACGGGAGCCCCGTACGGGCCTGAAGCTGCCTGACCTTTGCCTACCATGCAGGTGGTCACCCGTTGTCGCGACCGCCGTGGACACAGGGCTTGAAGAAGGGGTGCTTCGTGGCAGGCAGGCTGATGGAGAAGCGGGAGGCGATCATGCGCGGGGCCCGCACGGTCTTCGGCCGCGACGGGTACACGCGCACCAGCGTCGACGCGATCGCCAAGGAGGCCGGGGTCTCCACCAGGACGATCTACAACCACTTCGAGAACGGCAAGGCCGAGCTGTTCCGGATCATCGTCGAGGAGGGCGCGGTCCAGATCCACGACGCGCAGCTCGACGTGATCGACCGCTGGCTGCGCAAGATCACGGACCTGGAGGCCGACCTGATCGACTTCGGTCGGGCCTGGGTCGAGCCGCTCAACGTCTTCCCCGACCACTTCGCCCTGGTGCGGCAGCTGCGGGCGGAGGTGGGGCACCTGCCGCCCGAGCTCCTCAAGGCGTGGGACGAGGCGGGGCCGCGCCGCGTCGAGCGCGCGCTCGCGGAGCGCTTCCAGGGCCTGGTGGACGACGGCCTGCTGGAGACCGACGACGCGCGCCGGGCCGTGATGCACTTCCTCCACCTGATCTCCGGGGAGATCATCGACCGCTCCTACTACGGAGCGCTGCCGCTGCCCCGGGACGAGGTGGACGGCCTCGTCGCCTCCGGCGTCCGGGCCTTCCTGCGCGGCTACCAGCCGCGCTGACCGGTCCGGCGGGGGACCGGCCCGGGGACATGACCTCTACCTGACGGAACCTCACCCACAGGTGCCTGGGCCTCAGGTGAGCCGCACCTCGGCAGTGGCAAGGCTTATGGGCCCCGCTTCGGATTGGTCCCTGGAGCGCCGGGGTCGGTGACGCCGCCGACGTGCTCCGGTACGCCGCGCAGGCCGACCGTGCCGGCCTCCCCCTGTTCACCCTCGCCGACCACTTCTACGCCGGCGACCGGCTCGGCCCCGCCCGGGCCGTCCGGACGTTCCCGCACCTGTGGGCGTACGCGCGCGACCTGTACCGGCTGCCCGCCTTCCGGGAGACCACCGACTTCGACGCCCACTGCATGAGCCTGCCCGCGGAGCGGGCCGACGGCGTCCGGCATCGACGTCGACCCGGCGGACCCCGACTGGAGGTGAGCAATGATGGTTGCAGTCATTGCCATGAGCGTTGTACTTTCGAAGTGCATGACGTTGCGTCAGTTGAGGCAAAGGAAGCAGGACCCATGACCCGCATCGCCGTCATCGTCGGAAGCACCCGCCCCACGCGCCGCACCGCCGTCGCGGCGCAGTGGGTCATAGAGGCCGCCGGGCGCCACCCGGCCGTCAAGAGCGGTGAGGTCGCCGTCGAGCTGGTGGACCTGGCCGACTTCGACCTCCCCCACCTCGACGAGCCTGCCCCCGCCGCCTTCGGCGTCTACACCCACGAGCACACCAAGACCTGGGCGGGCACGATCGCCGGGTTCGACGGCTTCGTTTTCGTCACCCCCGAGTACAACGCCTCCGCACCCGGCCCGCTGAAGAACGCCATCGACTACCTGCACGCCGAGTGGGCCCACAAGGCGGCCGGGTTCGTCGGCCACGGCGTCCACGGCGCCACCCGCGCGGTCGAGCACCTGCGCGGCGTCCTGGCCGAGCTGAAGGTGGCGACCGTCAGCAGCCAGGTCGCCCTCAACGTCTTCACCGACTTCGCCGTCGTCGACCCCACCCAGCCCGGCGAGATCACCCCCGGCGAGCACCAGGAGCCCACCCTCCACGAGCTCCTGGACGACCTGGTCCTGTGGTCCGAGTCCTTCAAGGGCGTCCGCGAGACGCTCGCGCGACAGGCCGCGGCGACCGAGGCCTGACACCGCAACCACCGGGCCGTGCGGCGCCGGCGTCGGCGGGGGCGGCAGCAGACGATGCGGCCCCCGCCGACGCCGGGAGCCGGCCGCGGCGCTCCCCTCGCGCGCCGTCGTGCGAGCGGGCGGACCGGGTCATCGGCGCCCGAGGACCCTTCGGCGAGCACGGAAAGCGTCTCCGCGCCCCGGACCTCGCTGCTGCACCCGGCCCGGACTTCCGGGAGGCCGAGCCGTCCGACCGGGCGGGAGGTCCTTCGAACCGTGCCGTTCTCGCAGGTCGCGTCCGGCGCTGTGAGAGGCTGGACCGCATGAACCGGCTGGCCAGCGCGACCTCGCCCTACCTGCTCCAGCACGCCGACAACCCGGTCGACTGGTGGCCCTGGGGCGAGGAGGCGTTCGAGGAAGCGCGCCGGCGCGACGTACCCGTCCTGCTGTCGGTCGGTTACTCCGCGTGCCACTGGTGCCACGTCATGGCCCACGAATCGTTCGAGGACCACGCCACCGCGGCGATCCTCAACCGCTACTTCGTGAGCGTGAAGGTCGACCGCGAGGAGCGACCGGACGTCGACGCCGTGTACATGGAGGCCGTGCAGGCCGCGACCGGCCAAGGCGGCTGGCCGATGACCGTGTTCCTGACGCCGGACGCCGAGCCGTTCTACTTCGGCACCTACTTCCCGCCCGAGCCGCGGCACGGCTCGCCGTCCTTCCAGCAGGTGCTCGACGGGGTCAACCAGGCGTGGCAGGGCCGCCGCGGCGAGGTCGCCGAGGTCGCCGCGAAGATCACCCGGGAGCTGGGGGAGCGCCACATCGGGCACGGGTCCGGCCGGGCGCCGGGCGAGCAGGAGCTGTCCCAGGCGCTGCTGGGGCTCACCCGCGAGTACGACGCCAAGCACGGCGGCTTCGGCGGGGCACCGAAGTTCCCGCCGTCCATGGTGATCGAGTTCCTGCTGCGCCACCACGCCCGCACCGGCTCCGAGGGCGCGTTGCAGATGGCCGTCGACACCGGCGAGCGGATGGCCCGGGGCGGGATCTACGACCAACTGGGCGGCGGCTTCGCACGCTACTCGGTGGACCGCGAGTGGGTCGTGCCGCACTTCGAGAAGATGCTCTACGACAACGCCCTGCTCTGTCGCGCGTACGCGCACCTGTGGCGGAGCACCGGCTCCGAGCTGGCCCGCCGGGTCGCCCTGGAGACCGCCGACTTCATGATGCGCGAACTCCGCACCGAGCAGGGCGCCTTCGCCTCCGCCCTCGACGCCGACAGCGAGGACGTCGACGGGCGCAGCAGCGAGGGCGCCTACTACGTGTGGACCCGGGAGCAACTGCGCGAGATCCTGGGCGAGGCGGACGCCGAACTCGCCGCCGCCCACTACGGGGTGACCGAAGAAGGCACCTTCCCGGAGGGCGGCGAAGGCGCATCGGTGCTGCAACTCCCCCTGAGCGACGGCATGTTCGACGCCGAACGGGTCGCGTCCGTGCGGCAGCGGCTGTTCGACGCGCGCGCAGAGCGGTCCGCGCCGGGCCGGGACGACAAGGTGGTGGCCGCCTGGAACGGCCTCGCCATCGCCGCCCTCGCGGAGACCGGCGCCTACTTCGACCGGCCCGACCTGGTCGAGGCCGCCGTCAGCGCCGCGGACCTCCTGATCCGTCTCCACCTCGACGACTCCGCCCGGCTCACCCGCACCTCCCGCGACGGCCGCGCCGGCGCGAACGCCGGCGTACTGGAGGACTACGCCGACGTCGCCGAGGGTTTCCTCGCCCTGGCGTCGGTGACCGGCGAAGGCGTGTGGCTCGACTTCGCGGGGTTCCTCCTCGACCACGTACTGGCCCGGTTCACCGACGAGGAGGACGGGGCGCTCTACGACACCGCCTCCGACGCCGAACGGCTCATCCGCCGCCCCCAGGACCCCACCGACAACGCCACCCCCTCCGGTTGGACCGCCGCCGCCGGCGCCCTGCTGTCCTACGCCGCGCAGACCGGCTCCGAGCCCCACCGCACCGCCGCGCTGCGCGCCCTCGGCGTGGTCTCGGCCCTCGGCCCCCGGGTGCCCCGGTTCATCGGCTGGGGCCTCGCCGTCGCCGAAGCCGCGCTGGACGGCCCGCGCGAGGTGGCCGTCGTCGGCGCCGAGGACGACCCGGCCCGCCGGGCGTTCCACCGGGCGGCGCTGCTCGCCACCGCCCCCGGCGCGGTCGTCGCGGTCGGTGCCCCTGCCGAGTCCGCCCCAACGACCGCTGACGGTAAGGGAAGTGGCGCGAGTGGCGTCGAACTCCCGTTGCTAGCCGACCGCTTGCTACGTGACGGACGCGCCACCGCCTACATCTGCCGTCACTTCACCTGTGACGCGCCCACCACCGACCTGGACGGCTTCCGGGCCGCACTGGGGGTCCGTGTGGATCTCAACGGCACCGATATCAGGTCAACTTGATGAGTCGAAATCGCTCCCGGACGACGGTTCCGGGGGCGATCGGTGAACGCGCTTTCCCCCCTGCCGCGAGCCGGAACGCCGCCGTCCGTACCCGAAACGTCGACTCGCTCGAACGTGCGATGCGAAACAGGCCAATCATCGACTGAGCACCCCAACTTCATATAACCCTCTTAGTCTCTCCATATCGGTGGGGGGCGCGACGAAGTGTCGTGCGCCGAGGGGGATCTCGGGGGATCTGTTGCTCACGTCTGTCTTCATCGCCACCGTGTCGCTGGCGCTCTTCTGGATGGCGGCGTTCACGCTCTGGTGGCAGATGCACGCATGGCGCACCCCCGAGACGCTGGCCGCCACCCGCTTCGCCGACCCCGAGGGCGGCGGCGCCCTGTCGTTCTCCCTGCTGCTGCCCGCCCGCCACGAACAGGCCGTGCTCGACCACACCATCCAACGCCTGCTGGAATCCGGGCACACCGACTTCGAGATCGTCGTCATCGTCGGCCACGACGACCCGGAGACCACCGAGGTCGCCCGCCACGCCGAAGCCCGCGACCCGCGCGTCAAGGTCGTCGTCGACACCCACCAGGCCAAGAACAAACCCAAGGCCCTCAACACCGCCCTCCCGCACTGCCGGGGCGACGTCGTCGGCGTCTTCGACGCGGAGGACCAGGTCCACCCCGACCTCCTCACCCACGTCGACCACGCCTTCCGCTCCACCGGCGCCGACGTCGTCCAGGGCGGCGTCCAACTCATCAACTTCCACTCCAGCTGGTACAGCCTGCGCAACTGCCTGGAGTACTTCTTCTGGTTCCGCTCCCGGCTCCACCTGCACGCCCAGAAGGGCTTCATCCCCCTCGGCGGCAACACCGTCTTCGTCCGCACCGACGTCCTGCGCGAAGCCGGCGGCTGGGACCCCCACTGCCTCGCCGAGGACTGCGACCTCGGCGTGCGCCTGTCGAGCGTCGGCAAGAAGGTCGTCGTCGCCTACGACTCCGACATGGTCACCCGCGAGGAGACCCCCGGCAGCCTGATGTCCCTGCTGAAACAGCGCACCCGCTGGAACCAGGGCTTCCTCCAGGTCTACCGCAAGAAGGACTGGAAGCAACTCCCCACCGCCGGGCAACGCCTCCTCGCCCGGTACACCCTCATGACCCCGTTCCTCCAGGCGTTCACCGGCGTGATCATCCCGCTCAACGCGGCCGTCGCCCTCCTCCTCGACGTGCCCGTCGGCATCGCCTTCCTCTCCTTCCTGCCCGCCGTCACCGCCCTGGTGACCTTCGTCTTCGAAGTCGTCGGACTCCACGACTTCGGCAAGCAGTACGGGCTACGGGTGCGCCTGCCGCACTACGCCAAGCTCATCGTCGGCGGCCCCTTCTACCAAGTGCTCCTCGCCGGCGCCGCGCTCCGCGCCGTCTGGCGCGAACAACGCGGCCGCCACGACTGGGAACTCACCAGCCACGTCGGCGCCCACCTCGCCGCCGCCCCCGCCACCGCCCCGACCCGTAAGGACGCCCCCGCGTGACCTCCACCCTCCCCGCGGTGGACGCCTCCCCCGTCCCCGCGGGCCGCCCCCGCGCGCGCCGCCGCCCCGCCCTCACCCACCGCCCCGTCGTCCGCTTCCGCAGTTCCCCCACCGACCTCGCGCTGTGCTGGACGCTCCTCGCCGCGATCGTCGCCGTACAAGGCTGGAACATCGGCGCGTACCCCACCTTCAGCGACGACGAGGGCACCTACCTCGCCCAGGCGTGGGCCGTGCAACAGGGCGACGGCCTCGCCCACTACACCTACTGGTACGACCACCCGCCCGTCGGCTGGATGCAACTCGCCGCGCTCACCTGGCTCCCCGCCCAGTTCGCGCCCGAGACGATGACCGTCGGCACCATGCGCCTCGCGATGCTCATCGTCGCCGCGATCAGCGCCGTCCTCGTCTACGTCCTCGCCCGCCGACTCTGGCTGCCCCGCTGGTCCGCCGGCCTCGCCATGGCCCTGTTCGGACTCTCCCCGCTCGCCGTCAACCTCCAGCGACAGATCTTCCTCGACAACATCGCCGTCCTGTGGATGCTCCTCGCGTTCTGCCTCGCCGCCTCACCCCACCGACACCTCTGGCACCACTTCGCCGCCGGGATCGCCGCCGCCATCGGCGTCCTCAGCAAGGAGACGATGCTCCTGGTGCTGCCCGCGCTGCTGTTCACCATGTGGCGCTTCAGCCACCGTGACACGCGCAAGTTCGCCTTCACCGGCGCCATCACCTCCTGCGCCCTGATCGGCTTCACCTACCCCCTGTACGCCCTCCTCAAGGGCGAACTCCTCCCCGGCGACGACCACGTCTCCCTCTGGGACGGCGCCGCCTACCAGATGAGCCGCCCCGGCTCCGGCTTCCTCCTCGACACCTCCTCCGCCGCCCACGTCGTCCTCCAGGACTGGCTGTACTACGACCGGGTCCTGCCCCTCGGCGGACTCGCCGCCGCCCTGCTGCTGCTCGCCACCTACCGCTGGTCGGTCACCGCCCGCGCCCTCGCCGGCCCCGCCGCCACCGTCGCCATCTTCGCCCTCGTCGCCCTGCGCCCCGACGGCTACCTGCCCGCCATGTACGTCGTCCAGGCCCTGCCGTTCCTCGCCCTCGTCCTCGCCGGCAGCGCCGCCAGCATCACCCACGCCCTGCTCAGCCGCGGGCGCCGCAGCAACGAGAAGCGCCTCCCCCGCGGACTGCGCATCGGCCTCGTCGCCGCCCTCGCCCTCGGCGCGACGGCGTACCTGGTGCCCCGCTGGTACGACGGCAACCGCACCGCCCTCACCTCCGACGAGAGCGCGCCCTACCGCCAGGCCGCCGACTGGATGGCCCAGCGGGTCCCCGACCCCGCCCGCACCCGCGTCCTCGTCGACGACGCCATCTGGCTCGACCTCGTCCACGCCGGCTACCGACCCGGCGACGGCGCCATCTGGTTCTACAAGGCCGACCTCGACCCCGCCGTCACCAAGACGCTGCCCCGCGGCTGGCGCGACGTCGACTACGTCGTCTCCTCCCGCACCGTCCGACGCGACGCCGTCGACCTCCCCACCGTCAAGGACGCCCTGCACCACTCCACCCCCGTCGCCGTCTTCGGCGAGGGCCCCGCCCGGGTCGAGATACGCAAAACCACCAGTGACGCCGGTGACGCCGGTGACGCCGGGGGCACTGGAGGCACCAAGGGCACCGGAGACAGCGGATGACCGCCGACGGCACCGTCCCCGGCGAGGTCGCCGAACCGCCCCGCCTCCCCGCGGACCCCGGCGCCCTCGCCCTCCCCGCCCTGCGCACCGCCGACCCGCTCGTCCGCATGATCGTCTTCGGGCTGATCGGCCTCACCGGTTTCCTCCCCAACCTCCTCGCCCTGCACGCCCTCACCACCGCGGGCCTGCACTACCTCACCGCCGAGGTCCTCGCCAACCAAGCCGGCGTCGCCTGGAACTTCCTCCTCATCGAACTCCTCCTCTTCCGCGACCGCCGGCACCACCGCCACTGGGCCGACCGCACCGCCCGCTTCGCGCTCCTCGCCAACGCCGACCTCGTGCTGCGCATCCCCCTCATCGCCCTGCTCGTCAAGCAGTGGGACATGGCGGTCGTCCCCGCCACCGCACTGGCCCTCGTCACCACCTTCGTCCTGCGCTTCATCGGCACGGAGACCCTGGTGTACCTGCCCCGCAGACGCCGTACGCGCCGGGGCACCGGCAGCGGTACGGAAGCACCCGACGGCCCGACGCACGCGAAGGGCACCGGCACCACGACCTAGGAGCACGCCCATGACCCTCATACCGGCGCGGGTCCGCCCCGCCCCACGCGCCCGCACCGTCCGACGCCGAAGAACCGCCCTCCTCGGCGTGGTCGCCATGGTCGCCGGACTCCTGCTCGCCACCCCGCAGACGGCCGCCGCCGCAAACCTCCTCACCAACCCCGGCTTCGAGACTCCAGGACCCGGCGGCTCCGAACTGCCGCACTGCTGGTCCAAGGCCGGCTGGGGCGACAACGACTTCACCTACGACACGGTCTCCGACGCCCGCACCGGCACCGCCGCCGTCAAGGTCGCCCTCAGCCGCCGGGTCAGCGGCGACCGCAAGGCCATGCTCACCGAGAACCCGACCTGCGCCCCGACCGTGCAACCGGGCACCCAGTACGACCTCAGCCTCTGGTACAAGTCGACCACCCCCGACACCGCGGTCACCCTCTTCCGCCGCGACACCACCGGCGGCTGGCAGTACTGGACCGACCTGCGCACCCTCCCCGTCGCCCCCGCCTACGAGCGGGTCGAGGTCCGCACCCCGCCGATCCCGCCCGGCACCGACCAGATCACCTGGGGCGTCTCCGTCTACGGCGTCGGCTCCGTCACCACCGACGACTACGCCATGCACGCCGTCGCCGTCGACCCGCCCGACCCGCTGTGCACCGGCACGCCCACCGAGTGCCGCGACGGCCGCTGGGACGTCCTCCCCACCAAGAACCCCGTACGCTCCGCCCACGCCGTCGTCCTCCACAACGGCAAGGTGCTGCTCATCGCCGGCTCCGGCAACAGCGAGGAAGCCTTCGCCGCGGGCACCTTCACCTCCGCGATCTACGACCCCGCCGACGGCTCCTACCGGATCGTCCCCACCCCCAAGGACATGTTCTGCGCCGGCCACGTCCAACTCCGCGACGGCAAGGTCCTGGTCATGGGCGGCAACCTGTCCTACCCCGCCGCCAACGGCTCACACGGCTACAAGGGCTACCGCGACTCGTACGTCTTCGACCCCGCCACCGAGACGTACACCAAGACCAACGACATGAACGACGGCCACTGGTACCCGTCCGCCACCGTCATGGGCAACGGTGACGTCCTCTCCTTCGGCGGACTGCGCGACGACTCCACCGGCTCCGTCACCGCCGACCGCTTCTCCGCCGCCCAGAACAGGTGGCTGCCCACCCACCAGGTCAAGCAGACCTGGAGCTACTGGGGCCTGTACCCGTCCATGATCCTCATGCAGGACGGCCGCCTCTTCTACTCCGGCAGCCACGTCTTCGGCAACGGCACCCCCGGCACCGGCGCCTCCGTCTACGACTACGACGCCAACACCATCACCGACGTGCCCGGCCTGCAACGCAAGGACGAACGCGACCAGTCCGCCAGCGTGCTGCTCCCGCCCGCCCAGGACCAGAAGGTCCTCACCATCGGCGGCGGCAACATCGAGACCAACCCCAAGGCCAACCGCCTCACCGACATCATCGACCTCAAGGACCCCAACCCCCGGTACACCGCCGGACCCCCGCTCCCGCAGGGCACCGTCGACCGCGGCGGCGGCCAGGTCCCGCAGACCGGCGACGAGGGCAAGATGTACGTGTCCGCGGTGCTGCTGCCCGACGGCAAGGTCATGGAGACCGGCGGCTCCCTGCACAACCGGGCCGACCCCGTCTTCTCCTCCTCGCTCTTCGACCCGGTCACCCGCACCTTCGACAAGGTCGCCACCGACCCCGAGGCCCGCGGCTACCACTCCTCGTCGTTCCTGCTCCCCGACGGACGCGTGATGTCCACCGGCGACAACCCGGGCAGCAACACCTGGAACCACAACGTCTCGATCTACACCCCGCCCTACCTGATGAAGGGCCCCCGCCCCGCGATCACCTCCGTCGCCGACAACGAGTGGACCTACGGTTCCACCCAACGCATCACCGTCGACCGCGCGATCACCAAGGCGCAACTCATCCGCCCCTCCGCGGTCACCCACTCCTCCGACCCCAACCAACGGTTCGTTGACCTGCCCCTGACCGTCAACGGCAACACCATCGACCTCAACGTCACCAGCAACCCCAACCTCGCCCCGCCCGGCTGGTACATGCTCTTCGCCACCGACGCGAACGGCGTGCCGTCCGTCGCGAAGTGGGTCCGCCTCGACGGGCCCGCGGCGATGAGCCCGGCGGCCTCCGGTTCCCCGGGATCGGGCGGCCACGGCGGTCATCACGGCGGCGCCGACCAGGGCGCTGGTGTGGCTGAGGCGCCGGCCCCGCACGTCCAGGACTTCGCGGACGACCTGTCGGCCAAGCCCCGGAAGCCGCTGAAGAAGCGGGCGTCCCAGCCCGTCAGCCCGACCGTCTCCGGCTGCGACCGCCACTACGGCGCCGCCGGCGTCTGCGTGCCGACGGACTACCCGCCGCAGGTCAAGGCCACGACCGCCGCCCGCTGCGACTGGCTCGCCCGCCACGACTACGGCCGGCTCAAGGTCAACGGCGAGACCGACCCGCAGCGACTCGACCCCGACCGGGACGGCATCGCCTGCGGCAAGGGCGACCTACGCGGCAAGCGCCGCTGACGCCCGGGGGTCGGTGTCCGTACCTGGTACGGGCACCGGCCCCCGGTCTTGGCGGGTCCGCTTCGATCGTCTAACGCGCCGGACCGAACTCGGCGAGGACATCGGCGACCATGTGTTCCAACTGGTCGTGGTGGGCACCCCGCCAATACACGTTCCCGCAACTCGTGCAACGGGCGAACACGTCGTGCGTGCGCAGCGTTCCGGCCTCGACCCGGTCGGCCACTTCGTCCTTGGACGCGCTCACCAACGTGCCGTTGCACGCCGTGCACCGCGTCCAGGGCCGCAACTCGGGCGCGAACCTGCCCAGCACGTCGCGCAGTTGTTCATCGGGCTGGTCGCTGTACATGAACGCCCCCGCCCACAGCTCCCGGCGCCGCAACAGCCCCCGGTCCCGGCTCAGCAGCACGCGTCGTTCTGCCGCGGAACGGGTCGCCAGCGCGGGGTCACCGATGTCCACCGCCTCGTACGCGACGTCGATGCCGAGTACGCGCATCCGCCGGGCCAGGGTGCCCAGGTGCACGTCCAGCAGGAACCGCAACGGCGCGCCGGGCACCTGCTGCGGCCGGACCACCGCTGTGACGCGGACGCGGTCCCCGTCCCGGGGTACGTAGCCGGTGGGCGCCGTGTCCCCGTTGACGTCCAGCGAGCCGACCTCGGTCAGCGGGACGCCCAGCGACTCGACCACGTGGCCGAGGCTGGACGTCCCGTCGATCGGTAGTTCCGTGGGGCCCTGGCGCCGCTTGTGCGGCACGAAGAGCGCCAGCTCGGGGGCCACCTCCACGGTGATCTGCTGGGCGTTGTCCTTGTTCACCGGCTCAGCATGTCATCCGTGCGGTGGGGTACGGCTACGGGTTTTGCCCCGTGGGCGCCTCGTCGATGAGGTGGTCGAACTCGCCCGCCTTGACGCCCAGCAGGAACGCGCGGAGCTTGGCGGGGGTGGTGGTCACTACGGTGCCGGGGGCGTCGCTTTCGCGGAGGAGAATTCCGTTAGCTGTACTGGCCAGTTCGACGCACTGGGTGTCTCCGTTGGAGTACGTGGACTTCTGCCAGCGAATCACTGCGCTCATGGTGTGCTCACATCTCCTGGCTGACGTGGTGGATGAAGTCTCGGGACGCGATCGGGTCCAAAGCCACGCGCGACACAGAACTGATCAGCTCGCGGCACTGATGGAGCTGTGTGTCCGCGTACAGGAAGTCAACGCTGTGAGCATTGTCGATTTCCACGGTGTCCAGCTGCGGTACTGGCCCCCCAGCGAACAGCATCGATTGCGTGTATCCGGAGAACGCCTCGATTTCAAACGGGATCACGCGCACGGTGACCGAGGGCCAGTCGCACGCGCCGAGAAGGAACTCAAGTTGAGACCCCGTCACCTTGCGGCTTCCATAACGCATGCGGAGTCCAGCCTCGTGGATGATCACGTCCAAGGGCGTCGGTGACTGTCGTTGGAGAATGCGCCGTCGAGCCATCCGCTGCCGCACACGCACATCGAGTTCGGCGTCGGGAAGTGCCGGGTTGCTCGTCTTGAAAATGGCCCGCGCGTACTCGTCCGTTTGCAGGATTCCGGGTACGGCGAGGAGTTGCACGGTCCGCAAGTACTTGGCGTGGTGCTCAAGTTCCGCGATGTCAAGGAGTGCGGGCGGGAGGAGGCCCTTGTACTCGGTCCACCATTGAGCACCCCGCTCCTCGGCCATACCGGCCAGCAGGTCCACATACTCAGGGTCGTTCACGCCCAGGAACGCGACCAGCCGGCGAAGCCGCTCGGCGCTGATCCCGTGCCGGCCAGACTCCAGATGGCTCACCGTCGCGCGCTCGCCTCCCAGAAAGGCGCCGACGTCGCGACCGGACATGCCTGCCCGTTCTCTGAGCTTGCGCAGTTCGGCACCGAGGCGCGCCTGGCGCGCTGTTGGGTGGCTGCGTGGGGGCATGGAGCTACTCCTCAACTTCCTTCGTGTGTACGAGTGTGCCGCCTTCGGTGACTGTGGGTCCACTCTCAAGGGTGGTCCTTAAGTTCCAACCTTGTGCCGTTCCAAGGGTGTGCCCTACCGTCAAGATGTGCCGGTGAGAGCTGTGGCCGGACGAAATGTGTTGACACGCACGACAGTTGGAACGATCGGGCACGCCAAAGAGGAGTACCTATGTCCATCCCAGCGGACGTCTCAAGCCGTAGCTACCGGTTCATCGCGCCCAACATCGGCACGACGCCCAAGCTCGCCAGGGATCTCGTCGCCCTGCTGCTGGCCGAGGCGGGGCACGAGGCGCTGATGGATGCGGCCCGCCTCCTGGTATCTGAAGTGGTGACCAACGTGTTCCAGCACACGCGGGCCGCGTTGGTGACCGTGGATGCCACGGTGGGAGTCGACTCCGTCACCGTCCGCGTGACGGATCGCGAACCGGGTAGCCGCCCGCCCATGCCGCGATCCTTCCCGGAGGACGCTGACGAGCATGGGCGTGGGCTGATGCTGGTGGAGGCGATGGCTGACCGCTGGGGCGTCTCAGTGCACGGCGGACTGTCCCCGCTGGACAAGTCGGTGTGGTTCGCGTTGGACGGCAAGGCGCGGCCCGCGCGGGGGTGAGGTCAACCCTCCAGGGCTGATGACGACACGGAACACCCGTTGGTGAGCATCCGCGTCGTGCCCTTGTTGCGAGCCCTCCAGGGCTGATGACGACGACCGCCCTGCGCGACCAGTACATCGGCGTCCTGCCGTTGCGAACCCTCCAGGGCTGATGGCGACCGCAACAACTCCGGCGACGACCGGCGCACCAACCAGTTGTTGCGAGCCCTTCAGGGCTGATGACGACCTGGATCATCACCCCGTGCACCGGACCCCACGGCCCCGTTGCGAACCCTCCAGGGCTGATGACGACCAGGTAGCCGCGCACCTCGCGGGTCACTGCGGTGTTGCGAGCCCTCCAGGGCTGATGACGACGTGCAGACCCATGATGCAGGACAACACGCCCCGGCCGGTTGCGAGCTCTCCAGGGCTGATGACGACACGCTTCGATCCCGCTACGGGGCGGGCTCCCACTCCAGTTGCGAGCCCTCCAGGGCTGATGACGACGGCGACCCGTTTTTGCCGGTGTCGGGGTCAATCCCAAGTTGCGAGCCCTCCAGGGCTGATGACGACTAGAGGAGCAGCTCCGTCGCCTCGGCGGCACCCACCGTTGCGAGCCCTCCAGGGCTGATGACGACCCGCGGGGCTGGTGAGCGTGGCGTTCCGGGTCGACGCGTTGCGAGCCCTCCAGGGCTGATGACGACATGGGCCCGACGCCGTCCGCGCGGTCGCCGAGGTCGAGTTGCGAGCCCTCCAGGGCTGATGACGACATGCGTCGGAGTACTCCTCCGGGGCCGGTGCTCGGCTCGGGTTGCGAGCCCTCCAGGGCTGATGACGACCCGAAGGTAAAGTCCCAGCTCGGAGCCGTCAAACAGCGGGCCCAGGCGGCGAATTCTGCAGCGATCCGCCGGTACTGCATCACCGCAGGTCAAACGCGTGCTCACGTACCGACTCCGCACGGACGAGAGCGCCCCCGCGCACACCACCCTACGGCGCCGCCCGGCCCAAAAGCAGCCGTCGCGACCGCGCGCCCCCCAGCTCCCCACTACCAAACCAGAGCACCCCGCATCGGATTTTATGAGTATTGGCGCCCCGAACGCCCAAACGTCGCTACCGTTCTCGTTGCCGGTCGGCGCGGCGGGCCCGTGAACATCACCAGGTGCCGTCAGCCGAGGTAGCAACAGCCAGCGGACCCAATCGAGTTGGGGGAGCATGCGCGTCAGAGTTGACGTGGAAGCGGACGTACCGAGCCTGTCGTGGGACGACGTGCACGGACCCGCGAGAGGTGTGGTGTACGAGCTGCTGAGCAGCCACGACGCCGACCTGGCGAGAACGCTCCACGACGAGGGCTGGAAGGGGCAGTCGCTCAAGCCGTTGGGTGCGACGAGCCCACAGTTCCGCGGCGCGCGCCGAACCAAGGGCGTGTACACGACCTCGACCGACGGCTCCCTGTGGTTCGGGTCGCCGGAACCACGGATCGCCTCCGCGCTCGTCGCCGCACTCTCGACGCGCACCGAAATCCGTTGGGGCGCCGCCAGGTTACGAGTGCGGGGCGTCGCGCTGGACGTGGCGGTCCCGCCCACCTCCGGAATGGTCGAACTGGCGACGCTCACCCCGGTGATCGTGAAGCACGACAGCCGGTACGTGCTCCCGGGCGACCCGCACTACCTGGACCGACTCCACCACAACCTCACGCACAAGGCCGACCTGCTGGGCCTGCCCGCACCCGCCGACCTGAGCGTCGTAGAAGCTGGGCCGCGGCGCAGGTTCACCGTACGGGGCGCACCCCGAATCGGGGCCCAGGTACGCGTGGCCATGGAAGCGGACGGGCGCTTCGTTGAGGCGCTGCGGTCCTGGGGCCTCGGGCTGGACACCGTGCAGGGCTTCGGGTGGATCAAGTGAACGTCGCCACCGCGGCCCCGGAACGACCCGTGATCGCCACGCGCCACCCGCTCCAACGGGGCGGGGCCTGGGCCGTGGCCGTCCTCGCGGGTCGGGCCCGACCGGACGAGGTCACCGTCACCGACCTCGACACCGTCGCCGCGGAGATCGTGGAGGACGTCGTAGCAGCCGCGACCGCGGCGAAGGACACGGCCGCGTACGACTGGTGGAAGGTCCTGTTCGCGCTGTACCCGAACTCCAAGGCCACGCACAGCAAACGTCCCAAGGAATCGACGGTCCTGCGTCCGGACATCGCCCTGCTCTTCCGCCCGGACCGCGAACCGGAGACGGAGCCCGTCCAGGCCGCGGCGACCCTCCGCCCGTGCACGTTCTGCGGGACGGGGACCACCGTCGTGTGGACGAAGTCGACCCTGCCCCTGTACGACACGGACCGTGCGCTGAACACGCTTCCGCCGGGCGTCCCCGGCTGGCCGGTCTGCCGGGGCTGCCGCGTCGCGATGTGGGCGCTGCCGTACGGCGCCTGGCTCACGGCCGGCTCGGCAACGGTGCTGACCTGCGAGAACGAGGACGCAGAGCGGGACTTCGTAGCGCAGAACGTGTTGCGGGCCCGGCGGGTGACCCACCTCGGGTTCGAGCGGATGCCCGCCGGGACACGGTCCGAACTCGTCGCCGTGCGCGCGCTCAGGGCCGTCCGGGACGGGGACTTCGCCGCGTCCACCTTGTGGTCGTTCAAGAACGACAACCAGGAACCGTGGCTGCGGGTGACCCGTACGCGCCGCGCCGTGCCCGCGTTCCTGGCGCGGGTGGACGGGAACGCCGTGCTCCGCCGCGGCTGGCGCCTGCTGGAGATCGGGCTCACCCGCGTGGACCGCACCGGCCAGCTCGTGGCGCGGGGGCCCGACGAAGCGGCGCGACTGTTGTTCGAGGCGGAGGACGGGCGTAGCCGCTCGTTCCTCGGCCAGGTCCACGAACTGTTGAGCGGGTCGGACCGTCGCTGGTGCGCGGAGGACCGCGCCGCACTGACCCGGCTCGCGTTCACCTACGCCGAGGAGATCCTGGGGATGACACCCGACCTCAAGCCCGTCGCGACGCTGATCGCGGACTGGATCGAGCACGGGAGCGGCAGCCCCAGGGGCCGGTTCGCGGAGTACCGCAATGCCGCGCTGAACGACTACCAACTCGGCGTGCTGCTCACCCAGGCGCAGTACCGGTTGATGCTGGACGGACGACCGGCGCCGTCCGGGCCCGAGGACTGGAGCCCACTGATCCAGCGGCGCCCCCGGACTTGGGAACTGCGCATGCTGCTGTCCGCGACGGTCGTCCAACTGCTCCAGGAACGCGGAGTGACGGTGAACGACACCCCCGTGGACCCGGAGGAGCGGCAGCGGACGGAAGCGCTGCTGGAGCAGTCGAACCACCAGCGCGCCGAAGAGTACGAAGACGAAGAGGAAGAGATGGGGCCCGCGTAATGGCGTATCTGGCGGGGAAGATGGTGCTCGCGGTCGAGGCGGGCGCGCCGAACAACGGCAAGGGCGAGGACACCAAGGCCCGGGTGAAGCTGGCCCGGATCAGGGGCAAGCGGTACCCGTACGTGTCGGCACAGGCGGCCCGCCGCTGGCTGCGCGACGGGATGGTGGAGCTGGGTGCCGTACCGTCGCCGGTCACCCGGGTCGGCAAGGCGCAGAACAAGGCGCAGAAGGCCAACACGGACGCGGACCCCGTCCGTTACGCCGATGACGACCTCTTCGGGTACATGCGGGCGGGCGCGAAGAAGGACGACGCGGCGACGACCTTGCGGGACAGTCCGTTCCTGCTGGGCACCCTGATGTCGGTGGAGCCGGTGTACCCGACGGAGGACTTCGGGGTGATGTCCCGCGGGGTCCCGGAGCCCGTCCTGCACGGTCACGAGTTCTACACCGCCGACCTGGCCGCACCGTTCCTGCTGGACCTGCCGCGGATCGGCACGTTCACGATGCCCGACACCAACGGCGTCGGCCGCCCGAACTACCTGACCGCCGAGCAGGCGCTCCTCGCGAGCGAGGCGATCCAGGCCGGGGCCACCGCGACCACCTTCCGGGACCAGCCCGCCGTCCGGCTGCCGATCGAGGAGCGCCGCAACCGCGCCGCCCTGCTGCTGGAGGCCCTGGCCCACCTCAGTGGCGGCGCGAAGCAGGCCCTCCACTACGGGGACCGGGTGCCCGCGCTGATCGTCATGGTCCCGTTCAACGGCGGCATCAACCCCCTCGCCCACTGCATCGACGGCGAGGAGGGCGCGGGGCTGCGCGTGCGTGGCGAGGTGCTGCGGCAGGAACTCGCGGCCTGGGCGGGGGAGTGGCAGGCCCCCGTACGGATCGGCTGGCGACCCGGCTTCCGCGACGACCTGCGCGCCGACTTCGAGAAGGCGTGCGCGGAGGAGATCGCCAACGAGACGATCACCCTGGCGCACCCCCGCACCGCTCTGCGCGAGCTGGCCAGCGACCTCCGTGGGGGCCGGCTCGACGGCTGGTTCGACGACCCGGCCCGGTGAGCCCTTTGCGCCGAGAGTCCCAGGCGGTGTGGCGGGCCGAGTTCTGGGCCCCCGTCGCCTCCTTCCGCGACCCGCTGTTCCCCGGGGTCAGCCGTTGCCTGCCGCTCCCGCCGCCCTCCACGGTGCGGGGGCTGCTGGCCGCGGCGACGGGCCGCCCCGCCGAGTCCTTGGCGTTCGGCATGGCGGCCCGGGCCGGTGGCAGCGGGGTGGACGCGGAGACGTACCACCCCATCGCCGCCGACGGTCGCAACCCGGCCGTCTCCGGTCGGGTGCGTCCCGGCAAGGGCGGCATGACGATCAGGGACCGCCCGTTCCTCACTGACGTCCACCTCACGCTGTGGCTGCCCGGCGAGGACGGTGACCGCATCGCCCGCGCCCTGCGCCGCCCCCGCTGGCCGCTGCGCCTCGGCCGCTCGCAGGACGTCGTCCACCCGCTGAAGCTCCGCCGCATCACCCTGCGCCCCGCCGAGCGCGCCGTAGTGGATCACGCCCTTGCGCCCTCCGACGCGCACCGGGTGCCGTCCGCGACCGTGCACCAGCTCGCGGCGAGTACGTCGACGGACCGGCTGACCACGCGGTGGGTCGACTACCTGTGGTGCGAGACGGCCACCGGTGTGCAACCCGTGCGGGGCGCCCACCAGGACGACACCGGGCAGGCCGTGTGGCTACTGGAGCCGTGAACGGGGCCCGGGGGCAAGGCACTTCCACGGCACGGGGCCTACGGGACGTCCGCGCCAAGTCCGCCCCGGTACGGGACCCGGAACGCCTCACCACCCACTCCCGTACCGTCCACGACACCGTCGCGCAGATCGAGGCGCGGTTCGCGAACGCCGGTGTCCTGGCCACGGAACCGGCCTTCTGGTCGCGGGTGCGCCGGGCGGCCCTCCTGCACGACACCGGGAAGGTCGCGGAAGGGTTCCAACGCCAGTTGCTGCCCGGCGCACCGTACTGGGGCGAGCGGCACGAGGTGCTGTCACTGGCGTACGTGGACCTCATGGCCGCGGCCGGCGACTGGACGGACGACGACCGGCTGATGGTCGCCACGCTGGTCGCCACCCACCACCGCGCCCTGCACTCCGCGTCCGGCGGACCCGTAGCGGGGACCGGGGCCAAACCCAGCCTGGCGCAGACGTACAACGCCGAAACCCGCTGGGAGCACGCCTTCGGCCGCACGCCCGGCCCGGACGGCGAACTGATCCAGGTCACCCGACGGCTGCACCGGGAGCTGACCGCCTGGCTGTCCGGCGCGCTGGCCGTGGATCCGCCGCACGACGACGGCACACCGCTGGCCGAACGCGCCCGCCGCCTCCTCGCCACCCTCCTCGACACCTGGCGCCGGCAGGTCCCGCCGGACCGCGGGCTGCTCGCCGTCCTCGCACAGGGTGCACTCACCCTCGCCGACCACGCCGGTTCCGCCCACGTGGACCTCCAGACCCATCTGCCGCTGCCCGGCGACTACTTCGCCCGCCTCCCGTACCCGCCCCACCCGCACCAGCGGGACGCCGCGGACGTGGACGGACACCTCGTCCTCATCGCCCCGACCGGCAGCGGCAAGACGGAAGCGGGACTGGCCTGGGCCGCCCGGCAGATCGTCGACATGCCGGGGCTGCCCCGCCTGGTGTGGGTCCTCCCGTACCGCGTCTCGCTCAACGCCGCCCGCCGCAGACTCGCCGCCGACCTCGTACCCGCGCCCGGGGACGACACCCCGGACATCGGGCTCCTGCACGGCACCGTCGCCCACACCCTCCTCCTGGAGGCCGCCGAGGACTGCGACCCGCTTGCTCCGTCCGCCCCGACCGCTGCGATGGCCCGCCAGGCGCGGGCCCGCGCCGGGGCCATGCGCCTGTTCACCCAACGGGTCCGCGTCGCCACGCCCCACCAACTCCTGCGCGGAGCCATCGCCGGCCCCACCCACTCCTCGGCCCTCCTCGAACAGGCCAACTCCGTCTTCGTCCTGGACGAACTCCACGCCTACGAACCGGAGACCTTCGGCCGGCTCTGCGCGTCCATGGGCCTGTGGGAACGGCTCGGCAGCCGGGTCGCCGTGCTCTCCGCCACCCTCGCCCCACCGCTCACCGAAGTCATCGACGAAAGCCTGACCCACCCGGTCGCCCTCCGCCGAGCACCCCGGGGCACCAGTCCCGTCCGGCACCGACTGACCCTCGACCCCGAGCCCCTCACCGCCCCGGCCGGCGTCGACCGCCTCCGCACCTGGCTGCACGAGGGCCACAGCGTCCTCGCCGTCGTCAACACGGTCGCCGCCGCCCGCTCCCTCTACCGCGAGCTGGCCCCCGACGCGCGGGCCGCGGCCAGCCCCGACGACACCCACCCGGCGCTGCTCCTCCACTCCCGCTTCAAGCACCGCGACCGTGACGCCGTCGAACGCAGCTTGCTGGCACGCCACCCGGAACGACGGCCCGGCGAACGTGGCGCCCGCGGCGGGCTCACCGTCGCCACGCAAGCGGTGGAGGTCTCCCTCCAACTCGACTTCGACCGGGGCGCGGTGGAGAACGCGCCCGTCGAGGCCGTCGCCCAGCGCGCCGGCCGCGTCAACCGCCGCGGACTCCACCCGGACGGCCCCGTCGAGTTCCGCGTCCACCGTTCCGAGGGCCACCTTCCCTACGAGAAGGGCGCCGTGAACGCGTCCTGGCTCGCCCTGACCACCCTGGTCGGCGCGGGAGCCGACACGCTCAGCGAGGAGGACGTCGAACGGCTGCTCGCCCTCGCGTACGACACGGAGTGGGGCGTCAGCTGGAAGGCGAGGGCCCGCCGTGCCCGCGACGGGTTCACGGCCGCGTTCCTCTCCTTCCCCGACCCCTTCCACGACCGCACCGAGTTCGCACGGCGGTTGGACGAACAGTTCGACGGAGTCGAAGTCCTGCACGTGGACGACGTCGAGAAGTACCGCACCCTCACCACCGGCCCCGACGGCCACGCCCTACGCGCCGCCGGCCTCCTCATCCCCCTGAGCTACGTCCAGTTGAAGCAGTACGACGTACACCTCGACCGGAGCTTGGGCGTGCGGGTGACGAAGGCCGAGTACGACCCGGAGACGGGCCTACGACCCCCCGACGACCCGGAGACCATCCTGTGACCACCCCTGACCCCGCGGCCCCGGTGGGCGGGGTCCACATCAAGTACCTGCACCACTGCCCGCGCCAGCTCTGGCTGTACGGACAGGGGTACCGCCCCGAGCAGCGCAGCGACTTGGTCGCCTTCGGTGAGGTCGTGGACGCCACCACGTTCACCCGCCGACGGGACGTGGACCTCGGCGAGGCCAAGATCGACTGGGTCACCGCCGGCGCGGTCGTCCATGAAACCAAGTCCTCCCGCTCCCCGTCCCCGGCACACGCGGCCCAGGTCCGCCACTACTGCCTCCTCCTGGAGCGGCGAGGCGTCGCGGTGCGCGGCGGAACGGTCCACTATCCGCTCATTCGCCGAACGGTCAACGTCCCCTGGGACGCGGACGCCCGCAGCGAGGCGGAGGAATCCGAGGGACGGGCCCGGGCGACTCTTGCCGCTGCCGGGCCCCCGGACCGCCTCAAACGGAGCGAGTGCCGGGGCTGCTCATACGTTGACTACTGCTGGGGAGACACCTGATGGCCGCCGTGGGCCGTACCTACTGGCTGACCGAACCCTGTCGCATCCGCCGCGAGGACAACAGCGTGCGGGTGGAACGCCCCGACAGCAGCCCCGTCCGCATCCCCATCACAGACATCCGGGACCTGGTCGCCTTCGACCGCGTTGACATCAATACTTCGGCCTTGTCGCTACTCAGTCGCAACGGTGTGGCCATCCACGTGTTGGACCACTACGGCAACCATGCGGCACTCGAAACGGACCACCTGGACCCGGCACTGGAAGTCCTACGCGCCGCCCTGCCCGACTGCACGGACAGCGACATGATCATGGGCCAGGAAGGCAACTTTCGTCGTACCGGCTGGGCGCTCCTGGACACCCAACTTCCTTCGCGGCTGCGCCTGGACGTTCGAACTCGTCGCCCGCCCACCAATGCGGGCAACGCCTTCGTCAGCTACCTGAACTCCATCGTCTACGCCAGGGTTCTCACCGCCCTGCGGAGCACACCGCTCCACCCGGCCATCGGCTTCCTCCACGCGGACACGGACCGCCGGCGCAACACCCTGGCCCTCGACCTGGCAGAACCCTTCAAGCCCCTCAGGCCGAATGACTTCGAGACCGAAGTGGGCAGGGCATCCCTCAGCAAGGACGGTCGCAAGAAGGTCGCCGCGCTGGTCAGGGACGAACTGGCGAAGACGGTGCACCACCGGACCCTCAAACGCAAGGTCAATTACGAGGAGCTGATCCACCTGGAAGCCCTCAAGCTGGTGCGCCTCTGTCTCTAAGGCAATCCCTACAAGCCCTTCCGGCCCTGGTGGTGACGGCGGGTGTTCGTGATCCTCGTCTACGACACGGCCGTCGAACGCAACCCGAAGGTCCTCAAGACCTGCCGCAAGTACCTCCACTGGACGCAGCGCAGTGTGTTCCAGGGCGAGTTGTCGGCCGCGCAGTACCGTGCTCTGATGGCTGCGCTGAGCACGGTGATCGACCCGAACTACGACAGCATCGTCTCGTACACTGCGAGGTCCCCGACATGATCGAGGCCAACACCCTGGGCGTCGTCCTCGGCGGCCCCGGAGACATCCTCTGACCTGCGGTGATGCACTACCAGCGGATCGCTGCACTTTCCCCTTCCTGCGTCGCTCACGGGGGTGCGTTGACCTGCGACTTTACCCTCGGGTCCTCATCAGCCCTGGAGGGTTGGAAACGAGGGGCTGAAGTGCCCCGCGTGGTTGCCGTAGTGGTCGTCCTCATCAGCCCTGGAGGGTTGGAAACGCGAGCTGCTCGGCCGCGGCTGCGGCGAGCCGGGCGGCCGTCATCAGCCCTGGAGGGTTGGAAACACATGAAGCGCTTCCGCGCGGACGTCGCCGCGTGCCGCCGTCATCAGCCCTGGAGGGTTGGAAACAAGGTGTCCGCGTACGAGATGGCCCAGTCCATGCCCGCCGTCATCAGCCCTGGAGGGTTGGAAACTCCTCAAGCTCAGCAATCCGTGCGGCGTACCCCGTTCCAGGTCGTCATCAGCCCTGGAGGGTTGGAAACGTGATCTCCTCGGCCTCCACCGCGACACGGCAGACGGGTCCTCGTCAGCCCTGGAGGGTTGGAAACAGCCGTGCCAGCACCCCGAGCTGGACCCCGACGACCGTTCTCATCAGCCCTGGAGGGTTGGAAACCGGGCGAGAGCCGCGCGCATGTTGAGGCGGCCGGGCGGGTCCTCATCAGCCTTGGAGGGTAGGAAACTTCTCTGACTACGTGATGGCGCAGGACGCCGCCGGCCGCCGTCAGCCCTGGAGGGCCTGCCATGCCCCGGCTGCGCCTGAGCCGGCGAGCAGCCGCGCCTAACGCAACCCACCACCGCAGCCACCTCACCCCACCACCCCCACCCGCCGCACCCCCACGCCAACGACCGCCACCGCCACAATCGCCGTAGCGCCCCCCGCCGCCATGACCGCGGACGTGGAGGCGTGGTCGACGACCGTTCCGCCGGCCAGCGCGCCCAGGGCGATCGTCGCCTGGAACGACGAGGTGAACAGGACCGAGGACGCCTCCGTCGCACCGGGAGCCGCGCGGGCGAACCAGGTCTGGGAGCAGACCGGCACCGCACCGTACGCGACGCCCCACACGATCAGCAGGGCCACCGCGCCCACCCCCCAGTGGCCGAAGACCGACAGGGCCAGCGTCGCGACCGCGATCAGGGCCGCAGCGCACCCGAAGGCGGCGCGAGGTGCACGGGACACCGCGGAGCCGGCGAGGAAGGTTCCTGCGATGCCGGCGGCGCCGTAGATCAGGAGGCAGCCGGTGACGAGGTCGGGGTCCAGGCGGGGGACCTGTTCCAGGAACGGGGTGACGTACGTGTACGCGCCGAAGTGGGCGAGGACGACGAGGAACGTCACGGCCAGGGCGTACCGGGTGGCGGGGGTGCGGAGCAGGTCACCGAGGACCGAGAGGTTGGCCGGGCGCTGCGGCGGGAGGGGCGGGAGGGCGAGGAGGAGCAGGGTCAGGACGGTGAGGGTGAGCAGGGCCATGGTGAGGAACGCGACGCGCCAACCGGCCGTGGAGCCGATGTACGTGCCGAGCGGTACGCCGAGCACGGAACCGAGCGGCACCGCGGAGAAGATCACGGCCGTGGCGCGCCCGACGGACGCGGCGGGGACCAGGCGGGCGGCGAGGCCCGCGCCGACGGACCAGAAGCCGCCGATGCTGATGCCGACCAGGACCCGGGAGACGAGGACGAGCCAGTAGGAAGGTGCGGCGGCGGCCAGGAAGTTGGCGACTGCGAGGAGTAGGACGAACGCGGCCAGGACCGGGCGGCGGTCGGTGGTGCCCAGGGCCGAGGTGACGAGCGGGGCGGAGACCGCGGCGAGGACGCCGGGGAGCGCCATCATGAGGCCGGCGGTGCCCTCGGAGACGGTGAAGTCCGTGCCGATGGTGGTGAGGAGGCCGATCGGGAGGATCTCCGTGGTGACGATGACGAAGATGCCGAGGGCCACCGACACCACGGCCAGCCAGGAGACGAACGGTGAGCGTGGTGCGTCGGTCGGGGCCGCCGGGGGTGGGGAAGGGAAACGGCTGAGCGCTGCGGTGGCCATCGGGTTCCGTCCTGCGGGGGGGGGGCGTGGGGTGCGCACACCACTTCAGCAGGGCCCGGGGAGCGTGTCCGGCAGCTTCTCGACGTCAACGTCCTGTGGGGCCGCCCTGGTTGGCGCGTGCGACGCCGGGTCCGAGCCCCTGGGCGAACACGGTCAGCGCGCGGTCGAGCAGGTCGCCGATGTCGTCGGGGTAGTCGCGTTCCGCCCAGTAGCGGGAGGTTTCGAAGAGGGTGCCGACGAGGCCCATCGCGTAGGCGCGGACCTCCAGTTCGGCGGGGTCGCGGCCGGTGCGTTCGGCGATGACCCGGCAGAGCATGCCGCCGGTCACCGACATGCTCTCCAGGCTGCGGGAACGGACCGCCGGGACCTCGGCCATCAGGCGCATGCGGAGCTTGGTGACCTCGGGTTCGTGGCGCATGGAATGTTCCATGGTCTGCCGCAGGACGTGGCGGAGGGAGTCGAGCAGGGGTTCCTCGGCGGGGCGGTTGCGGAGGGCCTCCTCCATGACCGGGTCGTGTTCGTCGGTGAGGACGATGTCCTCCTTGGTGGGGAAGTACCGGAACACCGTGCTCGCCGAGACCTCGGCCGCCTGGGCGATCTGCTCGACGGTCGTCGCCTCGTAGCCCTGCTCGGCGATGAGCCGGTACGTGGCCTCGCGGATCGCGACGCGGGTCTTCAGCTTCTTGCGTTCCCGCAGGCCGAGCTGCGACGGGTCCACGGGAGACGGTGGAGGTGCGGTGGCGGGCATGGCCTCATTGTCGGCCATCGGCGGGACGGGTGCCGTCCCCGGGCGGGGGCAGCGGGGTGCCGTCCCCGGGCGGGGGGAGCAGGGTGAGGGCCGCGAGTGCGGTGAGCAGGGCGGCGGCCGCGCACACCACCAGGACGAGTCGCATGCCGTCCAGGTACGCGGCGTCCGCGGCCCGGGCCAGTTCCGGCGCGCCGAGCCGCTCGGCCAACAGGTGGGCGGCGACGACCGATTCGCGTGCCGTGTCGGTGGCCCCGGGCGGGAGTGCGGCGGTGGCGTCGCCGGTGACGCGGGCGCCGTAGGTGCTGGAGAGTAGGGAGCCCAGTAGGGCGATGCCGAGGGCGCTGCCCATCTGCCGCACGGTCATCAGCAGGCCGGAGCCGCTGCCCGCGCGGTCGGCGGGCAGCGTGCCGAGTGCCGTTTCCATCGCGGCGACCACCGCGAAGCCGAAGCCGATTCCTGCGGTGCCCAGCCAGAGGGCGACGTACCCGTAGCCGGAGCCGGGTTCGGTGCGGCTGCCGAGGAGCGCGGCGCAGGTCAGCACCGCCAGCCCCCCGCTGATCACGGCACGTGCTCCGTACCGTGCGGCGAGCGGTGCGCACGCCTTCGCGGCGATCAGCATGCCGCCCATCAGCGGCAGCATCCGTAGCCCGGTGCCGAAGGCGTCGTTGCCGAGCACGGTCTGGAGGTACGGGGGCAGGACGAACATCAGGCCCGCGAGGACGAACATCACCAGGGTGGCGGTGAGGGTGTTGAGGAGGAAGGGGCGGCGGGTGAGGAGGTCCAGGTCGAGCAGGGGGCGGGGGGCGCCGCGTTCGCGGACGACCAGGGCGGCGACGAGGGCGGTGCCGGTGAGGAGGGGGCCGAGGGTGAGGGGGTCGGTCCAGCCGCGGTGCGGGGCTTCGATGATCGCGTAGACGAGGGTGCCGAGTCCGGCGACGGTCAGGGCGGTGGAGGTGAGGTCGAGGCGCGGGGCGGCCGGGTCGCGGCTCTCGGGCAGCAGCAGGGCGCAGGCGGTGATGCCGAGGGCGGCCATGGGGACGTTGATCAGGAAGACGGAGCCCCACCCGTGGTGGTCGAGGAGCCAGCCGCCGACGATCGGGCCGAGCGGCAGTCCCAGTGCGGAGGCGGAGGTGACCGCGGCGACGGCCTTGCCGCGTTCGTCGGGGCCGAAGAGGGTCGGGAGGACGGACAGGGCGAGCGGGGTGATCAGGGCGCCGCCGATGCCCATGGCGGCGCGGGCGGCGATCACGGTGGGGACGTCGTCGGCGAGGGTGCCGGCGAGTGAGCCGAGGAGGAAGACGGCGAGTCCGGCGATGAGCAGGCGGCGGCGTCCGTAGCGGTCGCCGAGGAGTCCGGCGGGCAGCATCAGTGCGGCGAAGACGATGACGTAGGCGTCGGCCATCCACTGTTGTTCGCCGGTGGAGGCGTCGAGTTGGCCGGCCATGGTCGGCAGCGCCACGTTGAGGATCGTGAGGTCGAAGCCGAGGACGAGGAAGCTGGCGACCAGGGCTCCCAGGGCCCACCAGCGGCGGGGGTGGGGCGGGGTGTCGGTCGTCGGGTGGAGGGTGACCATGAAGTGAGAGTAGCTGTCATTTGGGAGTTGCTGTCAATATGGTCCAGGGGTTCGGATGGGGAATGAGTCGGGGGGTGCGGGGGTCCGGGCATGAAAAAGGTGGCCGCGGCGGGGAGCCGCGGCCACCTGGGCCCGGGGGAGTGGAGGGGGTTATCCGTGCTGGTAGGCCACGAGGGAGATGCCGACGTAGTGGACGACGAACGCGGCCAGGGTGAGGGAGTGGAACACCTCGTGGAAACCGAACCAGCGCGGTGACGGGTTCGGGCGCTTGATGCCGTAGATCACGCCGCCCGCGCTGTAGAGGAGCCCGCCGACGATCACCAGGACCAGGACCGCGATGCCGCCCGTGCGCAGGAAGTCGGGGAGGAAGAAGACCGCCGCCCAGCCCATCGCGATGTAACAGGGGGTGTACAGCCAGCGCGGGGCGCCCACCCAGAACACGCGGAAGACGATCCCGGCCGCCGCGGCGGCCCACACGCCCCACATCAGCCACTGGCCCTTGGCCTCGGGCAGCAGGAGCAGGGTGAGCGGGGTGTACGTGCCGGCGATGATCAGGAAGATGTTGGCGTGGTCGAGGCGGCGCAGCAGTCCGCCCGCGCGCGGCCCCCAGTTGCCCCGGTGGTACAGGGCGCTCACGCCGAAGAGCAGGCAGGCGGTGAGGACGTAGATCCCGCAGGCGATGCGGCCCCGGGTGGAGTCGGCGAGGGCCGTCAGGAACAGTCCGGAGACCAGGACCGCCGGGAACATGCCCGCGTGCAGCCAGCCGCGCAGTTTCGGTTTGAGTTCCGGGGTTCCCGTGGACGCGGCGGTCGCGCCGGAATCCGGTGTCAGCGTCTGCGTCATGGGCTGCGGGTCCGTCTGGTGGGGGACTGAGAGGGCTGGGCGCGCGCCGCCCGGCTCCGGGGCTCGGTCGTCCTTCGGACCTGGTGAATCCGGGCGTGCGGGCACAGGCACAGTCATGTTCGGCATGGTACCTACGCCTCCGTAGGTCCATCATCTCCCCCCGTCCGGCCGCCCTCCAGTCCCCGTCGGAGCCCTGGGGCGCGTCCGGGGGTGCGCCCCCGGTGTGCGCCCGGCGTACGGGGTCGGGGGCGCCTCGTGTGCCGTGCCGGGGCGCGCGGTCCCCGTGCGCCCCGCGGTCCGCGCCGGTGGCGCACCGTGGCGAGGCTCACGCCGCTCACTTGTGAAGCCCTCTGGACATATGCGCAACAACGTCGGAGGATCAAATGAGTGCGGTCGGCACCGGATGAGCGCCGAGGCGTGAGCCCTCACTCACGTCGTGAAGCATCCGGGTCGCAGCCCCCAAGGGGCGGAAGACAACGAACCCTCATTTAGGAGCAATCGTGGCGCGCGATATCGCGGCTCCCGGCACCACCGGCGACACCCTTCTCACCCCGCCCACCACCCACCAGGGCCTCCTCAGCTGGGTGAGCGAGATCGTCGAGCTGACCCAGCCCGACGACGTGGTCTGGTGCGACGGATCGGAAGCCGAGTACGAGCGCCTGTGCGAGGAACTCGTCGCCAAGGGCACGTTCCGCAAACTCGACCCGGTCAAGCGCCCGAACTCCTACTACGCCGCCTCCGACCCGACCGACGTCGCCCGCGTCGAGGACCGCACCTTCATCTGCTCCGAGAAGGAGGAGGACGCGGGCCCGACCAACCACTGGCGCGCCCCCGCCGAGATGCGCGAGGTGTTCCGGGGCGTCGACGGCAAGGGCGGGATCTTCCGCGGCTCGATGCGCGGCCGGACCCTGTACGTCGTCCCGTTCTGCATGGGCCCGCTGGGCTCGCCGCTCTCCGCGATCGGCGTCGAGATCACGGACTCCGCGTACGTCGCCGTCGCGATGCGCACCATGACCCGCATGGGGCAGCCCGTCCTGGACGAGCTGGGCTCCGACGGCTTCTTCGTGAAGGCCGTCCACACCCTGGGGGCCCCGCTGGCCGAGGGCGAGGCGGACGTCCCGTGGCCGTGCAACAGCACCAAGTACATCTCGCACTTCCCGGAGAGCCGCGAGATCTGGTCGTACGGCTCCGGTTACGGCGGCAACGCCCTGCTCGGCAAGAAGTGCTACGCGCTGCGCATCGCCTCGGTGATGGCCCGCGACGAGGGCTGGCTCGCCGAGCACATGCTGATCCTCAAGCTGACCCCGCCGAGCGGCGAGGCGAAGTACGTGGCCGCCGCGTTCCCCTCGGCGTGCGGCAAGACGAACCTCGCCATGCTGGAGCCCACCATCAAGGGCTGGACCGTCGAGACCATCGGCGACGACATCGCCTGGATGCGCTTCGGCGCCGACGGCCAGCTCTACGCGATCAACCCGGAGGCCGGGTTCTTCGGCGTGGCCCCGGGCACCGGCGAGCACACCAACGCCAATGCGATGAAGACGCTGTGGGGCAACTCCGTCTTCACCAACGTCGCCCTGACCGACGACAACGACGTCTGGTGGGAGGGCATGACCGAGGACACCCCGGCCCACCTCACCGACTGGAAGGGCAACGACTGGACCCCCGAGTCCGGCGTGCCCGCCGCACACCCCAACGCCCGGTTCACGGTGCCCGCCGCCCAGTGCCCCACCATCGCGCCCGAGTGGGAGGACCCGAAGGGCGTGCCGATCTCGGCGATCCTCTTCGGTGGCCGCCGCGCCACCGCCGTGCCGCTGGTGACCGAGTCCCTGGGCTGGAACCACGGCGTGTTCCTCGGCGCGAACGTGGCCTCCGAGAAGACCGCCGCCGCCGAGGGCAAGGTCGGCGAACTGCGCCGCGACCCGTTCGCGATGCTGCCGTTCTGCGGCTACAACATGGGCGACTACATGGCCCACTGGGTCGACGTGGCCAAGGACAAGGACCCGGCGAAGCTGCCGCGGATCTACTACGTCAACTGGTTCCGCAAGGACGACGCGGGCCGGTTCGTGTGGCCCGGCTTCGGTGAGAACAGCCGGGTCCTGAAGTGGATCGTCGAGCGGCTGGACGGCACCGCCGAGGGCGTCGAGACCCCGATCGGCGTGCTGCCGGCGAAGGGAGCCCTGGACACCGAGGGCCTGGACCTCTCGGAGGCCGACCTCGACTTCCTGCTCACCGTCGACAAGGAGGTGTGGCGCGAGGAGGCGGCCCTGGTCCCCGAGCACCTCAACACCTTCGGTTCCCACGCGCCCAAGGAGCTGTGGGACGAGTACCGCGCTCTGGTGCAGCGCCTCGGCTGAGCCTCACGACCCCGTCACGGGCCCCCAGGGGCCCCGGACCACGATCCGCCGGTCCTTCCCCTAGCCGGCGGACGGCCGCTCCGTACGGGGCCGGGGACCGCGCCCGCCCACCCGGTGGACGCGGGCCCCGGCCCCGCGCGGAGCAAGGGGTGAGCCCCCGGAGGACAACGGCCTCCGGGGGCTCACCGCCGTGCGCACGTCGCCGCGTCGGGGGTTCAGCGGGCCGCGGCCACCTTCCGCCGCCGCTCGCCGCGCGCCGCCCGGTGCGCGGCGGGGGCCGCTTCGGCGTCCACCGCGACCTCCGCGGGCCGCTCCGCGACCACCTCCGCCGGGACCTCCGCCGGAGCTTCCGCGGGGCGCTCCGCGGGGCGCTCCGCGCCGGCGAGGGCCGCCGCGTGCGCGTCCATGCGCTCGGCGGCGAGGATCGCGGCGGCGGTGTCCGCGCGCGAGGCCGCCACCACGAGGGCGCGGCCGGCCAGGGCGTGGGCGCGCTGGTGGAGTGCGACGGAGCGGGCGCGGCCCGGTCCGGTGACGGTGGTGACCGACGTCGACCGTACGGGCGCGGCTCCGTCGCGCAGCCGGGCGATGCGTCCGGCGATGTGTTCGGCGGCCCGGTCGAGGTCGGGGCCCGGGGTCAGGGCCCGCAGTTCGTCCGTGACGGCGAGCAGCGCCGACAGGTGCCCGGCGAGCTGGATGTCCAGCTCCTCCTCGCGGGAGCGGTGCGGATAGTCGGCGGCGCGGGGGGAGTCGGCCATCGTGTGGACCGACTTCGTGCGGATCGGTTCGTACATGGGACGGGCCTCCTGTGCGGTGACGAACCCATCCTAGCTTAGATTCATTCTAAAACTGAGCGAAGTCGCGTAGAAGGTTTCGGACGGGAAACGCGTGCGCGGGGGCGCGCGGGAGTGCGCCGGACGTACCGGGCGCTCAGCCGATCGACACGGCCGACCGGCTCAGTCGACCGTCCCCGGCTTGGTCCCCCAGATGTACACCGCGTCATCCACGGCCAGCAGGTCCCACAGCACCGCCGCGTCGTCCAACCGCAGGTTCACACAGCCCGCCGAGCCGCCCCCGTCGAACAGGTCGTCGGGCCGCCCGTGCAGCGCCTGCCCCCCGTCGAAGAACTGCGCGTACGGCATCGGCGCGTTGTCGTACAGGGTCGAGACGTGGTCCTTGTTCCGCCAGTAGATGACGTGCCAGCCGGTGCGGGTCTCCTCGCCGTCGCGTCCGCTGCGCACCGGCACCGGATCGAAGAGCACCTTCCCGCCCCGCTGCACCCACAGCAGCTGCCGGTCCAGGTCGATGCAGGTCACGAGGTACGTACGGTCCGGACACAGCCCCGCCGCGTTGGGGTCGGCGCGCGCCCGGACGGCGGTCATCACCCGGTACGTGAGCAGGTTCGCGTACCCGTCGGCGGGGACGATCCGCTCGGCCTCCTGGAAGGCGCGGATCGCCGCGCAGTCCTCGGGCGACTGCACCCCGTCCACCGGCCGCTCCAGGTGCTCCTCCAACTGCCGCTGGTAGGGACCGGTGGAGGCGGTGCACTCCACCGCGGACCGGACGGCGCCCACGGCGCTCGCAGGGGGCGCGCCCAGGGCCAGTCCCGCGCCGGCCGCGAGCAGCCAGCAGCCCGCCCGGAGCAGCACCCCGACGCGGCTCCCGAGGCCGGCGGCGGCCGGCGCGTCCGTGGCGGATATGCCGTCGTCAACAGGGCTCATCGGGGCCTCCGTCCGGTCGGGGTCCCACCAGAGCTACCAGTCGGCGCCGGGGCGCGCCCCGGGGAGTGGGCCGAAACGGTGAGGCCGGGGACCGCGGTGGCGGTCCCCGGCCTCAGCCGGTCAGCGCGGGAACGGGGTTCCCCGCAGGGGTGTTACTTGCCCTTGCCGGGCTCCCCGCGCTTGTTGGCGACGTTGACCGTCACGGTCTCACCGGCGTTCTCGTCGGTGATCTCGAACGGTCCGCGGACCGGGTTGTGCGGGAGGACGTAGCCCTCGGGCACCGCCGTCTCGCGCACGTAGTACGTCCCGAGGTCCAGTTCGTCGAAGACGCACAGGCCGGCGCTGTCCGTGGAGCAGCCGGGACCCTCACGGGTGTCGGCGGGGGTGGAGCCGGAGGCGCTGGTCTGGAGACCGGGAACGCCGTTGGTCTCCTCCCACAGTTCGAAGACGGCCCCGGCGAGCGGGCGACCGTTCTTCGCGTCGGTCTTGACGACCTTGATGGTGCTCTCCTCGGCCGGCGTCTTCGTGTTGTCCGCGTCGACGCTGACGCCCTCCTCGGCGTTGGCCTCGGTGAGGACCAGCGGGCCGAAGACGGGGTTGGCGGGGAGTTCGTACCCGTCGGGCGCCTGGGTCTCGCGCCAGTAGTAGGTGCCGGTCTCGACGGTGCGGCTGCACTCGCCGTTGGCGGGCGTGGTGCAGGTGCCGCCGATCTGGGTGTCAGGGTCGGCGCCGGCGGTCTGGAGACCGGGGATGCCGTTGGTCTCCTCCCACAGCTGGAACACGGCTCCGGCCAGGGTGGCGTCGGTGTCCGCGTCGCGCTTCACGACGGTCACCTCACCGGTGATCGGCTCCGTCTCGGCGTTGTCCGCCTCGACGCTGACGCCCTGCTCCGCGTTCTCCTCGGTCAGGTGGAGCGGACCGAAGACGGGGTTGGCGGGGAGTTCGTAGCCGGGGGGCGCCTGGATCTCGCGCCAGTAGTACGTGCCCGTTTCGACGGTGCGGGTGCACTCGCCGTCGGCGCCGGTGGTGCAGGTGCCGCCGATCTGGGTGTCCGGGTCGCCGCCGGTGGTCTGGAGACCGGGAAGCCCGTTGGTCTCCTGCCACAGCTCGAACACGGCTCCGGCCAGGTTGGCGCCGGTCTCCGCGTCCTTCTTGACGACGGTGACCTCACCCGTGACGGCCGCCGTCTCGGTGTTGTTGGCCGTGACGGTGACGCCCTGCTCCGCGTTCTGCTCGGTGATCACGAGCGGACCGAAGACGGGGTTGGCGGGCAGGTCGTAGCCGGGGGGCGCCTGGGTCTCGCGCCAGTAGTATGTGCCCTCCTCGACGGTGCGGGTGCACTGGCCGTTGGCGGGCGTGGTGCAGGTGCCGCCGATCTGGGTGTCGGGGTCGGCACCCGTGGTCTGGAGACCGGGGATGCCGTTGGTCTCCTCCCACAGCTGGAACACGGCTCCGGCCAGCGTGGCGCCGGTGTCCGCGTCCTTCTTGACGACCGTGACGTCACCGGTGATCGGCTCCGTCTCGGTGTTGTTGGCCGTGACGCTGACGCCCTGCTCGACGTTGTCCTCGGTCAGGTGGAGCGGGCCGAAGACGGGGTTGGCGGGCAGGTCGTAGCCGGGCGGGGCCTGGGTCTCGCGCCAGTAGTAGGTGCCCTCCTCGACCGTGCGGGTGCACTGGCCGTTGGCGCCGGTGGTGCAGCTGGCGCCGATCTGGGTGTCCGGCACGCCGCCGGTGGTCTGGAGACCGGCCTGACCGTTGGTCTCCTCCCACAGTTCGAAGACCGCTCCGGCGAGGTTGGCGCCGGTGGTCGCGTCCTTCTTGACGACCGTGACCGCGCCGGTGACCGGGGCGGTCGCGGCGTTGTCCGCGTCGACGCTGACGCCCTGCTCCGCGTTCTCCTCGGTGAGGGTCAGCGGGCCGAAGACCGGGTCGGCCGGCAGGTCGTACCCGTTGGGCGCCTGGGTCTCGCGCCAGTAGTAGGTGCCGACCTCGACGGTGCGGGTGCAGGTGCCGTTCGCCGGCGTGGTGCAGGAACCGCCGATCTGGGTGTCGGGAGTGGCGCCGGTGGTCTGGAGACCGGGGATGCCGTTGGTCTCCTCCCACAGCTGGAACACCGCACCCGCCAAGGGGTCACCGGTCTCCGCGTCCTGCTTGACCACCGAGACCGCGCCGGTGACGGGAGCCGTCTCGCTGTTGTTCGCGGTGACGGTCACCCCCGTCTCGGCGTTCTCCGCCGTCAGGGTCAGCGGGCCGAACACCGGGTTGGAGGGGAGCTCGTACCCGGGCGGGGCCTGGGTCTCGTACCAGTAGTAGGTGCCCTCCTCGACGGTACGGGTGCACTCGCCGTTGGCGCCGGTGGTGCAGCTGCCGCCGACCTGGGTGTCCGGCATGCCGCCGGTGGTCTGGAGGCCGGGGGCGCCGTTGGTCTCCTGCCACAGCTGGAACACGGCTCCGGCGAGGTTGGCGCCGGTGCTCGCGTTCTTCTTGACGACCGTGACGTCACCGGTGACCGGCGGCTCCGTCACGTTGTTGTCGGCGTCGACCGACACCCCGGTGCCGGCGTTCTGCGCCGTCAGCACCAGCGGACCGAAGACCGGGTTGCCCGGCAGTTCGTAGCCGGGGGGCGCCTGGGTCTCGCGCCAGTAGTAGGTGCCGACCTCGACGGTGCGGGTGCACGTGCCGTTGGCGGGCGTGGTGCAGGAACCGCCGATCTGGGTGTCGGGGGTGGCGCCGGTGGTCTGGAGACCGGGGATGCCGTTGGTCTCCTCCCACAGCTGGAACACCGCACCCGCCAGGGGGGCCTGGGTGGTGGCGTCCCGCTTGACGACGCTGACCGCGCCCGTGACGGGAGCCGTCGCGTCGTTGTTCGCCGTGACGGTCACCCCGGTCCCGGCGTTCTCGTCCGTCAGCGCGAGCGGACCGAAGACCGGGTTGGAGGGGAGCTCGTACCCGGGGGGCGCCTGGGTCTCGCGCCAGTAGTACGTACCCGTCTCGACGGTACGGGTGCACTCGCCGTTGGCCGGCGTGGTGCAGGTGCCGCCGACCTGGGTGTCCGGGTCGCCGCCGGTGGTCTGGAGACCGGGGACCCCGTTGGTCTCCTGCCACAGCTCGAACACGGCTCCGGCCAGGTTGGCGCCGGTGCTCGCGTCCTTCTTCACCACCGTGACGTCACCGGTGACCGGCGCCGTCGCGGTGTTGTTCGCGGTGACGGTGACACCCGTCGGCGCGTTCTCGTCGGTGAGGACCAACGGACCGAACACCGGGTTGCCCGGCAGGTCGTACCCGGGCGGCGCCTGGGTCTCCCGCCAGTAGTAGGTGCCCGTTTCGACGGTGCGACTGCACGTGCCGTTCGCCGGCGTGGTGCAGGCGCCGCCGATCTGGGTGTCCGGGTCCGCGCCGGTGGTCTGGAGACCGGGAACCCCGTTGGTCTCCTCCCACAGCTGGAACACCGCACCCGCCAGCGGAGCCTGGGTCACCGAGTCCTGCTTGAGGACGCTGACCGCACCCGTGACCGGGGTCCGGGTGTCGGGCGCCACGATGCTCACCCCGTCCGGCAGGTCGTCCACGCCCAGCGTGAGCGGCCCGAACACCGGATTCGCCGGAAGGTCGTAGCCCGGCGGAGCCGCGGTCTCCCGCCAGTAGTACGTGCCCAGCTCGACGGTACGGGTGCACTCGCCGTTCGCGTCGGTCGTGCAGGTCGCGCCGACCTGGGTGTCGGGGTCGGCCCCGGTGGTCTGGAGGCCGGCCTGCCCGTTGGTCTCCTGCCACAGCTCGAACTGCGCGCCGGCCAACGGGGCCTGCGTCTCGGCGTCCTGCTTGACGACCTGCACCGGGCCCTCGGTGGGCACCACGGCGCAGTCGGGGAGGTTGGTCGCGTTGAACGGGTAGGAGTGGAACTCCTGCCCGCCGCCACCGCCCGCGGGGCTGGTGTGGGTGATGGAACCGGTGCTGAAGAAACGGCCGTTCGTCCCCGGCAGGGTGACCGTCGTCTCCGACGCCTGGTTGCCGATCAGGACGCTGCCCTGGAACTGGCCGGTACCGGCCAGGTTCACCGTCGTGGCGTCCGGGAAGTTCCACAGCAGCCGGGAACGCAACTGATTCAGCGGGTCCGTGTCGAACGGGCTGCCGCTGTAGGTGCTGAGGGTGCGGTTCGCCCCGAGCACGTTGACCAGCACGGTCGCGTTCGCGGGGATGTTCTGGAAGACCAGGCCCTGCTGCGCTCCGGTCCCCGTCGTCAGGTCGAAGTTGACGTTGAAGATCTGGAGCGCCGAGGTGTTGTCCCCGGTGAAGACGGTCTGACCGCCCTGGTTCACCGCCGTGCCGGTCGCCGGCCGGGTGCCCTGCGCATCGCGCGCGTAACACTGGCTCGCCGTGGTGAGCTCGTCGCGCAGCGCGGTGTAGGGGGCGGCGGCGTTCGGGTCCTGGACGACCGTCCCGGTGATGGTGCCGGTGGCCGTTCCGGCGTGGCGGACCACTCCACCGTCGGCCAGGAGCGATTCGCCGGCCGCCACGGTGACGTCGCCGCCCGTGGTCAGGAAGTCCGCTCCGTCGGGCGGCGGCACCCGCGACCCCACGCCCACGATGCCGATGTTGTAGATCGAGCTGGCGCCCGCGAGCTTGTCCTGGCTGAAGTCGCCGAGGACCACCACACGGCCCTCGGCCTCGGCGGCCCGCTCACGGACGCGGAAGTCGCCGCCCGCGAAGATGTTGATGCCGTTGTCGCGGCCCATGATCGGGCCGTTGCTGATCGGCGGGAACGGGTCGGGGCAGTCACCCGGCACACAGGGGCCGAGACCCCCGGGCAGGGGCGCCGCGACCGCGGGGGCGGCGGCCGTACCGAAGGCGATCAACGGGGCGGAAGCGGCGGCCACGGCATAGGCGGTGGCCAGGGTCCAGGCGCGTCTGCGCCGTTTGGACCGGGCGGTGCCGGGGCGCGGCGGCTCCTGCGAACCGCGCCCCGGTGACCGGGGAAGGAGTGGTCTCATGCACGCCGTTGTCGCACGCGCGCGTAGGCCGCGGACCGCGGCGACACCCCCACCGGGCCGATTGCCGTACGGCGAATCACCCGGTCGCGGGGGTCAGCGCTGGCCGTAGCCGTCCAGGAAGGTCCCGATCCGGGTGACGGCCTCGGTGAGCTGGGCGACCGTGGGCAGGGTGACCACCCGGAAGTGATCGGGTTCCGGCCAGTTGAAACCGGTGCCCTGGACCACCATGATCTTCTCCGCGCGCAGCAGGTCGAGGACCATCTGCCGGTCGTCCTTGATCTTGTAGACCTTCGGGTCCAGCCGGGGGAACAGGTACAGCGCCCCCCGCGGTTTCACACAGGTCACCCCGGGAATCCGGGTGAGCAGTTCGTACGCGGTGTCCCGCTGTTCCTTGAGCCGCCCGCCGGGCAGCACCAGGTCGTCGATGGTCTGTCGGCCGCTGAGGGCGGCGGCCACCCCGTGCTGGCCGGGCATGTTGGCGCACAGCCGCATGTTCGCGAGGATCGTCAGCCCCTCGATGTACGACTCGGCGTGCGCGCGGGGCCCGGAGATCGCCATCCAGCCCACCCGGTACCCGGCGACCCGGTACGCCTTCGACATCCCGTTGAAGGTGAGGGTCAGCAGATCGGGGGCGACGGCGGCGGTCGGGGTGTGCGTGGCGCCGTCGTAGAGGATCTTGTCGTAGATCTCGTCCGAGCAGACCAGCAGGTTGTGGCGGCGGGCGATGTCGGTGAGCCCGCGCAGCACCTCCTCGTCGTAGACGGCGCCGGTCGGGTTGTTCGGGTTGATGATGACGATCGCCTTGGTGCGGTCGCTCACCTTCCGCTCGATGTCCGCGAGGTCCGGCATCCAGTCCGACTGCTCGTCGCAGCGGTAGTGCACCGCGGTCCCGCCGGACAGGGACACGGCGGCCGTCCACAGCGGGTAGTCCGGCGCCGGTACGAGGACCTCGTCGCCGTCGTCGAGGAGGCCCTGCATCGCCATCACGATCAGCTCGGACACGCCGTTGCCGACGAACACGTGCTCGACGTCGGTCTCTATGCCGAGGGTCTGGTTGTGCATGACGACCGCGCGGCGCGCGGCGAGCAGGCCCTTGGCGTCCCCGTACCCGTGGGCGTCGCCGACGTTGCGGAGGATGTCCTCCAGGATCTCCGGGGGACAGTCGAAGCCGAAGGCCGCCGGGTTGCCGGTGTTCAGCTTGAGGATGCGGTGGCCCGCCGCCTCCAGCCGCATGGCCTCTTCGAGGACCGGTCCCCGGATCTCGTAACAGACGTTGGCCAGCTTGGTCGACTGAATCACCTGCATGCGGGTCACCCTACGGCGCGGGCGTGCGGGCGGCGCTGTGTTTTACGGCACGTGGAGGGGCGGACGGTGCGTCGGCGCCGGTGATCCGGGGGCGGGGCCCCCGGCCGGCGGGCGGGCGCGAGCGGCGCTGTGGACGGGCCCGGGGCGAGCCGGGCAAGCTACGGGCCACGCCCGGGGCGGTGCGCTTCGGCCCGTTCCGCACCGTGCCGCGCCGCTCCACAGACTCCGTGAGAGGTGCCATGAGCTTACGACCCCCTTCCCCTTCCCCTTCCCCCTCCCCTGCCGCCGACGCCCCGTCGACCGGCCTGGTGCCGCCCTGTGCGCTGGCCGACCTGTGGGCCGTCCGGCACGGGCAGAGCACCGCCAACCTCGCCTTCGCCGCGGCGGAGGCGACCGGGTCCACCGCCCCGGTGCCGGGCCGCGACCGGGACGTCCCGCTGTCGGACCTCGGCGCCGCGCAGGCGGGGGCGCTGGGCGACTGGCTGGCCGGGCGGGCTCCCGGGACCGGTCCTGACCTGGTGGTCTGCTCCCCGTTCGCCCGGGCGTGGGGGACCTGGGAGGTCATGGCGGACCGCGCCGCCGCACTCGGCGCCCCGCGGCCGGACGTCCTGGTCGACGAACGACTGCGGGACCGGGAGATGGGCGTCTTCGAACTGCACCCCCCGGCCGCGCTGCGCGCCCGGTCGCCGCAGGAGGCGCAGCGCCGGGAACTGCTGGGCGAGTGGTGCTACCGGCCGCCCGGCGGTGAGGCGTTCACCGACGTCGCCGTACGGGTCGGACAGTTCGTCACCGACCTGGGGCGGGCCGCCCCCGGTCGGCGGGTGCTGGTCGTCGCGCACGACGGTGTGGTCATCGCCCTGCGCTACGTGCTCGCGGGCATCGGGGCCACCGCACCGGAACGGCTGCCGCCGGTCCCCAACGCCTCCCTGTCGCACTGGAGCGGCGACGGCGACCGGCTCCGGCTGTCCGCCTGGGGCGACACCGCCCACCTGACCCCGCTGGACTCCCTGGAAGGCATGACCCGCACATGAGCGACGACTCCTCGTACGACCCGATCCTCCCGCACGTGAAGCCGGTCCCCGGCGGCCTGTACGGCAGCTTGCCCTATGAGGTGGCACTCGCCAACCTGCGGGACGCCGTGGCACTGATCTCCGCTGCGCTGCCCGACGCCGACCCCGCGACCGAGGAGGACTTGCTCCGCCAACAGTGGGATCTCAACCGTGCTCAGCTCCAGCTGCATCCGGGTGACACGGAGGCCATTGAACGTGCCAACGCCATGGCCCGGACGGTGCGCCGCCTGCTCGCGGGCGAGGCCACATGAGCCCGACGACCGAGGGACAGCTGCCGCCGGAGGAGAACCGGCGCATCTTCCGCGAGCGGATCGCACCCGTCTTCCTGGACGGCAGCGCCCCTCAGCGCGCTCCGGTCGCCGTGATCGTCGCTGGACAGACCGGAGCAGGGAAGACGGCCGTGACTGGCATGGTCAAGGAGGCCTTGGAACGCAACGGTCCGGTGGCCTGGATCAACATGGACTTCTACAACCCCCTCCACCCCGAGTACGCGCGCTGGCAGGCCGAGCGGCCCCAGGAGGCCGACGCGCTGGTCCGGCCGGATGGGGACGCCTGGTGGGCGCAGGCCCAGGAGTACGCACTGGAACGCGGCTACAACATCCTGTTGGAGTCCGCCATGGTCGGCCCCTCCGAGTACGAGGACATCTGCCGCCGCATCCAGTCGGCGTCCCTGCCGCCGGGCGTCGAGCCCTACCGGATCGAGACCGCCTACGTGGCCGTCCCCGGGCCCGTCAGCCGACTGGGCATCATGTCCCGGTACTTAGAGGAACTCCAGGAGAAGGGGCACGGTCGACTCGTCGACCCGGACATCCACGAGGCCGCGCGCCGGGGGGTGCTCCGCGGGGCCGCGGCCTTCGAACGCGAGGGCTTGGGCGACTTGGGGACGGTACTGCGCCGCAACGGCGACACCGTGCACACCCAGTTCGTCACCCCGGGCCTGATCGTCCCCGACGACCGGCTGACGCTCGTGGGCGCCATCGAGCGCGAACACCGCCGGGTGCTGACGCCCGCGGAGGCCGGCCAGTTCGCCGCCCGGCACGCCGCCGCGACACTGATCGCGCCCGACTTCGCGCTGCCGGAGCTGGACCACATCGCCCGCTCCGCCGTCCCGCTGCTGCCGACGCCCGGCGAACCGTGGCGGGAGGTGTCCGCCCGGGCCGCCGCGTTGCGCAGTGTCCCGCCCGCCGCGGCCGACCCCACGTTGGCGGCCCGTACCGACGCGGACGTCGTACAGCTCCTCGCGCACCACCTGGCCGACCGCCACTCCGCCCTGGCCGGGGGCGCGGTGCAGGCGGCCGGACGGCACGCGGTGGTCGGCGATCGGCTCCTGGGCGAACTCGCCCGGCGGGCGACGCTCTCCCCCGAGCAGCGGGCGCAGGAACACCAGCAGCGGCAGGCCCTGGGCGCCGCTGCCCACCGCACGGTCAGCGAACCGGGCTCCGCCCTGCCCGTCCAGTCCGTCGCCGCGGCGGCCCGAAGCCGCTCGACCACCGCGGTCCGGCCCCCGGGCGCCAAGCCGACCGTGCCCGGCCAGACCCCTCCCACCGTGCCGCGCCCGGCGGACGGCCCGGAACGACACCGCGGCAGATAGGGGGTTCCGCGGGGGCCCCGTCCCGGGCCGGCCCCCGCGGGCAGCCGCGTCAGCCGCTGATCACCAGGTCGTCCAGAAGCAGTCGGCCTTGTTGTCGACCGTGGAGTCGACCGCCCGGTCGTCGGTGTGGGCGTACTCCTTCCACAGGACGATCGGGTTGTTGTAGTCCTTGCAGCTCTCGTCGTTCCCGGTGACGGTGCGGTTGGCCACCGTGATGGTCTTGGCGCCCTTGTTCGACCAGGACGACACCTTGTTGTTGAAGTCGTACTGGGAGAAGAACACCGGATTGTGTCGGGACTTCGCCTCGTTCCACATCAGGCGCCGACCGCCGTAGTCCTTGTGCTGGTAGAAGCAGTACCAGTCATTGCCGATGGCCTCGGTGGGACAGTCGGGTTGCCTGGTGATGTCCCGTGCCGGCTCGGGGTCGATGCCGGACGGTTCGGACAGGGCGGACACCGGTAATCCGGCGGCCTCGGCCTGTATCTTGCGCGCGGCGGGGCTGTCCGCCGGGATGTTCCGCTCGCCGGGGAGCGGGAACGACATGATGGCCTCGCCGTCGCCCCAGGAGATCTCGTTGCGGCTGATCTGGACGCCCCCCTGGGTGTTGGCCAGCACCTCGTTGATCTGCTGCTGGAGCGGGTCGACCGGGGTGGACGCCAGGGACTGACCGCTCACTCCGAAGGTGAGCAGGGTGGTGATGGCGAGCCCGGTCAGTGTCGTATTTCTGCGCATCATCGACGTCCTCTCGTTTCTTTGTCTGCGTCGCTACGGGAAACGGTGCTCCGGTAGGGGAACAGGATTCCGATCCGCAATCCTGAGGGGCAGCGGGCAGCATGAATTCAAGCGATCGGCTTCCGCTTCCGTCCCCCTTTGGCGTGCGTACGAAATCCCTTCCCTTTGTGTTGCGTATGAGATTCGAACACGAACCACAGCGGCGCAGCTATATGTCGAGGCTTTCCTGTCGTAAATTCGCTGGGATTGCGTCCCGGGCATCCGCCGGGGGAATGCGGGGGCGCGAACGAGCCTCCGAATCGCACACCAGTGCGAAGAGTGTTCTAGGGTGGACGCATGTCCCACGCGCTGCAAGGTTCACTCTTCGATCAGGCCGGCCCGGGCCCCGAGGCGGGCGCGGTGCGGCCCGGGAGCCTCGACGGGGTGCGGCGCACGGTGCTGGGCGACGGGGCCTGGGTGGACGTGCTGCGCGGATGGGTGTCCGGCGCCGACGAACTGTTCGCGCGCCTCGCGACGGACGTGCCGTGGCGCGCCGAGCGGCGGGAGATGTACGAGCGGACGGTCGACGTGCCCCGCTTGCTGTGCCACTACGGCCGGGGCCGCCCGCTGCCGCACCCCGCGCTGGACGCCGCCCGGGCTGCGCTGAACGAGCGCTACGGCCCCGAACTCGGCGAGCCCTTCGTCACCGCCGGCCTCTGTTACTACCGTGACGGCCGCGACAGCGTCGCCTGGCACGGGGACCGCATCGGTCGCGGGGCCCACGAGGACACCATGGTCGCCATCGTGTCCGTCGGTGCGCCCCGCGACCTGCTGCTGCGTCCCCGGGGCGGTGGCCGCACGGCCGCCCGGTACGCCCTCGGTCACGGGGACCTGATCGTCATGGGCGGCTCCTGCCAGCGGACGTGGGAACACGCCGTGCCGAAGAGCGCACGGGCCGCCGGCCCCCGGATCAGCATCCAGTTCCGGCCCCGCGGGGTGCTCTGACGGGGTCCTGACCGGGCTCGGCGGGGCCGGCCCGTAGGGTCAGCCGACCGTGGAGGTCTCGCTGCCGAGGATCGCCGCGTGTTCCAACACGTCCTCCGCCGGGTCGTCGATCTGTCCGATGGAGATCACCGTGATCCGGTGGCCGTTGTGCGAGTCGGTGTGCGTCTCGTCCGCCGCCGCCGTCCCCGCGGACGTCACCGTCGCCATCGATGCCAGTGCCGCCGCCCCCCATGCGGTCCACGTCATCCTGGCCCTGGTGCGGGCCCCGCCGCGGGGCGTGCGGGTGTTCCTGGCTTCGCTCATGCGTCCATCGCCTGCTTTCGCTGTACGCCGGTGCAATCCGTTGCTCGTTCCGTGCACCCGGGGTATCCGGCACCCGGGGCCCGGGGACACGCGCAGCGGAAACGGTCGAGTGATATGCCCGGATGGTCCACCCGTCCGGGTGATGTCTCGCACGTGCGGCCGGCCGTCGAGCGGTGCCGTGAGTGCGCGGTCGCCGCGCCGTCCCGCGGTGACCTGTCCCGGAGCGTGAACGCCCCTTCGGTGACCGGCATGTCGGCGGCGGGAGCGATGCAACGGGTCAGCGGTGGCGCGCCCTTGGCCGTCGCGCCGGACAGTCCCACCCGGGCCGCTCCCTGTTCGGGGACGTGGAAGCTCAACCCCATGCGGGTCCGCGGGGCCAGCGCGGTCCGCCACGGGTGTCCCGGGCCGGTGCGGACCAGACGGCCGGTCACGGGTCGATCCTCGCCAACGCCCCGACTCCCGGGCGTCCGACCCCGCTCCGGCCCGGAGGCGGTCCGGGCCGGAGCGCGGCGGTGGGGTAGGGGGAAAGCGGGGGTCAGTCCGCTGCCGGAACGTAGATCACGACGGTCTCCTCGCAGGAGTTGTCCGCGAACAGCTTCAACGCCTCCACCTCGTCCTTGTCGGCGCTGAGCGACCAGCGGTGTTTGGTGGAGACCCACTCGCCGATGTACCGGCAGTACTTGTCGCCCTCCAGCGGCAGCCAGTTCGCCACGTCCCGGTCGGCCTTCTCCTGGACGGTCCGGGTGGTCGCCACGGTCAAGGTGGTGGGCGTTCCGCGGTCGTTGGCGTACGCCTCACGGCGTTCCGCGGTCCAGGCGGAGGCGCCCGAACCCCACGCCTCCGCCAACGGGACGACGTGGTCCACGGTCAACGAGCCGAGGTCGCTGACGGTCTGGTCGTCGTAGTACGAGTGCCACTTGCCGCCCAACAGCCGGCAACCGGGGCCCACGGCGGGGGACTCGACGGCCTCCGCGATCAGTACCTCGCGGAAGGTGTCGCAGCCGTCGGTGAGGTCCGCGCCCGCGTTCCAGCGGGGAAAAGCCTCACTCGTGTAACCGGAACGGTCCTCCTCGGCGGTGGGGAGCGTGGACAGGGCGTCTTCGAGTTGCATCGTCGCCGTGGCGGCGTGCGCGGGGGACGCCGGGAGCGTCGGGGTGGACAGGAGCAGCGGGGCGAGAGCCAGCGGGAGGAGCGTGCGAGCCGTGAGGAGTTTCCCCGGTCGCACGCCCGCACGGGCCGGTTGCGTCGTCATGACCCCTGGGTAGCGGATGGCGGCACCGGGCGGGCAGCCCTCCCGCGGTAACCCACCCGTACGAGCGGGAGATCTGCCGGAACGTTCAACTGTGCCCCGGCGTGGCGTGGTGTGCGCTCGCGCGCTGCCCGACCCGCGCGCCCCCCGTGCACTCCCGGACGCGGGTTTGTCTGCGGATGATCGATTTCACGCTAAGTGTCTTCCCGGCCACGTGAAGTGACGTGCAGCGGGCTAGGTTTCCTGTCGGGCGCCCACCCTTCCGCCGCGGCCCAGCCGCCTACTTCCGCTGAGGTGAGATCGCGTGACCGAGATCCCCGTCCAGTCCTGGGGCCTGTTCGCTCGTGAGGGCCAGCAGGCCCCGCCGCCCGCCCCCGAGGCCGACGAGACCTGGGCCCTGCCCGGTGGCACCGCCCGCGTCTACTACGGCGACCAGAACCGGGCTCTGGTCCGGCCGGTCATCCTCTCGGACGGTTTCAACTCCGGCCCCACCGACTTCGACGCCTTCTGGCACGGGCTGGAGAACGGCCAACTGCCCTTCGTCAGCCGGCTCCGCGAGCGCGGCCACGACCTCGTGCTGCTCGGCTACGACGAGCGGTCGGCGTCCCTCCTCGCCAACGCCCAAACGGCGATCGCCTGCATCCTGCGGACCGTCGCGGAACGACTCGGCGACACCCGGCTCACCGTCGGCGGCTTCAGCATGGGCGGACTGATCACCCGCTACGCGCTGGCCAAGCTGGAGACCCAGCGGATGGACCACCAGACCGCCGCCTACTTCAGCTTCGACAGCCCGCACCGCGGCGCCTCCATCCCGATCTCGCTCCAGGCGCTCGCCCACTTCCTCAAGCCCGTCGCGCCCGCGCTCAGCAAGCAGATCAACAGCCCCGCGGCCCGCCAACTCCTGTGGCGGCACATCGAGACCGTGCACGGTTCGCCGGCCGAGGACCCGTTGCGCGGGGAGTTCCTCGACGAGTTGAAGCGGGTGGGCGGTTGGCCGCGCATCCCGCGGCTGTTGGCGCTCGCCAACGGCCGGCTGGACGGCGTCGGCAACGGGGTGCCCGCCGGGGAGCCCGCGCTTGAGGTCACCAAGGGCGGCCTGAAGCCGACCACCCTGCTGACCCAGACCCCCGACGGCAAGGCGGTGCTCGCCCATCTGAAGGACCTGCTCCGCGAGGAGCACGTGCGCCACCGCGGGCTGCCCGAACTCGACGGTGCGCCCGGCGGCACCCTGGACTCCTTCGGGATCGCCGCGGACAACCTCACCAAGCCGTTGCTCGGCATGGCGGCCGTCGCCCACCATCCGGAGATCTGTTTCGTGCCGACCGGCAGTGCCCTCTCGGTGCGCGACATCAGCCAGGAATCCCTCTACGAGGACCTGTCCGGCCTGGACCCCGACGCCTTCGACGTGGACGACTACATCGCGTCCTCCGAGACGAACACCCGTCACTCCGCGCTGACCCCGGAGCTGGGCGAGTGGCTGTTGGACCGACTCCCCAACTGACCGCTGCACGAGGGCAACTGACCCTCAGTCGCGTCCCCGGTGGGCGCGGCTCAGCGGTCGGCCAACTCCTGGAACAGCGCCCGCAAGCTGGACTCGGCGGGCACATGGGTGGGCTCCGGCTGTTCGGTCAGCCGGGCGTCGGGCAGCAGCGCGGCCGTCGCCCGGACCGCCTCGAACGGCACCTGGTCGTCGTCGACGGCGTGCCACAGGCGGACCGGACGCCGGACGTCCGCGAGGGTGAACCCCCACGGGCGGCTCTGGAGCCGGACCTCCCGCGCCGGGCCCCGCTGGTGGTGGTCGTCGACCTCGGCGAGGGCGGCGAGCATCGTGGGCGAGGTGGCGAACGCCCCGGCGAACCGCGGGGCCGCCGCCGCGAAGCTCGCGGCGACCTCGTCGGGCGGACCCTCGCGGTAGAACGTCCAGACCGGCTCGGCGGCCCGCGGGTAGTGGCCGCGCACCGCGTCGTCACAGACGTACGGGAGCCCGCTGAGCACCCACACCCCGCGCACCCGCTCCCCGAAGCGGGCCGCGAGGGCGTACGCGTACGGGGCGCCGGCCGAGATGCCGAGCACGTCGAACGCATCGACCCCCAGCCGGTCGAGCAGCGGCTCCAACAGCGTCGCCCACTCGTCGATCCGGGACATCTCCCGGGGCGGGGTCACCCCGTACCCGGGGCGCTCCACGGCGATGAGGCGCACCCCGGCCGGGCCGGCGAGTTGGTCCCAGACATGCGGGAGCACCGCCGAGCCGATCAGTCCGTGGTGCAGGACGAGGGGGTGCCCCGCGGGGTCCCCGTACTCGGCCACTCCCCAGGTCGAGCCCCCGCCATCGCTGAGCACTGATCGACGGGGCATGGGTCCTCCACGGGAACGAACGATTGGTAAGGGTACCCTAAGTCATCTCGCATCCCGGATGGGTCGGTGTGGCCCGGGTCAACAGCTGACGCCGCCTCAACTCTTGCTCACCGTAGGGTGTACGGTCATCGTCCACACCCCCTCGACGTGTTCGAACTGGAGCAGCAAGGGCCCGCGGGGGAGCGGCCTGATCGCACTCAGCCTGCCGTGCTCGCTGATCAGGGTGTCGCCCTCGGGGAGTTCGCTCGTCCCCTCGACCTCGTAGCCGCGCAGCAGGGTGTAGGTGTCTCGCCTGGTCTTCACGTCCAGGTGCAGATCGGCCGCGGGGCCGCTGTAGCGGAGCACTTCGGGCGCCTCCCCGGTCAGGGTGCCGGTGAGTTCGCGCGCGGCGGACAGCGGGAGCACCCGCACGGTCCACGAGCCCTCCGCGTGTATCCGCATCCGCAGCGGCCGGTGCTTGGGCGACGTCACCAGTGCGGTGAGCCGCACCCGGGAGACGCTCGTACTGAAGACGTGGTCCTCCTCGCGGTTCCACATGCTGAGCGTCTTGCACTCGACGTAGCCGTCGCCCTCGTGGGCGAACTCCAGCAGCACCGGTCCCGCCGGCACGTTCCGTACGGTGACCACCCGCTCCCCGCGGCCCTCGGTCGTGAAGGGGGTGAAGACCGGACCGTGGAGCCAGCCCCGCACCCCGCCGGTCGCGGTGTCCACGGCCGTACCGGGCGCGTGGTGGCGGGTCGGGACCGGCTCCAGTACGTCCGCCGGCGCGGCGCTCGGCGGACGGACGTTCCTCAGCTCCATGGCCCAGGGACCGTCCGCCCGGGTGAGCTCGACCAGGGCGGGGCCCTCGGGCAGGGGGACGGTCTCCTCGCGCCTGCCGCTCTCGCCGATCAGGGGCCGGCTCGGCGGCAGGTCCCGCCGTCCGCGCACCTCGATCAGGTCCGCGATGAGTTCGTCCTCGCCCTGGTACCGCACGGTCAGGTCGGCCGTGCCCGCCGTGTGCCACAGCACTTCGGGCCCGTTGCCCGTCAGCGGTTCCCCGAGGTGCCGGGCCTCGGCGAGCGGCAACACCCTGAGCTTCCAGCCGTGTTCCGTTTCCAGGGCCAGTCGTAGCGGACCGTCGTCGGGCACTTCCGCGAGCACGCGGCCCCGGAAGCCGGGGTGCGTGGAGCTGACCAGTGCCTCGCGCTCGACGTTGTGGCGGTCCAGCACGTGGAGGCCGGTGCACCCGTTGCCCCGGGTGCTCAGCTCCACGATGACGGGGCCCGCAGGGACGCTCGGGGGCACCGTGATGACACTGCTGTGCTGTCCCGTCACGGCGAACGGCGCGAAGACCGGCCCGAACTCCTGCGGCGACGTGACCGGTGGCGCGACGGGTGTCGGCGGCGCGGTCGGCAGCTCCCCGACCCGGTGGGGAGCGGGGGCCGCGGCCGGCCAGACAACGTGTTCCAGTGCGGTGGACCAGTCGCCGACATCCCCTTTCAGGGCCAGGATCACCGGTCCCCGGTGGAGGGGGACGGTGTCCACCCGTTCACCCGCCTCGCCCAGCAGGAAGTGGGGATGCGGCAGTTCCGCCTCCCCGTCCACCTGGTGGGACCAGAGCGCCACACTCCCCTCGCCCCGGTGGTGGAAGGTGAGGTCGGCCGGGCCCGTGGTGTGCAACAGCACCTCCGGGCCGTGCCCCTGGCGGGCCTCGTGGAGCCGGCGGGCGTGGGAGACGGGCAGGACGCGCAGCTGCCAGTCCTCGTCCGCGCGCACCTCCACCCCCAGCGGTCGGTCTTCGGGCACGACCACGACGTACCGCCCGCGGAAGCCGTCCCCCTCCCACTGGCTCAGCAACTCATTCTCGCTGTAGCCGTGTTCGTTGAGGGTGTGCAGCGAGATCCGCTTCCCGCCCCGGACGATCAGCTCCAGGATCACCGGCCCCGGTGGGACGTCCGACGCCACGGTGACCTGGGCTTCGCCCCGCCCCGTCCACGCGAAGGGCGTGAAGTCGACGCCGAACGTCCACGGCGCCTCGGCCGGAGCGGCGTGCGCCGGCCCGTGGGGATCGGTAGTGACGCGGGGCGCGGGGAGGTTCCGGGTGGCGGCCGGGTCGTCCGGGGTCATGCTCCACGGGCCTTCCCCGCCGGCCAGTTCCACGATGAGGGGTCCGCCGGGCAACTGCACGGTGCCCCGGTACCCACTGGTTTCGTTGACCAGACACCTGGGGTTCGTCAGACCCGCCTCGTCCACCGCGTGGACGTAGAGGAACACGCTCTTCGCGCCCTCGTGCCGCAGGGTGACGTTGGTGGGGCCCGTGGTGTGCAACAGGGGTTCGGGGCCCCACCCTTCGCGCGCCTCGCCCAGTCGCCGGGCGTGGGACAGCGGCAGGACGCTCAGCCGCCACAGCCCCTGCGCCTGCACCCGCAACCGCGGGGGCCCCTCGTCCGGCAGGGTCACCAGGAACCGGCCCCGGTAGTCGGGTACGGAGCCGTGGGCGACGTACGCCAGCTTCCTGCCCCGCTCGTCGACGAGGCTCAGCCCGACGAAATCGGTTTCCTCGGCCACGAAGTCCACGAGGACCGGGCCCGGTGGAACGGAGGGGCCGACCGTGACGACGTCGTCGTCGCGGCCCACCACGACGTACGGCGCGAAGTCCGCGCCGAACGTCCACTCCACCGGGTACGCGGCCGCCGGGGTGACGGCCTCCGGCGCCGGTGCGACGCCCGGTTCGGCCACGTCGACGCCGTGGTCCCGGGCCAGCCCCGTCAGTCCGTCCGCGTAGCCCTGGCCCACCGCGCGGAACTTCCATCCGCCGGCGCGACGGTACAACTCCGCGAACACGAGCGCCGTTTCGTCCGCCGCGTCGGTCACCTCGTAGCGGACGACCGAGGTGCCGTCCGGCGCGAACGCCTCCACGGACGGTTCCGTGACGTCCCGGAGGGCGCCGACCTCCGTCGAGCCGACGAGCAGCACACGGGTGATGTCCGGCTCCACGGTCGGGAGGTCCACCTCCAGCCACTCGGTGCCGTCGTCGTCGCCGGTCAGCCGGACCGCTCCCGAAGGGTGCTCCGGCTGACCGTGGAACACGATGTCGCCGTCCTCCCGGACGGTTCCCCCGTCGTCCAGCAGCAGCGCCGTCGCGTCCAGTCCGTGCCGTACGGCTATCCGCAACGGCACGGACGGCACGAACGTGTTCCCACCCTTGACCAAACCCCCCACGGGTTCACCTGTCCCTCACGTGTGCATGGTCGCTATGAACAACCCCCAGGATGCCGCCTCGACCTGGAACGTGGGACTGTCGTCACCGAGCTTGGAGTCACGCAGGTGGACGCGGTGCGGGCAGGCCGCGACCTCGACGCAGTCGGACCCGGTGTTGTCGCTGTACGTCGACTTGAACCAGTCGAGGGCGACCTCAACGCAGTTGGAGCCCGACCCGTCGCTGTATGTCGACCTGATCCACGTCAGCTGATCGCTCATCGTTCCTCCGCCATCCTTCGGATGTAGTCCGCTGACTCCTCCATGGTGAGGGCCTGCGAGCGGATCCTGCCATAGGCTTGAGAAAGGGCGCTCACCTTGTTCTGGTCGTCGTGGATCACGTTGGTCTGAGGGCCTTCCACATAGCCGAGGCGTTCCCCTTCTGCGTCCTGCATGAGGACGATCGAGCCGTTCAGGGCAATGCCGTCGCAGCGTCCAGCGGGTAGGACCTGAATGGAGACGTTCCGAAGTCCCTGTGTCTCCCAAAGGTGATGCAATTGCTGCCGCATGATCTCGCGATCGCCCACAGTCGCCCGTAGCGCAGCCTCGTACAGGACGAAGCTGAAAGACACCGGTGGCTTCCCGTCGCGCAGAATCCGTTGGCGCAACATCCTTCCCGCCGTGCGTTCCTCGATGGTGTCCTCGTCGACGAAGGGCATGTACGCCGTGATGAGCGCCCGGGCGTACCCTTCCGTCTGCAACAGGCCAGGAATCAACAGTGGCTCGTACGAGCGGTACACGACCGCCTTGGCCTCCGCATCCATGTACTCATGTGAACGCTGAGGATACGGATCGGGCTTCAGGAATTTCTGTGCGGCGATGAGCAGTCCTTTGGCGCCGCAGAGCTGGTCGGCCACGTTGAGGAGTTGCACCGTAGGCTTTCGGCGGCCGTTCTCCATCGCCTTCACGTAGTCGATGTGATAGTTCGCCTCGTCGCTCAACGCCTCGCGGGTAACGGATGAGATCTGACGCCACATCTTGATCTGATCGCCGCAGTAGCTCCAGGAAATCGGCGGGGTCGATGCATTGGTCATGGGCATTCCTCTGGCCAGGACAGGGTGGGGTCGTCGCGCGCTGTACCTGCGCGGTCACTTCCGGACGGTAGTACGACTCGACCACGCTGATCCCCATGGATCGTGCAAATCCCCCTCACCCCAGCACTTTTGAGTGGCGCTTCCCGCGAAACCCCCGCACGGTGGGCCTCTCGCGTCACCTCCTCGGCCGGCAACTGCACGCGTGGAAGGTCATGGACGACGTCAGCGACACCACCGTGTTGCTGGTGAGCGAGCTGATGACCAACGCGGTGTGTTACGCCCGGGTGCCGTACGGGCGGGACCTGGTGCTGCGGGCGCAGGTCGTGGACGACACCCTGCGCGTGGAGGTGACCGACGGCAGCGTGGCGATGCCGATCGCGCGCAGCGCCGGGCCGGAGGAGGAATCGGGCCGCGGACTCGCACTGGTGGAGGCGCTGTCGCACAGCTGGGGCGCCTTCCCGCGCCCCTACGGCATCGGCAAGACCGTGTGGTTCGAGATGGAACTGTCCGGCGCCGGGCCCCGAGGTGGGGTGGACCCGGCGGCCGGGTGAGGGGGCGTCACTCCCAGACGACCGACCAGATGGCCGTGCCCTCGGGCACCTTCGGGACCTCGCAGTAGCAGTCGGCGAGGCCGAGGAACACGTCCGCTTCGAATCCGTCGACCCACTGGGCGCAGACTTCCTCCTCGGCGTACGTGCACACGGCTATGCCCTCGGCGGCCAGCGTGCCGCTCGCGGTCTCCGCCGTCCGCGGGTGGAGCTGGACCCGGGTCCAGACGACGTCCTCGCGTTGGTCGATCTCCCGCAGGCGGGCGGCGAGTTCGGCGATCGGAGGGCGGCCGTAGCCCCACTGGTTGGGACCGATGCACTCCTCGTCGGTGTTGCCCTCGAAGAACTCGTCCAACGTGAGCAGGGGCATCGGGCCGGTCCCGCCCGTGCGTCTTTTGACTTCGCTCGCGGTGATCATGGGACGGGATCGTCGCACGAGGGGCGGCCTCTTGGGGAGAGGTCGATGGTCACCCGTTTGTCGGACGGTAGGAGGGGCCCCGGACCGTGCGGCCCGCGATGACGTCGGTGCGGCGGCCGTCGCGCATCACGAACTTCCCGTCGATGAGGACGTGCGGGATGCCCGTGGGGTAGGCGCGCGGCACCTCGTACGTGGAGCCGGCGGCGACGGTGTCCGCGTCGAACAGGACGAGGTCGGCGCGGTAGCCCTCGCGGACCGTGCCCCGGTCGGCGAGGCGGAGCCGGGCGGCGGGGCGGGAGGTGAGGTGCGCGACGCACTCCTCCAGCGACAGGACGCCCAACTCGCGGACGTACGTGCCCAGGTACTCGGGGAAGGTCCCGTACGCCCGGGGGTGGGGCTTGGCGCCCTGGAGGATGCCGTCGGAGCCGCCGGTGTGGACCCGGTGGCGCATGATCGTCCGGACGTTCTCCTCGTGGCCGACGTGCTGGAGGATCGTCGCGCCGAGCCGGTCGTCGAGGAGCAGACGGCGGGCGGTGTCCCAGGGGGTTCGACCGGTCGCGGTGGCGGTCTGGAGGATCGTACGGCCGACGTAGTGCGTGTGCGCGGGATCGGTGACGCCGGAGATCTCGATGGTCTCCCACTCGACGGGCACCCCGTGGCAGCCGTCCGAGCCGATCTCCTCCAGGTGGTGGCGGATGCGTTCGGCGGTGGCGTCGTCCCGGAGCCGGTCGAGGGTCGCGTCGGGGCCGCCCTCGCTGGCCCAACTCGGCAGCACGGCGGCCAGGGTGGTGGAGCCGGGGGTGTACGGGTAGGTGTCGAGGGAGATGTCGGCGCCTTCGGCCAGCGCCTTGTCGAGGAGGTCCAGCAGGTCGCCGGCGCGGCCCTTGTTGACGCCGAAGTTCATGGTGGCGTGGGCCAGGTGCAGCGGACAGTCGGCCTCCCGGGTGAGGGCGACCATCTCCTCGTACGCCTGGAGGGCGCCCGCGCCGTAGCTGCGGTGGTGCGGGCAGTAGTAGCCGCCGTGTTCGGCGACCACCCGGCACAGGGCGGTCAGTTCGGCGTCCTGCGCGTACATGCCGGGCGTGTAGGTGAGGCCGGAGGACATGCCCACGGCGCCCTCGCGCATCGCCTTGGCGGTCTCGGCGCGCATGAGGTCCAGTTCGGCGGGGGTGGGCGCGCGGTCCTCCCAGCCGACGGCGAGCATCCGGAGGCTGCCCTGCGGGATCAGGTACGCGGCGTTGACGGCGATGCCGCGGTTGCCGTCGGGGTCGGTGTGGGCGCGGTCGAGGCGGTCCAGGTACTCGCCGACCGAGCGCCAGTCGAAGTCGATGTCGGAGCCGTCGCCGTTCCAGCCGGCGATGGCCCGGCGGATCGCGGCCAGGGTGATGTCGTTGACGGGTGCGTAGGACAGCCCGTCCTGGCCGATGACCTCCAGGGTGACGCCCTGGGCGGCCTTCGAGGTGTGCGCGGGGTCGCGCAGCAGGGCCAGGTCGGTGTGGGCGTGCATGTCGATGAAGCCGGGCGCCAGGGTGAGCCCCTCGGCGTCCAGGGTCTCCCCGCTGGTGGCGGGGGGCGGGCCGGTGCGGTGGATCTCCGCGATCCGGCCCGCCACGACGCTCACGTGGGCCCGGTACGCGGGGGCGCCCGTCCCGTCGGCCACACGAGCGTTCTTGATCACCAGGTCCATGCGTTTCCTCCGGGCTCGGGCTAGCGGAACGTAGGGCGGACTAAAAGGGCTGGAGGTACTGGAAGGGCTGGAAGCGCTAGAAGTACGTGCGGATGAAGTCGGTGACCGTGCCGTCCGCCTCGACCACGGGGATCAGCTGCCACTTGTCGAAGGCGGTGCACGGGTGCGACAGGGCGAGGGAGAGCCAGTCGCCGACCTCCAGGTCGGCCTCGGGCGTGGTGACGAGCCAGCCGTGCTGGTCGGACAGGGCGGTGAGCGTCACCCCGGTCGCCGGGTGCTCGACGCCGTCGCGGTGCACGGTCCGGGTGGCCGGCAGGTCCAGGTCGTAGGCGGCGTCCCGCTTGCCGGCGTTGGTGAACGCCTGCTCCGGGGACGGCCGGGACACCACCTGCGTCCACAGTCGGAACGCCGGGTGCAGGGCGCCCTCCTCGGGGACCCGGTTGAAGGGCGTGACGTGCTCGTAGTGGCCCTCGTCGTGGGAGACGTACGCACCGGAGCGCAGCAGCTTCAGCGCCGGTGCGGAGAGCGCGGGGAGTTCGGCGAAGACGTCGGCGACCGCGTCGAACCAGGCGCTGCCGCCCGCGCTGACCACGATGTCGTCCAGCCCGGCGAAGCGGCCGGCCGCGTCGAAGGCGACGGCGAGCGCGTTGAGCCGGCGCAGCCAGGCCCGCACCCGCTCGGGGTCGGCGCCCGGGACCTCGCCCTCGTAGCCGGCGACGCCGACGAGACGCAGCGTGGAGGTGGCGGCGACGGCGTCCGCGACGGCCGCGCACTCGGCCTCGGTGCGGGCGCCGGTGCGGGCGCCCTCGCCCGCGCCGAGTTCCACCACCACGTCCAGGCGGCGGGCGGAGCCGGTCAGGGCCCGGTCCATCTGCTGCACGCCGCGCACCGAGTCGACGTAACACAGGAACCGGAAGTCGGGGTCGGCCGCGAGTTCGGCGGCCAGCCAGCGCAGGGCGGCCGGGTCGACGAGTTCGTTGGCGAGGAAGATCCGCTGCACGCCGAACGCGCGGGCCACCCGGACCTGGTGGGGGAGCGCCAGGGTGACGCCCCAGGCGCCGCGCTCGATCTGCCGGGCGAAGAGCTGCGGGGCCATGGAGGTCTTGCCGTGCGGGGCGAAGGCCAGGCCGTGGCGCTCGGTGTACTGCTCCATCAGCGCGAGGTTGTGCTCCAGGCGCTTGGCGGACAGCGCCAGGACCGGGGTGGTGAACCCGCCGGTGAAGAGGTTGCGGCGCTCGGCGGCGAGGGCGCCGACGGTCAGGCCCTCGGCGTCCGGGGGCAACCCCTTGAAGCGGTGGTCGACGCGTTCGGCGGCGAGTGCGGCCAGGGCGGCGGCGCGCTGCGGGGTCGCGGTCTGCTCGTCGTCGTTGACGGCGGCCATGGGAGCCTCCCGGGGTCGGGGCGAGGGTGCCTGGGGTCTGCGACTTCCAGTGTGCGTTTTGCAACATGTGCAACACTCATTGCGTATGTCGCACGTAGCTGTCTAACATCCGAGCCGACGCCGGGTCAACGGAGCCCACCGGCCGATCGCCCGCCCCCCGACCGGTCCCACGGTCGGCCGACCACGAGCCGACGACCAGTGAGGAGCCCCACCGCCGTGACCGCATCCGGAGCCGCCACGCCCCGCGCCACCCCCGCCCCCGACGCCCCCCTGCGGTCGGACGGCGACCGGCGCGGCGACCGGCCGGACGCCGTCACCCTCGGGGAGTCGATGGTCACCTTCCTGCCCTCCGAGCCCGGCCCGCTGGAGGACGTCCCCTCCTTCGCCCGCGGCATCGGCGGCGCCGAGTCCAACGTGGCCTGCTCCCTCGCCCGCGCCGGCCACCACGTGCGCTGGATCAGCCGGGTCGGCGAGGACGGCTTCGGCGCCCACCTCGTCCGCGCCATCGGGGAACACGGCGTCGACACCAGCGGGGTCCGCCGCGACGAACACCGACCCACCGGGATCTACTTCCGCACCGCCGGGGAACGCGCCGTGCGCAAGGGCGAGACCCCCGGCGCGGACGGCGCCCCCCTCGCCGAGGTCGTCTACTACCGCGCCGGCTCCGCCGCCTCCGCGATGTCCCCCGCCACCATGGACGTGCCCGCGCTGCTCGCCGGCCGCGTGCTGCACCTGTCCGGGATCACCGCCGCACTCTCCGCAGACTGCCTCGCCCTGCTGGAAGAGCTGACCGGCCCCCGCGCGGACCGCCCGCTGCTCTCCTTCGACGTCAACTACCGCGTCAACCTGTGGCGCGACCACGCGCGCGCCGGCCGGGTGCTGCTGTCCCTGGCCCGCTCCTGTGACCTGGTGTTCGTCGGCGAGGACGAGGCCGCCGTCGCCTGGGGCGTCACCGGCGGGCCCGCCGCCATCCGGGCCGCCCTCCCCGAACCCGAGCTCGTCGTCGTCAAGCAGGGCGCCCACGGTGCCGTCGCCCTCGCCGCCGACGGCACCCGCACCTTCGTCCCCGCCCTCACCGTCGACGTGGTCGCCCCGGTCGGCGCCGGCGACGCCTTCGCCGCCGGGTTCCTCTCCGCCACCCTGCGCGGGCTCCCCGTCCGCGACCGGCTCCGCCACGGCCACCTGATGGCCGCCGCCGCCCTCACCGTCCCCGGCGACCTCGCCGTGCCCCCGACCCGGGAACGCGCCGACCACCTGGCCGCACTCGACGACGCCGGGTGGGGGAGACTGCGACTCGGCCCCGGCTGGACCGACGCCGACCCCAGGGCCCAGGAGGAGGTACCCACCAGATGAGCCAGACCGTCGACCGAGCGCTGTCGATCCTGCCGCTGCTCGCGGAAGGCCCCGCCGACCTCGGCAAGGTCGCCGAACGCCTCGGCGTCCACAAGTCCACCGCCCTGCGGCTGCTGCGCACCCTCCACGAACACGGACTCGTCTACCGGCAGTCCGACCAGCGCTACCGGCTCGGCGCCCGGCTCTTCGCCCTCGCCCAGGAAGCCGTCGAGAACCTCGACGTGCGCGAGATCGCCCACCCGCACCTCGTCGCCCTCAACGAGAAGATCGGCCACACCGTCCACCTGGCCGTGTACGAGGAGAACGAGGTCCTCTACATCGACAAGGTGGAGAGCCGCTACCCCGTCCGCATGTACTCGCGGATCGGCAAGCCCGTCGCGATCACCGTCGCCGCCGTCGCCAAGCTGCTCCTCGCCGACCTCCCCGAAGCCGAGCGGCGCGCCATCGCCGAACGGCTCGACTACCCCATGTACACGTCCCGTTCGACGCCGAGCGCCGCCGCGTTCCTCCGGGAACTGGCCGCCGTGCGCGAACAGGGCTGGGCCACCGACCTCGGTGGCCACGAGGAGTCCATCAACTGCATCGGCGCACCCGTGCGCGGCACCGACGGGCGGCTCGTCGCCGCGATGTCGGTGTCCGCGCCGAACGTCGTCGTCACCGCCGACGAACTCCTCACCCTGCTGCCCCTGGTGCGGCGCACCGCCGACGCCATCAGCCGCGAGTACTCCGGCAACCCCCACCCCTCGGGGACGGGGGCGCCCGGTGCCGCCACCCCGGGCCCCGCCACCGGTGGACCCGGGCCGTCCCGTACCACCCCGACCGAGGAACGCCCATGACCGAGAAGACCGCCCTCACCCCCTCCACCCACACCACCCCGCCCGCGAAGTTCTCGCACGGTGTCCGCAAGGGCAACCTCCTCCAGGTCGCCGGCCAGGTCGGCTTCCTGCCCGCCGTCGAGGGCCAGCCCCCGACGCCCGCCGGCCCCACCCTGCGCGAGCAGACCCTCCAGACCTTCGCCAACGTCAAGGCGATCCTGGAGGAGGGCGGCGCTGGCTGGGACGACGTGATGATGGTCCGCGTCTACCTCACGGACGTCGACCACTTCGCCGAGATGAACGAGATCTACAACGCGTACTTCGAGGAGCAGGGCCTCACCGCCCCGCCCGCCGCGCGCACCACCGTGTACGTGGGCCTGCCCAAGGGCCTCCTCATCGAGATCGACGCGCTCGCCGTCCTCGGCTGACCCCTCGATCGTCCACGTCTCGCGTCGAGGGGCCGTCCCGGGCCTGAGTCCCCCGGGGCAGTCCGCGGCCCCTCGACGCGGCGCCCGCCGTGCGCACGGCGCGCGCCGGCCGGTCCGGGTGCCCCCTCTTGCCACGGGGGCGCCCGGACCGCCACCGCACCACCGTGCCCGCCCGTACCCGGCCCGGTACGCGTTCCGCCAGGACCACCGGGCTCCCGGGCTCCCCACGACTCACTGAGGCCCCACACCACCGCACTCGTCACGGTGCGGCGCCCCCGCAGGCGCCGGGCCGCGATCCGTCCTGCCCGCAGCGCCGGTGAAGGTGTCCGACGGCCCCTCGTGCGAAGGGGCGAACGGCGTCGTACCCGACCGCCCGGCGCGCAACGGAAGTACGAGGCTCCCTCATGTACCCACTGGCCGCCCCCACCTCCATAGCCGGGCCCGCGCTCGCCGCGGGCAGCGCCCCCGCCGCCGACCCGCCCACCACCGGTCTGCTGGCCCTGATCCCCGGCACCGCCGGACTCCTCACGGTCGCCGCCCTCGGCATCGCCCTGCTGCTGTTCCTGATCATCAAGGTCAGGCTCCAGCCGTTCGTGGCGCTGCTCACCGTCTCCATCGCGGTCGGCCTGGCCGCCGGACTCTCCGTCACCCAACTCTTCGGCACCGTCCAGAAGTCGGACGCCGTCTCGCTCATCGAGTCCGGGATGGGCGGCACCCTCGGCCACGTCGCCATCATCATCGGCCTGGGCACCATGCTCGGCGCCATCCTGGAGGTGTCCGGCGGCGCCGAAGTCCTCGCCTCCCGGCTGCTCGGCCTCTTCGGTGAGAAGCGGGCGCCCCTCGCGATGGGCCTGACCGGCGTCATCTTCGGCATCCCGGTCTTCTTCGACGTCGGCATCTTCGTGCTCGCGCCGATCGTCTACGCGGCGGCCAAGCGGGGCGGCAAGTCGATCCTGCTGTACTGCATGCCGCTGCTCGCGGGCCTGTCGATGACCCACGCCTTCCTGCCGCCGCACCCCGGCCCCGTCGCCGCCGCCGGACTCCTCAAGGTCGACCTCGGGTGGGTCATCCTGATGGGCGTCGTCGTCGGCGTGCCGGCCGTGGTCGCCGCCTGGGGGTACGCCGCGTGGATCGGCAAGCGGCTGTTCGTGCCCGTTCCGCAGGACATGGTCGAGGCGGCCGAGGAGTCGCGGGCCGCGCTCGCCGAGGAACAGCGCGCCGCCGGTACGGTGCCCACCGAGGCGCCCGTCCCGCTCGGCACGGTGCTGTTCATCATCGGCACCCCGCTGGTGCTGATCCTGCTGGCCACCTTCTCGTCCATCGCCTTCGACCCGTCCACCGCCCGTTCGGTGATCGAGTTCTTCGGGCACCCCTTCGTCGCCCTGACGATCGCCCTGCTGATGGCGTACTGGCTGCTCGGCGTGCGCCGCGGCTGGTCCCGCAAGTCCCTGGAGACGGTCTCCACCTCGTCCCTGAAGCCGGTCGGCAACATCCTGCTCGTCGTCGGCGCCGGCGGGGTCTTCGGAGCCGTGCTCAAGGGCAGCGGGGTCGCCCAGGCCCTGTCGGACACGTTCAACGACCTCGGGCTGCCGGTGATCGTGCTGGCCTACCTGATCTCGCTGGTGCTGCGGGTCGCCCAGGGTTCGGCGACCGTCGCGATCGTCACCACCGCGGGGATCGTCTGGCCGCTGATCGAGGCCGGGGACCACTCCCAACCGTTCGTCGCCCTCGTCATCATGGCCATCTCGGCGGGCTCGATCTTCGCGTCCCACGTCAACGACGGCGGGTTCTGGATCGTCGCCAAGTACTTCGGCATCTCCGAGCGCGACACGCTGAAGTCCTGGACCGTCCTGGAGTCGGTGCTGTCGGTGGCCGGCTTCGCCGTCGCCGCGGTACTCAGCCTGTTCGTCTAGCGACCGGCACCGGAGGAACCGGCCTTTCCGGGCGTGTCCGTCACGATTGGGTACCCCGCTCATGCACGTCACAGGAATCTCGGCCATACTGCGGTGCCGTGGAGCCCATAGGCAAGAACCCCTCGCTCGTCGACGCCGCCGCCATCGACCCGGCGCACGTCCCCGGCCTCGCGACGCCCGTCGCGGTTCCCCAGCCGGGGGTGGTGGACCGCACGGACTCCGGCCCGGACCCGGACCCGGAGTCAGACCCGGAGCCGGAATCCGCCGCGGACTCCCGGACGGAGGCGGACGGCGACTCCTCGGACGAGGAGCCAGCCGCCGGCGCTGAGGCGTCCGACGGGCCCGTGTTCGAGGTGTCCGACCGGCGCGGGTCGATCGTGGTGGACGCGACCGGCGTCCGGTTCACGCTGGACGACCAGGCCGCGGAGTGGACCTGGGACGAGATCGGCGCCCTGGAGATCACCACCGGCCGCTTCCCGCGCCGGTTGACGCTCTACGTCCACACCCCGGACCGGCGTTGGTACCCCAACGAGATCCGGGCCTCGTCCCGCGCCGAGCTCACCCGGTGGTCCGAGGAGCTGGACGCGGCGCTGGACGCCTGGTTCGACGACGCGGACGCGGATGATGCCGCCGGGGCCGAGGACCGCCCGGAGGTGGAGTCCCCGGACGCCGCTGACACCACTGACGCCGCTGACGAGGCGGACACGGCGGACGCCAAGGAGTCCGCGAAGCCCGGCAAGCCCGGCAAGCCCGGTGCGGCCGGGAAGTCGCGCAAGGGCGACTGACGACGCACGACTGACGACGCAGCGGGGCCCGGTCCGAGATCTCCTCGGACCGGGCCCCGCTGCGTCGTGCCCGCGTGCGCGCCGCACCCGAGGAACGCGGCCGATTATCGCCTCCCTTCATAACCCCAGTGGGGTTACGTTGGGGTTATGCCAAAGATCAATGTCTATCTGCCCGATGAACTGGCCGAGGCGGTCAAGCTGGCGGGCGTACCGGTGTCCGCCGTGTGCCAGCGCGCCCTGGAACAGGCCGTGCGCCGCGTGACCGCCATCCGGGAGACGGTGCTGACCGACCTCGACGACGAACCGACCGGCGCACTGGCGCACTTCACCGCACGCACGCGCACCGTGCTCACCCTCGCGGTCGAGCGGGCGGAGAGCGCCGGAGCGGCGCGACTGGGAACCGCACACCTGCTGGCCGCCCTGCTGGACGAGGGCGACAACCTGGCCCTGCACGTCCTGGGCGCCCTGGAGATCGAGCCGAAGCAGGTCGCACGTGACCTGGCTCGCCGGCAGCCCGGAGACCACCGCCCCGTGCCGGCGGACACCGATCCGAGCCGGTTCGACGGCCCCGCGGCCAACGCCGTCGAACTGGCCGTCACCGAGGCGATCGGCCTCGGCCACAACTACGTCGGCTGTGAACACCTGCTGCTCGGTCTGGTCGGTGAACCCGACGGCGCCGCCGGCCAGGTGCTGCGGGCCCTGGGCGCCGACCCCAAGCTCGTGCGCCGCGCCGTCAGCGCCGCGCTGGCCGGCTACGTCCACCTGCGGGCCCAGACCGGGCAGGACCGACCGGCGGTGCCGGCCGACGCCCGACAGGAGCTCGCCGCGGTCCTGCGCGCGGAACTCGCACCGGTGACCCGGCGCATCGCGCGGCTGGAGGAACACCTCGGACTCGACACCGAGAGCTGACCGCGGTGGTGACGCGGTGGCAACGGTGCGTCCTCCTCGTCGCCCTCGTCCTCGTCCTGGCGGGCAGCACGTGGTGAAGCCGTGTCGAGCGGGGGCCGGGCAGCGCCGAACCGGTGCCGCCCCGGCGCGCGATGCCCCCACCGCGGAAGGACTGGACCTCCCCTGTCGAATCCGCCCCCTCCCGTGGGTCGGACAGCGCGCGCCGCGTCCGTCATCAGGGGGAATGGGACCCGCTGGTTGGGTAGCGTCCGTTTTCGGCCGCGCATTCTTCGGGAATCGAAGAACAAAGCGGTCTTTTTTGCTGTCCTCGCAGGTTGTGTGCCCTGTGCAAGTGCCGCTCGATCCGCTTACGGACGGCTCGCTGCACGCCATCTGGAAGTCCACTCGAAAATCGAGCGTTGACAAATCATCCTCCTGAGATTGAGATCTCTCCAAGGGAAACTATTCGAGAGAGGTTCACTCGTGCGTCTGGGAAAGATGGGTATCGCGTTCGGAACGGCGGCTGCCTGTGTGGCCGGATTGTTCGTCTTCTCGCCCGCCGCCGGCGCGGCAGAGGGGAGCAACGAGGGGGGTCGCCAATTTGCCCCTCACTGTAAGGTCACGCTCTACGCGACGGCGGGGTACCGAGACGGGAAGCGGGATTTCCAGGGCGAGGACAAGACCTTTGCCGGGGACCGATGGGACAACGGCAAGCTCATGAACGATGACGCGAATTCGGCCAAGAGTACCTGCGACCAGTTCGTGACCATCTTCGAGGACAGCTACGCCCGCGGCCAAATGACCTTCCTGGACTACAAGGAGAACGTCACGGATCTCTCCCGCGCCCCGCACAACATGGGCAACAAGGCCAGCTCCTTGTACATGTAGGGCGTGCCCTCCGGGGTGCGGTGTGATCGCCGCGCGGCACCCCGGAGCGGGACGGTGCGCGGCCAGTACACCCTGATCAGGCTTGATCCCGTTCGTCACAGAGAGAGGTGGGGCGTGCGTCGGCGCCACTGGTCGCACTGGGCCCTCGGCACGGTGTCCCTCGGTTCCCTGTCGCTGGTGGGCTGCTCGGACCCCGGCCCCGGGGGAACCGCCGATGAAGCCCGCCCGCCCGCAGCCACTCGGCAGGCCACTTCCCTCGTCTTCCCGATCGACTCCTATCAACTCTCCGAGCCCGACCGGAACACCGTGTCCGAGGCGGTGGACATCCTGATCCGGGACTGCATGAAGCAGAGCGGACACGAATGGAGAGTCGTGCGCGCCCCCCAGCGGGAGGTGAACTGGATGAATCGCCTTCGCTACGGCGTGATCGAAATCGAAGTGGCCAAGACCTACGGATACCGTACGTCCGCTGAGCTCCTTTTCTCCGATGAGTCACGACAGTTCCGTGCGGACATAAAGGAACGTAGATCAGAACTCACCGAGAGCGAGTGGGAAACCTCGTGGAAGTGCCGGCAGGAGGCTGACGCGCACATCGATCGGGGCGTCAACGTCCAGCAGACGAACTACCAGAAGTTCCGGAAACAGTCGTACGAGGGAGCGCAACGCGATCCCGATGTGGTGCGTGCCGTCGCTGAATGGCGTTCCTGCATGAAGGACGCCGGGTTCCCGTACGCCTCTCCCGACGCCGCAGCGGAAGATCCGCGCTGGCGACAGGAAGAGGGAGATCCGTCGGCCTATCGTGCTCCGGAGGAGATCGCCACGGCCGTGGCCGATGTGACGTGCAAGAACAAGGTGCGGCTGGTGGACCGGCGCTTCGCCGCGGAGAAGGCCCATGGACAGCGGATCATCGACGGGAACGCGGCCTACTTCTCCGAACTGCGCGTCGCCCGCGAGCGTCAGTTGACCCGTGCCCGCGACGTCATCGACGGGGACGGCACCAAGGGCTGAGCGAGGCCGTCAACGCCGACGGCGCGCTCGGCCGCGGGTCTTGTGGGACGGGGGCGTCTGCGGTTCCTTGGAGGGATGGCCGAGACAACGGACACCCCCACATCCGTGCCGGAAGCCTCCGGTACCCCTCCGCGCAAGTCGAGTTGGCGCTACATCGGACCCGGCATCGTCGTCGCGGCGACCGGCGTCGGCGCCGGCGACCTGGTGGCGACCCTGGTCGCCGGCAGCAACTTCGGATACACCCTGCTCTGGGCGGCGGTCGTCGGCTGCCTGGTCAAGATCTCCCTCGCCGAGGCCGCCGGCCGCTGGCACCTCGCCACCGGACGCACCCTGTTCGACGGGTGGCACAGCCTCGGCCGGTGGACCACCGTGTTCTTCGCCGTGTACGTGGTGGTCTGGGGCTTCGTGTACGGGGCCGCCGCGATGGCCTCCAGCGCGCTGCCGTTGCAGGCGCTCTTCCCGGACGGCTGGTCCCTGCGCACCTGGGGCGTGGTGTGCGGACTGGTGGGGCTCGCCTTCGTCTGGTTCAACCGGTACGCCGTGTTCGAGAAGGCCATGACCGTCCTGGTCGGGGTCATGTTCGTGGTGACGGTGTACCTCGCGGCACGGGTGACCCCGAACCTCGGCGACGCGTTCGCCGGACTGCTGCCCGTCCTGCCCGACGAGAAGGACGCGGTCCTCAACACGCTCGGCCTGATCGGCGGCGTCGGCGGGACGATCACCCTCGCCGCGTACGGGTACTGGGTCAACGCCAAGGGGTGGACCGGCCCCGGATGGATGAAGGTGATGCGGTTCGACAACCGGGTGGCGTACGCGACCACCGGGGTGTTCGTGATCTCCATGCTGTTCGTGGGCGCCGAACTGCTGCACTCCTCGGGCGTCGCCATCGCCAGCGGCGACCGCGGGCTGCTCGACCTCTCCGAGGTGCTGGAGGACCGCTACGGCACCGCCACCGCCAAGCTGTTCCTCATCGGGTTCTTCGCCACGTCGTTCACCTCGCTGATCGGGGTGTGGCACGGCGTCAGCCTGATGTTCGCGGACTTCGTCGGCCGACTGCGCGAGGGCCCCGCGGGCGGCACCGGCGCGTCGGTGGCCTCCGGTGAACGGCAGCGCTCCTGGGCGTTCCGCGGCTATCTGCTGTGGCTGACGTTCCCGCCGATGGTGCTGCTGTTCCAGGGCCAGCCGTTCCGTCTGGTGATCCTGTACGGGGTGCTGGGCGCCGCGTTCATGCCGTTCCTGTCGCTGACCCTGATCTGGCTGCTCAACTCGTCGCGCACCCCCCGTCAATGGCGCAACGGCCCGCTGAGCAACGCGGTGCTCGGGCTCGCCGGGCTGCTGTTCGTGGTGCTGTGCGTCAAGCAGGTGCTGGACCAGCCGTGGGGCGACTTCTTCTGACGGCACCCCCGGCTTCGGCCGCCCCGGCTTCGGCACCCCCGGCTTCGGCCGCCCGAGCGGCGGACGATCAGCGCTGCGCCCACCGCTCCGCACGGACCCGCAGCTCCGGGTCGGCGTCCGCCAGCAGCCGCTCCACCGCCCGCAGTTCCCCGCTCCCGACACGCGCCATCAGCAGGCGCAGCGCGGCGGCCCTGACGTGGCGGGGCCGCCCGGGCCCGGCCCGGTCCAGGAGCCACTCGGCGGGCAGCCCGGGCGCCCACGGCAGCAGGGCCGTCGTCGTCTCGCGCACCACCCCGGGCGCCGGATCGTCCAACAGGCGGCGCAGCCGGTCCCCGTGGGCGAGGTCCAACTCCCGCAGCCCGGCGACCGCCCGGGCCCGTACCGCCGGCGCCGGGTGGGCGAGCAACGGCCACAGCAGCTCCGCGTCCGCCTGCTGGTGGCCCTCCGCCAGCCCGATCACCGCGCCCGGCGCCAGGTCCGGATCGTCGGGTGCCGCGCACCGCGCCCGGTACCACGCCCAGGGGTCGCCGCCGGCCTGCCGCACCACGTAACGGGCGCAGGCCCGCACCACCGACGAGCGGTCGGCGAGGAAGGGCTCCGCCCGCTGCGGTCGGCCCGTGCGGCGCAGGGCGGTGACCCCGGCCGAGCGGCAGCGCGGGTTGCGCGCGGACAACAGCGGTCCGAGCACGTCCTCGTGGGCGTCGGCGGAGCGGAACACGTCCGGCAGGGCCGCGAGGGCGGCCGTCGCGCACAGGTCCTGGACCACCGGGTCCTCGCCGCGCCGGGCGGCCGTCCGGGCCAGTTCCCCGGGGTCCAACCGCCCGGTCTCCAGGGCGAGCCGGTACGCGTACCGCCGTGCCCCGCGGTCGGGGGAGTCGAACAGGACGCGGAGCCGGTCGTCGGGCGCCGCGCGCAGCACCCCGTCGAGCAGTCGGAGGCCGAAGGCGCCCCGCTCGCCCCGGCCGACGAGCAGCAGCAGCGGTGCGAGGGCGGTGGCCGAGTCGCCGTCGAGGGTCGCTGCCAGGATGTCCCGGGCGCGGGTGCGCACCGGTTCCGCCCAGTCCGCGCAGCGGATCACCACCAGGGGCAGTAGGGCGGGCCGGGTCTTCGCGGGGTGCAGGGCGGCGGCCCGGACGCGTCCGTCGCGGTGGCAGAGGGTGAGGGCGAGTCGGGAGTCGTCGAGCAGCGCGGTGCCGGCGTGGAGCAGGGCGGGGCGCTCCCACCCGGGCCGCGGTCCCCCGGACCCGTACCGGCTGCGCCACCGCACGCCCTCGTCCAGGGCCAGCCAGTCGTGCGGCTGCGGGTCGGGCAGTGCCCGTGCCAGCGGTACGCCCTGCGCCAGCCGTTCGGCGAGGGCGCTGGCGTCGCGGAGGTCCGTCTGCCCACCCATGTCCGTCCCCGTCCCGTGGTCCGGAAGCGATCGTAGTCCGGGGGCTTCGGCCGGCGCCGCGGCCGGGGTGGGGACGCACCGCAGCGCCGCCGGGGAACGGCGGCGCTGCGGGCGGGGTTCGCCGTGCAAGTGGGGGTGCACGGCGATCACCCACGGAGGCGGTGTCCCGGGCGGTCACCGGTGTGGGGCCCGGTGACCGCCGACGGTGAGCCCGCTAAGGGAGGCTGCGGACGTGGGGTCCGACCGTGTTGGACCAGGCGTTGCCCGCCGTGGCGTCCCAGTTGATCGACCAGGTCATCGCGCCCCGCAGTGCCGGGTAGGCCCGGGCGGGCTTGAAGGAACCGCAGTTGGTGAGCTTGGTCAGGCAGTCCAGGGCGTTGTTGACGACCGAGGGCGACACGTAGCCGCCGCCCGCCGCGCGGGTCGAGGACGGCAGGCCGATGGCCACCTGCGAGGGGTCGAGACCGTTCTCGACCTGGATGCAGGTCAGCGCGGTGAGGAAGTCCACCGTGCCCTGGCTGTAGACCTTGCCGTCGCAGCCCAGCATGGCGCCGCTGTTGTAGTACTGCGTGTTGACGACGGTCAGGATGTCCTTGATGTTGAGCGCCGTCTTGAAGTACTCACCCGAGGTGGACTGCATGTCGATCGTCTGCGGGGCCATCGCGATGATCAGCGAGGAGCCCACCTTCGCCGACAGGGAGCGCAGCGCCTGCGTCATGTAGGTGGCGTTGAGGCCGTTCTCCAGGTCGATGTCGACCCCGTCGAAGCCGTACGACTGCATCAGCGCGTGCACGGAGTTGGCGAAGGCCGTCGCGGAGGCGGCGTCGTTGACCCGGACGGTGCCGAGTTCGCCGCCGACCGAGATGATGACCTTCTTGCCCGCGGCCTGCTTGGCGCGGATGTCGGCCCGGAACTGGGCGTCGGTGTAGCCGCCGAGCTGGGCCGAGTTGAGGTTGAAGGTCACGGCGCCCGGCGTGCTGGTGGCGTCGGCGAAGGCCACGGCGATGATGTCGTAGTTGTCGCTGACCTGTGCCAGGGTCTGCACGGTGGCCTGGTTGTTGAAGTTCTGCCAGTAGCCCGTCACGAAGTGTTTGGGCAGCCCGGTGACCGGGCCGTCCTTCGCCGTGCGTCCCTTGACGGGCGGCGTGGACTTGCCGGACTCGCCGGCCGCGTTGGTCGCGGTGACCTGGAAGGTGTACTCGGTGTCCGCGGCGAGGCCGGTGACGACCGCCGAGGCGCCGGAGACGGACTGCACCTTGAGGCCGTCGCGGTAGACGTTGTAGCCGGTCGCGTTGGCGACGGGCTTCCACGACACGTCCAGGGAGCTCTTGGTGGCGCCGCCGACCGCGACGTCGGTCGGCGGCACCGGGATGACGGTCTCCTCGCCGCCCCCGCCGCCGTCCGGGCCGAAGACCGAGACGTCGTCGACGAAGTACGCCGCGGCGCCGTACCAGCCGTGGGTGTAGACGTTGACCGAGGTGGTGTTGGCGCCGGTGGTGAAGCTGGTCGTCAGCTGCTTCCAACCGGAGGAGTCGGGCGTCCAGGTCGACACGTCGGTGGTGCCGGTGCCGGTCGCGCCGAGGTAGGCGAGGCCGCCCTGCACCCAGGCGCTCAGGGTGTACCGGGAGTTGGGCTTCACGGCGACGGTCTGGCTACACCGGGCGTTGTCGTGGCCCGCGGGGGTCGCCTTCAGCGCGGCGGCGCCGCTGCGGGCGGGGGTGGCCACGCTGGAGCCGGTGCCGGACGAGCACGTCCAGTTGGCCAGCCCGGACTCGAAGCCCGGGTTCTTGGCGTTGTTGATGTCCGCGGCGGCGGCGTCGGTCGCCAGCCCGGTGAGCGTCAGGGCGGATGCGGCGAGTACCGCGGACAGGGCTCCGGCCCAGGTCCTGCGGGCGGTGCTGTGGGGACGTCTGACACTGCCCGCGAGCGCGGGCGCGGGGGATCGGCGGTGCACTGGCTGCCTCCGGTGGGGTGGTGGCGAAACGAGTAAGCACGGATCACTGAACGCCGGTGTGGGGGCGTGCTGGAACAGGACGAGAACGTGGGGTCCGGGCGGCTGGCTGTCCGACCGGTGTACGTGGCGCATACGAAACGGTGGCCACCGTCGTTGTCCCAAGTTGGTCCAGACCAATCAGGGTTGTCAAGACCTCTGACGACACCCCGTGCCAGGCAAGAATGTCCCAAAGGGCATGCCGTCAAGGGGTGTTATTTCTGGCTTGAGTTCCTCTTAGGGCTGGCTTAGGGGTGGGTGGGCGGTGTGACGGGTGGTCGCGGACGGGTGACCGGGCGTGTCCCGCGGGAAGCCCTGACGGTCCGTGACCCCGGGCGCCCAGGGGGTTCACGGCGCGGAACCAAGGCCTCCGCTTCACCCTGTGTCGATCGAATTCCTACGTGCCGTGAACTCATCTGATGAGATCGGGTGTTGAGCGGGCCACGCCGTGGATATGGTGCAGATGCAGACAGATGCAGGAGTGGCATCACAGTGGTGCGGTGAGGGCGGTCGTGTGACCACGCCGCCGGGAGGAAGCGGGGGTGTGCGGGTGCCGACCGCCATAGCCGTCACCAGTCCCGACCTGGTGCTGCCCGCCCTGGACCGGCACACGCCGTCCGCGGCCGTGCTGCGCTCCGCCGCGCCCGCCGAACGCGAACGCGGCCGCGGCGAGCGCGCCGCCGGCAAGTCCGCCCGGCAGGGCCGCCCACCGGACGCGTACGGCCTCGAACAGTCCCTGACGGAGATGCACACCCTGATCGAACACCACGGCTACGTGGTCGTGCTGTGCCCGGCCTCCGCACCGCCCGCCGTCGTCAGACGGCTGCACACCGTGCGCTCCCTCCTGGAGAGCGACCGCATCGCCCTGCTGCGGCCCGACCTGCCGCCGCTCGGCCTCGCCGTCCTCACCCTGCAACTGCGTCAACTCTCCATGTGCGACTTCAGCCCCGGAGTCCTCGCCTCCGCCGCGCGGTTGCTCGCCCACTACATCTACGCCGGAGCGCTCCTCGGCTCCGTCACCCGGCTCGACCGGGTGCCCGTCGACCTCAAGGCCCACACCAGGTCCTGGGTCCCCGGCTCCCAGTTCGCCGTCCTCGCCACCCCGCAGTCCGAACTCGTCCGGCTCACCGGCGCCCAGGGCGCCCCGCACGGCCCGGCCGCCGACGGCGACGCCCCCGCCCTCACCGGCCCCGCCTTCGCCACCCACCTGTTCACCGCCGCCGGGCAACTCGCCCCCGACTGGGTCACCGACACGCTCGCCCCCGCCTGGCGGGTCCAGGGCGTCACCGAGACCCGGCTGCCCGCCGAGTCCCCGCACTGGTGGGCCACCGGCAAGGTCGTCGAGTTCGCCGCCGCCATCCCCGACATCTCGGTGCTCTACCAACTCGTGTCCTCGGTCCGCCGCGAACACTGCCGCTGGTGCGGACTCGAACTGATCGGCGACCGCTGCGGATTCTGTTCCGCGCCCCTCGCGCCGGCCCCCGAAGCGACCGGGCCCCCACGGACGGCCACCACCCGGGCGGCCCCCGCACTGCGCAGGCCCACCGCGGCCCGGGCCCTCACCGGCGGCCCCGTGTGAGCCGTACCGCCCCGGCCCGGCCCCCGCACCACCACCCCGTCCACACGCCCACGTTCCCGATCGAGGTAGTCCGGCCATGAACTCACGCCAGCGCCGTGGCGTCATCCTGCTGGTCCTCTCGGTACTGTGCGCCCTCGGCGCCTTCGCCGGGGTGCTGGCGGTGATCCGCGACGTGAACTCCAAGGTCGGACCCGAAACCACCGCGTACCGCCTGAAGAGCGACGTCGCCCCCTACAAGACCCTCACCAGCAGCCAGTTCGAAAAGGTCAGCATGCCGAAGCGGTGGCTCTCCAAGACCGCCGTCACCGACCTGAACGCCATCCGCGGCAAGATCGCCGTCACCCGGCTGCGCGCCGGCTCCCTGCTCCAACACGACATGATCGTCGAACGGCCGGAACTCTCCGCCGGACAGCAGGAGATCGCCATCATGATCGACGCGGCCACCGGGGTCGCCGGGAAGATCACCCCGGGCGCCACCGTCAACATCTACGCCACCTTCGAGAGCGACGACGAGCGGGCCAAACACCAGTCCAAGGTCATCGTCGAGAACGCCAAGGTCATCGACGTCGGCAAGCTCACCGCCCTCGACCCCGACCGCCGCGACCGGGCCCGCAGCACCAACGAGGCCGTCCCCATCACCTTCGCCCTCGGCACCGCCGACGCCCAACGCATCGCCTACGCCGAGTCCTTCGCCACCCACGTCCGGCTCGCCCTGGTCGCCCCCGGCGGCGCCGACGTCCGGCCCGACGACCGCACGTTCACCCTCGACGAGGACCGCTAGGAGCGCCGCGATGAGCGTCCGTGTGCTGCCCGCCGTGGGGGATCTGGAATCCGCCCGCGCCCTGTCGTCCCTGCTCGGCCAGCTGCCCGACGCCGACCCCGCGATCCCCGTGGCCGACACCACCGCCCTCCTCGACACCCTCGCCCGGCTCGCCGTCGAATCCCTCGACGAACTGCCCGAGGTCGTCCTCGTCCACGAACGCATCGGCCCCGCACCCGTGCCCGAGCTGATCCGCGAGATCGTCCAACGGTTCCCCTCCGTCGGCGTCCTCCTCATCACCTCCGACACCTCCCACGACGTGCTCACCGCCGCCATGGACTCCGGGGTGCGCGGCATCGTCGGCCTGCCCCTCGACTACGACGCCCTCGCCGAACGCGTCCAGGCCGCCGCGACCTGGGCCACCGGCATGCGGCGCCACCTCGGCAGCGGCGACACCCCCTACGGCGGACCCGGCGGCACCGTCATCAGCGTCACCGGAGCCAAGGGCGGCGTCGGCACCACCTTCACCGCCGTGCAACTCGCCCTCGCCGCCCGCGCCGGCGGCCACACCGTCGCCCTGGTCGACCTCGACCTCCAGTCCGGGGACGTCGCCTCCTACCTCGACGTCCAGTTCCGCCGCTCCGTCGCCGACCTCGCCGCCATCCACGACATCAACGCCCGCGTCCTGCACGAAGCGCTCTTCTCCCACGAGAGCGGACTCTCCCTGCTGCTCGCCCCCGCCGAGGGCGAACGCGGGGAAGAGGTCACCGACCGGGTCGCCCGCCAGGTCGTCGCCGCCCTGCGCAGCCGCTACGAGGTCGTCGTCATCGACTGCGGCACCCAGATGAGCGCCGCGGGCGCCGCCGCCGTCGAACTCTCCGACCGGGCGCTGCTCCTCGTCACCCCCGACGTGATCGCCATCCGCGCCGCCAAACGGATGGTCCGCCTCTGGGACCGGCTCCAGATCCGCAAGGCCGAGGAGACCACCACCGTCATCAACCGCCACGCCCGCGGCACCGAGATCCAGGCGTCACTGGTGGAACGCGTCACCGGCACCCGGGTCGCCCGCACCAGCGTGCCCGCCCACTTCAAGGAACTCCACGCCGTCGTGGACGCCGGCCGCGTCCACGACCTCGACCACAAGTCCACCGTCAAACAGGCCGTGTGGACGCTCGCCGCGGAACTCGGCCTGATGGCCACCGACCCCGCCGACACCGGCCGCCGACGCCGCAGCGGCGGCGACCGTGGCGCGCTGGCCCTGCGCCGCCGCGCGGCCGGCGGCGACCGGGGCGCGGTCACCCTCGAATTCGCCGGCATGTTCCCGCTGCTGCTCGCCGTCATCGCCATCCTGTGGCAGTGCGCGCTGTACGGGTACACCTTCTCGCTCACCGGGAACGCCGCCGACGAGGGCGCCCGGGCCGCGACCGCCGCGGCGGCCTTCGGCGGGGGCGGCGAAGGCGCCTGCGTGGCCGCCGCGAAGCAGCACCTGCCCGCGGCCTGGCAGGGGGCGGACGTCTCCTGCGCCCGGGACGGACTGGTCTGGCGGGCCAGCGTCAGCGCCGAGGTGCCCGTCTTCTTCCCCGGGGTGACCACCGGGTGGACGGTCGACGCGGAGGCCGGGGCGGCCGTCGAAGGCGACGAAGTCGCCGCGGGCGGCGCCCCGTGACCCCCCGCGCCCGCGCACGCCGCCCCCTGACCGTACGCACGAGGGTCCGGCCCCCCGCGTCCGCCCGACCGGGGTTGCCGCTGCCCCGGCCCGCCCGGACGGCGGTGTCGCGCCCTGCGCCTGCTCGCCCCGCGCCGCGGCCCTCCGCACCGGCCCGTACGGGTGCACGTCGCAGCGGGTCCGTCCGTACGCGGCCGTGGCGTTCCCGGGCCCTGCGCACGGGGGTCCGGCCCCCCGCGTCCGCCCTCGCGCGGTCGCGGCGCACCGTACCCGTGCGGGAGGCCGGGACACGGCGGGCCGTGCCCGGCCGGGCAGGGACGGGGCCTTCCCGGGCCCTGCGGGCGGCGGCGCGGCGCGCGGAGACGATGTGCCGAACGCGAAACCCGGCGGGAGCGCCCTCGCCCGGCGCTCCCCGCACACGCGGGGGTGGCCCCGGGGGTTACACCGAGTCGACCGGCACCGTGAAGTGCGCCCCGCGCGAGCGGGGACGGACCGACCGGCGGCGAGCAGCACCGCGAATCCGCCTCGCGCTCCCCGCACACACGGGGATGGGACGCCCCGTACCCGTACACATGAGGGTGCGACGCGCCACCCCCGCCCACGCGGGGGTGATCCGACCGTCGACACGGTGGCCCGCAATGTCGTCGGGTGCTCCCCGCGCAATCGGGTGCGCCCCGCGCGAGCGGGGACGGTCCGACGCGCCAGGAGCGGGAGCCGCAGCGGGCGCTGTGCTCCCCGCCCACGCGGAGGTGCGGCGCCCCGTACCCGTACGCGCGGGGGTGCGCCCCGCCACTCCCGCAGGGGTACGTAGCGGCGCAACCGACCCTGCGCAGGTGGGGCGTTCCGGGCCCGTGCGTACGGGGGCGGGGCGCAGCCCGGGCGCCGGCCCCCGACCCCGCAGGACCCCGCCCCGCCGCGTCCTCAAGGACGACCGGGGCGTCAGCGTGCTGGAGTTCGCGGGGTTCCTGCCGATCCTCCTGGTGATCGGCCTCGCCGCCATCCAACTCGGGCTGATCGGCTACGCGGCCGGCCAAGCCGGCTCCGGAGCCCGCGCCGCGGCCCGCGTCACCGCCCAGGGCGGCGACGGAGCCGCCGCGGGACGCGCCGCGATGGACAGCGGCCTCGACGCCGACGTCGACACCGCGGACGACGGCGAACTCTCCCGCGCGACCGCCACCGTGACCGTCCCCGTACTCGTGCCCTTCGTCGGCTCCGGCTGGCAGGTCACCCGAACGGTCACCATGCCCACCGACGAGTGACCACCGACACCCGCGACACCCGACCACCCCCACCCGCACCACCGCACCGGAACCCGAACGGAAGGAGGAAGAGCCCATGAGCCTGCGCTCCCGACTGGCGGCCACCCCCCAGGAAGCCGGCGCACCACGCGAGGACAGCCACCTCGTCGCCGTCTACCGGGCCAAACTCCTCGAAGAGATCGACCTCGCCGAGATGTCCTCGCTCGCCGCCGCCGACCGCCGGGTCCGGCTGGAACGCGTACTGGGCCATCTGATCAGCCGCGAGGGCCCCGTCCTCTCCACCAGCGAACGCGCCCAACTCATCCGCCGCGTGGTGGACGAGGCCCTGGGCCTCGGCGTCCTCGAACCGCTCCTCGCCGACGCCTCGATCACCGAGATCATGGTCAACGGACCCGACGCCGTCTTCGTGGAACGCGCCGGCCGCGTGGAACAGCTGCCGCTGCGCTTCGCCTCCGACGAACAGCTCATGCAGACCATCGAACGCATCGTCTCCACCGTCAACCGGCGCGTGGACGAGTCCAACCCGATGGTCGACGCCCGACTGCCCACCGGCGAACGCGTCAACGTCATCATCCCCCCGCTGTCCCTCACCGGCCCCACCCTCACCATCCGCCGCTTCCCCCGCGCCTACACCCTCACCGAACTCATCGGCCTGGGCTCCCTCGACGAACAGATGCTGCTCCTGCTGTCCGCGTTCGTCCGCGCCCGCTTCAACGTCATCGTCAGCGGCGGTACCGGCTCCGGGAAGACGACCCTCCTCAACGCCCTGTCCGGACTCATCCCGGACCGCGAACGCATCATCACCATCGAGGACTCCGCGGAACTCCAACTCCAACAGGAACACGTGATCCGGCTGGAGTCCCGCCCCCCGAACGTCGAGGGCAAGGGCCACATCACCATCCGCGACCTGGTCCGCAACAGCCTGCGGATGCGCCCCGACCGCATCATCGTCGGCGAGGTCCGCGGCGGCGAGACCCTCGACATGCTCCAGGCCATGTCCACCGGCCACGACGGCTCCCTCGCCACCGTCCACGCCAACAGCGCCGAGGACGCCCTGATGCGGCTCCAGACCCTCGGCTCCATGTCCGAGGTCCGCATCCCCTTCGAAGCGCTCAAGGACCAGATCAACTCCGCCGTCGACGTCGTCGTGCAACTCGCCCGCCACGCCGACGGCTCCCGCCGCGTGGTCGAGATCGCGCTCCTCGTCTCCCACGGACGCGAACCCCTGCGCATCGCCACCGTCTCCCGCTTCGTCCCCCGGCCCCCCGGCGCCGACCGCATCGTGCACGGCCACTTCGAACACCTGCCCCTGCCCCGCGCCGTCGCGGAGAAGCTGTACGTCGCCAGCGAACCGGTCCCGCCCGCCTTCGGAGTCGCCGCCGAAGGCATCGCCCCGCCCCACACCAGGCAGGCCCTCGCATGAACCGACACCCGCGGAGCCCGGCATGAGCGAACTCGCCCTCCTCGCCCTCGGCGCCACCCTGCTGTGCTGCACCCTCGCCATCGCCGGACTGCACAGCTGGGCCACCGGCCGCGCCCAACGCCAAGCCCTCGTCGACCGCCTCTCCGGCGGCCCCGTCCACGGCCCCGCGAGCCGTACCCGACGCTTCGTCGCCGTCGACCGCCGGCTGCGCCACACCCGCCTCGGCCGCGCCATCGGCCTGCGGCTCGCCGCTACCGGACTCGACCTCACCGCCGGCGAGTTCTTCACCTACGCCCTCGCCGGAGTCATCGGCCTCTGGCTCGTCGCGGCCTCCGCCCTCGCCCCCTTCTTCGGCCCCCTCGCCGCCGCCGTCGGCGTGTGGAGCGCCGTCATCTTCCTCAACTGGCAGCGACAGAAACGCATCGAAGCGTTCATCAACCAGCTCCCCGACGTCGCCCGGCTCCTCGCCAACGCCACCGCCGCCGGACTCGCCCTGCGCACCTCCCTCACCATGGCCGCCGAAGAACTCGAAGCCCCCGCCGGCGAAGAGCTCTCCCTCGTCGCCGACCAACTCACCCTCGGCCGCTCCGTCGACGACGCCCTCGGTGAACTCGCCCGCCGACTGCCCTCCCGGGAACTCGTCGTCCTCGTCACCACCCTCGTCCTGTCCAACAAGGCCGGCGGCTCCGTCGTCAGCTCCCTGCGCAACCTCACCCAGACCCTGGAGGACCGCAAGGAGACCCGCCGCGAGGTGCGGACCATGCTGTCCGAGGTCAACGCGACCGCGTTCACCGTCCCCCTGCTCGGCCTGGGCTCCCTGCTCCTGGTCAACTCCTCCAACGAAGGCGCCCTCGCCCGGGTGACCGGCTCCCCGGTCGGCCAGGTCCTGATGCTGATCGCCCTCGGGCTCTACGCGGTCGGGTTCTTCGTCATCCGCCGCCTCGGCAAGATCGAAGTGTGAGAGGTTCCCCCCGATGACGATGACGGCCCTGCTGCTCGCCGCGCTCACGGGCGCCGCCGTGTTCGGCGCCCTCTTCGGCATCCGCCTGTACCGCACGGAGACCAAACTCCCCGGCGACCTCGCCCTGGCCCTGGAGGTCGGCGCCACCCGCGTCTCCACCACGGACTCCGCCGTCGACCGCCTCGGCATGCGCTGCGCCCCCCTCGTCCTGCGCCTGATGGGCCCCAAACGCGTGGACGCCAAACGCCGCCGCATCGACCGGGCCGGCAACCCCGGCGGCCTCACCGTCGACCGGTACGCGGCCCGCCGCGCCGTCTACGGCGTGTTCGGCGTCGTCCTCGGACTCGTCTTCCTCAACAACGCACAACCCCTGTTCGCCGCCCTCACCCTCGCCTTCGGCCTCTTCGCCGCCGACGCCCTCATCTGGCAGGCCGTCCGGGAACGCCGCGCCGTCATCGACCGCACCCTCCCCGACTTCCTCGACGTCCTCGCCGTCGTCGTCTCCGCCGGCCTAGGCTTCCGCCAGGCCCTCGACCGGGTGGCCGAACGGTACGAAGGACCCTGGGCCGACGAACTGCGCATCACCCTGCGCCAGATGGACATGGGCGTCAGCCGCCGCCAGGCCTTCGACGAACTGCGCCGCCGCAACGACTCCGAACAGGTCGCCCAGTTCGTCTCCGCCCTCCAACAGGGCGAGGAACTCGGCTCCCCGATCGCCGAGACCCTCATCCAGATCGCCGGCGACATGCGCCGCACCGACGCCCAGAACGCCCGCCGCCGCGCCGCGAAGACCATCCCCAAGGCCACCGTGGTGACTCTGGTGTTCATGCTGCCCGCCACGATGATCCTCATCGCCACCGGCATGTTCCTCGGCTCCGGCAGCGACTTCGGCTCCATCCTGGGGCGCTGATGCGACACACCCCCGACCCCGCAGCACCCCGCACGGCGTCGCCCCGGCGCTTACGGGCACGGCTCGCCCGCGCCCTCCACCGCGGACGCCGCACCGGCTCCCCGCTCGCCACCCGGCCCGGACCCTGGCCCTCCGCCATCGAGGACGACGCGCCCGCGCCCAGCGTCCGCATCCAGCTCAGCGCCCTCCAGGCCCTGTGCCGCCAGGTCTTCGGCGCCCGCCTCGCCATGATCGCGATCGGGGTGCCCTTCGCCCTGGCCGGCGCCGCCGACGGCGCCCCCAGGTACGCCGTCCTCGCCGCCAGCATCGCCGGCTTCATGAGCTCCTACGCGATGCTCCGCGACTGGGAACGCTTCGGCCCCCGCGTCCTCGCCCACCCCACCCTGATGGGGGCGGACCTCCTCGTCGGCTCGATACTCCTGCTCACCGCGTCCCCCGCGTCCCCCCTCGGCTACGTCGCCGTCTGCACCCCCCTGCTGTCGGGACTGCTGTACGGCTGGCGCGGCGCCGGCGTCTTCACCGGACTCCAGATCGTCGCGCTGCTCACCGCGTACCGCGCCTGGGAACACCGCCCCGGCACCGGGCCCAGCACCGCCCTGCTCGCCGGGTTCTGCGTCGCCGCCGGCATCATCGGCGTGACCCTGCGCAACCTCATGTTCCGGTTCGGCGCCGCCACCCGGGCCCTCGCCGAAGCCAACGCCGACCTCGCCGTCCGGGACGCCGTGGAATCCGAACGCGCCCGCCTCGCCCGCGAGATGCACGACTCCGTCGCCAAGACCCTGCACGGCCTGGCCCTGTCCGCCGAAGCCCTGGCCACCGGGGCGGACCGGGTGGACCCCCACGTCCTGCGGGCCCGCGCCGACGAGGTCGCCCGCGCCGCCCGCCGCGCCGCCACCGAGTCCCGCACCCTGCTGCACGACCTCCGCGGCACCGAGCCCCACCCCCCTCCCACCGATCTGCTCGCCGAACTGGACGCCGTCGTCACCGACTTCCGCGCCCGCACCGGCACGCCCGCCGCCCTGCGCGCCGAGCCGGCCCCCGCAACCACGTTCACCGCCCCGGCGCCGGTGGCCCACGAAACGGCCACCATCGTCGGCGAGGCCCTGGAGAACGCCCACCGACACGCTCGCGCCTCCCGGGTCGCCGTCACCGTCACCGGCGACGCCCGGAGCCTGACGGTCACCGTCACCGACGACGGCGACGGCATCCCCGGCAACGCCCTCGGCACCCTCGCCCCCGGATCGGTACGACTCGCCGCACTGCGGGCCCGGGGCCGGTTCGGCCTGCTCGGCATGGTCGAACGCGCCGCCGCCCTCGACGCGACCTTGACGATCACCCCGGCGGACCCCCGCCCGACCGCCCGGACCCCCGGCACCCGCGTCCGCCTGACCGTCCCCCAGCCCGCCCCGCCGACACGGCACCCCGCGCACCGCAACCGTCCCGTCCCCTCCCTCCTCCCGGAGGCTGACCATGCCCCCTGAGCCGCCAGCCCTGCGGGTCGTCGTCACCGACGACAACCCGGTCGTCCGGGCCGGACTCGCCGCCCTCCTCGGCACCCGCCCCGGCCTCACGGTCGTCGCCGAGGCCACGAACGGCGCGGAAGCCCTGACCACCGTCCGACGACACCGACCCGACGTGGTCCTGCTCGACGTCCGCATGCCCGGTACGGACGGTCTCACCGCGCTCCCCGCACTCGTCCGCCTGGCACCGGTCCTGATGCTCACCTACAGCGCGGAACCCGAAACCGTCCGCGCCGCGCACCGGCTCGGCGCCCGCGGATACCTGGTGCACGGGGAGTTCACCACGGACGAACTCCTCCTGGCGGTACGGAGAACGGCGGACGGACACGGCACCTGCACCCCGTCGGCACGGGACGTGTGGTCCACGACGGGGTCCCCCACGGGGCCGGACGTCTCGGATCACCCGACCCGTGCGCCCGGATCACCCCCACCTACTTCGCAGGTGCAACGGTCTGTGGGAGAGTCGTGGTGGACCCGTGAGGGTCGCCCCCGCGAGCAACGCGGCGGCGGGCGCGGTCCGTTCGCTTTCGGTCTCAGCTCCAGGGAGGTGGAGGTCATGGATCTCATCGCGTCCGGCATGAACAACCAACAGATCGCCGCCACCTGTTTCATCAGCGAGAAGACCGTCAAGAACCACATCAACCGGATCTTCGCGAAGCTACAGAGCGGGAGCCGGAGCGAAGCGATCGCCCACTGGCTCGGAACCGCCCCGTCCTCCCTGCGGGAGGGGTGGTCCCGTTGACCCCCTCACCTGCGAGTTGGGCCCCAGGGCCCACGAGCCCGACCGCCCCCGTCCCGTACCTTTCCGTAGTCGGACGTGCACGGCACCCGGACGGAAGGACCCACGATGAGGACTCGCCTGACCACCTGGCGCCACCGCACCCTCACCCACCTGAGGGGCCCCGCACACGACCGCGGCGCCGGCTTCGTGGAATACGCCGGCCTACTGATCATCATCGCGGGAATCTTCACCCTGATCGACAGCTTGGGTCTGGACGGGCTGATCTCGGGGGCGATCCTCGACGCGGTGAACAACGTCATCGGGGGTTGAGTCGTACGCAGGCCCGTGCGACGGACCGGGGCCAGACGCTGCCCATCTACATCTGGACCACGGGAATCCTGCTCTTCGTCGCCTTTGGCTTCTTCGCTTTCGCTCAGGCTGCCTCCGCGCGCAACGGGGCGCAGTCGGCGGCCGATGCGGCCGCACTGGCAGCCGCACAGGCATCCCGGGAGGAGATGCTCGACGGCTTGGCGACCGCCATCGGTGGTGAAGAGGATTGGTTGGACTGGCTGACCACAGACCTCCTCGAACAGACTGGAGCGCAGACCGCCGCGGAACGGTTGGCCAGCGAGAATGAAGCCAGCGTGACCGGATTCGGTCCGGCTGAGGTGAATGGCTATCCAGGATTTCAGGTGGAGATCGAGACCAACTACACGGTGGGCGACTCGATCATCCCCGGCACGGAGTCGATGCGGGCCCGGGCGCAGGCCACTGCCGTCCTGGAGCCGCGGTGTGAGTTCGACATGGACGCCGACCCCAGGGATGTCATCGAACTTGATTGCGACGGAGAGACTGTCGAGATCGATCCCCAGGACTTTCAGCTGGAAGACCTGCCCGATGCGTCCGCCCTGTTCTCCGTGTATCTGGCTGAGTGAAAGGAAGCAGTACCCATGAAGCTCCACCACGCGAGGACGCGCAGAACACTGACCGCGGCGGCGTTCACTACTGGGCTGATCCTTGTTGGCACGGCCTGTGGTGGGGGCGAGAGCGGTAACGACGACGGAAAACGGGAAACCCGGCCGGCCTCGCAGTCGTCACAGGACCAGGAGAACGGGCCCACGGAAGATGACCAGCCCTCAACACAGCCTACGAATGACGTTCTTGGGGAGTCCAAAGGCGAGGGTGGACTGACGATGGCCATCACGTCAGCAGTTCGTGATCAGGGCGGATACATCACGGTCCAAGGAACCGTGACCAACGGAACCGGCAAGTCATGGGTCGCTGCCGGATGGCGCAGCGACGAGAACGAGTTGGTCAAGAACGGTGCTTCCATCGCGGGAGCCAACTTGGTGGACAAGCGCGAGGGAAAGAAATACCTCGTCCTCCGCGACACGGAGGGCCGGTGCCTGTGCACCCGCTTCACGGGGGGCGTCCAGTCCGGCGACACCGCCGAGTGGTTCGCTCAGTTCCCCGCCCCCCCCGAAGGCACGACGAAGGTCGACTTTCAAGTGGGCTCCATGCCCCCCGCGTCCATCGAGATCAGCGAGGGCGAATAGCCGATGACCGACTCCGCCCCCACCCCCGGAGCCCCGCTGCACGTCCCCGACCGCACCCCGCGCCGAGCGTCCCGCCCCCGTACGACCGCCGCACCCGTGACGCTCGCCGCCCTCCTCTCCCTCCTCGTCCTGGGAGCCCCGGCCGAAGCCGCCCCGAGCGACCCCAGCACCCCCCCGGGCAGCGTCTCGGACGGGGCACCCGCGCCCGAGGTGGACCCCGAGAGCCCGGGCCTGCGCCTGGCCGACGGGGCCAGCCTCGCGCCCGCCAAGGTGCTGGACATCAAGTCGGTGGTCGAGGAGATGGGCGGCGAGGAGCGGCGCGAGGACACCAACACGGAGGTGAAGTTCGCCCTCCAGGCCGAAGTGCTGTTCCCCAAGAACAGCCCGAAGCTGAACCCGGAGGCGCTGTCCCGGATCAAGGCGATCGCGGACGAGATCAGGAAACTGAAGGCGACGAACATCCGGGTCTTCGGCTTCACCGACGACCTCGGCTCCTACGAGCACGGCAAGCTGCTCAGCAAGCGCCGCGCCGACTCCGTCCACGACGCGCTCGCCGCCGACCTGGGCCCCGAGGTCACCTACGAGGTGCGCGGATACAGCGAGGACTATCCGATCGCCGACAACTCCTCGGAGCAGGGCCGGCGGAAGAACCGACGCGTCGAGGTGTCCTTCCCCCGCGGCGGAACGGCGGCCGAGCCGAGCCGCGGCGGTGACGAGGCCGCAGGTTCGGCAGCCCCCTGAGGCAGTGGGGCCCGGGGCGCCCTTCCCGCGCCCGCGCGGGAAACGCACGTGCCGGAGGTCCGGACCGGCAGTACTGTCGCTCGGGTAAGTGTTGAGCTGTCGTGAGGAGTTGACCATGGGCAAGGGCCCGTACATCTGCGGTCTCGACGCGGCGGTCGACGTCGTCGGCGGCAAGTGGAAACCGTTGATCCTGTGGGCCCTGGACGACGCCGAGGGTCCGCTCCGGTTCGGTGAGCTGCGCCGCCAGGTGCCGGGGGTCAGCGAGAAGATGCTGATCCAGCAGCTCAGGGAGTTGGAGGCGGACGGGGTGGTGGACCGTGAGGTCTTCCCGGAGGTTCCGCCCCGGGTCGAGTACTCGCTCACGGAGATCGGGTCCCAGCTGAACTTCGCGCTGGGTCCGCTCGGCGAGTGGGGCGGCCGCAACATGTCCGCGATCGTCGCCCGCAAGCACCCCGAGTACGCGGCGTCCCTCCGCTCCGCCGCCGCCCAGTCCGCCGGCGAGGCTCCTCCCGCCGATCCCGCCCCGCGGGTCGCCGCCGCGGGGAACCCGGACGCGGACATCGACGTCGACCACCCGCGCGCACCCCGGGTCCTGCGTGCTCCCGGTACCGGCCGCACGCAGAGCGGTAGTCGCGCTGCCCGCCCGGTGCGGGGCGTCGAGGAAGCCTGACGGGGACGGCGGGCCGGTCGGGGCCTTCGGTACGAGCCGGGCGGCCCTTCCCGAACGACGTTCTCCACATCGTTATCGGGTGTGGCTCGATCCCCAGGTAAAGATGGCGTAAGTTCAGACCAAGGTAATTCGCGTGAGCAAAGCTGCGCGGGCGGCACCGTGCAGTGGAGGGGGCTGCGCGGTGCCGTGTGGCTTCCGGCACCGGGCCCGCCGCCCGAGTTCCCGTTCCGCGCCCGGGTCCTCGTTCCGCACCCGGCTTCCCGCCCCGGTTCCCGCTCCGCCACCCGCCTCCGGCGTCAACCTCGCGCCTCGGGTCCCCTCGCCCCGGAGGGGGACGGCCACAGCGGGGCGCCGTCCACCGTCGGCCGCGCCGCGCCGAGCGCCACGACACTCCGCACCAGCGGTTTTCCTCCGCCCGCCGCCCCCGTCACCCGCGGTACGGGCGCCCGGCGCGCGCCCGGGGAGACTGCGGAGAGTAGTTGTCGGCCGTCAATGCCCGCGACATCACATACGAAGGGTTATGGTGGAACCCCCCCCTCGGGCCGGTCCGTATCCCCCCCCACGGACCGGCCCGTTTTCCTTTCCCGCCCGGGACGCCCCGGGCTGAGGCCCCCGCCGCAGCCCCGCCGCAGCGCTTCCACCAGGCCCTGGCAAGGCCCCCGGCCACAGCGCTCCGGCCGAGGCGCCCGCCCCCAGGGCCCGACCCCGGCTCCCTGGCCAAGGCCCCCGACCGCAAAGCCCCGGCCAAGGTGCCCTGATCGCAGCGCCCCCCGCCGAAGGGGATCAGCCCCGTCCGGCCCAGATGTTCGTCCCGGGCGTCGACACCGCGTACTCGTCGATGTCCCGCAGTTCCTCCGCGGTCAGCGCCGGACCGCCCAACGCGGCCACGTTCTCCTCCAACTGCCGGACGCTCGACGCGCCGATCAGCGCCGAGGTCATCCGCTCGTCGCGCAGCACCCACGCCAGGGCGAGCTGGGCGAGGCTCTGCCCGCGCCGCTCGGCGATGCCGTTCAGCCCGCGCAGCCGACGCAGCACCTCCTCGCTCAGCAGGCCCGGGTCCAGGGACTTGCCCTGGGTGGCGCGGGAGCCCTCCGGGATGCCGTGCAGGTACTTGCCCGTCAGCAGGCCCTGGGCGAGCGGCACGTAGGCGATGCACCCCATGCCCGCCGCCTCCAGCGTGTCGAGCAGGCCGTCGTCCTCCGTCCAACGGTTGATCATCGAGTACGAGGGCTGGTGGATCAGCGGCCGCACACCCATCCCGCGCAGCAGCCGGGCCGCCTCGGCGGTCTGCTCGCTGGTGTAGGAGGACACCCCGACGTAGAGGGCCTTGCCCTGCTGGACCGCGGACGCGAGCGCGCCCATGGTCTCCTCCAGCGGGGTGTGCGGGTCGAAGCGGTGCGAGTAGAAGACGTCGACGTGGTCGAGGCCCATCCGGGCGAGGGAGGCGTCGAGCGAGGACAGCAGGTACTTGCGGGAGCCCCACTCGCCGTACGGGCCGGGGTGCATCAGATAGCCGGCCTTGGTGGAGATGACCAGCTCGTCGCGGTACGGGGCGAAGTCCTGGCGGAAGAGCTTGCCGAAGTTCAGCTCGGCCGAGCCGGGCGGCGGGCCGTAGTTGTTGGCGAGATCGAAGTGGGTGACGCCGAGGTCGAAGGCGCGGCGCAGGATCGCCCGCTGCGTCGTCAGCGCGCGGTCGTCGCCGAAGTTGTGCCACAGTCCGAGGGAGACCGCGGGCAGTTTCAGGCCGCTTCGGCCGGAGCGCCGGTACTCCATGGAGTCGTAACGGTCCGGTCGCGCTCGGTAGAGGATGGTGTCGTCCATGGGCTCGAAACTACTTCAGTCGGGCCTCGCCCCCGGCTCGGCGGACCTCGTGCGCACCGGTAGGGTGGCGCCCCTCGGGGACGGCTATTTCCACCAAGGGGCTGAACAGACGTGAACCTGCGCGACCTGGTGTATCGACTCTACGCGCGCCGGGTGGAGGGCCGCCTCGACCACGACCAGGTGCCCAAGCACATCGGGGTCATCCTGGACGGGAACCGGCGCTGGGCGAAGGCGTCCGGGGAGACCACCGCGCAGGGCCACCGGGCCGGGGCCGACAAGATCTCCGAGTTCCTCGGCTGGTGCGCCGAGACCGACGTCGAGGTCGTCACCCTGTGGATGCTGTCCACGGACAATCTGGACCGTCCGGAGGACGAGCTGGTGCCGCTGCTCGGGATCATCGAGGACGCGGTGCGCGGTCTGGCGCGGGACGGCCGCTGGCGGGTGCACCACGCGGGGACGATGGACCTGCTGCCCGGTCCGACGCAGACGGTCCTCAAGGAGGCGGAACAGGCCACGATCGACAACACGGGGATACTCGTGAACGTCGCCGTGGGCTACGGCGGTCGGCAGGAGATCGCCGACGCGGTCCGCTCGCTGCTCCTGGACCACGCGCAGCGGGGCACCAGCTTCGAGGAACTCGCCGAGCTGGTGGACATCGACGTGATCTCCGAGCACCTCTACACGCGCGGCCAGCCGGACCCGGACCTGGTCATCAGGACCAGCGGTGAGCAGCGGCTTTCCGGGTTCATGCTCTGGCAGTCGGCGCACTCCGAGTACTACTTCTGCGAGGTCTTCTGGCCCGCGTTCCGCAAGGTCGACTTCCTGCGGGCGCTGCGCGACTACGCCGCCCGCCACCGGCGCTACGGCGGCTGACGGCCCCCCAGGAGGGCGGTCACCGGGGGCCGTGTCACGAGGTGTTCATCCACGTGCCTCCAACGGGTCTGGCATGGCGGCGCGTTTTGAAGGGAATAAGCCACCCAGGTCGGCATCCGAGCGGTATCGGTCGGCGGTACCGGGAGGGATGCCGTATCCAGCGGACGGCAGCAGGCCGCCCGCCCGGGAGGCTCTTTGCACCAGGTGCACCGTACGTACCGTACGGACGAGGCGGAGGGCCGGCGTCCGGCCCGCGCCCCGCGGCCCGAACCCGGTTCGTTCCTTCCCCGTGGGGTGTCGCAGGGGGCGTTCCACTGCCCCGGCGCTCCCCGACCTCATCCGAGGGGGTACGTCCTTCCGTGGTGACCAGCTCAAAGCGCCGTACGCCAGACCGGCGCACCTACGTCCTCGACACCAGCGTCCTGCTGGCCGACCCGAACGCGATGAGCCGTTTCGACGAGCACGAAGTCGTCCTGCCGATCGTCGTCGTGACGGAACTGGAGGCCAAGCGCCACCATCCGGAACTGGGGTACTTCGCCCGGCAGGCCCTGCGGCTGCTGGACGACTACCGCGTCCGGTACGGCCGACTGGACGCCCCGCTCCCGGTGGGGGAGTTGGGCGGCACGCTGCGCGTCGAGTTGAACCACTCCGATCCGGGGGTCCTCCCGGCGGGGTACCGACTCGGCGACAACGACTCGCGCATCCTCGCCGTGGCCCGCAACCTCCAGGCCGAGGGGTACGACGTCACGGTCGTCTCCAAGGACCTGCCGCTGCGCATCAAGGCGTCCTCGGTGGGCCTGCTCGCCGAGGAGTACCGGGCGGAGTTGGCCATCACCGACTCCGGGTGGACCGGGATGGCCGAGCTGTCGCTCTCCGCCGAACAGGTCGACCTGCTCTTCGAGGGGGACGACCTGTTCGTGCCCGAGGCGGCGGACATGCCGGTGCACACCGGGCTGCGCATCCAGTCGGAGCGGGGCAAGGCGCTCGGCCGGGTCTCCGCGGACGGCCGGGTGCAGTTGGTGCGCGGGGACCGCGAGGCGTTCGGGATCAAGGGGCGCAGCGCGGAGCAGCGCATCGCCCTGGACCTGCTGCTCGATCCGGACGTGGGCATCGTGTCGATGGGTGGCCGGGCGGGCACCGGCAAGTCGGCACTGGCGCTGTGCGCGGGCCTGGAGGCGGTGTTGGAGCGCCGCCAGCACCAGAAGGTGATGGTCTTCCGGCCGCTGTACGCGGTGGGCGGGCAGGAGCTGGGCTATCTGCCGGGTTCCGAGGCCGAGAAGATGAGCCCGTGGGCGCAGGCGGTGTTCGACACGCTGTCGGCGGTGACGAGCCGTGAGGTGATCGAGGAGATCACCGCGCGGGGGATGCTGGAGGTGCTGCCGCTCACCCACATCCGGGGCCGTTCGCTGCACGACGCGTTCGTCATCGTGGACGAGGCCCAGTCGCTGGAGCGCAACGTCCTGCTGACGGTGTTGTCGCGGATCGGGGCGAACTCCCGGGTGGTGCTCACCCATGACGTGGCGCAGCGGGACAACCTGCGGGTCGGCCGGTACGACGGGGTGGTCGCCGTCGTGGAGAAACTGAAAGGACATCCGCTCTTCGCACATGTGACGCTCACCCGTTCGGAGCGTTCCCAGATCGCCGCGTTGGTGACCGAGATGTTGGAGGACGGACACCTGTAGGGGAGCTGGTCCTGATTGGCCCCCTTTCGAGGGGGTGTTGGGTGCCGCCCGGTGGGGACTCGTAGCCGAAAGGGCACGAGAGCCTAGCCGGGCGGCGGCCCGTGGTGGGGGAGTTCGGAACAAGGCCCGAGTCGTGCCAGGTGTGATCTATCCCACTCAACCCGGAATTGCCTTGCGGTGTGCGGCTGCGGCAGAGTCTCAGTCCTGTCAGGCCCCGCATACGACACACCGTGCCGCCTTCCGGTCGCCAGAGCACCACCGGCGCCGTGGCACACTGCCGTACACCGAACTTCATAGAGCCCGTCGTATGCCGCCCGAGTACCACCGGGCGCTCCCGTCGCGGGAGTTGTCCACCGGGCCCGTGCCTCCCGTGACCCCGCAGTATCGGAGGCCAGTGCCAAGGGCACGATCGCGTCCGTGAGGGTCACCCGTGCGGGCGATGCTGGAAGGAAAACGTGTGAGCCGGATCTCCGTCCGGGGATTCGCCGTGGCCTCCGCCACCGCGGTCACCACCGTCGGCGCCGTCGTCGGCGTCGCCTCGGGCACCCCGCAGGAGTCCTCGAACGACTTCGAGGCGACGGCGAGCGACTCGACGCTCCTCGCGGACATCCCCTCGGGCCAGCAGGCCCAGGTCATGACCTCCTCGCTGGCGCAGCAGGCGGACGCCCAGGCGATCGCCGCTGACTCCTCCGCGAAGAAGACCGCCGAGGAGACGGCCCGCGTCCAGGCGGCCAAGGACGCCGTGGCCAAGCAGAAGTCGGCCAAGGAGGCCAAGGAGCGCGCCGCGGCCGAGGCGAAGGCCGAGAAGGAAGCCAAGGAGCGCGCCGAGAAGGAGGCCAAGGAGAAGCAGGAGAAGGCGAGTCGGTCCGACACGCGCACCGCCTCCGGCACCGGCAGCCTCCCGACCACCGCCAAGGGCTCGTACACCATCGCCGAGATCCAGGCGATGGCCCGTGCGGTGGTGCCCGCCGACCAGTTCCAGTGCTTCAGCAACATCGTGGACCACGAGTCCGACTGGAACTACAAGGCCGTCAACCCCTCCTCGGGCGCGTACGGGCTCTTCCAGGCGCTGCCCGCCTCGAAGATGATCTCCGCGGGTGCGGACTGGCAGACCAACCCCGCCACCCAGATCAAGTGGGGCCTCAGCTACATGGAGGGCCGCTACGGCAGCCCCTGTGGCGCCTGGGACTTCTGGCAGGCCAACCGCTGGTACTGAAGCCCGCCCCGCGTCGATCGCGGTTCAACCTTTCCGGGCCCCTCGCCGTCCTTCGGTGAGGGGCCCGTGGCATGTACGGTTGGGCGGGCTCCGGGGACACCCGGGGGGAGCGGTGCGCAACGTACGCAACGACGGACGTGCACGCGGGGTACGTGCCGGGCGCGGGAAGCACGGCGGACGGCGGGAAAAGGTACGGGTCATGTCGCGAGTGCCAGGCTGGTTGGGCCGGTGGGGAGCCGGGCTGACCGGCCTCGGCGCGCGGTGGGAGGCCCGGCGCGACGCGGCGCAGCGGCGGGACGACCCCGACGCGCCCGACGGGTCCGGCGCACCGGGCGCCACCGGTGGCGACGCCGCGTCACCGGCCCCCGCCGCGCCGGCCGGTGACCCCGCGGCAGGTCCGTCGACCCCCGTCACCTACCTGCCCGCCGTCACCGCGCGGCCCGATCCGGCACAGGCCGTGCCCTGGGGTCTGCGGGTCGCCGCCGAGGCGGGGTGGCGGCTACTGGTCCTCGCCGGCGCGGTGTGGGTGTTGATGCGGGTCATCAGCGCCGTGCAACTCGTCATCCTCGCCTTCGTCGCCGCGCTGCTCATCACCGCCCTGCTCCAGCCGACCGTGGCGAAGTTGAAGCGCCACGGGGTGCCCCGGGGGCTCGCGACCGTGCTCACCGCGGTCCTCGGCTTCGTCCTGCTCGGGCTGGTCGGCTGGTTCGTGGTGTGGCAGGTGATGGAGAACATCGACCACCTCTCCGACCAGGTCCAGGACGGCATCGAGGAGTTGCGCAAGTGGCTCCTCAACAGCCCGTTCCATGTGACCGAGGATCAGATCAACGACATCGCGGGAACCCTGCGGGACGCGGTGGGCGCGAACACCGACTCCATCACCTCCGCGGGCCTGGAGGGCGTCACGGTCCTCGTGGAGGCGCTGACCGGCATCCTGCTGACGATGTTCTCCACGCTGTTCCTGCTGTACGACGGCCGGCGGATCTGGGAGTGGCTGCTGCGGCTGGTGCCGGGGGCCGCCCGGGAGGGCATCGCCGGTGCCGGGCCGCGCGCCTGGCGGACCCTCACCGCCTACGTACGCGGCACGGTGTTGGTGGCGCTGATCGACGCGGTCTTCATCGGCCTCGGGATCTACTTCCTCGGGGTGCCGATGGCGGTGCCGCTCGCGGTGTTCATCTTCCTGTTCGCGTTCATCCCGCTGATCGGCGCGGTGGTGTCGGGGGCGCTCGCGGTGGTCGTCGCGCTGGTCACCCAGGGGGTGTTCACCGCGGTGATGACCCTCGCGGTGGTGCTCGCGGTGCAGCAGATCGAGGGGCACGTGCTCCAGCCGTTCATCCTGGGCCGGGCCGTGCGGGTCCATCCGCTGGCCGTGGTGCTCTCGGTGGCGACGGGCGGGCTGGTCGCCGGGATCGGCGGTGCGGTCGTCGCGGTGCCGCTGGTCGCGGTCACCAACACCGTCGTCGGATATCTGCGGGCGTACTCCCGCGGGTACGCGCTGCGCGGCTCGCCCGCGCCGCACGGGGCGACGGCCCTCGGCGTGGCCCCGGTGGTTCCGGCGGCCCCCCGACCGGCCGCCGAGCCCGCCGGGGAGGGCCCGGGCGGCGAACGGGGCCCCGGCGCTGCTGCCACCGGTGCCACCGGTACGAAGGCGCCGAACGGCGACTCTGCCGAGTAACCCCCGGCCCGGCCCCGGCCCGGCCCCGTTCTGACCCGCTCTGGTTCGCGCTGGTCCGTGATGGTCCGGACCGGTTCGGGTGCCCGGGTACGCGGAAGGGGCCCGTACGGCAGGTACGGGCCCCTTCCCCGTGGTGCGGGGAGCAACGTGCTCGCTCAGCCGGCGAGCACGGCCTCCGAGTCCAGCGTGACGCCCACGGCCTGGATCACCGAGGCGATCTTGAACGCCTCCTGGATCACCCCGCGCTCGACGCCGGCCCCGCGCAGCACCTGCTCGTGCGAGTCGAGGCACTGGCCGCAGCCGTTGATCGCGGAGACCGCGAGGGACCACAGCTCGAAGTCGGTCTTCTCGACACCGGGGTTGCCGATGACGTTCATCCGCAGACCGGCGCGCAGCGTGCCGTACTCCGGGTCCGACAGCAGGTGCCGGGTGCGGTAGAAGACGTTGTTCATCGCCATGATCGCGGCGGCGGACTTGGCGGCGGTGTACGCCTCGGGGGAGAGGCTCTCCTTCGCCACCGGCTCCAGCTCGCGCAGCACGATCGGCGAGCGGGAGGCGATCGCGCAGGCCAGGACCGTGCCCCACAGCTGCTGCTGCGGGAGGTCGCTGTTGCCGATCACCGAACCGAGGTTCAGTCGCAGGTCCTTGGCGTAGTCCGGTATCGCGGACTTCAGCTCATCGAGGGCCACGGTCACTCACCGGCCAGCAGCGCGACGGGGTCCAGGGTGGTCTCGCCCTTGCTCCAGTTGCACGGGCACAGCTCGTCCGTCTGGAGCGCGTCGAGGACCCGCAGGACCTCCTTGGGGTTACGGCCGACGGAACCCGCGGTCACCATGGTGAACTGGATCTCGTTGTTCGGGTCGACGATGAACACGGCGCGCTGCGCGAAGCCGTCCTCGCCCTCGACGCCGCAGTCCCGCATCAGCTCGTGCTTGGAGTCGGCGAGCATCGGGAAGGGCAGGTCGCGCAGGTCGGCGTGGTCCTTGCGCCAGGCGTGGTGCACGAACTCGGAGTCACCGGAGGCGCCCAGGACCTGCGCGTCACGGTCGGCGAACTCGTCGTTCAGCTTGCCGAACGCGGCGATCTCGGTCGGGCAGACGAACGTGAAGTCCTTCGGCCAGAAGAACACCACGCGCCACTTGCCCTCGTAGGTCTTGTGGTCGACCTGGGCGAACTCCTTGCCGGTCTCCAGGGAGACGCAGGCGGTCAGGTCGTACGTGGGAAACTGGTCGCCGACAGTGAGCACAGTGCTACTCCATGGTGCGTGAGGGGTTGGACAAATCCACCCTGTCACACAGCGCGACCGCCGGTGAAATCGATCAGTGCGGTCAGTGTGATCCGGTTGGCCGATCAATGCGGCCGGGTGGTACATCTGGGGGAACGGCCAGGTCCGGGCAGGGTCCGGAAGTGTTCGCGCCTAGCCCGGATCGGATCGGGGCGGACCGAGCGGGACCGGTTCGGATCGCATGATGGCAGATCGGAAGGAACGTACCAGTGGCGGCGAAGACGGGGACCGGTCGGGGCACCGGCGTGGCGGGCCGGGCCAAGCAGCCGAGCATCGCCCAGCTCCGGGCGTTCGCGGCGGTCGCCGAGCACCTCCACTTCCGGGACGCCGCGGCGGCGATCGGCATGAGCCAGCCCGCACTGTCCGGAGCGGTGTCCGCACTGGAGGAGGCCCTGGGGGTGCGGCTGCTGGAGCGGACCACCCGCAAGGTGCTGCTGTCGCCCGCCGGGGAACGGCTCGCCGTCCGGGCCAAGGACGTGCTGGACGCGGTCGGCGAACTGCTGGAGGAGGCCGCGGCCGTCCGCGCCCCGTTCACCGGAACGCTGCGGCTCGGCGTCATCCCCACCGTGGCGCCCTACCTCCTGCCGGCGGTGCTCCGCCTCACCCACGACGCCTACCCGGAGCTGGACCTCCAGGTGCACGAGGAACAGACCGCGTCGCTGCTGGACGGACTCGCCGCCGGCCGACTGGACCTGCTGTTGATCGCCGTGCCGCTCGGCGTGCCCGGGGTCACCGAGCTGCCCCTCTTCGACGAGGACTTCGTGCTCGTCGCCCCGCGCGGCCACGCCCTGGGCGGACGCGAGGGCATCTCCCGCGACGTGCTGCGCGAACTGGACCTGCTGCTCCTGGACGAGGGCCACTGCCTGCGGGACCAGGCGCTCGACGTCTGCCGGGACGCCGGACGCGAGGAGGGCCCCGTCTCGATGACCGCGGCCGGACTGCCCACCCTGGTCCAGTTGGTCGCCGGGGGACTCGGCGTGACCCTGCTGCCGAGGACCGCGGTGGACGTGGAGACCGCACGGGACGGACGGCTCGTCACCGGACGTTTCGCCGCGCCCGCCCCCAGCCGTCGGGTCGCCCTCGCCATGCGCGCCGGGGCCGCCCGCTCCGCGGAGTACGCGGCGCTGGCCGCCGCCCTGCGCAGCAGCCTCACCGCCCTGCCCGTGCGCCTGCTGGACGCACCCGCGTAGCACGCACGACAGGGGGTGCCCCGACCGTTCGGCGTCGAAACGGTCGGGGCACCCCCTGTCGTGCACGGGGCCGTGCCGGCTACTCGGTGCGCAGGCCCTCCGGGCGCATCAGCTTGATCAGCGCCGGCATGGACAGTGCGGTCACCAGCAGGACGACCCCCGCCGAGACCCCGGTCATCGCACCGATGCTCGACCAGGCGATGGAGAGCGGTTGCTGGACCATGAGCAGCAGCACCATGCCCAGCACCAGTCCGAAGAACACCGCCAGGACCAGTCCCAGCGCCACCGGGACCGCCGTCTGCCACAGCACCGACCAGGCCAGGGTCCGGCGCCGGGTGCCGAAGGCGACCAGGACGGCCAGCAGCTTCTTGCGCTCCCGCAGCTGTTCGATCTGCGAGACCAGCAGGCTCGCCCCGATCAGCAGCAACACACAGGTCGCCCCGACGAACAGGCCCGTCCGGATGCTCTTGAACTGGTTGGATTCCTCGACGAGGTAGTAGGTCATGGCGCTGGCGAACGGGCTCAGCCCGGCCGCCGTCGTGCGGACGTGCTCCATCGCGTCCGGTGTGCCCTTGTCGATCTGGACGAACAACCGGCTGTGCAGCACCGGCGCGAGGCCGTCGGGGAACGCGCCGGGTGTCGCGAGGATGCCGTCCCGCTCGTAACCGAGGGGGTCGAGGGCCGGTTCGGCCTTCTTCAGCTCCGCGGGCAGGCGCCACTTCGCGTCGGCGGCCTTGACCCCGGTGGGCGGGTCGACGAACACCGTGGAGCCCGGCTTGGCGCGGGCCAGGGTGTCCTTGCCCCGCTCCGTCTCGGAGTGGATGCGGAAGGCGTCGCCGTCGCGGCACGAGGGGAGCTTCGCCACCTCGCGCAGCGCCGCACAGTCACCGACGGCCACCTCCAACAAGGTGTCGTCGCGGTTGATCGGCCGGTGCGAGGCCCAGGCGGTGCTGATCCCCACGGTGCTCCGGACCCCGGTGGTGGACTCCACGGCCTGCTGCGCCCGGTCGAAGGACACCGTGCTGGGGAAGGTCAGCTCCATCTGGGCGCGCTGGAGGTTGTGGCCGCTGTCCTGCGCGTAGTCCTCGTCGACCCCGGCGAACAGCATCTGGAGCGCGATGGCGCCGGCGACGGCCACGGCGATGCCGTTGACCATCCGGGCCGCCGTTCCGCTGCTCAGCTGGAGCCTGCGGGTGGCGAGCTGCCAGGCCACCGGTCCCCGGGCGATGCGGGCCACCACGGCCTCGACCACCCAGGGCAGCAGGGCCGTGACGCCGAAGAGCAGCAGGACCGTGCCGAAGACCACCATGTAGGTGTTGAAGTAGTCGCCGCTGCCCGTCCAGATCTGGGGGACCAGGATCAGCAGGCCGACCAGGGGCAGCAGCAGTCGCCAGAGCAGCCGTCGCGGGCGGGGGAGCGCGGCGCGCATCACGCCCAGCGGCTCGATGACCACTCCGCGCAGCGCCAGCAGGGTCACCCCGATGGCGGCGAGCGGCACGGCGACGACGACCAGTGCGGCCAGCAGCGGTGTGGGCGTGAGGTCTTCGGGGAAGACGGACATGTCCTGCACGGACATCCGGGCGGCGAGCTGACGTCCGGCGAGGAACAGTCCGGCGCCGACGACGAGCCCCAACAGGGCGCCCGCGACGGCCTCGCCGGCGGCGATCCTGCGGATCATCCGGGAGTCGGCCCCGACCAGCCGCAGCGCCGCGAGCCTGCGGTCCCGGCGCTCGCCGCCGAAGCGGACTGCGGCGGCGACGAACACCGCCACGGGCATCAGCAGCACCACGAGGATGATCAGGACCAGCAGCATCAGGACCGGGTCGAGCGGTTCCGGAGCGGGTGGCGTGCCGAACGAGTCGAGCCGCACCGCCAGGTGGCTGGCCTCGGCGTTGTCGAGGTCCTTGGAGCCGGCGTAGTAGGCGAGTTCGTGCGGGCCCATCAGGCCGGACCGGCCCACGGTGGCGGTGATCTCGTACGGGATGCGCTCGCGCAGCAGCTTGCCTTCGGGGGACTCCAGCAGTTCGCGCAGCGCGGGGGAGACGGCCATCTCGCCGGGCGCGGGGAAGGCGCTCAGCCCCGGCGGCAGCGGTGCGTTCGGGCCCTCCGGCTGGAGGAGCCGACCGCGGACGTCACCCTCGCGGAAGTCGGTGTTGGCCATCGCCAGCAGGAGCGTGTTGTCCTGGGGCCGGGTTGCGTCCGAGGTCGCGAAGTCCGAGCGGGCGGTGGAGCGGGCGTCGCGCTTGGCCATGGCGTCCGGCACCGAGCTGGCCAGCAGCAACAGGCTGACGCCGAGGCCGACGCCGACGGCGGTGAGGATGGTGCGCACCCAGGACTCGCGTCCGCCGGTGACGGCGAAGCGCACGCCCATCGCCAGGTCGCGCAGCACGCTCGTGCCGCCCGCGGCGGGCCGCGGCGGGCCGCCGGCGGCCCGGGGGCGTGCGGGCCGGGTGTCGGTGGCCGTCATATGGCCCGCTCCATGTCGCGCGACTTGCCGTCGCGCACGACGACCTCACGGTCGGAGTAGGCGGCGACGCGTGCCTCGTGGGTGACCAGGACGACGGCCGCGTTGGTGGACCGGGCCGCGTCCGTCAGCAGTTCCATCACCCGCTCGCCGTTGAGGGAGTCGAGGGCGCCGGTCGGCTCGTCCGCGAACAGCACCCGCGGTCCGGTGACGAGCGAGCGGGCCACGGCGACCCGCTGGCCCTGACCGCCGGAGACCTCGCCGGGCCGCTTGCCCGTGAGGTCGTCCACTTCGAGGCGGCGCATCCAGTCGATCGCGGCGGCCTCGGCCGGCTTGCGGGCGACCCCGCTCAGCCGCAGCGGCAGCGCCACGTTCTCCACGCAGGTCAGCTCGGGCACGAGCTGACCGAACTGGAACACGAAGCCGAACTCGGAGCGGCGCAGGGCGCTGCGCTGGGCGTCGGACATGGAGCTCAGCTCGCGGCCCTGGTACTGGATGGAGCCCGAGTCCGGGGTGACGATCCCGGCCAGGCAGTGCAGCAGCGTCGACTTGCCCGATCCGGAGGGGCCCATCACGGCCACCACCTCACCGGGGTGGATCGAGAAGTGGGCGCCGTCGAGCGCGGGGGTCGGACCGTACGTCTTCCGCAGGTCCGTCGCGGTCAGCAGGGAACCGGCGGGGGTCATGGGCGCACCTCCTGGGCGAGCTTGTCGAGGCGCGCGGCGGTCAGTTCCAGCCAGCGCAGATCGGCTTCGAGGTGGAACAGGGCGTGGTCGCAGATGAGCTGGTCCGCGAGGTCCCCCCGACGCTTGCGGTCGGTGAGGATGCGCATCATCCGCAGGTGTTCCGCACGCTGGGTGTCGAGGACGTCGCCGGCGTCGCGGCGGGTCAACAGCGCGAGGACGACCTTGGTGTACAGGGTCGACTGGAGGTACGGCTCCGGCTTCTCGGGGCTGGCGAGCCAGCGCTGGACGTCGGTGACGCCCGCCTCGGTGATCGCGTACCGCTTGCGCTCGGGACCCTCCCCCGCCTCTATCCCGTCGACTTCGACGAGGCCGTTCTTCAGGAGGCGGGACATGGTCGAGTAGACCTGGCCGTAGTGGAGCGGGCGGTCCTGCCCGAACTTCTCGTCGAAGGCCCGCTTGAGGTCGTACCCGTGGCGGGGGCCGGACTCCAGGAGTCCCAGCAATGTGTGACCGATGGACATGCCGAGAACTGTACACACCGCGTATACATGCCATGTATACGCGGTGTGTATAGCTCGGGTGTCCTCACGCTTCGAGGGGGTGTCCTCCCAGGTCAGAGCCGATTGTCACAATTCTGTGGTGCTAGTCGCCGGGGGCGTCCGAGGGGCCGGGTGGTCGCCCTCGTCGAGCGATCGGACCCGCGGCCCCGGGGAGCCTGCCGGCCTCCTTCAGCGCCTTGCGCAGCAGGAACTCGATCTGCGCGTTGGCGCTGCGCAGCTCCTCGCCGGCCCACCGGGCGAGCGCCTCGTGGACCAGGGGGTCGAGGCGCAGCAGGACCTGCTTGCGCGGGGCGGCGGCCTTCCGGCGCGGGGCGGGCGCCTGCTCCGGGGAGGAGCCGTCGGCTGCTCCCCGGGCTCCGGGCGGGCCGTCCCCCGAGGAGGGGCCCCGTGGGGCGTCGTCCTCGGCGGGGTCCCGGTCGTCGGGGGTCACTGGTAGAGCGAACCCGTGTTGAGCACCGGCTGGGCGGCCCGCTCGCCGCAGAGCACCACCAGCAGGTTGGAGACCATCACGGCCTTGCGCTCCTGGTCCAACTCCACCAGGTCCCGTTCGGTGATCCGCTCGATCGCGGCCTCGACCATGCCCACCGCCCCGTCGACGATCAGCCGGCGGGCGGCGACGACCGCGCCGGCCTGCTGGCGCTGGAGCATCGCCGAGGCGATCTCCGGGGCGTAGGCGAGGTGGGTGAACCGCGACTCGATGATCTGCACCCCGGCGGCCTCGACCCGTGCGTACAGTTCGACGCCCAGCTTCTCGGTGATCTCCTCGGCGTTGCCCCGCAGTGAGAGCCCGTTCTCGTCGTGCGCGTCGTACGGGTACTCGATGGCGATGTGCCGCACGGCCGCCTCGGTCTGGGTGGCGACGAACTCCAGGAAGTCGTCGACCTCGAAGGTGGCCTGTGCGGTGTCCTCGACCCGCCACACCACGACGGCCGCCAGTTCGATCGGGTTGCCGTAGGCGTCGTTGACCTTGAGTACGGCGGTCTCGTGGTTGCGCACCCGGGTGGAGATCTTCTGTCGGGTGGTCAGCGGGTTGACCCAGCGCAGTCCGTCGGTGCGGATCGTGCCCCGGTAGCGACCGAAGAGCTGGACGACCCGGGCCTCGCCGGGCGCGACCATGTTGAGCCCGCTCATCGCGATCCCCGAGACCGTCGCCAGGGTGATGCCGCAGACCAGCAGGGTCGCCAGCGCGGCGCCGTTCCCGCTGACCGCCCCGAGGACGATCAGGCCGGCGCCCACCAGGACCCCGGCGAGCCCGAACAGCAGCGCGCGTCCGCCGCCGATGCTGTGGGCCGGGAACTCGGTGACCCGCGGTGCCGGCATCTCGGGCAGTTCGCCCGGCTCCGTGCTCCGACGCGCGGCGGGGCCGTCGGTGACCTGATGCGTCGTACCCGGTCCGTGGTGCTCCTTGGGCATGGGTGCCCCCCGTTTCCTCGATGGGCCGAGGCTGGACGTCCCGCCCGCCCGGCACCGTTCTAGCAAAGTGATATCACTTTAACCCGAACGGCAACCTTCCGCACCCCTCGGCGGTCGGTTCCTGAGGGATGGGTGCTCATTGTCACGTCAGCAAATCGACTGATCTGCCGGAGTCTGTCCCGAGGTGCGGTGTTAGCTTGCAGAGCTGACCGCGGGTACGTGAACGGTGCACGGCGCAGCAAACAAGACGAGCAGCACGTACGAGACAGACGAGACGAATCGGAGCGAGCGGACCCATGGGGCGAGCGGAGGAACGACGGGCCCGGCAGCGCGCCGGCCGGCGTACGCGGGGCGGACGTTCGACCAACGGGGGTCGCACCGGCATACGCAGGTTCCTCACCTGGCGGAAGCTGCTCGGCACCTTCTTCGGCGTCGTCCTGCTCGGCATGCTCGGCTTCGTCATCCTGTACATGGTGGTCGACGTGCCCGCGGGCAACGCCCACGCCCAGCAGCAGAGCAACGTCTACAAGTACCGCGACGGCACGATCCTGGCCCGCACCGGCGAGGTCAACCGGGAGATAGTCGACCTCGCCAAGGTGCCGGAGGACGTCCAGCGCACCTTCGTCGCGATCGAGAACAAGTCCTTCTACTCGGACAAGGGCGTCGACCTCAAGGGCACCACCCGCGGGGTGCTCAACACCCTGGCCGGCAAGGGCAAGCAGGGCGGTTCGACGATCACCCAGCAGTACGTCAAGAACTACTACCTCACCCAGGACCAGACCGTCAGCCGCAAGCTGAAGGAACTGGTCATCTCGTTGAAGGTCGACCGCGAGAAGTCCAAGGAGGACATCCTCGCGGGATACATCAACACCAGCTACTACGGCCGCAGCGCCTACGGCATCCAGGCAGCCGCGCAGGCGTACTACCGGGTGGACGCCGAGGACCTCGACGTCGCGCAGGGCGCCTACCTCGCCGCCCTCCTCCAGGCCCCCAGCCAGTACGACTGGGCCGCCGCCTCCGACCGGGGCAAGCGACTGGTCACCGAGCGCTGGAACAAGGCCCTCGACAACATGGTCGAGAAGGGCTGGCTGGAGCAGGCCGACCGCCGGGCCCTGAAGTTCCCGGTGCCGAAGGAGCCGCGCCCCGCGCCCGGGATGAGCGGCCAGGCCGGCTACCTGGTGGAGGCCGCCAAGCGCGAGCTGGAGCAGCAGTTCGTCCGTGAGGGCATGACCCAGTCGCAGGCCGAGACCCTGGTCCAGGCCGGCGGCTGGACGTTCACCCTGAACATCGACAAGAAGAAGCAGGCCCTGCTGGAGAAGGCCGTCAAGGACGAACTCACCAGCAAGCTCGACCCGAAGGAACGCACCGTCGACGGCGACGTCCAGGCGGGCGCCGTCTCCGTCGACCCGAAGAGCGGGGCCGTCCTCGCCATGTACGGCGGGGTCGACTACGTCAAACACTTCACCAACAACGCGACCCGCCGCGACTACCAGCCCGCCTCCACCTTCAAGCCGCTGATCTACGCCGCCGCGCTGGAGAAGGACGCCGAGACCCAGGACGGCGAGGAGATCTCCGCCAAGACCGTCTACGACGGCGACAGCAGACGCCCCGTCGTGGGCAGCGACGTCGCGTTCGCCCCGCCCAACGAGGACGACGTCGACTACGGCGACGTCACCGTCCAGAAGGCCATGAACAAGTCGGTGAACTCCGTCTTCGCGCAGATGGGCGTCGACGTCGGCATGGACGACGTGATGCGCACCGCCGGCCTGCTCGGCATGGACGTCAAGGGCCTGGAGGCGGTGCCCGCACAGACCCTCGGGAGCATGGGCGCCAGCCCCCTGGAGATGGCCGGGGTGTACGCGACCCTGGACAACCACGGCAAGAAGGTGAAGCCCGCCGTCCTCAAGTCCGCCAGCCACAAGGACCGCGCGGTCGACCTCCCCGATCCGGTCGGCGGCCAGGTCGTCGAACGCTCCACCGCCGACGCCGTGACCTCGGTGCTCACCGGAGTGGTCGACGACGGCACCGGCCGCGCCGTCCGCGACCCCCGGCAGGACGTGGCCGGCAAGACCGGCACCTCCGACGAGAACCGCTCCGCCTGGTTCTCCGGCTACACCCCCGACCTGGTCACCTCCGTCGGCCTGTTCGGCGAGGCGGCCAAGGACCGCAAGGGCGAGGACGGCAAGAAGGTCGCCCGCGGCTCGCAGACCAGCCTCAAGGGCGCGGCGGGCGGGGGCAGGGTCAGCGGCGGTGGCTTCCCCGCCAGGATCTGGGCCGCGTACACCTTCGACGCGATGGGCGCGCCCAGCGAGTTCGACCTCGAAACGGACCAGGGCGCGGCCGTGTCCCCGCCCGCCGAGCCCAGCGACTCCCCGTCCTCCGAGCCGCCGTCCGCCCCCGCCTCGTCCGCCTCCACGTCCCCGGAGCCGGACCGCGAGACCGAGGAGCCGGCGAGCCCCAGCACCGAGGCGTCCACGCCCCCGACCGACCCGGAGACCAACACCCCGCCGCCGACCACCAGCCAGAGCCCCGACCCGGGCGAGGGCGAGGAGACCCCGGACCCGACCACCTCGACCAGCCCCAGCGCCTCCGCCAGCCAGTCCGCGGAACAACCCCCCGCGCTCGGCGCGCCCGACGAGGGCTGATCCGCCGTACCCCCGCGGGGTGCGGGCGCCGCACCCCGCGGGGGTACGGCGCCCGGACCGTGGCTGCGGCGGTCAGCCGCCGTTGACGTTCGCGGCGATCCGGTCCCCGAGCGCCTTGTCGATGTTGCGCCAGTACTGGACCGCCCGGTCGAGGACCGGACGGCTCACCCCGGCCGACAGGTGCCCGCTGACGTTGGAGACCAGCCGGTCCCGCGCCGCGTCGTCGAGGACCTGCCGCACCAGGGTCCCGGCCTGACCCCAGTCGTCGTCCTCCCGGTGCAGTGCGTACGCCTCGCGGACCATCTCGCCGGCCGACTCCCAACCGGCGATCTCCCCGAACCGTGCGGTGTCCGCCGCCGGACCGCCGTACGAGTTGGGCGCGTACGGGGCCGCCACGTTCGCGGGGTCGTACCGCATCGGCCCGTCCTTCGCGTACGAGCCGACCACCGAGTGCGGCCGGTTCGGCGGGAGCTGCGCGTAGTTCGGGCCGATCCGGTACCGGTGGGTGTCCGGGTACGAGAACAGCCGGCCCAGCAGCATCTTGTCCGGCGACGGGCCGATCCCCGGCACCAGGTTCGACGGTTCGAAGGCGGCCTGCTCGATGTGGACGAAGTAGTCCTCCGGATTCCGGTTCAAGGTCATCCGGCCCACCTCGACGAGCGGGTAGTCGCCGTGCGGCCACACCTTCGTCAGGTCGAACGGGTTGAAACGGTAGTCCGGCGCGTCCGCGAACGGCATGATCTGCACGTACATCGTCCAGGACGGCGGATCGCCCGCCTCGATCGACTCGTACAGGTCCCGGCGGTGCAGGTCCGCGTCGGTGCCCGCCAACGCGTCGGCGTCCGCCTGGGTGAGGAAGTCGATGCCCTGGTCGGTCTTCAGGTGGTACTTGATCCAGAACCGCTCGCCGCCCCCGTTCACCCACATGTACGTGTGCGAGCCGTAGCCGTTCATGAAGCGGTACGACTTGGGGACGCCCCGGTCGCCCATCAGCCAGGTCACCTGGTGCGCGGTCTCCGGGGACAGCGTCCAGAAGTCCCACTGCATGTCGTTGTTGCGCAGACCGGTGCGCGGATGGCGCTTCTGGGAGCGGATGAAGTCCTGGAACTTCTGCGCGTCCCGTACGAAGAACACCGGGGTGTTGTTGCCGACCAGGTCGTAGTTGCCGTGCTCGGTGTAGAACTTCAACGCGAAGCCGCGCGGGTCCCGCCAGGTGTCGGGGGAGCCCTGCTCACCGGCGACCGTCGAGAACCGCGCCAACATCTCGGTGCGCCGACCCGGCTGGAAGAGGTCCGCCTTGGTGAACTGGCTGACGTCATTGGTGACCTCGAAGAACCCGTACGCGCCGCTGCCCTTGGCGTGCACCACCCGCTCCGGGACCCGCTCCCGGTTGAACTGGGCCATCTTCTCGATCAGATAGTGGTCCTGGAGCAGGACCGGCCCGTTCGAGCCGACGGTCAGCGAGTGCTCGTCGCTCTCCACGGGGATGCCGGCGTTGTTCGTCGTGTACGGGGCGGAATCCGCTGCCTCGGTCACGAGCGTCCTCCCATGCATGAGGGGGAGCCGGGGGACACGGGGGATGTCCCCCGGGGCGTGGTCGCTTCGTCCACCACGCCAGTCAACTCCGCCGACAGGAGGTCGGCAACATTTGATCGCCCGGTACGTGCCGGTACGTGCCGGTGCGTACCGGTGCGGGGGCGCCGTCCCCGCACCGGACCTACGCCTGCGGGCCCGGGTTCCGGTTCAGCTCGAACCACACGACCTTGCCCGTACTGAGCCGGGTGGCGCCCCAGCGCCGCGCCAACTTGTTCACCAGGTACAGCCCCCGACCGCCCTCGTCGGTCGCCCGCGCCTGCCGCAGCCGCGGCAGCTGCGGCACGTCGTCACCCACCTCGCAGCGCAGCACGTCGGTCCGCAGCAGCCGCAACGTCACCGGCCGTGACGCGTACCGCACCGCATTGGTGACGACCTCGCTGACCAGCAGCTCCACCGAGTCCGACAGTTCCTCCAGACCCCACCGGGCCAGGGCCACCCGGGCCAGGCGCCGGGCCCGGCTCGGGGCCTTCTCGTCCGGTTCCAGGAACCAGTACGCCACGTCGCTCGGGGCGATCCCGTCGAAGCGGGCCGCGAGCAGGGCGATGTCGTCGTCCCGGTCGCCCGGCCCCAGCATGTCCAGGACCTCGTCGCACAGGGCTTCCAAGGGCGGCGGATGGTCCGGGCCGGTGAGCTGCGCGGTGGCCGCCAACCGGGCCCGCAACTGCTCGATCCCGGCCACCACGTCCCGCAGCCGCGACTCGACCAGACCGTCCGTGTACAGCAACAGCGTCGCCCCGGCCGGAGCGTCGAGCTCCACCGCCTCGAAGTCGACGCCGCCGACCCCGATCGGCGCGCCCGCCGGCACCCGCAGCACCTCCGCCCGGCCGCCCAGGTGCAACAGCACCGGCGGCGGATGGCCCGCGTTGGCGATGGTGATCCGGTGCGATACCGGGTCGTACACCGCGTACAGGCAGGTCGCCATCCGGTCGTGCCCGAGCCGCTGCGCCTGCTCGTCCAGGTGGTGCAGCACCTCCTGCGGCGGCAGGTCGAGACCGGCGAGGGTCTGCGCCGTGGTCCGCAGCTGCCCCATGATCGCGGCCGAGGTCATCGAATGGCCCATGACGTCGCCCACGACCAGCGCGACCCGGCTGCCGGGCAGCGGGATCGCGTCGTACCAGTCACCACCGACCCGCGCCGTCTCGGCCGCCGGCAGGTACCGCGACGCCAACCGCACCCCGGTCGGCCGGGGCAGGGTCTCCGGCAGCATCGTGCGCTGCAACTCGTCCGCGATGTACGCCTCGCGCCCGTACAGCACGGCCTTGTCGATGCCCAGCGCACTGTGCGTCGCGAGCTGTGCCGCCACCAACAGGTCCTCGCTGTCGAACGACACCCGGTCCGGACGGCGCAGGAAGATCGCCGCGCCGATCACCCGGCGGCGCCCGCGCAACGGAGCCAGGATCGTGTGCCGGCCGCCCGGCACCGTACGGGTCTCCCCGAGCAGCTCCGGCAGGGCGTCCAGGGCGTCCTCCGCGAACACCGGCCGCACCCCGCGCAACACCTCGGCGAGCGCCCCGCCGGGCCGCACCGTGCACAGCTCGGTCGTCCCGGTGGCGTCCAGGTCGAGCTGGAGCGCAGGCAGCGAGCCGCCCGTCTCGGTGTCCCGCTCCTCGGGGATCCGGTCGGTGCGCCGCAGCCGCAGCACCACCGGGCCCATCGGCCGTTCGTCACCGACGGGCAGCGGATCGCGCAGGTAGACGAGGATCGCGTCCGAGAAGGTCGGCACGGTCGCCCGGCACAGCCCCATCACGATCTCGTCCAGGTCGAGGCCGCGGGCGATCCGCCGGGTGGCGGCGCCCACGAAGCGCAGCCGGTCGCCGTCCCGCCGCATGTGGGTCACCCCGGGCTGGACGCCCGCCCCGGCCCCCGCGCCCCGCCGCTCGACCCCGTCGGGCGGTCCGGGGCTCTCCGCGGACGAGGGTCCTTCGCTCTGCCGCGTCGCGCTCTCACCGTGTTCCGTGGGGCCCTCCGGGTCGCTGCGGGTGTCACCGGGACTCTCGCCGTGGGTCTCCTGGCCGTCTGTGCGGACGCCGTCGTGCCCCGCCGGTCCCTCGTCCGGGGCCGGCCGGGCGCGGTGGGCGGCCGCACCGTCGGCTCCGGGCTGGGCGTGCTCGGTGCCGGACTCCGCGTCGGCGCCGCCGCGCGCCCCGCCGGGGCGGGGCTGGGACGGCATCGCGGACGTCGTCCCGGGAGCGCTCGCCTCCGGGGACGTCTGGGCACGCAGCAGCGCCCCGCGGGGGTCCACGGGGACAGCGGGAGGACCGGCCGTGCCGTACTGGCGGCCCTCAGGGGGGAGGGGATGCTCCGTCACGCGTGTCGAATCCGTCCGTCCGGGGCTGCGCGCCGCGCGGCCGGGCGGTCACCGGGAGGTGCCGGAGCCGTCCGCGCGGCACACGGTGATCAGGTGCGTCGGCAGTTGAGGAACAGTTGGTGCTCGGGTGGTGCGTCCGCCCGCGAGGGCGCGTACGAAAGCAGGTCCTCGTCAGTGATCTCGAACCCGGCCTCCCGTACCACCTGGGACAGCTCTTCCCGCAGGAAGCCGGACACCCGGATGAAGTGGCTCATGAACGGGATCTCCGCATCGTCCAGGTCAGCTTCCACCATGGACATCGCCAGGACTCCGCCGGGCTTCAGCAGCTGGTGGAACTGCCGCAACGCATAGGGTATTTCGGATCGGGGCAGCATCAACAGTGTGAAGAAGCACGTGATCCCGTCGAAGTGGCCCAAGCCGTCGGGCCCGGAGACGCGCAGCGTGGCCAGATCGCGCTGGTGGAACTCCGCCTCCGGCACGTTCGTGCGGGCGAGTTCCAGCATGCCCTCGGAGAGGTCGACCCCGATGACCGCGTGTCCGGCGTCCACCAGCTGGCGGGCGGTGGGGATCCCGGTGCCGCACCCCACGTCCAGCACCCGTGAACCCGGCGGCAGCTCGGCCAGCAGCCGGGACACCGCAGTGACCTGCCCCTCCTTGTGGGGGAAGGCCTCGTCGTACCGTCCACCGATGGCGTCGAACGCCTCCGCCTGACCCGAACGGTCGGGAGCACCCTCGTCCGGTCCCTCGTAGGCCGCGTACGCCTCGTCGCGCTCGCTCACGTTCTGGCCACCCCTCGATGACATCCGGTCAGACCTCGCGCAAGCCCAAGGAGTTGCTGCTGTGCGCCCTTGTGGAGGACGATCCTACGGTTGCCCCACGGGGGCGCATCAAGGGTCTCATGAGGACACATGCGCGGGCGTACGATCCCAGTCCTCGGGCAAGGCCGGAATCGGCCATACCGGATCGGGCCGCCACGCCGGCCAATGGTCACGGAACGGCGTACCCCACGCCCTGATCGCCTCGACCGCCGCGTCTCCCGCCTCCCGTACCCGGCGCGCCTGCCGCGGGGCCATCAGCCCGGCCCGCTGCGCCTGCGCGAACTCGTCCTCGTCGTGCCACCGCCAGCTGCGGTCGGGCTGCACGGAGATGTCCAGGAAGTGGTCCTCCGAGTCCACCCCGCCGTCCCAGCGGACACGTGGTTCCTCCAGGTTCACGTACCAGTTCTTGAACCGCCAGTCGGGGTGCCAGAACAGCCACACCGACCACGGTTCGCCGGGGCGGGCCAGCTTCAGCACGCCGGTGCCCGCCCAGCGGTCGCGCCGGACGGTGCGGGGCTTGGTGTAGCGGGTCGCCAGCGGCTCCTCGTGCGGCGGGGTGCCGTCGGCGAGGACCGGGCGCACGCACTCGGTGCCCGGGGCCATCCAGACGGCGAGGAGGTCGGGGGCGTCCCGGACGACGGTCACCGGACGGCAGATGTGGAACCCGCCGCCGCCGTTCGCCCGGTACCGCCACAGGATCTGGTCCCCCGCGTCCCACGATCCGCGCACCCCGTCTTCGCCCGTCATGCCCAGATAGTAGGTTCCCGGGCCGGGCGACGCGCCGAATACGTCATCCCGGTGGCCCACCGGCGGCCCCGGTCACGCGTGTGAGGGACCCGGCGCCCGGCCCGGGGCTTCGGGACCGGGCGCCGCGGACCTCACGGGCGGGTCATGCGCAGGACGTCCAGCGCGGCGTCGAGCTGCTCCAGGGTCAGGTCACCGCGGTCCACGTAGCCGGCCTCCAGGACCACCTCGCGGATCGTCCGGCGCTCGGCCAGCGCCCGCTTGGCGACCTTCGCGGCCTCCTCGTAGCCGATGTACTTGTTCAGCGGCGTCACCACCGAGGGCGAGGACTCCGCGTACTCCCGGGCCCGCTCCCGGTTCGCGGTGATCCCGTCGACCGTGCGGTCGGCCAGCAGCCGCGAGGCGTTGGACAGCAGCCGGACCGACTCCAGCACGTTCTTGCCGATCACCGGCAGCATCACGTTCAGCTCGAAGTTCCCGGCGGACCCGGCCACCGTGATCGTGGTGTCGTTGCCGATGACCTGCGCGGCGACCATCAGCACCGCCTCCGGCACCACCGGGTTCACCTTGCCCGGCATGATCGACGAACCGGGCTGGAGGTCCGGCAGCTCGATCTCCGCGAGCCCGGTGCGCGGTCCGCTCGCCATCCACCGCAGATCGTTGGCGATCTTCGTCAGCCCGACCGCGATGGTCCGCAGCTGCCCACTGGTCTCCACGATCCCGTCCCGGGCGCCCTGCGCCTCGAAGTGGTCCCGCGCCTCGGTCAGCGGCAGCCCGGTGTCCGCGGCGACCTCGGCGATCACCGCCGCCGAGAACCCGGGCGGGGTGTTGATCCCGGTGCCCACGGCGGTCCCGCCCAGCGGCAGCTCCGCCAGCCGCGGCAACGAGGACCGCAGCCGCTCCACCCCGTAACGGACCTGCGCCGCGTACCCGGCGAACTCCTGGCCGAGGGTCACCGGGGTCGCGTCCATCAGATGGGTCCGCCCGGACTTCACGACGTCCGCGAACTCCTCCGCCTTGCGCTCCAGCGCGGCGGCCAGGTGCTCCAGGGCGGGGACCAGGTTCCGGGTGACGGCCGCGGTCGCCGCGATGTGGATCGAGGACGGGAACACGTCGTTGGACGACTGCGAGGCGTTCACGTGGTCGTTGGGGTGCACCGGGCGCCCCAGCCGCTCGCCGGCCAGGGTCGCCAGCACCTCGTTGGTGTTCATGTTCGACGAGGTCCCCGAACCCGTCTGGAAGACGTCCACCGGGAAGTGCTCGTCCCAGCGGCCCTCCGCGACCTCCGAAGCCGCCGCGACGATCGCCTCGGCGATGTCCCGGTCCACCACGCCCAGCTCGGCGTTGACCTTCGCCGCGGCGCCCTTGATCCGGGCCAGGGCCTCGATGTGGGCGCGCTCCAGGCGCTGCCCGGAGATCGGGAAGTTCTCCACCGCCCGCTGGGTCTGGGCACGCCACTTCGCACGGGCCGGCACCCGCACCTCGCCCATCGAGTCGTGTTCCACCCGGTAGTCGTCTGCCGTGGTGGTGCCGGTGCGGTCGTCGTGAGCGGTCGCCATCGCGTCGTGCCTCCTGGGTGGGCCGGTCCGTGGGTCGGGCCGGTGCGTCGGATCGGTGCTCGGGGTCCCCGCCTTGGTGAGCGGACGGCTCCGCCCCACCTATTCCCCGCCGACCCGACTTTCCCGTCCGCCCCACGCCCTCCCGGGGGCCAGCGGTCCGGCGACGCGGTCAGCCCAGGCCGGGGCCCCGTACCGGGATGGAGGTGAAGGTGGGGGCGGGGGCCGGGTCCTTGAAGAAGTCGTTGCCCTTGTCGTCCACCACGATGAACGCCGGGAAGTCCTCGACCTCGATCCGCCAGACGGCCTCCATGCCCAGCTCCTCGTACTCCACCACCTCGACCTTCTTGATGCAGTCCTGGGCGAGCCGGGCGGCCGGGCCGCCGATGGAACCGAGGTAGAAGCCGCCGTGCGTCCCGCAGGCGTCCGTGACCTGCTGGGAACGGTTGCCCTTGGCCAGCATGACCTTGGAGCCGCCCGCGGCCTGGAACTGCTCCACGTAGCTGTCCATGCGGCCCGCCGTGGTGGGGCCGAAGGAGCCGGAGGCGTACCCCTCGGGGGTCTTCGCGGGACCGGCGTAGTAGACGGGGTGGTCCTTGAGGTACTGCGGCACGCCCTCGCCCGCGTCCAGCCGCTCCTTGATCTTCGCGTGGGCGATGTCCCGCGCGACGACCAGCGGCCCGGACAGCGACAGCCGGGTCTTGACCGGGTACTTGGTCAGCTCGGCGAGGATGTCGTCCATCGGCTGGTTGAGGTCGATGCGGACGACGTCGCCCGACTCCGCCAGGTGCGCGTCGGTGGTGTCGGGCAGGAACCGTGCCGGGTCGGTCTCCAACTGCTCCAGGAACACGCCCTCCGCGGTGATCTTCGCGACGGCCTGGCGGTCCGCCGAGCAGGACACGGCGATGGCGACCGGCAGCGAGGCCCCGTGCCGCGGCAGCCGCACCACGCGCACGTCGTGGCAGAAGTACTTGCCGCCGAACTGCGCGCCGATCCCGATCCGCTGGGTCAGCTCGAAGACCTTCTGCTCCAGCTCCTCGTCCCGGAAGCCGTGGCCGAGCGGGGAGCCCTCGGTGGGCAGGGCGTCCAGGTAGTGCGCGGAGGCGTACTTGGCGGTCTTCAACGCGAACTCGGCCGAGGTGCCGCCGACCACGATCGCCAGGTGGTAGGGCGGGCACGCGGCCGTGCCCAGGGAGCGGATCTTCTCCTCCAGGAACGTCATCATGGAGGTCTCGTTGAGGACGGCCTTCGTCTCCTGGTACAGGAACGACTTGTTGGCCGAACCGCCGCCCTTGGCCATGAACAGGAACTTGTACGCGCCGCCGTCGGTGGCGTACAGCTCGATCTGCGCCGGCAGGTTGGAGCCGGTGTTCTTCTCGTCCCACATGGTGAGCGGGGCCATCTGCGAGTAGCGCAGGTTCAGCTGGGTGTACGCGTCGTAGATGCCGCGCGACAGGGCCTCTTCGTCGCCGCCCTCGGTGAGGACCTGCTGCCCGCGCTTGCCCATGACGATCGCCGTGCCGGTGTCCTGGCACATCGGGAGCACCCCGGCGGCGGCGATGTTGGCGTTCTTCAGCAGGTCCAGGGCGACGAACTTGTCGTTGCCGGAGGCGTCCGGGTCGTCGATGATCCGCCGCAGCTGGGCGAGGTGCGCCGGCCGCAGGTAGTGCTGGATGTCGTGGATCGCCTCGGCGGCGAGCTTGCGCAGCGCCTCGGGCTCCACCTTCAGGAACGTGCGCCCGTCCGCCTCGAAGGTGCTGACACCCTCGGCGGTCACCAGGCGGTACGGCGTGTGGTCCGCCCCCAGCGGAAGCAGATCGGAGTACGCAAACTCTGGCATGACGCCCATTCCTTAACTCAGCGGCCCTGAGCACCGCCGGCGTCGGCGGCGCACCGTTCAGCGTAATCCGCTCCCCCCGGCAACCCGCCCCGGGGTGGACGCGTCCCTCCCTTCGCAGGTACGGCTTCCGCCGCGGCCCCTAGTCGCGATCTATCGCGTCTGGGTAATCTGGGTGCGTGGACCTCGAAAAGCGCCCAACAGCCCAGGAACCGGACCCGTCGAAGCCCGTGGGGCTCCGCGCCTCGGACGCCGACCGCGACCGGGTCGCGGACATCCTCCGGGAGGCGCTCGCGGAGGGGCGCCTCACCGCCGAGGAGCACGCGGAGCGGGTGGAGGGGGTGTACAGCGCCAAGACGGTCGCCGAGTTGGCGCCGTTCGTCCAGGACCTCCCGGCCGGTGCCCAGTTCGCCCCGCCGCGCCCCGCCCCGCAGCAGGTGCCCGCCCGGCCCCCGGTCGGCGGGGTGCCGTTCGCGCCGCCGGAGAACCTGGTGGCCGTGTTCAGCAGCAGCAGCCGCCGGGGTCGCTGGCGGGTCTCCCCGCGCACGCACGCCTACGCGATCTTCGGCAATGTGGAGATCGACCTGAGCGAGGCGGTCTTCGCCCACCCGCACATCATGATCAAGGCGTTCAGCCTCTTCGGGAGCGTCGAGATCGTCGTGCCCGAGAACGTCTCGCTGCGCGGCAACGGGGGCGGCATCCTCGGCAACTTCGAGGTGGACACCGTCGACTCGGCCGAATCCGGTGCGCCCGTGGTCCACGTGGACGGCTGGTCCGTCCTCGGCAACATCGAGGCCACCGCCCGCAAGGGCCGCCGGATCGTCGACGCGCTGAAGGACCGCCCGGGGGACCGGGTGCGCAAGCACCTCGGCCTCTGACGTCCGACGGCTCCGACGGACGCGCGACGGCTCCGACTGATGCGCGAGGGGGCTCCGGCACTGGTCCGTACCTGTCCGAGAACACCTCTGTACGGGAACGCAGTGCATAGGCGCACGCACAGCGGGTAGGGCTTGCTCCATCGCCGCTCCCTTGCGAAGCCGTCGTCAGGAGTAGATCGTGCTGCATCCGCCGCATCAGAACTTGCAGGTCGCCGCCGTTCCACCGCCGCGGCTGCCAGCACAGGATCGGGATCAGGACTCCCCGTGGCACACGGAAGCGGTCTGTCGCCGGGACGAGGCGGGGCTCTTCTTCGCGCCGTCCAAGGAACCCACCGCGGCCAGGCTCTCCCGTGAGGAGGCCGCCAAGGGGGTCTGCGCCCGCTGTCCGGTGATGATCGAGTGCCGGGAGCACGCGCTGCTCCAGCCCGAGCCCTACGGGGTGTGGGGCGGTCTGACCGCCGCCGAGCGCCGGGTGGTGCTCGCCCGCCGCCGCAGGCGGGACGTGGAGTTGAAGAAGGCGGCGCACACGACGGACCACATCGCGGCGGCCGGCTGACCGTTCCCACGCGCGGGGCGGCCACGCCGCGCGGGTGCCCCGTCGGACTGCGTACGCCGACGGGGGTGCCCTCCCGCACAGCAGGGCACCCCCGTCGCCGTACCGGGGTCCACGGCCGCAGCCGTGGTGGTACGGGGGCTACTTGGCGCGGTCGAAGTCGATGGCGCTGTACGCGCGCAGCTTCGCGAGCCGGTGCTCCGAGTCGATCTGGCGGATGGTGCCGGACTTGGAGCGCATCACCAGGGACGAGGTGGTCGCCGTCTCGGAGCGGTAGCGCACCCCGCGCAGCAGTTCGCCGTCGGTGATGCCGGTCGCCACGAAGAACACGTTGTCGCCGGAGACCAGGTCGTCGGTGTGCAGCACCCGGTCGAGGTCGTGCCCGGCGGCGATCGCCCGCTCCCGCTCCTCGTCGTCCTTCGGCCACAGCTTGCCCTGGATCGTGCCGCCCAGGCACTTCATGGCACAGGCCGAGATGATGCCCTCCGGGGTGCCCCCGATGCCGAGCAGCAGGTCGACACCGGTGCCCTCGCGGACGGCGAGCACGGAACCGGCCACGTCGCCGTCGGAGATCAGCTTGATCCGGGCGCCGGTCTCCCGGATCTCCTTGATGACGCCCTCGTGGCGGGGCCGGTCGAGGATGACGACGGTCACGTTCTCCGGCGAGGTGCGCTTGGCCTTGGCGACCCGGCGGATGTTCACGGCGACCGGGGCGTCGATGTCGACGAAGTCCGCGGCCTCGGGGCCGGTCACCAACTTGTCCATGTAGAAGACGGCGGACGGGTCGAACATGGCGCCCCGGTCGGCCGCCGCGAGGACCGCCACCGCGTTGGGCATGCCCTTGGCGGTCAGGGAGGTGCCGTCGATCGGGTCCACGGCGATGTCGCACTCGGGGCCGGTGCCGTCGCCGACGCGCTCCCCGTTGAAGAGCATCGGGGCCTCGTCCTTCTCGCCCTCCCCGATGACGACGACGCCGTTCATCGAGACGGTGGAGACGAGGGTCCGCATGGCCCGCACGGCCGCGCCGTCCGCGCCGTTCTTGTCGCCGCGCCCGACCCAACGGCCCGCGGCCATGGCGGCGGCCTCGGTCACCCGGACGAGTTCCAGGGCCAGGTTGCGGTCCGGGGCCTCGGACGGCACTTCGAGTTCGGTCGGCAACTGATGATGTTCGGTCATCGAGACGCACCTTTCTGATACGACGACGGCCGGATGAGGGTGTAATGCGACTCTATCCGCAGGTTGCAGCAATGAGCAGAGGGGGCCACGTTTGAGCGCTCCGGGGGCGGGGGCGTCACTGCGGGGTGCTCGGGGCGGGCCGTTCGCGGCGGGCCCGGGACGCCGCTGCGGACGCGGGGTCGGTGCCGGGGGCGGGAAGGGCACCTGCGACGATGGGAGGCGTGGCAGGAGCGAGCCGACTCGGCAAACAGAGCGTACGGAACATGGTGCTGTCCCTCTCGGTGGCGGTGCTCTTCGCGGGATTCATCTGGCTGTTCCTCCCGCACGACGGCGACAAGGACCCGGTGCTGAAGTCGGTCGACTACCGCGTCGAACTGGTCACCGCCCAGCGCGCGGCGCCCTACCCGGTGGCCGCCCCCAAGGGCCTGGACGACGAGTGGCGGCCGACCTCCGTCCGCTACCGGGGTCACCAGTCCCACCACTGGCACCTCGGCTTCCGCTCGCCCGACAACCGGTACGTGGCCGTGGAGCAGTCCACCGAGAAGCCGCGCACGTTCGTGGAGCGGGTCACCCGCGGCGCCCGTGACACCGGTGCCACCCAGGCCGTCGACGGGACGACCTGGCGCAAGTACGAGGGCGAGCGGTACGACGCGCTCGTCCGCACCGAGGACGGGGCGACCACCGTCGTCCTGGGCTCCGCCTCCTTCACCCGGCTCGGGATGATGGCGGGATCGCTCGGCGCTTCCTGAACCGTCCCCGCGCGGCGGGACCGACGTACGCGAGTGGGGCCCGGCACAGGTGCCGGGCCCCACTCGCATGCTCATGTGCGCCGCGCTGCGCGTCCGTCGGCTCAGACGGTGGTGACGACCTGCTCGAAGTCGAGGCGCGGGGAGCGCGCCGACCAGGCGTCGTCGCCGGGCTTGCCGATGTTGACCACCATCAGCGGGGTGTGGTCGACGTCCAGGAACTCCTTCTGGATGCCCGCGGAGTCGAAGCCCGACATCGGGCCGGCGGCGAGGCCGGCGGCCCGGACGCCGATGATGAAGTACGCGGCCTGGAGGGCGGCGTTCATCCCGGCGCTGCTCTCGCGCACCGGACGCTCCGCGAAGAACGCGTCCTTGGCCTGCGGGAAACGCGGGAACAGCTCGGGCAGCTCCTCGTGGAACTCGTTGTCCGCGGAGAGGATCGCCACCAGCGGGGCGGTGCCGGTCTTGGCCTGGTTGCCCTGCGACATGTGGGCGACCAGGCGGGCGCGGGCCTCGGGGGAGCGGACGAGCGTCACCCGGAGCGGGGACTGGTTGAACGCCGTCGGGCCGAACTTCACCAGGTCGTAGATCGCCTGCACCTGCTCCTCGGTCACCGGCTCGTCGGTGAAGGAGTTCGCGGTGCGGGCCTCACGGAAGAGGAGGTCCTGAGCGGTGGGGTCCAGTACGAGAGACATGAATACCTTCGTGTGCGGGGGTGGGGTCCGCGTGCGGCGAGCCCTCCGAACGTGCGACGAACAGCGTAACCCATATTCAATTGAAGATTCAACAAATAGGGTCGGGATCGGCCAACGAAAGCCGTCCCGCGGGCGCGGCCGGTGACGTGCGGGTGAGCCGTACGCGCGGTCAGGGGCGGGGCGTACGGGTGCCGGCGGGGCGCGCCGGTAGCGCGTGGGGGTAGGTCGGACGGAAGGGCGGAAGGCGCCCCGGGGGCGAGCCCTACCCGGGGCGGACGGCGAACCGAAGCGACCGAAACGCGACCCCCGGGGTCGGGATCAGGACGACGCGGAGGCGTCCTCGTCGGCCAACGCGGCGTCCAACCGGGCCCGCGCCCCCTCCAGCCAGCGCCGACAGACCTGGGCCAGCTCCTCGCCCCGCTCCCACAGCGCCAGGGACTCCTCCAGCGGAATGCCGCCCGTCTCCAGGCGGCGCACCACCTCGATCAGCTCGTCACGGGCCTGCTCGTACCCCGGCCCGGCCCCGTCCGTCCCGCTCATGACCCCACCTTATGCGTCGATCCGTCCGCCACCCGGACGGAGAACTCCCCCTCGGCGACCCTGGCGCGCAGCACCGAGCCCTCGGGCGCCTCCTCGGGCGCCCGCACCACGTGCCCGTCGTCCCGCTGGAGCACCGCGTACCCCCGCTGGAGCGTCGCCGCGGGGGAGAGGGCCACCACTCGCGCACGGGTGTGCGTCAGCTCGGACAGCCCGCGGTCCAGATGGTGCCCCAGGGCGCGCCGCGCCCGGTCCACCAGGGCGCCGATCTGCTCGGCCCGCTCCTCGACCATCCGGTGCGGGTCCTCCATCACCGGACGGCGCAGCGCATGGGCGAGACCCCGCTCCTCACGTTCCACGAACGCCCCGACGGCGCGGCGCGCCCGGTCCCGCAGCATCCGGACCCGTTCCAGCTCCTCGCCCACGTCGGGGACGACCTTCTTCGCCGCGTCCGTCGGCGTGGACGCCCGTAGGTCGGCGACCAGGTCGAGCAGCGGTTGGTCCGGTTCGTGTCCGATCGCCGACACCACCGGGGTGCGGCACTCGGCGACCGTCCGGACCAGTTGTTCGTCCGAGAACGGCAACAGGTCCTCCACGCTGCCGCCGCCCCGCGCCACGATGATCACGTCGACCTCGGGCAGGCCGTCCAACTCCTTGACCGCTTCCACGACCGCGGGCACCGCGTGCACGCCCTGGACGGGCACGTTGCGCACCTCGAAGCGGACGGCCGGCCAGCGGTGCCGGGCGTTCTCCAGCACGTCGCGCTCCGCGGCCGAAGCCCGTCCGCACACCAGCCCGACGAGCTGCGGCAGGAAGGGCAGCGGACGCTTGCGCCCGGCGGCGAACAGCCCCTCGGCCGTCAACGACTTCCGTAGCCGTTCGAGCCGGACGAGCAGTTCGCCCATGCCGACCGGCCGGATCTCGGTGGCCCGCAGTGACAGCTGGCCGCGGGGCGCGTACCACTCCGGCTTCGCCAGCAGCACCACGCGCGCGCCCTCGGAGACGACGTCCGCGACCGCGTCGAAGACCTGGCGGTAGCAGGTGACGCCGACCGAGATGTCGTGCGACGCGTCCCGGAGGGTCAGGAACACCACTCCGGCGCCCGGGCGGCGCGAGATCTGGGTGATCTGACCCTCGACCCAGACCGCGCCCAGGCGGTCGATCCACTCGCCGATCATGCGCGACACGTGGCCTACGGGCAACGGGTTCTCCGCGGACGTGGTGTGAGCCATGCGCCCGAGCGTAACGGCACCCACTGACAGTGGGGTGCGCGGTCTGGGGGCCTCCCGGGGGTCCGTTCTCCCCTGCGGGTGAGTGGGGGTTGCTCGCGCAGTTCCCCGCGCCCCTATCGGGGCGCCCCCTGACCGCCCGGCGCGCCCCGGCGGTCGAGGCACCCAACGGAACGCCCAGCCCACACCCACACATCACCAGCAACGCCAGCCGGGGCGCCCCGATAGGGGCGCGGGGAACTGCGCAAACCCACAGCGCACCCGCACGGCACCAGCGCACGCGGGCCAGGGCGCACCCCCTGGGGGCGCGGGGAACTGCGCAAAACCACCGCGCACCTGCACGGGATCAGCGCACGCGGGCCAGGGTGCACCGTCAGGGCCGCGGGGAGCTGCGCGAGCGGCCCCGCTGGGCCCACAGCACCACCAACCCCACCACCAACCACGTCGCCCCGACGACCCGCGCAGTGCGCGACGCCTCGACGACCACCGCGACGGTGACCCCCGCACCCAGCACCGGCAACAGCACGTGCCGCCACCACACCACCGGGCCGCCCCGCCGCTGCACCACGAACCAGCCGACCACGCTCGCGTGCAACAGGGTGAACGCCGTCAACGCACCCACGTCGACCACCGACACCAGGTGGTCCAACCCGTCGTCCCGGCGCGCCGCCCACACCGCGGCCACCAGCGTGATCACCGCGGCCACCACCAACGCCACCCGCGGCGTCCCGTCCCCGGTCCGGGACAGCACCCGCGGCAGCCGCCGGTCACGCGCCATCGCGAACAGCAGCCGACCCGCCGCCGCCTGACCCGCCAACGCCGCGAAGGCCGCACCGATCGCCTTGCTCACCGCCACCAGGTCGTGCAACCAGGTCCCCACCGACGCGTCCACCGCGTCGTAGAACGCGGAACCCTGCCGCCCCGGCTCGGCCGCCAACTCCGCCGAGGACACCGGTTGGAGCAGCGCCGCCAGATACGTCTGCGCCACGAACAGCGCCCCCGCGACCACCAGACACACCAGCACCGCCCGGGCCACCTTCGCCGAACCCCCGGTGACCTCCTCCGCGAACGAGGCGATCGCGTCGAACCCCAGGTACGACAGCACCGCCACCGACACCGCCCCCAGCACCGCCCCGAACGCGAACCCGGTGTCCCCCGCGAACGGCGACCACAGGTCCCGCTGCGCCCCGTCGCGCGCCAGCACCACCACCGCCGCGACCACGAACACCAGCAGTACGACGATCTCCATCGCCAGCACCACGAACCCCACCCGCGCCGCGGCCCGCACCCCCCACAGGTTGAGCAGCGTGGTGACGAGCACCGCGAGCGCCGTCCACACCCACTGCGACACCGACGGCACCAGGGCGTGCATCGCGATGCCGGAGAACAGGTACGCCACCGCCGGGATCAGCAGGTAGTCGAGCATCGCCATCCACCCGGCGACGAACCCGGGCCCCTCGCCCAGCCCCGCCCGCGCATAGGCGAACACCGAGCCCGCCTGCGGCACCACCCGCACCATCTGGGCGTAGCTGTACGCCGTGAAGCCCATCGCGACGGTGGCGACCACGTAGACCAGGGCCACCGCCCCGTGCGACCGGGCGTCCAACGCCCCGAACACACCGACCGGGGCCATCGGGGCGATGAACAGCAACCCGTACACCACCAGGTCGCGGAAGCCCAGGGTGCGCCGCAGCCCGGGGGCGCCGGAACCGGCCGGGCCACCACCGCCGACCTCGTCGTCCGTCGTACCGCTCGCGGCCATCGTCCTGCCTCCGTGGAGCCGAACCCCCCGGAGCAGTGGGGGTGGTCGCCCCGCGGGGACGGGCCCGGGGACCGTCGGTGACGCACCCCGTGCGCGGGCGGCCGTGCTCCGGCACACCCAGTTTCTCCAAGAAGGCGATCAATGACCTGTCGGACAGGGCCTTACGATGGTCCGTATGACTGCTTCGCCAGCCCGCCGGGTCCTGCTCGCCGCCCCTCGTGGGTACTGCGCCGGTGTGGACCGGGCCGTGATCGCCGTCGAGAAGGCCCTGGAGCAGTACGGGGCCCCGATCTACGTCCGGCACGAAATCGTCCACAACAAGTACGTCGTGCAGACCCTGGAACGGAAGGGCGCCATCTTCGTCGAACAGACGGACGAGGTCCCCGAGGGCTCGATCGTCATGTTCTCGGCCCACGGCGTCGCCCCCACCGTCCACGACGAGGCCGCCCGCGGGAAACTCGCCACCATCGACGCCACCTGCCCCCTGGTGACCAAGGTCCACAAGGAGGCCGTCCGGTTCGCCCAGGAGGACTACGACATCCTCCTCATCGGGCACGAGGGGCACGAGGAGGTCATCGGCACCTCCGGTGAGGCCCCCGACCACATCACCCTGGTCGACGGTCCCGCGGACGTCGCCAAGGTCGAGGTCCGTGACCCCTCCCGGGTCGTGTGGCTCTCCCAGACCACCCTCTCGGTGGACGAGACCATGGAGACCGTCGACGCCCTGAAGGACAAGTTCCCGCAGCTCATCTCGCCGCCGAGCGACGACATCTGCTACGCCACGCAGAACCGTCAGGTCGCCGTCAAGCACATGGGCGCCGAGTCCGACCTCGTCATCGTCGTCGGCTCGCGCAACTCCTCGAACTCGAAGCGGCTCGTCGAGGTCGCCCTCCAGGCGGGCGCCCGGGCCTCCTACCTGGTCGACTTCGCCAGCGAGATCGAGGAGGAGTGGCTGGACGGCGTCACCACCGTCGGCCTGACCTCCGGCGCCTCCGTGCCCGAGATCCTGGTCGAGGAGGTCCTCGCCTGGCTCTCGGCCCGCGGCTTCGAGGACGTGGAGCTGGTGAAGACGGCCGACGAGTCGATCGTCTTCTCGCTGCCCAAGGAACTCCGTCGTGACCTGCGCGCCGAGGCCGCGGCCCTGGTCGCGGACCGCCTCGGAGCGCAGTAGTCCGCTCGCGCCCCCGGGAGCGGTCGGCCCGGAGGAGCCGTTCGGGAAGTGACGGGCGGCGGGGCACCGTAACGTGTTCCGCATGGAGATCTTCGGTGTGGACATCGGCGGTTCGGGCATCAAGGGAGCGCCCGTCGACCTGGACCGCGGCGATCTGGCCACGGAGCGGCACAAGGTGCTGACCCCGCAGCCCGCCACCCCCGACGCGGTGGCCGACGGCGTGCGCGAGGTGGTCCAACGGTTCGACTGGCAGGGCCCCGTCGGCATCACCTACCCCGGGGTCGTCACCGAGGGCGCCACGGTCCGCACGGCCGCCAACGTCGACAAGAGCTGGATCGGCGTCGACGCGCGCACCCTGCTGTCCGAACGGCTCGGCGGCCTGCCGGTGGTCGTGGTCAACGACGCGGACGCCGCCGGGGTCGCCGAGATGCGCTTCGGCGCCGGCCGCGACCGCACCGGGACGGTGCTGCTGCTGACCTTCGGCACCGGCATCGGCAGTGCCCTGTTCGTCGACGGGGTCCTCGTCCCCAACTCCGAGCTGGGGCACGTGGAGATGCACGGGCGCGAGGCGGAGAAGCACACCTCCACCAAGGCCAAGGACGACCACGGCCTGAGCTGGGAGCACTGGGCGCACCGGGTCCAGAAGTACCTGCTGTACCTGGAGAAGCTGTTCTCCCCCGAACTGTTCATCATCGGCGGCGGGGTGAGCCGCAAGGCCCACAAGTTCCTGCCGCTGATCGAGGACGTCCGGGCGGAGGTCGTCCCCGCGAAGTTGGAGAACAACGCGGGCATCGTCGGCGCGGCGATGCGGGCGGCCGAACAGGGCGAACAGCGGGTGTCCGCGGCTACGGCGCCCGACCCGTCCGGGGGCGTCTGACCGGTCCGGCGCCCGTCCGGTCCGATCGGCGGGGGCACGACGGGGGTACGACGGGGGCGCGGCGGGACCGCCCGCCCTCACCCGATCGGCGGTGCCGGTACCGCCTACGCCTCGAACACACCCCCAAGGTCGGCCAAAGCGCGTGTCCCGCTGGCCATTCAGCACATAACCCGACCTAAGTTGGACCAGTGGAACAACCCAGGACGCGCCCCCCTCAGAACCGCCCGCGACGACCCGCGCCGCTACCCCCGCAGGCGGGGCCCCGTGGCCGCGGGTCCGCCGCGGACGGCCGGGACGGGACCACGGCCGCGGGCTCCCGCCGTCCCGGCCGTCCACCGTCCCCGCTGGTCCGCCGGCTGCGCGCACTGCCGAACCCCCGGCTGACCGGGCTGGGCAGCGGGCTCTTCTGCATCGGCTCCATGACCCTGCTGGGGTGTCTCGTCGAGTTCCTCTTCGGCGGCTCCCCCGGGGCGTACGGGGTGCTGTTCCTGCTGCTCAGCGCGCTCACCGCACTGTGGGTGCGCCGTGCGGACCTCGTCACCGCGCCCATCTGCGTCCCCCTCGCCTTCACCGCCGGAGCCGTCCCCATCGCCGACGGCAACGGGTTCGTGGCCCGGGTCATGGGCGTGTTCACCGTCCTCGCCCTGCACGCCGGCTGGCTGTACGCGGGGACCCTCGTCGCGGCCCTGGTCGTCCTCGTACGGGGCGCCCTGCTGGTGGCCCGCAGGGCCGCGGCGGCCCGCGCCGTACGGACGGCCGCCCGCACCGGGCGCCCCGCACGGCCGACCGACCGGGCGGCCGGTGCCGCACCCCCGCCCGCCCGGCGCTCCCCCTCGGCCCCGCGGCCCCCGCACCCGGCACCGCAGCGGGCCCCCGGCCCCCGTCGCCGCACCGTCTGAACGGTGCCCGGCGCCGGCCGGCGGAGCCGCCGTCGGTCCCCGCCGGACAGGGGCGGGCACCCCGTAGACTGTGGGATCGGCCCGCGCCCCGGGTACCCCAACGGGGACCAGGAGACCAGGGCCTCCACCCAGCCTCTCGTACGGGAAGTCGCAACGTGTCGCTCACGATCGGAATCGTCGGTCTGCCCAATGTCGGCAAGTCGACCCTGTTCAACGCCCTGACCAAGAACGACGTGCTCGCGGCCAACTACCCGTTCGCCACGATCGAGCCGAACGTCGGCGTGGTCGGCGTCCCCGACCCCCGGCTCGGGAAGCTCGCGGAGGTCTTCTCCTCGCAGCGGCAGCTCCCGGCGACCGTCGACTTCGTCGACATCGCGGGCATCGTCCGGGGCGCCAGCGAGGGCGAGGGCCTGGGCAACAAGTTCCTCGCGAACATCCGCGAGTCCGACGCGATCTGCCAGGTCATCCGGGCGTTCAAGGACGAGAACGTCGTCCACGTCGACGGCAAGGTCTCGCCGAAGTCCGACATCGAGACGATCAACACCGAGCTGATCCTCGCCGACCTCCAGACCATCGAGAAGGTCCTGCCGCGCCTCCAGAAGGAGTCGCGGATCAAGAAGGACATCCAGCCCAAGGTCAAGGCCGTCGAGGCCGCGAAGGAGATCCTGGAGTCGGGCCAGACGCTGTTCGCCGCGGGCATCGCCCAGGGCACCGAGGCCGCCGAGCCGCTGCACGACCTCCACCTGCTCACCAGCAAGCCGTTCCTCTACGTCTTCAACGTGGACGAGGACGAGCTGACGGACGAGACCTTCAAGGACGAGCAGCGCGCCCTGGTGGCACCCGGCGAAGCGATCTTCCTCAACGCGAAGCTGGAGGCGGACCTCGCGGAGCTGGACGACGAGGAGGCCCTCGAACTCCTCCAGTCCGTCGGCCAGGAGGAGCCGGGCCTCGCCACCCTCGCCCGCGTCGGCTTCGACACCCTCGGCCTCCAGACCTATCTGACGGCCGGCCCGAAGGAGGCCCGCGCCTGGACCATCAAGAAGGGCGCGACGGCCCCCGAGGCGGCCGGGGTCATCCACACGGACTTCCAGAAGGGCTTCATCAAGGCGGAGGTCATCTCCTTCGCCGACCTGGTCGAGACCGGCTCGGTCGCCGAGGCCCGCGCGAAGGGCAAGGCCCGCATGGAGGGCAAGGAGTACGTCATGCAGGACGGGGACGTGGTGGAGTTCCGCTTCAACGTCTGAGCGGCTGACTTCTCGCCACGTCGCTGATCTGGCGAACATGCAGTTCAGAAGGGGTCGCCTCCTCCGGGAGGCGACCCCTTCGTCGTCACCGTGCTGGATGGGTGCTGGATGTTCTGACGCTGGCTCAGCCGGCGTCAAGTGTCGTGGACGGTGGAGCGGTGTCCGACGTGAACGACCCACACCACGAGCTCTCCGTTGTCGATCGTGTAGACGACGCGGTAGTCGCCGACCCGCAGGCGACGGCGGTCGGGTTGTGACACCAGTGCGGTGGTGTTGAAACCGAGGGGGTCGGTCTCCAGCTCGGTCAGCTTGGCCAGGATGCGCAGTGCCATGTCGCGAGGGATCTTCCGAAGTTCGGCCTGTGCTTCGGGGCGGAAGACGGTTCGGTACTCACTCACTGCGCGCCAGCGTCTCCCTCATGATGTCCTCGATCGGGATGCCGGGTGCTGGGTTGGCCATGCGCTCGTCGATGATCCGATTGATCTCGCGCTCTTCCCATTCCTGGTACTTGCGCAGTACCTCGATGGAGACGACGGCGGCGACTTCCTTGCCTCGGCGCGTGATCACTGTGGGTACGTCGTCGCGATCGGCGCGCTCCACGACCTCGGCGAGGTGGGCACGCACGTCGCGGATGGACTCTATGGGCAGCGGCTGCGTCATGCACCCAAGGGTACCGAGTGTCCCATGTGTACACAACGCATCGCGGGTGGTGGGTGTTCGTCGCGGTCGTGCGTGCTGGATGTGCTGGATGAACTCGCACCGTGCTGGATCGGTGCTGGATAAGGGCACCGAGAACCGCGTTTCCGCAGGCGGGAGCTCTGTGTCGAACGTTCCGGTTCAACGTCTGAGCGGCTGACTTCTCGCCACGTCGCTGATCTGGCGAACATACAGGTCAGAAGGGGGCCGACTCTTCTGGGCCGGGCCCTTCGTTTTTCCCGTGCTGGGACTGTGCTGGGATGAAGATGAGCCGCCCGTGCTGGGACGGTACTGGGCGTAGAGGGGATCAGCGTGCTGTACAGACCTGGTACGAAACTTAGCTTGCCTGCCTGTGCTGCCCTACCCAGGAATCGTCTTGAGGCAGGGCAGCTTGTTGGGCGGATGGGCGTATCGGGTGGGAAAGAGCATCTGTCGGAGCTGCGCGGCTACGCGGCGGCTGCGACGCTGACGTCCTCACTGCCCGGAGCGGCGTCAATGCCTACGACCTCCAGGGCCACACTCTTCACGGCCAGGGCCTTGGCGGTCTGGGCGAGGGTGATGAGAGAGAAGGGGAACAGGGACTCGGGGGTCAAGCGAGTCCCCTTCTTGAGAAGCACGGCGAGGATGACGCGCTTGGGCATGAAGTCTTCCGGGACGGTGTGCTTGCCTTCGCTGCGCTTGATGACGAGCTGGGAGAACTGCTGGCGAACGGCGGCCGATTCCTGGAGCAGTTCGACGGCTACCCGAGCCTGGGCGAAGAGATGGCTGAGAGGCCCGGAGCCGTGTGCCCGCTTGACCATGACCATCGTGTCATCCGGAGTCAGCAGGTCGCAGAGTTCGACCTGATTGGTGGCCTTGAAGGGGTTCTTCACGTTCTTGCGATCCAGGCAGACCCACTTGTCCCGGCCCTGGGCGGCGAGATCGTTGTAGTCGCCTTCATCCATGCTGAGTTCCCAGGGCGGAAGGTCATGCGACGGCCGGGTGGTGAAGAGGGTCGCGACGGTGGCGCGGACGGCGTCCAAGTAGTCGGTGCCAAACTCGTACCAATCACCGTCCAGAAGGCAGAACCGCCGCGCGCTGAGGGAGACCTCGGCTTCGACCCACCGCAGTGCGTTCGTGACGCACTGGACTTCGAGTGCCGCTGCCAGAGACCACGGCCGCGCTGAAGAATGGCGGAGGAGCGTGACGGATCCTTGACGCAGGGCTTCCAGGCGGTGGCCGACCCGCTGGATGCGGGCCCGGTCGAGGAGGTAGTCGAGACTGAACTCGTCCGACTCGAATGCTTCGCGGCTCGCGATCCGGGTCTGATAGATGCTTGCGGCCTCGAAGTCCTCCAGGTGGTCCGTCGGCACGGTGGCGGTGATCCGCCCCTCTCCTGCGGGCTGGCCAAGAAGTTTGTCCAACTGCTGGTCGAGCGCATGAATGGTGTCCCGGTCTTGGACCGGAATGACCTGCTCGACGAATTCGAGGCCTGGCTGGGGAACGCGGTCACGGCAGGCGTGGGAGATCGCGCGGATGTCGGAGATGAGGTCATCCGGCTCGATACCCAGGGGGAGACGCAGTCCGGTTCCGCCGTCGGCGGCGCACACGTCGCCACGGCCATTGCGAGCCCTGGTCAGTTCGATGCCATCGAGGTATCCGCCCAGACGCCGCACGATCCGGGCATGGTCGCGGACGCCGAGGGAGGGTACCGAGGTGCCACCGGGCACGATGGCGATATCGGTCCTGGCCTGCCCCAGAGTGTTGGAGACGAGGCCGCGGACGTGCAAGGGGTCGATCTGGCGGATGGCGAAGGACAGGCCGAACCTCTGGTCCTTGAGGTGCTGCGGGATCAACCGGTAGCCCTGGTCACGGCCGATCGCGTACACGGCCTCATCGACGGCGAGCAGCAACAGCGCTGCTGTGCGCCGCACTGCCTCGCTGACCCGTACCCCTGTGGTGCGTGCCAGCTCCCCACACCATTCGGCCTCGCCCAGCTCCAGCCCGGCGGTGACGACCAGCGCCGGGGTGCCCATCCACGTGTCGGCCATGTGAATGTCGGCCTTGAGCCGCGTGAGCTGTTCGTGGTCAAGGGACTCGAACATCGCCTCCAGCGTCGGGGCGACGCCGCGGAGCCGGTACAAGGTGCGCTTGGAAGTGCTGGGAGCCAAGGCTTCCTCCAGGGCGAGGGGAGCGCGTGCTGCGCGATGGGTGGGAAACCCGTGACGGGTCTTACGGGTCTTACGGGTCTTACGGGTCGTGCGGGGACGGTGGTGCTAGGCCGATAACGGTGGTGATGGCCCCGTCCCGATAGGACTGGGGTGTGGCGCATCCAAAGTGACAGCTAGAGTCATCGATGTGGGTACAGAAGTCTGATAACCCTGGTTATCAGTTGCTTGTAATTGCCCCGACGTGATCAGCGATAGCCTTCAGAAGGCTGGCGGAGGCACTGCGTCGCCAGATTCCGTACAAGCGGCGAGATCTGTCACGGGAAGGAGACGATCCCGTATGTCCACTGCGCACGATGCGACGCCGTCCATCCTGTCCGAGCCGATGTCTTGGCGGATCAGCTACGCCGAAATCGGCGCCTTGGCCCAGGTCAAGCGTCCCGTCGTGACCACGTGGGCACGACGACACCCAGATTTTCCTCGCCCTGTGCACCATGACGGAACCCGGCCGCTCTTCGACGGCCGCGAAGTCCTTGACTGGCTCCTCGCCACTGGCCGGGGCAACGTGGACGCCCGCCAGCTGCGCGCCGAACTTGCCCTGCACACGCTCGCCGCGTGGGGTGAACGACTTCCGGGCACGGCTCTTGTCGACACCCTGACCTCGCTGGTCTGCCTGCGCCGTCACGACGACCAACCACTCGCCGCCGACGGGTGGCCGGAGCTGGCCGCACGGGCCCGGTACTTCGATGAGGAAGACACCTTCTTCACCCGGGAGATCGAGGCGGCCGCCCAAGCCGGGGCGCATCTCGACGGCCTGCCGGCCGTGGCCGACGCACTGGTCGAGACCGCGTACTCGCCGACCGAACCGTTCACCTGGATCCTCGACGCGCGCCGTCGCCTGGGTGCTCATCACTTGGCGGAGGGTTCCGTCACCTCGGCCATGACCCAGTGCATCGCCCGGCTCTCCGGCATCGAGGAGATGGCGGAGAGCCGTGTCATCGGTATCCCATATGTGCGGACCGGCGACCTCCTGACGGCTCTGCGCGACAAAGACGTCACCGACACAGGACACCTTTACCAGGCCTGTGACCCGGACCCGTCCCTGGTGCGCCTGGTCCGGCGCCGGGCCCTGGTCCACGACATCGCGGAGTACGAACTCGACATCAGCGAGGGCGACGAGCTACCCATCGAAGCCTTCGACGCGCCCGACCTCGTCACTGCCGTGCTCCCATACGAGGCGGGCGAGAACCGGGACCCGCTTGTTGCGCTGGAGCGCATACAGGCCCTGACCGACCTCCTCGCGGACGGCCGCATGGCGGTGGTCCTCGGCCCTGCCGATGCTCTTGCCCAGGTGCTGCCCCCGGGAGGGGAGGCGGACCGGTTGCGCCGCTCTTTGCTCACTGCCGGTCTGGTCAAGGCCGTCGTCAACCTCCCTGGCGGGGTCATGCCCTACCGCCCCGCGTATCGCACCGCACTCTGGGTGTTGCACCGCACTCCGCAAGGCCAGCGACGAGGCCGTGTCCTGCTCATCGACCTCTCCGCGCAGGACCTCACCCGGCGCATTCTCGACACGCTGTGCGAGGACGTCCACATATGGCGCACAGCCAACTGGGACGACGACGGCCGTCACGAACCGCGTCACGGCGCTATCCTGCCGATTCAGGTTCTGGACGACCGGCCCGGCATCGCTTTCACCCCCCAACACCGCTCCCACGCCAGCCGCTACACCAGTGCGGTGATCGACCGTCCCGCCCTGATCTCAGAACTCGAAGTACGTCTGAGTCGACTTACCGACGCCGCGCACCGCCAGCACGATCAACGGCAGGAACTACGTACCCACGCGGCACTCCGTCCTGCTGACCGGCCCATACGACGCATCACGGTCACCCGTCTCATCAAGGAACGCCGCCTGCGTAAACTGCCGGGCCACCGCATCGACACTGAGCACCTTCGACCTGAGGGCCGTTACGACGTCCTCACCCCTGCCGAGATCACCGGCACCGCCCCGGTCGGTACGCACCGCATCGACCGTGCGGTGCTGATGAAGACGTACGAGCACGCGCAGTTCACCGAACCTGGCGACGTTGTCATCACCGTTACTCCTCGTTTCGGGGTCTACGTCGACGAGGAGGGCCTTTCCGTCGTCGCATATCCGGCCCGTGTCCTACGCGTCCGCTCCGACGCTGAACGACCCCTCCGCCCCCGTGTGTTGGCCGCCCTGCTCCGCGCGGCGGCGGCTGAACACCGCCGCGCCAGCGGAGCCGTCCGAGCCGCCCGACGCATCGAGGAGATGGCGATACCAGATCTGGAACCTGACGAAGTCGCCCGCTGTGACGCTCTGCTCCTCGAGATCGCCCAGCGTGCCGCACTCCTACGTGCACAGGCCGCGGCGCTGGAGGACTTGAGCGAACTGACGGCGGCTGGCCTCTCTGACGGCACCCTTACGATCCTCGCTCCCGACTTTCCGAGCCATGCACTCTGACACCTCGAAGGAGTCCTTCACCTCATGCCTCCAGCTAAGAAGCCCACACCGCAAGGCGAGTTGTTCTCAGCATCCACGCCCAAGGAGATCCAGGACATTCTTTGGAAGGCCGCGGACAAACTGCGCGGTTCCATGGACGCAGCCCAGTACAAGGAGTTCGTCCTCGGCTTGATCTTCCTCAAGTACATCTCGGACGCCTTCGATGAGCGCCGCGAAGCGCTCGCCAAAGAGCTCGCGGACGAGGGCATCGAGGAGGAGCGCCAGACCGAACTCCTCGAAGACAAGGACGAGTACACCGGCGAACACGTCTTCTGGGTCCCCGAGACCGGTCGCTGGGGCTGGATCGCGGCGAACGCCAAGGCCAAGGGCGTCGGCCTCCTCCTCAACGAGGCCATGGACGCGATCATGCGCGAGAACCCCTCACTCACCGGCGTCCTCCCCAAGATCTTCAACAGCGACAACGTCGACCAGAAGCGCCTGGCCGAACTCGTCGACCTGATCAGCGACGCCCGTTTTGGCGGCAGCGGCGACAAGCCCGCCCAGGACGTGCTCGGCGAGGTGTACGAGTACTTCCTCGGCAACTTCGCCCGCGCGGAGGGCAAGCGCGGTGGCGAGTTCTACACGCCGCGGTCCGTCGTCCAGCTCTTGGTGGAGGTCCTGGAGCCGTACGAGGGCCGGGTGTACGACCCGGCGTGTGGCTCGGGCGGCATGTTCGTCCAGGCCGGCAAGTTCATCGAGGCGCACCGGGGCCGCGACCACAAGTCCGACATTGCGGTCTACGGCCAGGAACTTAACGAACGCACCTGGCGCCTCGCCAAGATGAACCTCGCCATCCATGGCATCGACGGCAACCTCGCTGCCCGCTGGGGTGACACCTTCGCCGAAGACAAGCACCCGGATCTCAAGGCCGACTACGTCATGGCCAACCCGCCCTTCAACATCAAAGACTGGGCACGCAGCGAGTCCGACCCGCGCTGGAAGTACGGCGTCCCACCGAAGAACAACGCCAACTATGCCTGGCTCCAGCACATCGTCGGCAAGCTGGGCGAGAACGGCTCCGCCGGTGTCGTCCTCGCCAACGGCTCGATGAGCAGTCAGCAGAGCGGTGAGGGCGAGATTCGCAAGGCACTGGTTGAGGCGGACCTGGTGGCATGCATGATCGCACTGCCGTCGCAACTGTTCCGGACGACGCAGATTCCGGCGTGCTTGTGGTTCCTGTCGCACAACAAGTCGCCGCAGGGTGCCAAGCGCCTTGATGATCGGCGCGGAGAGATCCTCTTCATCGATGCGCGCGCGATGGGTGAGATGGCCGACCGCACGGAGCGCGTGCTGACGGAGGCGGACCTTACGAAGATCGCGGGGACGTATCACGCGTGGCGGGGGACGAAGTCGGCGCGGGAGGAGGGGCTTGCGTACGCGGACGAACCCGGGTTCTGTTTCACGGCTGACCTGAAGACGGTCCGGGAGCACGGGTATGTGCTGACGCCGGGGCGGTACGTCGGGGCCGTTGAGGCGGAGGAAGAGGACGCGGAGGCGGTCGCGGAGAAGATCGCGCGGCTGACGAGCGAGTTGTACACGCTCTTCGATAAGTCGGACGAGCTGGCTGAGAACATCCGACGACAGCTAGGAGGTATTGATGCCTGAGCGTGAGGAAGTTCGACTGAAGGACCTGATTTCCATTAAGCACGGGTTCGCCTTCAAGGGGGAATTTTTTGGGGATGACCCATCGGGTCCAATCTTGGTGACTCCCGGGAATTTCTCCGTGGGGGGAGGGTTTAAGAAGGTGAAACCGAAGAGCTATAGTGGAGAAATCCCTGAGGGGTGCTCTCTGCTGGAAGGGGATCTCATCGTCACCATGACGGATCTCAGTAAGGAGGCGGATAGTCTCGGATATGGAGCCCTAGTCCCCGGAGATTCCCATTATCTGCATAATCAGCGTATCGGATTGGTGAAAGTTCGCGACGAAAGTCGAATTGCAAAGGGATTTCTGTATTATGTTTTGCGCACGGACGGTTATCGTCAACATGTTATTGCGGGTGCAACCGGTACGACTGTGAAGCATACGAGCCCAGGGCGCATCTGCGACTACTCGTTTCGGCTTCCATCACTTTCTGAACAGTTCTCAATCGCTGCCGTGCTCGGGGCGCTCGACGACAAGATCGCCGTCAATGAGCGCATCGCTGCCACGTACGAAGCGTTGCTCCACTTGAGGTTCGCCGAGTTGGGGATGACTGATGAGCCTGATGATGCGATGGCCATGCCTCTGACGGAGCTCATCACCTTCAACCCCAAGTTGGCAAAGCCTGGTGATGAAGAGCCGATCTACGTCGACATGGCCGCCCTTCAGGCGAGCCGGGCTGGGATTCCTACCTGGAGTCGACGCGCTCCCAAGTCTGGTTCACGATTCATGAATGGCGATACTCTTCTGGCGCGTATCACGCCGTGTTTGGAGAATGGGAAAACTGGCTACGTTGACTTCATGGGTGAGGGAGAGATTGGGCTCGGGTCCACTGAATTTATCGTGATGCGCTCCCGGCCTGGAATCCCCAGCCAGTTGAGCTACTTTATAGCGCGTGACGCGCGGTTCAGGGCACACGCCATTCGGAACATGGTCGGCACATCGGGGCGTCAGCGCGTTAGCGCGGCAGACGCGTCAAACTACCTTGTGAGTGGGCCTGATCCTGCGGAACTCGAACAATTTGGCCGACAGGCATCGTCTGCCTTCGAGCACATGAATTCGCTGGAGGTCGAGTCCCGTACCCTCGCCACCCTCCGCGACACCCTCCTCCCCCAACTCATGTCGGGCCGACTTCGCGTCAAAGACGCCGAGAAGATCGTAGAGGACCAGGTATGACGAACGAAGGTCACGGCAACCGCGGCGACAGCACGTACGACTCCCACGCCGCCGAGAACTTCGCCAGCGGAAACTACCGTCCCCTGGAGGTCGACTGGGAGCATCTCGCCCTCGGCGAGCTCCTCGAACTCGGCTGGCCGAAGGCTGAGGGCACCGAACTCGCCCCCGGTTCAGGGCACCGGGCCTCCTGGGACGACCTCGTCCTCTACACCGATCTCCGTGACGCGGTCGAACGGCTGAACCCCGGCCTCCCCCCGGACGCCGTCCGCGACGCCCTCGTCATCGCCTCGACCCCCGCTTCGCAGGACGCGTACGAGGAAAACCGGAGCGCGCACGGCTTCCTGATCTCCGGCATCCGATCCGTCACCTACGCCGACAGCTTCGGCGCGGAACACAATCCCACTGTCCGCCTCGTCGACCTCACCGATCCCGAGGCGAACACGTACCGTGCCGTTCGCCAGGTCACCGTCATCGACGGCGAGAAGAACCGACGTTTCGACCTCGTCCTGTACGTCAACGGCCTCCCCCTCGCCGTGATCGAACTGAAGCGCGCCGGCGATGAGAGCGCCACCCTCGAAGGTGCGCACGCGCAGGTCAGCCGGTACGTGGAGGAGTTCCCCACGGCGTTCCGTTATAACGCGCTGGTGTTGCTATCCGATGGGATAACGGCCAAGTACGGCACCCCGTTCACGCCGTACGAGCACTTCGCCCCATGGAATACCGACGAGTTCGGCGCCCGCGTGGACCCCCTCCGAGGCGAGGGACTCGTCGACTCGGCTCAGAATCTGGCCCTGCACGGCCTGTTCACCCAGCCGCGATTCCTCTCCCTGATCGGCAGCTTCATCAACTTCGTACCGTCGAAGAAGATGAAGCGCATTGCCAAGCCGCACCAGTACTTCGCCGTCGTCCGCGCCGCCGACAAGGTTCGGCAGGCCGCGGCCAGCGACGGCAAGGCAGGCGTGGTCTGGCATACGCAGGGCTCGGGCAAGTCCGAGGAGATGGTGCTCACCAGCAACCTCGTCTCCCGTGACCCTGCCTTGCACAACCCGACCGTCGTCGTTATCACCGACCGCAACGACCTCGACGACCAGCTGTACGGCACCTTCCTGGAGAGCGAGGTGCTTCCGGAGAAGCCCCAACAGGTCCTCACTCGCGCCCGGTTGCGTGAAGAGCTGGCTGCCAAGCGCACCGGTGGCATCCTCTTCACGACCCTGCAGAAGTTCGGCAAGACCAAGGAGGAGAAGGAGTCGGGCACTGACCACCCGCTGCTCTCCGATCGCCGCAACATCATCGCCATTGTCGACGAGGCCCACCGCAGTCACTACGACAACCTCGACGGCTACGCTCGTCACCTGCGCGACGCGCTCCCGCACGCGACTCTGCTCGCGTTCACTGGAACCCCGCTCTCCGAGTCCGACCGAGACACCCGTGAGGTCTTCGGCGACTACATTGATGTATACGACCTGAAGCGGGCCGCTGACGACGGCGCGACTGTGAAGGTCTACCACGAGAGCCGCGTGGTGCAGCTCGTCCTCGACCGGGACGTCGACCCGACGTCCATCGACGAGGAAGCCGACCGGATCACTGACGGTCTCGACGACTCCGAGCGCTCCCGTATTGAGCAGGCCGTGGCCACCATGAACGCCATGTATGGTGCCCCGGCCCGGATACGGGACCTAACCCGGGACCTGGTCGAGCACTGGGAGGCGCGCCGCACACGGATGAAGCCGTTCGTCGGAGTCTCCGAGAACGGTGGCGCGCCCGGCAAGGCGATGATCGTGTGTGCCACCCGCGACATCTGCGTCAAGGTCTACGACGAACTGCGCACGCTGCGCCCCGAGTGGCACAGCGATGAGATCGCCAAGGGTGCGATGAAGATCGTGTTCTCGTCCAACACCCGTCAGGACGCCGACCATCTCAAGGCCCACGCCTTGCGCGACGGCCAGCGCAAGGCTGTCATCAACCGGGCCAAAGACCCCGACGACGAACTGGAGCTGCTCATTGTCCACAGCATGCTCCTGACCGGCTTTGACGCACCGCCGATCCACACCATGTACCTGGACCGCCCCCTAAAGGGCGCCAACCTGATGCAGGCCCTCGCCCGCGTCAACCGTCGCTACCGGATGAAGGAGGACGGCCTCCTCGTCGGCTACGCCCCGCTCACCGAGAGCCTGCAGCGTGCCATCGCCGAGTACTCGGAGTCCGACCAGAAAGATCGCACCCTCGGCCAGGACATCGACCGGGCTCTGGAGGAACTGCGCAACGAGTACGACGTCCTCGACGAGATGCTCCACGGCTGGGACTGGCGCGACCGGCTCGGCCGGCCCACCCGGACGGCGTTCATCGACGCCGCCCTGGGCACCGCGAACTACCTGCGCAGTCCGCAGACTCCGGGCAACAACCCCGAGGAACTCGACAACCCGGAGGAGACGCGCGCCCGCCGCTTCCGCAACCACGCACATCGCCTTGAACGCTTCTTCGCGCTCGCCGGCTCGTCTGCTGACATCGGAGCGTGCTTCGAGGATCAGCTGTACTGGAAGCGGGACATCCAGTTCTTTGTCGAGGTCCGGGCGTACATGGCGAAGCTCGACGCCATGGAGCGCGAGGCGCGGGGTCTGCCGATCTCCCGCGACGTACAGCTGTACCTCTCCCAGCTGACTTCCGCGGTCGTCGAAACAGGGGGCGTGACGGACCTCTTCGCCGAAGCCGGCCTGGAGACCGCGGACTTGACCCATCTCAACGATGCGCTGGTCGCTAAGCTGCAAGGCAGTGAGACCCCGCATCTGGCGGCGGAGGCCCTGCGCCGCCTTGTCGAGCAGAAGATGCGCGAGGTCACCCGGCACAACGTGGTCCGCCAGACGGCTTTCTCCGACCGGCTCCAGGACCTGATGGTGCGCTACATGCGACAGCAGCTCACCAGCGCCGAAATCATCGCCAAACTGGTCGAGATGGCCAAGGAGATCGCAAACGACGCCAGGCGAGGTAAACAGTTCACCCCCGCCCTCGACAGCAACGAGCTTGCCTTCTATGATGCCGTTGCTGACCTCGGCAGCGCTCGCAAGCTCATGGGCGACGAGACCCTTGCGGAGATCGCCCGCGAGCTCGTCGTGCAAATCCGACAGCAGCTCAAGCCGGACTGGATCTCTCGTGAACCTGTCCGTGCCAAACTTCGTACCACGATCAAGCGCCTTCTCGCCCGCCGCGGTTACCCGCCGAAGCAGGCCCCGGCAGCCATCGAGCTCGTGCTGAAGCAGATGGAACACTTCGCCAACGAGTGGTCCACGGATAGGCCCGCTGCCAGCTGATTCGAACTCCCCAGCTCGTCGCCAGGTTCTCGCTGTCTGCGGGCCCCAGCGACGGGGGCGTGTCCCGGACCCGTCTGGCCCCACAGTGAGCATGCCGTTTTCGCCAGGATGACGATGGCCGTGTTGAGGCCGGGTGTAGTCGTCTCTACCTCTCAGAAAATCAAAATCTCGTGCTGCGGGACGTGAGGGGGGTCCGGTCGCTACTTTCGTGTCCGCGGAACAGTCCGCCTAACTGTCGGGACACGTAAGGGAGTAGCAGCATGCCGCACAGAGCGCTGCCGTTGGCCGTGGTCATCCTGGCGTCCGTCGTAGTGGGTCTCGTCGCCGGCATTCTCGAGTACGCGAGCGCGGGCAAGGTTGTTACGGCCGTCAAGTATGGCGGTGGAGCCTGTGGGACGGCCGTGCTGATCGGTCTGGCCACCGCAACTTGGCTGATGTCGTCGTGACGCCGGGGGAGCGGGAGAGAGACCAGGGGCAGCTGACGTATCGCCGCGTGCTCGGTGCGCTTGATCGGTTGCGGCGTGCGTCGGATGCCGATACGGCCTACCGGTTGGCTTTTCAAGTGGTGTATCTCCAGTGCAAGTTCGGAGCCGGAGAACGTGGGGTGAGCGGGACGGGCAAGTGGTGGTGGAACGACGCTACCCCCCGGCCCCGGTCCGTGGGGGAGGTGCTGAGCGCTGTTTGGTCGCGCACCCATCTTGCCCGCGAGTACCGACTCCCTGCGTACCGCGACGAAGGCGTGAGCCGCCCCTTCGCGCAGACGGAAGCAGCTCTCGAAGAGCTGGTCACGGAAGTGGGACGGTTGGAATCAGCCGAGTATCTGCTCGATGTGTTGCTGGATGTGTATTCCACGCGCTATGCGCGTGGCGGTGACTATTTCACGCCGGATACGGTGTCGTACCTCTTCGCGGGACTGGCCGCGCCCCGAGCCGGGGAGATGGTGCGAGACCCGGCGTGCGGATCGGGGCGACTCTTGCGCGCCGCCGCCTTCCGGGCCCAGAAACAAGGGGCCGAACTGCGCCTGTCCGGGGCAGACATTCGGCCCTTGGCGCGCTATGCCGCAGCTGTGAACCTGGCACTGCACGGATTCCGCATCGACCTCGCCGGCGACGGAACTGACACTCTTAGAGAGGGGATTCCGCAGGAACGGGCCGACGTGATCATCACTAACCCTCCCGTGAACATGCGGGATTGGGGCCATGGTGAGTTGCGGGGCGACTCACGGTGGGACCTGGGTGTGCCACGGCCTGGCAACGCGAACTTCGCCTGGATCCAACACGTTCTGGCCGATCTCACGCCGCACGGACGGGCGGTCATCCTGCTCTCCTCGGGGGCGGCGCACAGCAGTAGCAGTTCGGATGGGCTGATCCGCCAGAGGTTGCTGGAACACGGTCTGGTCGCAGGCATTGTCGACTTGCCGTCGTGGCCGTTCCCACACACCAGAACGAGCACAGCGTTGTGGCTGCTGGCGAAAGGGGCTCGGCCCAACGGCGATCGAGTCCTGTTCGCAGATGCGGGCAAACTGTCGATGTGGAGGGACGGCGCGCGGCGCGGCTTCGACGCCGCGCAGGCTGAGCGTCTTTTCCGGATCTTCAGGGCATGGCAGGAGGAACAGATTCCTGAAGGAGAGGACGCGCAAGGCTCCGTGCCTTGGTGCCGCGCGGTAAGCCTTGAGGAAATCGTCCGGGCGGGCTTTGACCTGAGGCCTGCGCGCTACCTGCAGCCGCGAAGCAACGTGACATTGAATTCCGGGACGGACAGCCGGATCCGGAAGCGTCAGCTGTACGAGGCCATGGACCGTAGTTCCGCTGCCTGGCGTCGAGTCCGCGTCGTGCTGGAAGGCAGGCATGAATGACTGGAGATCCGGATGGCCTTTACTCGTCGTGGCCCGTTGTTGAGCTGGGCGAGTTCCCCGGCGTCGAGCACACCACGTACGGCATCGCGCGCCCGCGAAAATCTCCCCATGGAGTTCCCATGATCGGTGCCAAAGAGATTGTCGGGGGAGTCCTCCAGGACCAGGCGCCCACGTACGTGGATCCAGATATAGCCAGACGTTACCCGCGCAGCATGATCAGAGCGGGGGATCTCCTCGTCGTGGCTGTAGGACGTGTGGGGGAGACGGCGGTGGCGACGGAGGAGCATCACGGGTGGAATGTCGCCAGGTCTGTCCTTGTCGTCCGCTGGACACCTGAATCCCGTGATCAACAATGGGATCTGTGGCTTCGCTGGTGGCTCAGAACCCAGCAGAGCCGCGACTATCTCACGGTCTCCTCGTCGAACTCCGAGCACGTGACCCTGCCCCTGCAAGCCCTCAACCGGCTACCCGTACCGGTGCCACCACCTTCGGAGCGTAAACGGCTGCTACGAGCGATTTCCCTTGCCGAGCAGCGGCATGCGCTGAGCACCCGGATCGAGGCCTGCGCGACCGAACTTGCTGACACGTACTTCGTCAAGACGCTTGATGACTACGGACGTCCTCCGACTACCGAGCGTGCGGTGGGTGACGTGGGCCGGATTGTGACCGGTACGGTCCCGTCGCCGCCGAACGGTGAGCAGGTGACCTATCCGTTCGTGTCCCCCGCGGAAGTCTTGAACAGCAGGTCCGTCTTCCTGGATGCGACAGCTGCGCGCACTGTGGCGCAGCCCGATGCCGTGTGCCCGTCCGGCACTCTTCTGATCGCGCCGCGCCTTGGTGAGGTACGGACTGTTCTGACCGCTGTCCCAGTAGTTGCGGGTCCCCGCACGCTTGCGATCCGTACAGAATCAGATGCTGATCGGATGTGGCTGCTGCACTCACTGCGACATCGGAGTCGGGAGCTGGTGGCCCTGGCCCAGGGGATGCAGGCCCGAGCGATGCGGCGTAAGGACTTCTCCCGCTACAAGATCCCCTGGCCGGATGTTGCGGTCAGGCAGGAGTTTGCCACGCGTGCCGTTGCTTTGCATGACCTTGCACGGGCGGCGGTCAAAGAGAGCTGTGTGATGGAAGAACTGGTGCTGCACGAGATGTCACAGGGCGGCTCCCGGCCGATTGATGTGGGCCTCGATGTCCTCTGAGCCGAGCGCTGACCCTACCGGCGGTCGTAAGTCTGGGGTGTGCATGACTGCCCCGAGGATCGGTCGATCCGCAGGGGCTGAGAACTCCCGCCGAGGCCCGGTGCGGCCGGTGGGAAGATGCGGGGACGGGCCGGAGAGGGGCGGGAAGCGTGGGGCGTGGCGAGCGGGACACAGTCGCGAGGGGAGCGCGGCTGTATGAGGCGGCGCAGGCAGTGGTCGGTGACCACGGAAGGGCAGTGGAGGCGGTACGGGCGGCACTGAAGCCGATCCACGATGCGGCGGTGAAGCGGGAGCTCGACGCCATTCCCGTCGCCCGTCTGCAGGAAGTCACCGAAGGGCGGCTGCGGCTGGGGAGCGTCGAGAAGAGCGGACTGCACACCCTGGGCAGTGTTCTCGAAGCGGGCCCGTACCGGCTGCGGCAGATTCCCGGTGTCGGGCAGCGCACCGTCGACCAGATGCTCGCCGCCGCCCGCCGGCTCTCCGAGGCCGTACATGAGACCGTGGCCGTCCACATCGACGTGGACCGGCCGGAACCGCGCACCACCGTGCTCGTCATGGCCCTACACGTCCTGGTGGAGGCCGGCCCGGACGCCCGGCGTGCGGTCGACAAGGCCACCGTCCTGGCGGAGCGGCTCGGTCCATTACTGGCCGATGCAAGGCCCGCCGCCGGAAGGATCCGGATGCTTCTGGCCGGCCGGGAGAAGAAGGCTCGCGCGTGGGCGGCGGTCGCCGAGATCCGGTCGCTGGTGGACGAGGCGGAACAGGCCTGCTTGCCCGAGATGCTCGCGCAGACGTCGGTGGACCTGCTCAGAGGGTCCTCGTCCGACGTCGCGGCCTGGGTGGACTTCGAACTCCGCTCCGCCGAGTACTACAGCCTGCTCGCCGTGATCTCCGGGAGGTTGTCAGACGCAGCTGCCGCAGAGGGCTTCCTGCCGGACGAGATTGCGGAGCGGGTACGGACCCAGTACCTCGACGACACACACCGGCGGGTCTCCCTGCGCGGATACCAGTCGTTCGGCGCACGGTTCGCGCTTGCGCAGCGCATGGTGATACTCGGCGACGAGATGGGCCTCGGGAAGACCATCCAGGCGATCGCCGTCCTTGCGCACCTGGCCGCCGAAGGACAGAGCCACTTCATGGTCGTCTGCCCGGCGAGCGTCCTCGTGAACTGGACACGGGAGATCGAGGCGCGGAGCGCCCTGCGCGTCATGGTGCTCCACGGTCCCGACCGGCACTATGCGTTCGCCGAATGGAAAGGGCGGGGCGGCGTCGGGGTGACCACGTTCGACGCGCTGCGCGGCTTTCCCGCACCGGGTGGCGGAGAGGTCGGGCAGCTGGTGGTCGACGAGGCGCACTCCGTGAAGAACCCGAGAGCCAAGCGGTCCCAAACGGTCGGTCTGTGGGTGGAGCGTTGCGAGCGCACCCTTTTCATGACCGGAACACCGATGGAGAACAGGGTCGTGGAGTTCCGCAACTTGGTCCAGATGCTCGACGGCGACGTCGCGGACTCTCTGAGCGAGCGGGACGCGTTGGCCGGATCAATCGCCTTCCGCAAGGCCGTGGCCCCGGTCTACCTGCGGCGCAACCAGGAGGACGTGCTGACCGAACTCCCAAGCCTTCAACAGACCGACGAGTGGGAGGAGCTGAGTGCTTCGGACGAGGAGGCGTACCGCGAAGCCGTACGCGCGGGCAACTTCATGGCCATGCGCAGGGCCGCATACATGCGCCCCGAGAAGTCGGCCAAGCTGGACCGGCTCCGGGAGATCGTTGAGGAGGCCGGCGAGAACGGGCAGAAGACGGTGGTCTTCTCCAACTTCAAGGACGTACTGGTCGTGGTGAAGGAGGCCCTCGCGGCCGGAAGCGCCAAGACCACTCCGGTGTTCGGTCCGCTGACCGGTGACGTTCCGGCACAGCGGCGCCAGGAGATCGTCGACGACTTCGCCGGTGTCCAAGGGCCGGCGGTGCTCCTAGGGCAGATCCAGGCAGCGGGCGTCGGCCTCAACATGCAGGCCGCCTCCGTCGTCGTCATCTGTGAACCCCAGATCAAGCCGACCATCGAGCACCAGGCGGTGGCCCGGGCCCACCGTATGGGTCAGGTCAGGCCGGTTCGCGTGCACCGTCTCCTCGCCACCGGAGGCGTGGACGAACGCATGGTGAAGATGCTGGAGGCCAAGACGCGCCTGTTCGACGCCTATGCCCGCCGCAGCGCTGTGGCCGAAGCCACCCCGGACGCGATCGATGTGTCGACCACCGAACTGGCACGTCGGATCGTCGAGGAGGAACAGGCTCGGCTGGGTATGACCGACGAGAGGCTCATGCCGGCCGAGTGAATCGGGCACCGTCAAACGGTGGACCTGACTGACGGGTTTCCTCCGGACATGAGTCGGTGCGGTCGATCCACGTAGACCACGCGGTGCTCGTTCACCCGCAGGCGTCGGCGGTCCGGCTGGGACACGAGCACGGTGGTGTCGAAGCCGAGCGGAACGGTCTCCAACTCGGTCAGCTCGGCCGGGACGCGCAGCGCCATGTTGCGGGGGAACGAGGCCCCCCTTCAGGCGCGGCGCGGTGGTGTGAGCTCGTCGAGGTCCAGGGCGACCTCGAAGGGCACCGGGCGCTGGAGGGTGCCCCGGAAGATCCCGGCGGGCGCGTACGCGCCGGTGGGTCCGTCGAGCTCGTAGACGTGGACGACTGGTGCCCCGTCCTCGTCCTCGATGCACCAGTAGTGCGGGATGCCGGCCTCCGCGTACTTGCGGAGCTTTACTGTGCGATCGCGATGGGCGGACTCGGGAGAGACGACTTCCACGACCAGCACCACTTCGTCCGGTGCGAACCAGGTGCGGTCGCCGTCGAAGTCGGCCATCGTCACCAACAGGTCGGGTTCCGGCCGGTTGCGCGGATCGAGCTTGACGGTCATCTCGCGGCTGACTCTGACGCCGGCGGGTGTCTGCTCCATGAGGGCGACGGTGAGCATGGTGACGAGGTGGCCGTGCCACCACCGCTGGGGGGACAGCATGAAGACGAGGGCTCCGTCGATGAGCTCGGTGTGGCGGGGTGCCTCGGGGAGGCGGTCCAAGTCCTCCGCGAACCAGCCTTCCGCGCGCGGCGGGCGCATCCAGTCGGGCAGTGCGGTCATGCGTCCACGGTAGCCGCTCGGCTCGTGTGCGTGGTGTCCTCGCCGGTGCTACGGCTGCCGCGGCGGCGGGCGTTCCGGGGCGTCGGCCAGTTCGGCGATCACCTGGGCGTGGCAGGGCAGCGGTACGCACCAGCAGCCCAGGCGGTGACCGCGCAACTCGGGCAGGAGGGCGAGGAGGTCGGGGCGGGACAGGAGGTGTGCGCGGTACCGGGCGAGGACCTCCTCGCGGCTCCCGTCCGGACCCGGGCGGTACGGGCTGGCCAGGGGTGACCCGGCCAGGTGCCAGCCGCCGCGGTGCATCGCGCGTCCCACGTAGACGACGTCGTCGTAGGCGGGGTCCCCGCGGTGGCCCTTCAGGTTCACGACCGTGGTGCGCGTCATGGCTCCATCGTGCCGCCCGGACGGGTTCGCCGCCCGCCCCGCGGCACTCCGCCTCAGCTCAGCACCAGTGCCGTGGCGATGCCCGGGCCGATCGCGCCGCCCAACTGGTACGTCAGGGTGAACAGTCCGATCGCCGTGGGGCGCAGGGGTTCCGGGGCCGCGCCCGCCGCGTGGACCGAGAGGTTCGCGTTGCCCGCCGTCGCGGTGAACACGGACGCGCCGGCGACCACCAGCAGCGGCCACGGCGACCGGGCGAGCGCGGCCGTCGTCAGGGCGGTGGCCGTCACGGTGAGCAGGAACGTCCGGATCGCCGCGCGGCTCAGCCGGTGGGCCGCCGCGGCCAGTAGCCACGACAGCGCCGAGCCGGTGACCAGGGCGACGAGCTGTCCCGTGCCGATCGCCTGGGTGGACCAGCCGGCGCGGTCCGCCATCAGCCGGGGCACCGCGAACAGCAGCACGAAGTACTGGGTGGAGAACACCGCGATCAGCGCGCAGGACAGGGCGAACGTACGGCTGCGCAGCACGCTCAGCGGGACGAAGCCGTCGGGGCGGCGCCGGACGTGCACCGCCAGGAGCACCGCCGAAGCGCCCGCCGCGAGGAGGGCGGGTGCGGGGAGGGCCGGGATCAGGGCCAGCGCCGATGCCAGTACGGCCAACAGCGCGGCGCCCCGGGCGTCGAAGGGGCCTTCGGCGCGGGGTGCGGGGCGGGCGTGGCGTGCCACGGCGGGTACGGCGAGCAGGGTGACGGCGGACACCGCGAGGGCCAGTCGCCAGGACACCGCATCGGACAGTTGGGCGCCGACGAGGGGGCCGGCCGCGCCGAGCGAGCCGAATCCGGCGGTCAGGACGCCCATGCGACGGGTGGTGCCGGCGAGGCTCATCGCCACGGTGACCAGCCCGGCTCCGCCCGCGCCCTGGGCCGCGCGGCCCGCCAGCACCAGGGGTAACCAGGGGGCCACCGCGATCAGCAGGGTGCCGCCGGCGAGGAGCGCGGCGCTCAGTCGGAGGGCGGCGCGCAGTCCGCGCCGTCTGAGCAGCCCGGCCACCAGGGGGGTGCCCACCGCCATGGCCACGGCGAAGGCGGTGACCAGCCAGGCCGCGGTGGGCACGGTCGCGTCGAAGGCGGCGGCGATGTCGGGGAGCGTGAGGACGACGGTGTTGGCGCCCGCCGCGGTGGGAGTGGCGAGCAGTACGAGCCACAGCACGGGCACCGCGCCCCGGTCGGTCGCTCTCGGACGGGTTGCTGCCGCCGTGTCGCGTCCCTCCGCGTCCCGCGCGCGACGAGTGGAGTGCTCGGGCATGGGCCCACCCCTCATTAGGTCAAGATTGATAATCTCAACGTTGAGATAAAACCTCGTCCGAGTCGGCGACGTCAAGCCCTTCGGGCTGACATGCTCACGTGCACAGCAGCACCACAGGCACGCAGGAACACGGGCGTGGCAGGAACGTGGGCGGAACGCCTGCGTGCGAGGAGGGACGCGGCATGGCGGACTGGGTCGACGGGGTCGTGGGGCAGTGGGAGCGGGAGCGCCCCGACCTCACGGAAGCCTTCGGTCCGATCGAGGTCCTGATGCGCATCCAGCGCCTCAACCGCGTACTGGACCGGGAGCTCAAAGCCTTCTTCACCGCACACGACCTGGAGGTGGGCGAGTTCGACGTGATGGCGTCGCTGCGCCGCGCGGGGCCGCCCTTCACGCTCACCGCCGGTGCCTTCCTCAAGGTGTCCATGGTGACCTCCGGCGCCATCACCAACCGGCTCGACCGGATGGAGGCCAAGGGTCTGGTCGAACGGGTCCGGGACGGCTGCGACCGGCGGACCGTCCACATCCGCCTCACCGAACGGGGGCGGCGGCTCACCGACCGGGTGCTCGGCGCGCACCTCGACAACTACGCCCGCCTCCTGGAACCGCTGGAGGCGGGCGAGCGGGAGCAGTTGGCCACCGCCCTGCGCAAGCTGCTGGAGGCCCACGGGGACACCACGCCCCCCGAGGGCTGAGCCGTACCGGCTACTCGACCACCACCTCGGTCACCGCCGCGTCCGCCGACCCGCCGGTCAGCGTCACCCGTACCCACCGCGCCGCCCCGCCCGGGGCGAACGGCTCCCAGTGCCGTCCGTCCGCGGACAGTTCCACCCGGTGGGTCTCGGTGGCCCGGACGTCCACCGCGCGCACGGGGCGTTCCCGGCCCAGGTCCACGGTGAGCGACGCCCCGGCGGCGCCGGGCCGCCACGCGGTGGCCGCGTTGCCGTCGACGGCCGCCACCGCGTACGCACCGGGCTCCTCGTCCGTGGCCGTCACGGGACGGCAGCGGGCCAGATCGGAGGTGGGCGTCAGATCGGGGCGACGGGTCGTCAGGACGGCGGGCGCGTCCCGGGTGACGGTGAGCCGGCCCCGGGGGGAGTCCACGGGCAGCGGGGCGCCGGAGCGCAGGTGCACCGTGGTCTCGCGCGGCCCGATCACCACGTCGTACTGCCGGCCGCGCCAGCGCAGCCCGCGCAGGGTCACCCCGCGCTCCCCGTCGACGAGTTGCGGGGGCAGCGTCGGATCGAGGTGCACGGCGTCCGGGCGCAGGCGCAGCCCGGTCAGACCGTGGGTGAACACCTGGAGGAAGCCGCCCTTGCCGGTGAGGAAGTCCTGTGCGGGGGAGCCGGACAGCGGGTCGTCGGCGCCCGCCTTGTCCCCGCGGGCCTCCGAGAACAGGGCGAACGGCCCCCGGAAGAAGGGGCGCGAGGCCCGTTCCAGGAAGGTGTACGCGGCGCAGCCGGGTTCGCCGGTGGTGGCGGCGGCGATCGCGTAGACGGAGTCCGTCATCGCGGGACCGTCGGGGTCGGTGCGGGCCACGTAGTAGTCGAGGGTGGCCGCCGCCGCGCCGCGGGGCATGGGCCACTCCAACGGGTAGACGAGCAGCACCGTGTCGGCCTGTTTGATCCGCGACCCGGTGTACCCGTCGTACTGGAGGAACACCTTCCGCTGCGCGTCGTACGGGATGCGCAGCCCGTCGGCGATCCGCGTCCAGAGGGCGGGCGCCTCGTCGCCCACCTCGCGGGCGGCGTCCACCGCGTACCGCAGGGCGGTCGCGGCGACGGCGTTGGTGTAGGCGCCGTCGTCGACGCCGTTGCTGTACTCGTCGGGCCCCGCCACCTCGTTGACGGAGTACGTGCCGTCGAGGTTCGCGGTCGCCCGGGAGGCCCAGTACTCGGCGGCGCCGCGCAGCAGCGGCCAGCCGTGCGCACGCAGCCAGGCCCGGTCCCCGGTCGCGAGGTGGTACTGCCACACGGCGAGGGCGATGTCCCCCTGGAGGTGGTTCTGGGTGAGGCAGTGGGGCGGGTTCCAACTCTGGCACTCGGCCCACAGATCGCCGTCGCGGGCGCTGGTCCACGGGTAGAACAGGCCCTTGACCCAGGTCCGTACGGCGTTGGCGGCGGCGGCCGGGCGGGTGCGGTCGCGGTAGTCGACGACGGGTCGGGCGAGTGCGGGGCGGGTGGCCAGCAGACCGGGGAACATCCAGGTCTCGGCGTCCCAGAAGACCATGCCGGCGTAGTCGTCGCTGCTCAGGCCGCTCGGCGCCACGCTGTTGCGGGCGCCGGGGCGCAGTGCGGTGAGCAGTCCGTACTGGGTCGAGCGCAGCCACCGTTGCACCTGGGCGTCGGCCGGTGTCTCGACGTCCGCGGACCACAGGGCGCGCCAGGCGGCGGTGTGCTCGGCGAACAGGGCGTCCCAGCCCCGTTCGGTCGCGCGCGCGGCGTGCGCGCGGGCGCTTTCGCGCGGTGAACGGGAGGTGAGTGCGGTGTCCACGCCCACGTACTTGGTGATCTCGTAGGTCCGGCCGGCGCGGACGTCCAGGGTGGTGGACTGGGTCGCGGTGAGGTCCCGGGCCGGGGTGGCGGAGCGGGGGCGCCCGGGCGCGCGGAGGGTGGAGACGAGCGCCCCCTCGGTGGGTTCGCGCCCCTTCGCGCCCGCTGCCTCGGGTGCCTCCTGCTCCTCCGTACGGAAGGCGACGGCCATCGTGTCCGGGGCGAGGGCGCCGCCCACCTCATCGCCGGACGGGGTGATCCGGCGGGCGCCCCGTCCGTCGATGCGGTCGGTGATCCGTGCCGTGCCGTCCCAGTGCGGGGTGATGCGCAGCCGGACGGCTCCGACGTGCGGGGAGGTGCGGTCGGTGAGGACGTCGTACACCAGGTCGGTGCGGCGGCCGTCCGGAGCGGTCCAGGTGAGGGAGGTGCGCAGGAAGCCGCAGCGCAGCGAGAGCGCCTGCCGGTAGTCGCTGGTCCCGGAGCCGTCCGTCCCGTAGGTGTGGTGACCTGCCGTCACCTCCAGTCCCGTCCAGGTGGGGAGGGCGGCGACGGCGTCCCGGCCCCCGGTGTTCGCCGGGCCCCGGGCGTAGAGGCCGGACACGAACGCGCCGTCGTAGCGCGGGGTGTATAGCGGCCAGCCGGTCGCACCGCCCGGCTCCGCGTAGCCGCTGCCGGCGGGCGGGACGCGGACGCCCAAGTAGCCGTTGCCGAGGTGCGGGTGGTACGCGTCGGTGGGCGCGGGGACCGCGGTGGCGGCGGGCGTCCAGTCGGGGGAGTCGAGGGCGCAGTCCCGCTCCCCGGGGTCCGTACCGGAGCCCGCAGCGGGGTCCGTACCGGGGCCCGCACCGGGCGCGGCTGTGGCGCCGGCACCGCTCGCGGCCGCCGGTGCCAGGGGGAGCAGCAGGGCGGCGGCGAGCAGGGTGGTGGCGAGGCGCGGTGCACTGCGTCGGCGGCGGGGCGCGGGGGGTCGGTCGGGAGGCCCGGCGGGAGGCCCGGCGGCGGGCGGGCCGATGGGGGCACCGGTGGCGGCAGCGGCGGGCGGGTCGGCAGGTGTGTCGGTGGGGGTGGTGGTCGGGGTGTCCATCGTCCGACCTTGGCCCGGTCCACGGACGCGGTCGGGTGTGCGCGCCGGGGTGTCCCACGTTCGGACGGGGTGCGCCGCGGCGCGGTGGCGCGAAGCCGCGCACGGTGGCGGGGGGCCGTCGCGGGGGGCGGTGAGGTGCAGTGACGGGGGCGGTCGGGTGCTGGCACGACGGGCCGTGTGTGGTGTGGGTGCGCAGGTCGGGGGCGGTGTGACGGGTGGGGCGCGACGGTGGATGAGTTCACGTCATGAAGGGTGCGTGGCCTCAGTGTTACATCCGCGCACAGCCCTTGTGGATTCCTCTGGGTCGTTCAATCATTCCTCGGGCGACCTGGTTGACATGACCCTGTCGCTTGGCGGGCGTCGCTCCCTGCGGACGTTCCGTCGACCGCCTCCCGCGTGCACCCCGGGCGGGACGGCACCCGAGCGGAACCGCACGACGCACCACCCCCCACCAGCGCTCCATCGATGAGGAGGAACCCTCGGATGGCACTGCAACGTGATGCCGGGCACCGCACCAAGAACCCCGTGCGACGCAGAGTGCTCGGCACCCTGGGAGCCGCCGTCACGGCCGCCCTCGCCCTCGGCGCCGTCACCGCGCTCCCGGCCACGGCCGCGCCCGACCCCAAGGAGGGCCGCATCCTGAACGCCGGTGCTCCCGGCACGATCGACAACAGCTACATCGTGACCCTCCGCAGCAGCGAGGCCCGCGCCGGTTCGGCGGCCGGCAAGGCGCTCGCCAGGGAGTACGGGGCGAAGATCCAGCGCACCTACACCAAGGCCCTCAACGGGTACGCGGTCACGCTCTCCGAAGCGCAGGCGAAGAAGTTCGCCGCCGACCCGGCCGTGGCCAGCGTCGCGCAGAACCGGACCTTCACCACCACCGCCACCCAGGTCAACCCGCCGTCCTGGGGCCTGGACCGGATCGACCAGCGCAACCTGCCGCTGGACAGCAAGTACACGTACCCGGACGGCGCCGGCCAGGGCGTCACCGTGTACGTCGTCGACACCGGGGTGCGCGTCTCGCACAGCGACTTCGGCGGTCGGGCGGCCAACGGCTACGACGCCATCGACAACGACAACGTCGCCCAGGACGGCCACGGCCACGGCACGCACGTCGCCGGGACCGTCGCCGGCACCGCCCACGGCGTCGCCAAGAAGGCCAACATCGTCGGTGTGCGGGTCCTCAACAACTCGGGCTCCGGCACCACCGCGCAGGTCGTCGCCGGCATCGACTGGGTGGCCAACAACGCGGTCAAGCCGGCCGTCGCCAACCTGAGCCTCGGCGGGGGCGCGGACGCGACCCTCGACGCCGCCGTCCGCAACGCCATCGCCTCCGGCGTCACCTTCGCCGTCGCGGCGGGCAACTCCAACGCCAACGCCTCGAACTACTCCCCGGCGCGGGTCAGCGAGGCCATCACCGTCGGGTCCACCACGAACACCGACGCCCGCTCCTCGTTCTCCAACTTCGGTTCGGTGCTGGACATCTTCGCGCCGGGCACCTCCATCACCTCCACCTGGAACACCAGCGACTCGGCGACCAACACCATCTCGGGCACCTCGATGGCCAGCCCGCACGTGGCCGGCGCCGCCGCGCTGTACCTCCAGGCGAACCCGACGGCGACACCCGCGCAGGTGTCCGCCGGGCTGGTCTCCGCCGCCACCAACGGGGTGGTCAGCAACCCGGGCACCGGCTCGCCCAACCGCCTGCTGAACGTGGGCGGCGGCACCACCAACCCGCCGGGCGACCGCTTCCAGAACCTCGACGACCACGCCATCGCCGACAACGCGACGGCCGAGTCGCCGATCACGGTCACCGGTGTCTCCGGCAACGCCCCCGCCGCGCTCGGCGTCGAGGTCGCCATCCAGCACACCTACATCGGTGACCTCCAGGTCCAGCTGATCGCCCCCGACGGCACCGCGTACACCCTCAAGGGCTACGGGGAGGGCGGCTCGACGGACAACATCAACACCACGTACAGCGTGGACGCCTCCGCCGAGACGGCCAACGGCACCTGGAAGCTGCGCGTCAGCGACAACGCGGCCCAGGACGTGGGGAAGATCGACTCCTGGGCGCTCCAGTTCTGACGCCCACCACGCGTGACCCCGGTGCGCTGAGCGGGCCCGCCCGCTGACCGGACACCCGACCTCGTCCCCGTGACCTGCGGCCCGCGCCGCGCACGGGGGCGAGGCACGTCACCCCGCGTACCGGCTGCCGCCCCTGCCGCACCGCCACATACGATGCGTGGGCCATGCACCGTCGTCGCCCCCCCCGGGCGACCGGCCGCCCCGGCCCGAACCCAGGAGCACCGCACTCGTGTCCATACCCCCGCCGCCCGGCCCGGGCACCCCGCAACAGCCTCGGCCGCCGCACTCCGGGGAACCGGTCGGCAATCCGTTCGCAGCGCCCGCCGCGGGTGGCGTGCCCGGCCGGCCGCAGGGCCCGGTGGGGTACCCCGGCGGCCCCTACGGTCCGCCGGTCGGCGTTCCCGGGGCTCCGGGCGGTCCGGGCGTGCCGGGCCCGCCGTACCCGCGGTGGCCGGGCGGGCCGGGTGGATGGAGCGGTCCGCCGCTGCGGCCCCCGGTGAGCGGGCTCGCGATCACGGCGCTGGTCTTCGGCATCCTGTGCTTCCTGCCCGCGGTCGGGCTCGTCCTCGGGGTCGTCGCGCTCTCCCGCATGCGCCGCACCGGTGAACGCGGCAAGGCGATGGCCGTGTGGGGGATCGCCCTGTCCTGCTTCGGCCTGCTGCTGCACCTGCTGGTCCTGCTCGGCGGCGGCTGGGACGACGTGCGGGCGGGGGTGCGGGACGCGGCGTACCCCGTCTTCGCGGTGGACAAGGGCGACTGCTTCACCACCCCGGGAGGCGGGCTCGCCGGGGTCACCTACGACGTCGACGAGGTGTCCTGCGCCGAGGAGCACGACGGCGAGGCGTTCGGCAGCTACCGGGTGAGCGGCGCGGACGGCGCCTACCCCGGTGACAAGGCGATCTCCGCTGAGGCCGACGTCAAGTGCTACGACCTGCGCTCCGTCTACGCGATGGACCTGTGGGCGCATCCCGCGGACGTCGACGTGTACTACTTCACGCCCACCCCGGAGAGTTGGAAGCTCGGCGACCGCGAGGTCACCTGCATGTTCGGCAGTTCGGACGGCAAGACCCGGCTCACCGGGTCCCTGCGCAACGACGCCGCCATGCAGACCGGTGACCAACTCGTCTACCTCCAGGCGGCGCGGCACCTGGAAGACGCCCTGGAGGCGACGCCCGAGGCCGCCTACGTCGAGGACGACCTGCCGGGCCACCAGGAGTGGGCCGCCGAGATGTCCGAGGCCCTGGTCGCGCAGACCGACCTGCTCCGCGACCGCACCTGGCCGCAGCGGAGCGCGTCGGCCGTCGCCGCACTGGTCAAGGACCTCGACGCGGCGCGCAAGGAATGGGACCGGGCGGCCCGTGCCACCGACGCGGACACCTTCTACCTCCACTACGACAAGGGCATGGACCTGGTCGAGCCCGCCGGCGCGGTGCCGTCCCGCGAGGCGCTCGACCTGGGGACGACCCCGCCGCCCCACCTGGTGGGCGATCCCGAGGACTCCGGCGACGGCGGGGCCGAGGGAGACAAAGGAGATCAGGGAGGCAAGGGAGGCAAGGGAAACGAGCGGGACAACGGGGGCAATGGGGACGGGGGGCCCGGGGTCGGGGCGGCCGTGTGATCCGCGGCTGAACGGTTCACGGACGAGGGTCCATGGCGCCATACCCGGAGAAATGGCCTGGGTAAAGGCATGTCATCACTTCGGGTGATTCTCTGGCCCTTGGTTGCACGGCGCCACCCACGGTTGCGAACCTGTTGCTGTGCGTCAACCCGTTGGGAGGGGCCAGTGACATTCGGTGACCAGCCGGCGTATCTGCGGGTCGCGGGTGATCTGCGCAGGAAGATCACCGACGGCTCGTTGCCCCCGCACACCCGCCTCCCCTCGCAGGCCAAGATCCGTGAGGAGTACGGCGTCTCCGACACCGTCGCCCTGGAGGCCCGCAAGGTCCTGATGGCGGAGGGTCTGGTCGAGGGCCGTTCCGGTTCCGGTACGTACGTCCGCGAGCGTTCCGTGCCCCGTCGCATCGCCCGCTCCGGGTACCGCCCCTCGGAGGGCCCCACCCCGTTCAAGCAGGAACAGGCGGACTGCTCGGTGCGCGGCGCTTGGGAGTCCCGCAGCGAACAGACGGACGCCGACCCGGACGTGGCCGAACGGCTCCGCGTCGACGTCGGGGACCGGCTGATGCGCACGCGGTACGTGTACCGGGACGGCTGTGACGCGATGATGCTGTCCACCTCCTGGGAACCGCTCGCCCTGACCGGTCGGACCCCCGTGATGCTGCCCGAGGAAGGGCCGCTGCGGGGTACGGGAGTGGTGCGGCGGATGGCCGCCATCGACGTCGTCGTGGACAACGTCACGGAGGAGGTCGGCGCCCGACCGGGGCTGGCGGACGAACTGCTGGCACTGGGCGGAGTGCCCGGCCACGTCGTGATCGTCATACGGCGCACGTTCTACGCCTCCGGGCGACCCGTGGAGACCGCCGACCTGGTCGTTCCCGCCGATCGGTACCGGGTGGCCTACCACCTGCCCGTTCGGTAGCGCCCCGGTCGGTCGCGGTCGCCCCGGGGCCCGGTCGGCGGGAGTGGGTGGAATCTGGCCGTTCTGCCGGGGCGCGGCCCGCGGTGGGCTGCGGGGAGTTGTTCGCTGACGCGTGAGGGGTGGGGGGTTTTGTGCGGACGGGCGGCGCGGTGTTGTGGGAGGGCGGTGGCAGGGAAGCGGCGCCCGCCGGGTGTGCAGGGCGTTCGGGATCCGGCAAGGGGGGCGCGCGGACGCAGACGTGCCCCCTTGTCCATGGCTTGTTGCCTACCTCTTTGTGCAAAGGCATATCCGGTGCGTGAAGGTCGGGCGTAGGCTCGGGCATATGCAGATTGCGGTTTCCTTGGTGGACACGGCACGGATCGAGCCACGGGGAGAAAGGGGAGGGGCGCGATGACCGAAGGCACGGCCACCTTGCCCTGGCTCGTCATAAGGGAGGACGACAACGGCAACCGCTACCGCGTGGGCCGGTACGCCACGCGCGCGGAGGCGGAACGGATCGCCGACAGCCTCGGCGCCCCGGGGCACCAGCACCTCTACTGGGTGGAACAGGTCGGCCCGAGCAGCACCCCGTGACCCCGGTGCTCCGTACCCGATAGCTCCGGTGCTCCGGCACACCCCGTAACCCTGGTACGTCTTCACCCCGGTGCGCGGGCACCCCGTACCGCTTGGCGCCCGTACCCGTACTCCTGGGGGAACGCCCGTCCCGGTGCGCGGTCCGCCCAGTGCCCCGCGCGTCGCGGCGTCCGCCGCGCCCACGGATAGGCTCCGGGGCGTGGAGGAACGAGTGGTGGTCGTCGCGGGGGCCCTGTACGCGGGGGAACGGCTGTTGGCGGCGCGGCGCAGCGCCCCGGCCGAACTGGCGGGGCGGTGGGAGCTACCGGGCGGCAAGGTCGAGCCGGGGGAGCCGCCGACCGACGCCCTCGTCCGTGAACTGCGCGAGGAACTCGGCGTCGAGGTCGGGGAACTGACCCGGGTGCCGGGTGAGTGGCCGCTCAAGCCCGGCTACGTCCTCCAGGTGTGGCGGACGCACCTCCTCGACGGTGAGCCCCGCCCGCTCCAGGACCATGACGAGGTCCGCTGGCTGAGCCCGGCCGAGGTCTGGTCCGTCGACTGGCTGGATCAGGACGTTCCCGCCGTACGGGAAGTGCTCCGGTCCGTCTGAATTCCCCGCTGACCCCACGTCCGTGCGGGCGTCTTGACGGGATTTTTGCCTTTCCGCTCCGGTGCCCGCCCTCGGGAGCCCGGATCGGTGCTCGATACAGCGTTCCCTCAGGTCCCAGGGGTGTTGTGGGGTGCGCAGACGGAGCACGAGCCCACCTTCGTGCGCCCTGCGCGGGCGCTGTTCGCGCTCCTCGACCTTCTGTGCGCCCCGCACGGGATAGAGCGCAGCGCATATCGGGTATGTGACCACTAAGCACATGAATCCGGACGCGGTCGCGCGGGTGGCCAGGGAAGTGATGCGGCGTGATCGACACCGACCGGGACCGGGGCGACCCGGGTGATCGGAGCGAGGGCGACCGCGTGGAGTGGACGTTCCCCGCTGACCCGGGAGCCGTGCGGGACGCCCGGGCCAGGGTCCGCGGACAACTCGGCGACTGGGGGCTCGAATCCCTCGGCGATCTGACCGCCCTGCTCGTCAGCGAGTTGGTGACCAACTCCCTGCGGTACGCCTCCGGCCCCATCGGCGTCCGGCTCGTACGGCCCCCGCGCCCGCCCGGCGCCCTGCTGGTGGAGGTCTCCGACCCGCTGCCCCACCCGCTGCCCGAACCGCCCCCCGAGCACCACGCCGACGTCGACGAGGAGGGTGGCCGGGGACTGCGCCTCGTCGCCTCCACATCCAGCCGTTGGGGCATGCGTCCGGGCAGGTCGGGCAAGACGGTGTGGTTCGAGTTGGCCCTGCCTGGTTAGAAGGGAGAGAGGGCGCGGACCGGTCACCACCGGTCCGGAAAGTGTCGGGACCGAGCTGTGATCGTGAACACCGTGTTGCGCGGGGCCGTTGTGCTGGATACTGCGGGCAGCCGCCACCGGTGACCGGTACCGGGTGCGGTGAGCTGGAGGGGACGGTTCGCGTGAGCGAGATACCAGCGCAGGCCACTGTGCCCGGTCATTCGTCGGAGGGTGCGATGGGTGAGACGCGCGGCGACGCGATGTGGCAGGGCACGCCACCCGGGTCCATCTACGACTACCTCAAGGTGGCCTCCTTCTCGATCGGCCCGGACGGGCTGATCGAACAGTGGAGCACCCGCGCCGAACAGCTCTTCGGGGTGCCCGCTTCGGTCGCCGTCGGCAAGGACCCCATCGAGGCGTTCGTCCCGCCGGAACTGCGCGCCCGAGGTCAGCGCACCATCGCGGAGATCCTCGACGGCCGGGAGTGGACCGGCGCGGTGCCCTTCCGGACACCGCCCACCGAGGGCCCGGCCGCCCGGTCGTACCCCCGCCCGGGGCGTTACGCACCGTCCGGCCGCGACGGCGCGCGGAGCGTCGCCACCACCGGGCAGCGCGGCGGGAACCCGGACGCACGGGCGGCCGCCCCGGGCCGCGGCGCGCGCTTCACGGGCGACCACGGCGACCCCGGGAGCGTCGGCATCGCCGAGCTCTACGTCATGCCCACCGAGAACGCGAAGGGCGAACGCGCCGCCGTCTGCATCGTCGTCGACGTCCGCGCCCTGCGCCGCATCGAGACCGACATCGCCGCCTCGCAGGCGATTTTCGGTCAATCCCCCTTCGGGTTCGTGTTGTTCGGAACCGAGCTGCGGGTGCAGCACGCCAACCGGCAGTTCGCCTCCGTGTTCGGCGGGCGGGCCGAGGACCACCGGGGCCGCACCGTCCACGACTACCTGCCCCGCCAGGAAGCCGACCGGATCTCGGCCGCCCTGCGCCGCGTCCTGGAAACCGGCGAAGCCGTCACGGACATGCAGATCGTCGGACCCGCCCCCGGCTCCAGCGACCGCCGCCACTGGTCCATCAACCTCTACCGGGTGCACAGCGGCAGCGGACGCCCCATCGGGGTCGCCGGACTGGGCACCGACGTCACCCGCCGCCACGCCGCCGCCCGCGAGGCCGCCCAGTCCCGCCGCAACCTGGCCCTCCTCAACGAGGCCGGCGCCCGGATCGGCAACTCCCTCGACATCGAGGCCACCGCCCGGGAACTCCTCGACGTCACCGTCCCCGGCTTCTGCGACCTCGCCGCCGTCGACCTCTACCAGGGGCTCCTGGACGGGGACGGCGCCGCCCCCGGCCAGTGGAGCGTCCCCGACTCCGGCGGCGGCAGCGGTGACCTGCGCCGGGTCGCCTACGCCAGCGCGGTCGCCGACGCCCCCTTCACCGACGGACGGGCCCCGGTCAAGGTCGGCGCGACCCACCACTTCGACTTCTCCTCCCCGTTCGCCGACGCCCTGCGCACCGGACGCCCCCGCCTCATCGACGGCGTGCCCGGGGGACTCATCCGCTCCACCCTCGCCGTGCCGATGGTCGCCCACGACACGGTCGTCGGGCTCGTCCAGTTCACCCGCACCAAGGGCAGCGAGCCGTTCAGCGAGCGGGACCGCGCGCTCGCCGGTGAACTCGCCGCCCGCACCGCGGTGTCCATGGACAACGCCCGGCTCTACCGGCGCGAACACCAGCGCGCGCTGATCCTCCAGCGCTCCCTGCTCCCGCCCGACAACCCGGTGGCCGCCGGACTCGACATCGCCTGCCGCTACCTCCCCAGCAACGCCGCCACCGAGGTCGGCGGCGACTGGTTCGACGTCATCGAACTCCCCGGGCACCGCACCGCCCTGGTCGTCGGCGACGTCATGGGCCGCGGTCTGCGCGCCGCCGTCGCCATGGGCGAACTGCGCACCGCCGTCCGCACCCTGGCCCTGCTCGACCTCGAACCCGCCGAAGTGCTCTCCGCCCTGGACGAGGTCGCCCGCGGCCTCGGCACCCCCGGCGGCGTGCAACAGGCCACCCGGGCCGCCCGCACCTCCCGCGACGCCGACCTCTCCGAGGTCTACCTCGCCACCTGCGTCTACGCCGTCTACGACGCCGTCACCCGCCGGGTCACCTTCGCCAACGCGGGCCACCTCCCGCCGGTGATCCTGGAGCCCGGCGAATCCGCCCTGATGCTCGACGTGCCGCCCGGCATGCCGCTCGGCGTCGGCGGCGAACCCTTCGAGGAGGTCGAGGTCGAACTCGCCGAAGGAGCGCTGCTCACCCTGTACACCGACGGCCTCGTCGAGTCCCGCGACCACCCCCTAGACGAGGGGCTGCACGCCCTCGTCGGCGCCCTCACCGAACCGGACCGCCCGCTGGAGGACGTCTGCGACCACGTCCTCGGCGCCCTCGACACCCACCACGGCGAGGACGACATCGCCCTCGTCATGGCCCGGGTCCAAGGGCTGCCCGCCGAATCCGTGGGCGACTGGTCACTGCCCCGCGAACCCCAGAGCGTGGGCCGCGCCCGTGAGTACGCCCGCGCCCAACTGGAGTCCTGGGACCTCGAAGCGCTGGTCGACACCACCGAACTCCTCGTCAGCGAACTCGTCACCAACGCCCTGCGCTACGGCGAGGGCGAGATCAGACTCCGGCTGCTGCTCGACCGCACCCTCGTCTGCGAGGTCTGGGACGCCGGACTGGTCCAACCCCGGCGCCGCCGCGCCCGCGCCACCGACGAGGGCGGCCGGGGGCTCCAACTCGTCGGCCTGCTCAGCGCCGGCTGGGGATCACGCAGGACCCACCGCGGCAAGACCGTCTGGTTCGAACTGCCCCTCCCCGACGGCGAGGGCGGCCAGATCGACGTGGCGGAAGCACTGATGAGCATGTTCTGAGCGGCCGGGACGCAGCCGTCGCACCCCCCTGACCCGTCAGCCGCCGGACTTCAGGGCGGCCAGCCGGGCCTCCACCTCCGCGGTGTCGCCCAGCGCGTCCAGCCGCTCGAACTGCGCGTCCAGCGACGAGGCCGCCAACTCCTGCCTGCCGAGCGCCCGGGCCTCCTCCCGACGGACCTTCTCCTCGAAGCGGCCCAGGTCGCTCGTCGGATCGAGCACGTCCACGTTCTTCGCCGCGTCCAGCATCTGGTTCTGCGCCTGCGCGGTACGCGACCTGGCCACCAACTGGTCGCGCCGCGACTGGAGCTCCGACAGCTTCCGCTTCATCTGGTCCAGGCCCGACGTCAACTTGCCGACCACCTCGTTCTGCGCGGCGATCACCGGCTCCGCGTCCTTCGCCTCCCGCTCCGCCTGCAACTGCCGCTCCAGCGCCACCCGGGCCAGATTGTCGAAGGTGTCCGCCTCCGGGGCGTCGCCCGCCGCCCGCAACTCGTCGGCCTTGCGACTGGCGGCGAGCGCCTTGCGCCCCCACTCGGCCGCGGCGTCGACGTCCTCCCGGTGGTCCTGCTCCAGCATCCGCAGATTGCCGATCGTCACCGACACGGCCTCCTGGGCCTCCCCGATGTGGGCGGTGTAGTCGCGGATCAACTGGTCGATCATCTTCTGCGGGTCCTCAGCCTGGTCGAGGAGGGCGTGGATGTTCGCCCGGGCCAACTGGGTGACACGGCCGAGGACGGTCTGCTTGCTCATCGGAGGGCCTTTCGGGTGAGGGCGCCGTGGTGGAGCCGGAACCTGGTGTCGTCGCGACGTTCCGCGGCCGGTGCCGCAACTGCTGTCAGAACCGTCCGCCCCCACCCCTGCGGCCCCGGGTGGCACCGCCGCCGAAGCTCCCCGGACCGAAACCGCCCCGCCCCGACGGACCCCCGAAACCGCCCGCGCCGCCGGACCGGCCGAGACCGCCCAGCACCTGGCCGAGGATGATCCCGCCGAGCACCGCGCCGCCCGTCCCCCCACTGCCACCGGGGCGCCCGCCGTACGGGGTGCCGCGCGCCCGCACGTCCTGCTCCGCCAACTGCCGGGCCTCCCGGGCCAACGCGTCCGCCCGCTGGGCGTCGGCGAGCGCACCCGCCGGGTCGCCCGTCGCCCCCTGGGCCCGCGCCAGATGACGTTCCGCCTCGGCGAGCCGGGTCCGCGCCTGGCTGCCCACCGCGCCCCGGTGCGTGGTGACGTAGTCCGCCGCCGTACCGACCGCACTGCGACCCGTCAGCAGCGCCTGCCCGAGCAACGACCGGGCGCGCACCTGTGTCGCCTCCCGCTCCCGCGCCCCCGCCAACGCCGCGTCGAGCGCCCCGTCGGCCTCCTCCAACCTCCGCAGTGCGCCGATCGGGTCGTAGGGGCCCGCCGCCCGCTCCGCCCCCACGTCGTGCAGCACCGCCTCGGCGCGCGCGACCCGGCCCCTGAGGTCCGCCGTCGGCTCGCCCGCCCCCGTGCCGTCGAGCATGCCGCGCGCCTCGGCGAGGTCCGTCTCCGTCTCCGTCAGCGCACCCGGCACGGCCCGGTCCGCCGCCGCGATCTCCTCGGCCAGCCGCTCCACCGCCGCCACGAAGGTCCCCGCCTGGTCCAGGGCCCCCTCGGCGGCCCGCAACTGGACGGCGGCCCGACCGCTGTCCCCGGCGGCCACCGCCTCACGGGCACCCGCCAGGCCCGCCGCCGCGAACACCAACCGGTCCTTCGCCTGCTCCACATGGCCCGCCACCGGCACCGAAGCGGCCGGTGCGTAAGCGGCGCCGAGCCGGTCCAGGGTCTTCTGCGCGCCCTCCGTCCGGCTGCTGACCTGCTGGTACACCCCGTCGGCCTGCTCCAGCGCCGCGGGCGCCGACTGCTCCAGGGCCCGCAGCCGGTCGAACGCCGCCGACTCCGCGTCCAGCCGACGGTTCGCCTCCGTGCAACGCGCGATGATCTCGTCCAGCATCCGCCGTCGGGTGGCGTCGTCCTCCGGGAACGCGTCGTCGAGCTGCTGGCGCAACCGGAACGCGGCCGTCAGCTCCGTACGGGCGTACTCCAACGCCTCGGTGAACGGCCGGGTGGCCTCCTCGCCGAACTGCGCCGTGGCGAAACCCAGCTCCTCCGCACTGGTGCGCACCGCGTCGTCGGTCGTCACCAGCAGCCGCCGGGCCCGCCCGTCCCACTCGGGCAGCGGGACGGGACCCGGCGCGCCCGGGGCCCTGGCCCCCCACTCGGGACCCTGCCGCACCGTCTTCGCGCGCCGTCGCTTGCGGGCGACCGCGTACACCGCGAGCGCGCCGGCCGCGCCCACCGCGACCACCGGGAGCACGAAGTCCCCGGTGCCCACGTCCGGACCGACCAGGCTGCCCGGATCGGGGTCACCGGGCGTCAGCGACGGCACGGGGACGGGCCGCCCCGACAGCACCGCGTCCATCCCGTCGGCGGCGCCGATCCCGGCGCCCGCCCAGTCGTTCGCCCGGAGCGCCGGCTCGATCGCCGTGCGGGCGACCGCGGCGAGCTGCGCATCGGTCAGCCGGACGTCCTGGTCCACCGAGTACGCGTACTGGCGGTCGTGCGTGGCGACGGCCAGCAGCAGGTCGTCCAGCCCGAGGCCACCGCGGTCCGCGGTCGCGTCCGCCCAGCTCTGCGGCGTCCGCCCGGAGAAGTCGCGCACGTACACCAGGTACAGCTGGAGGCCCTGATCGCGGTCCAGGCGTTCCAGGGCGGCGGCCACCTCGTCGCGGCGGTCACCGAGGGCGCCGACCGTGTCGGTGATCTGCCCGGTGCGGGACAGCGGTACGGGATCGTCCGCGCGGGTGACCCCGGCGGCACCGAGCACGAGCCCCAGCCCGAGCAGCACCGCCAGCGCGAGCAGGGCCACCGGCCCGCCACGCGCGAGCACGGCCCCCGTCCGCCGCACGGTCCGTCGAGGGTGCGCCGGCCACCCCGGCGCGCCCTCCCACCTGCCCGGACCCCGCGGGGGCCGACTCCTGGGCGACGTCACATCCTTGAACATATGACCCCGCACCCCGCCCCGCGACCGCGATCGTGCGGCAGCCGCGGCACCGCGGGCGGGCTCCCGGGCACGCCCCGCTGTCAGTGGGGGCGGTCATCCTGGACCCCATGACCACCCCGACACTGATCACCACCTGGCGCACCCTCCTCGCCGACCCCCACAAGACCTGGGCCCTGTTCGAGCACGGCACCTGCGTGGTCCTCGCGACCGCGTCCGGTGACCCCGCGGGCCGGGCCGCCGACCTCCTCGCTCAGTTCGGTCCGGTGGGCGCGGGCTCGGCCGCGGGGGACTTCGGCGTCATCACGCCGGACGCCGTCGAGGGCTGGGTGGTCACCGGTCACCACCCGGACGTCCTCACCTACGTCGCGCCCCAGGAGGTGGCGGAGCCGACGGACCTGTCCGTCGGGCTCTACGGCCGCACCAAACGCGCGCTGGACGCCGTCGGGCTGCGGATCGTGCACCTGGAGAACGGGCGCGACGACGGCTGAGCCGGTGCGGCCGGCGCTCAGATGCTGAACCGCTCCCGGGCCAGCAGCGGCTTGACCCGGGAGGCGAACCCGCCCGTCCGGAAGGGGCGTTGGAGCAGCCCGGGCCGTAGCTCCTGGGCGAGCGCGGCGGCGATCATGCCCTGGTCCAGGGCGAGGACGAAGTCGCTGACCCGCCCGCTGCGGACGTCCACGGAGTCCCGGAACCCGTACCCGTCGTCGTACGCACCGAAGTCCCGGGCGAGCGCGCGGAGGTTGGCGACGGCCTCGCCGCGCGCCTGGGGCAGGGCGAGGAACGAGGCGTGCGGGGTGACCACCCCGTGCGACCGGTACCCCTCGGTCTGCATGCCCATCGCGTCCACGCCGTACTCGCGGTAACCGCCGTCGGGCACGTTGGATGGGGAGAAGCCCCAGTACCCGTACCCCTCCTCGACGAGTCCGTGTTCGATCTGGCCGCGCACGTAGTGCTCGTGGGAGCGGCCCCAGGCGTGCGGGGACCACGCGGACTCGGGGACGAACAGCGGCACCATCAGCGCCTCGAACATCGATCCGCCCCAGCTGGGCACCAGCTTGCGGCCCCGGTAGGAGTAGTGGCCGTTCCACACCCGGACGCCGTCCACGGTGACGTACGAGCCGCCCGGCGTCTGCTCCTGCTCCCACTCGGGCAGCATCGTCCGGTACATGCACCAGTAGTGCTGCGCGGGCAGCGAACCGTCCGCGATGCCGAGGTAACTCGCCATCCGGGGCTCGGTGTTCAGGGCGCCGTAGTGGTGGCCGGTGGGCTCGTCGGTGTCGGTCCAGACGCCGCCGCGCAACTGGCCCGGACGCTGCGCCGGGTCGGCCGCGTCGTACGGGGTGTAGAAGAACGACCAGTCGGCGGTGGCGAGGATGCGGGCGATGCGGCGGCGCAGCGAGGGGTCGGCGTCGGCGGCGATCCGCAGCCCGGCGACCAGCCAGGCGTTGTCGACGGAGGAGAGGAACGGACGGACGGCCGCGCCGGTCTCCGGCCACTGCGTCAGCGTCGAACCGTCGTACGCGTCGTACCAGTTGAGCCAGAAGCCGTGGTGCCGTTCCAGCTTCTCCACGGCGGCGACGGTACGGGCGAGGTCGCGGCGCATGGTGCCCCGGCTGATCACCCCGAGTCCGGCGGCGGCCACCGTGGACCACAGACCGCAGCCGATGTTGGTGGGCGAGGTCTGGCGGGAGGGGACCGGGCGGCCGGCGGCGCTGAGGTCCGTCTTGTCGGCGGTGAGCCCGAAGTCCGTGGTCATCGCGTCGATCGAGCGGTAGGTGTCGCGGAACCACCGGTGCAGCAGGGGCGCGTCGGCGGCGGGTGCGCGGGACGGGTCGCGGTGCGCGGCGGCCCGGGCCGGTGCGGCGGCCAGGGTCAGGGCGGCGGCCCCGGCTCCGGCGGTGGTGAGGAACGATCGACGGTGCAGGCGGATGCGGTCCATGCGGTTCCAGCTCCTGGTGTCGGGAGGTGTGGAGTCGTGCGGAGGGCCGTGCAGCGCGGCGGTCGGGCCCGCGGCACGTCGGTGCCGCCCCGCGCGGGAGCGGTCGGGGCGCTGCGGGTGGGGATGCGGGGGAGCGGGGGAGCGGGGGAAATGGGGGGGTGGGGGGGTGGGGGACGCCGTCGGCCCGGCGGGGCTGCGACGGGCCGACGGCGTCGTCCGGTGGGGCGCGGGGCGGCGGAGGGGGCCGCCCCGCGCCCGCGGCTCACTCCCCGGTGGGGAGTTCCCGGGTGCGGCCGAGCCCGCCGAGCCAGACGGCGGAGGGCTTGGCGGTGCGCTCGAAGGTCACCGGGTCGTAGGAGATCAGCCCGAAGGTGGGCGCGAAGGAGCCCCACTCGTAGTTGTCGAGTGCGCTCCAGTGCAGGTAGCCGCGGATGTCGAGCCCGTCCCGCAGCGCCGCTTCGACCTCCTCCAACGCGCCCTTGGTGTAGGCGATGCGGCGGTCGTCGTCATCGGTGGCGATGCCGTTCTCGGTGACGATCAGCGGGACGTCGCCCACCACGTCCGCGGTGTGCCGCAGGGCGTGGCCGACGGCCGCCGGGTAGTACTCCCAGCTGGTCAGGGTGCGCTCGACGTCCTCGGGTGCCGGGATGGGTCCGTCGGGGCCGATCCGGGTCCGGGTGTAGGACTGGACGCCGATCCAGTCGTCACCGCGGGCGGCCTCGATGAACACGTCCTCGCGCGGGTGCCGGTAGGCGGCGGTGACCCCTTCGGCGCCGGGAAGTGCCTGGTAGACCTGGTTGGCGATGGTCCAACCGACCTGGATGTCCGGGTTGACGGCCTTGACGGCCTTCGACGCGGCGTGGTGGACGGCGATGATCGCGCGGGTGGTGTCCTCGTCGGGCGTCGGCAGTCCGGCCGGCGGGAAGCCGATGTCCCCGGCCTTGGCGGCCCCGGCCATCACGGCGATCATGTTCGGCTCGTTGATGGTGCAGACGTGGTCCACGCCCTCGGCGATGACCGGGGCGGTGGCCTCGACGTACCGGGTGAACAGGTCCACGGCCTCGTCGGCGGTCCAGCCGCCCAGGTCCTCGAACCACTGCGGGACGGTGAAGTGGTGCAGGGTCACCATCGGGCGCAGACCACGGGCCCGGGCGCCCTCGACCATGCGGCGGTAGTGGGCGATCTCGGCGTGCGAGAAGTGACCGCGGGCCGGCTCGATGCGGGCCCACTCGATGCTGAACCGGTAGTCGGTGAAGCCGAGCTCCGCGAGCAGGTCCATGTCCTCGGGCCAACGGTGGTAGCTGTCGGCCGCGTCCAGGCTCGGTTCCTGGATGTGGGAGGTGCCGCTGTGCTCCTTGCGCCACCAGTCGCTGGTGGTGTTGTTGCCCTCGATCTGGTGGGCGGCGGTGGAGGCCCCCCAGAGGAAGCCGTCGGGGAACCGTGTCGGGGCGTGCGTCATCGTCCTGTCTCTCTGGTGGGTGCGGGCGCGCTCCGGTCCCAAGGGGCCCGAGGGGTGGGGGAGCGGCCCGGCGTGCGGGGGGAGCGAATCGGATGTCGAGAAGGGGGGCGGGCGGCGCTACTTCATGCCGGCGGTGGCGATGCCCTGGGTGAAGTGGCGCTGGAGCACGGCGAAGACGAGCAGCACCGGCAGCACGATCAGGAAGGACCCGGCCATCAGCATGCCGTTGGAGCCGGCCGACTGGTTGGGGTCGGTGGCGAAGGTCGCCAGCGCCACCGGGAGCGTGTACTTGTCGGGGTCGTTGGTGGCGATCAACGGCCACACGAAGTTGTTCCAGGACCCCAGGAAGGTGAAGATCGTCAGCGTGGCGAGGGCGGGCTTGACCAGCGGCATCACGATCCGCCAGAAGATGTACCACTCCCCGGCGCCGTCCATCCGCGCCGCTTCCAGCAGTTCGTCCGGGATCGACTGCATGAACTGCCGCATGAGGAAGACCCCGAAGGCGCCCGCCGCGAACGGCAGCACCAGACCGGCGTACGAGTCGATCAGCTGCAACTTGCTCATCAGCACGAACAGCGGCAGCAGCATCAGGTTGCCGGGCACCATCAGCGCACCGAGCACCAGCCCGAAGAGCTTGTTGCGGCCGGCGAACCTGAGCTTGGCGAGCGCGTAGCCGAGCATCGAGCAGAAGAGCAGGTTGGAGACGGTGACGAGGGTCGCCACGATCACCGAGTTGAGGAAGTAGCGCGGGAGGTCCAGCCGGTCCAGCAGTCGCTCGAAGTGCGCGAGCGTCCACTCGGTGGGCAGCCACACGGGCGGTGAGGCGCTGAGCTCCTCGTTGGTCTTGAATGCCGACAGCGCCATCCACAGGAACGGTGCCGACATGATCAGCAGACCGAGCGAGACCAGTGCGTACACCAGCACCCGGCGCAGTCGCGGACCGGTCGACCGCGGCGGCGCGGCGCCGGTCGGGGCGGGCGGGGCGGCGACCGGGGTGGACTTCGTGGCGCTCATGCCGTGTTGTCCTTCAGCAGTCGGAGCTGGAGCACGGTGATGCCCATGATCACCACGAAGAGGACGTACGCCATCGCGCTCGCATAGCCCATGTGGAAGAAGTTGAAGCCCTCGCGGTACATGTGCAGCGAGACGGTGAGCGTGCTGTCCGAGGGACCGCCCTGGGTCATCACGAACGGCTCCTCGAAGACGTTGAGGTAACCGATCGTGGTGATCACGGTGGCGTACAGCAGGGTCGGCCGCAGCAGCGGCACGGTGATCCGGCGGAACTCGCCCCAGGGACCGGCGCCGTCGAGCTTCGCGGCCTCCCGCACCTCGGTGGGGATGGCCTGGAGCCCGGCGATGAAGAGCACCATGACCGTGCCCATGTTCCGCCACACCGCCATCAGGATCAGCGACGGCATCGCGAGCTTCTCGTCACCGAGGAAGTCCGGCGCGGTGAGCCCGACCTCGGCGGCGAGACCGGCGATCAGCCCGTCCGCCGGGTCGAGGACGAACCGCCACACCACGGCGACGGCGACGATCGAGGTGACCACGGGGGCGTAGAAGCCGACGCGGAAGAAGGTGCGCGCCCGGTCGATGCCGTTGTTGAGGAGCACCGCGACCAGCAGACCGAGTCCGATGGTGAGCGGAACCCCGATGACGACGAAGTAGGCCGTGTTGAAGAGGGCGGTGAGGAACTTCTCGTCGCCGAAGAGCTTCGTGTAGTTCTCGAAGCCGACGAACTCGGCCTCCAACGGGTCGGTCACGTTGCGCAACCCGAAGTCCGTGAAGCTCATGACGAGCGTCGCGATGATCGGGAAGGCCATGAAGACCGCGAACAGCACGAGGAACGGGGTGGAGAACAGCCACCCGGCGAGGTTCTGCGTGCCCAGCCGCGCCTTGCGTCGCCCGCGGCCCCGGCGGTCGGCCCCGCTGTCGGGTGCCGTCCCGCCCGGGCCGGGGCGGCCGCCCGGCCCGGCCTTCGCCCTGGCCGCGCCGGCGGCGGCAGGTCCGGTCGTGGTGCTCATCGCCGCTACTCCACGAGGCTTTCGACCTCGGACTGCGCCTTCTTCGCGGCGTCCTCGGCGGAGGCCTTGCCCTGGGTCACGGACTCGATGGCGGTGTCGACCTTCGAGGTGATCTCGGACCACTCGGCGAGCGGCGGCGAGGTCTTCGCGGTCTCCATCTGCTTCCGGAAGACCTGGAGGTTCGGGTCCTCGGCCAGCGCGCCGGACTCCCAGGCGGCGGTGGCGGCGGGCAGGTCACTGGTCCGCTCGAACCAGTCCTCCTGACCCTTGGTGTCCGTCAGGTACTTGATGAACTCCTTGGCGGCCGGCTTGTTGTCGCTGTCCTTGGAGATCACCAGGCTGGAGCCGCCGGCCATGGACACGGACTGCTCCCCGGTCGGGACGGGGGCGACGGCCCACTTGCCGTCCAGGTCCGGGTACTGGGTCTTCAGCATCGACATGATCCACGGGCCGGAGAAGAACATCGGCACGTCGCCGGTGTTGAAGTCCTTGGTCACGTCGTAGCCGGGCTGCACGCTCTTCTTGGCCAGGCCCTCGTCGAAGTACGCCCCGTACTCCTCGAACGCCTTCACCGCGGCCGGGCTGCCGATGGCCGCCTTGCCGTCCTCGCCGACGATCTCGCCGCCCGCCGAGTACAGGAACGGGTAGAAGCTCTGGACGGTGTCCAGGCCGCTGGGCTGGATCGACAGGCCCCACTTCGTCCCGGCCTCGTCCTGGTACGCGGCGGCGGCCGACCGGAGCTCCGCCCAGGTGGCGGGCGGCTCGTCGATGCCGGCCTGCTTCGCGAGGTCGGTGCGGTAGTAGAGGACGCGGGTGTCGACGTACCACGGCACGCCGTACGCCTTGCCGTCCACGACCCCCTGGTCCCACCCGGCCGGGAAGAAGTCCTTCTGGTCGAACATCTCGGTGTCGACGGGTTCCAGGGCGTCGATCGCGGCGAACTCGCCCATGTACGTCCCGCCCATCTGCGCGATGTCCGGGAGGTTGCCCGCGGCGGCCGCGGCGACGAGCTTCTGGTGGGCGACGTCCCAGCCGACGGGGGTCACCTTGACGGTCACGTTCGGGTTCGCCTCGGTGTACTCCTTGGCGACGTCGCCGAGCTTCTCGCCCTCGGCGCCCATGGCCCACACGGTGAGCGTCTGCTTCGCGTCGGCGGCGACGCTCTCACCGCCCGACGTCCCGCAGGCGGTTGTTCCGAACGCCGTCGCGAGGGCGATGGCGACCGTGGCGGTTCTGGCGGCGCGGTGCATGGACGGCTCCTCCTTGAGCTTCCCGGGCCTTGCTGGCGTCCCTGACTCCTCGCGCCCGAAGACCCCTGATCGTCTTCGGGTACCCAGGACGCCCGCCCGTGATGTATGCGCTGTCTGTAAGCGCATACATCACTCTGCGCCAGGCGTTCCGGGATATGCAAGGGGGCTTTACATCACACTCCGGTAACGGCGCCCGCGGGTCGCCCGCCCTCCGGTGTGCGCCGGTGCGGGCCCTCCGGGTGGGGGGTCCGTGCGGGGAGCGGGTGCGCGGTGTCGTGCGAGGTCTGTCGCATGGGGGTGGGGGCTCACGGCTCGGGGGTGGGGGGATATGTATGAGTTGCAGCACCTTGCACGCTAGATCGGATGTTTGCGCACGGAAAGGGAATGTGGCGCACAACGCTTTCACCCCGCCCGGTCGGGGCCGGGGCGGGGCGGTGTGGCGAGCAGGGTGCCCGCGGTCGAACTCGCCGCCTGTCGAGCGGGTCGGGTGCGCGCTCGGAGCCCGGTGCCCCCAGCGGTCCGCACGACCTAGGCTCCGGCCATGCCCGTACCGCCCGTACCGCCCGTACCACCCGTACCGTCTGGCTCATCCGTACCGGTCGAGCCGTCGTCCCGCTCGACGCCCGCCGTGCCGGAGCGGGCGCCGGACCTGCCGCACCCGTTCCCCTTCGATCCCGCGCACGGGTACGAACCGGCCCGGCTGCTCGCCGTGACCCCGCCCCCGGAGCCCGCCGGCTTCGACGCGTTCTGGCGCTCCCGGTACGCGGCGGCCCGCGCCGTCGACCCCGACCCCGTCGTCGGCCCTCCCGAGGACGAACGGGACGGCGTACGGCTCCACCCGCTCACGTACGCCTCCACCGGGGGCGTCCGCACCGGCGGCTGGCTGGCGCTCCCCGCCGACGGGCGGCCCGCCCGGTACGGGTTCGTGATCGGACACGGCTACGACGGCCGGGACACCCCGGCGCCCGCCCTGCCGCTCCCGCTGTCCGGGTCCGCCGCGATCCTGCCCTGCGCCCGCGGACTGCCCGCCCGGGGACTCCAGCCGGACGTGCCCGACACCGCCGACGCGCACGTCCTGCACGGGATCGGCTCGCGCGACACCTACGTCATCGGCGGTTGCGTGGACGACCTGTGGTGCGCTGCCTCCGCGCTGCTCCGCCTCGTCCCCGAACTCGCCGCCCCCGGGGCTCCCCGACTCGGGTACGTGGGCGAGAGCTTCGGCGGCGGGATCGGCGCGCTGGCGCTGCCCTGCGACGAACGGTTCGGCGCCGCCCAGCTCACGGTGCCCACCTTCGGGCACCACCCGCTACGGCTCACGATGCCGTGCACGGGCAGCGGCGAGGCGGTGCGCGCCCACCACGCACGGCACCCGGAGGTCACCGACGTCCTCGCCCACTTCGACGCGGCGACGGCGGCGACCCGGCTGCGCATCCCGGCCCTGGTCGCACCCGCGCTGTTCGACCCGGCGGTGCCGCCGCCCGGACAGTTCGCCGTGCACAACGCGGTGGCCGGGCCGCGCGAGTCGTACGTCCTGACGGCCGGACACTTCGAGCACGAGGGGACCCGCGCCGAGTACGCGGGGCTGGACGCGGCCCGGCGACGGTTCTTCGCCCGCTGGCTGGGGGCCTGACCCCCGTCGTACGTCAGCAGCCGCAGCTCGCGCGCCGGGCCACCGTCACCGGCAGCATCAGCGAAACGGGCACGCCCGGGGCCACCTCCGGCACGCCGGGCACCCGCTCGCTCCCGTCGCCGCCCAACCTGCGCACCAGCAACTCCACGGCCGCCTCGCCCATCTGCCGCATCGGCTGACGGACGGTGGTCAGCGCCGGGCGCACCAGACGGCTCAGCGGAATGCCGTCGAACCCGGTCACTGCGACGTCCTCCGGCACCCGCACGCCCCGGCGCTCCAGCGCGTGCAGCGCGCCCACCGCCATCTGGTCGTTGGCGAACAACATGCCCTGCGGCGGCGGTTCACCGTCCGCTTGCGCGCGGTCGAGCAGGGCGTCGGCGGCGCGGGCGCCCTCGGCGCGGGTCATCATCGGGGCCCGCAGATCGGGTTCGTCCCGCACCGGGACGCCCGCCTCCTCGCAGGCCGCCCGGTACCCGCGGAAACGGGCCGCCACGTCGGGGGAGTCCTCGGCGCTCCCGATGAACGCCAGCCGCCGCAGCCCGTGGTCCACGATCAGGTGCCGGGTCAGCGCGCGCTCGCCGTCCTCGTTGGCCGCCTCGATGTGGTCGAGGTGGTCCAGCTGCTCGGACTCGCGCGGACCCGCCAACATCACCACGGGCAGCCGTCGCGAGATGACCTCCAGGTCCTCGGTGGGCACCGTCCGGGCCAGCACTGCGAAGCCGTCCACCCGGCCCGCGACCTTCGCCACCAGGCTCTCCGGGCCGCCGGCCAGCGAGGCGGCGATGAGCAGGGCGTACCCGTGGCGACGGGCGGCGCGTTCCATGCCCCGGATGATCTGGTCCGAGTAGAGCATCGCGGCGTCATCGTCGTCGGACTCGCCCGCCTCGTGCTCCGCGTCGGGGTCCGAGTAGTCCGGGAAGCAGAGGCCGAGCACGCCCGTGGAGCGGCTGGCCAGGCCCCGGGCGTTCCCGCTCGGCACGTAGCCGAGTTCCCGCGCGGCGGCGAGTACGCGGTCGCGCGTCTGCTGCCGTACGGAGTCGGGGTTGCGGTACACCCGCGACACCGTCGCGATCGACACTCCGGAGCGCTCCGCGACGTCGTACACCGTGGGGGCTGTGCTCACCCGACTGACCGCCTGCCTGTCCGTACGTATCCCCTGGTGGGTGCGCCGGCACGGGGGTGCCTGCGCTCATGAAAGCGCATTCACAGTAGGTCGCGGGGCGGGGTGCGGGCAAGGTGGGCCCGGGGCGGTGCCCTGGGGGCGGGGTGCGCTTGGGCCCCGCGGAGCGGGGATCGCTGACCGGCGCGGACGCAGGTACCGCCGTGGTTGGGGCTACCCCCGCATGCGCGGGGACGACGCCGTCCGCGCGGGGACGGCACGGTGGCCGCACTGCTGAACCAGACGAACACGGGACCAACCCCGCACGCGCGGGGACGACTCATACAGTGCTATCTCGGACGGTTGAGTGATGGGGCCAACCCCGCACGCGCGGGGACGACGAGGACGGCGTGAACGCCCAGGTCGTGTGGCTGGGACCAACCCCGCACGCGCGGGGACGACCCACAGACCACGACGTGGTTGTCCCGGTTGAGGGGGCCAACCCCGCACGCGCGGGGACGACTGGCCTTCGGCGTCGAGGATGTGTCGGCGGGTGGGGCCAACCCCGCACGCGCGGGGACGACCGCTCGCCGTCGATGCCGTTGCGGGGGTTCTCGGGGCCAACCCCGCACGCGCGGGGACGACAGGTCGCGACCTGGGGTTTTACTGGCCGGGGGAGCTGTTTTTCATCAGAAGCGGAAGGTCCGGCAAATCGAGCAAATGACGTGTACCGGCTCGCCGTCGAAGCATCTCGCCCCCATGGACGTTCGTGTTCACCCCGGACCCTGCGCGTCCGGGTGCTGGCACCGTACCGGAGGGTCGCGGTCGGCGGTAACGGGGAGATCGTTCCGTTCGAGCAGGGATCGGTGGAGTAGCCATCCTCTGGGGGGCGGGGTGCACGGTGTGGGGAAGTGGCAGGTTTGTTACGCTATGCGGCCTGCCGGGTGCGCAACGCGTTGTGCCGGGCGGTGCGTTCAGCCCGGGCGATCTGCGTCTGCGTGTAGATGCGCCGTCCTCGTTCGTCGGACCACCCCCGCGCATGCGGGGAGCACCCTTCCGACTTGCGGCTTCCAAACGGCGTTGCCGTCTCTTGATCAGCGAACCCAGCTGCGTCACCCCCAACTTCATCCTGCCAACGACTGCTCCGCCTGACGGGAGTTCGCAGCGAGGCGGCCGCGTCCGCGAACCGGACCTCACCGTGCTCCGGCGCGCAGTAGCCTCGCGCTCACCACTGACCGACTCAAGCAGAGAGGAACCCGAGGGTCACCGCGAGGTCGGACGCCTGTCGACGGCGGTTTGTGAGGGAGGAGTTCGCCTCCTCAAGGACGATCCGCTTGGCGTACCCGTTGTAGGCGACGGTCTCCGGAGCGCTGCGGTGCGCTTCCTTCAGCATCGCCAACGCGGCGTCGGGCTGGCCGTCCAGGTGGTAGCCCCGGGCCGCTTCGATCCAGTGGCGGGCCCGACGCGGTCGCGAGGCGATGGCCGAGGTGTCGGTGGCCGCCGCATGGCGCACCGATTCGTTCCCCGCACGCAACTCGACGGCGACCGTCACCGCGTGAGCACCCATCACGGCACGGGAGAAGCTGGTGATCGGGTGGTAGTAGTCCCAGGGCAGTCGGTCGGCCATCGCCCGTGCCGTGTCCCAGTACCGCCAGGCGGTGCCGGTCTCCCCGCGGCAGGCGGCCGTGTACCCGACCTCGAAGGTGAGCGCTCCGGTGATGGCGAGGACTGTGTCCGGGGCGTCCGGCAACAGCGGTTCGAGGAACGCCAACGTCCCCCGGTTGATGGCGTCGGCCGCATCGAAGTGGGCGGGTCCGCCGTCGCGGTGAGCCTGGGTCGCGAGCCATGCGGCCACCCCGATGGCGTGCGGGTCCTCCGATTCCTGGGCGGCGATCAGAGCGCGTTCGGCCACGCGCCACAACAGTGCGGCGTCCGGCTGGTAGGCGACGAAGAACTGCGCGAGTGAGTACACCTCGGAGAGGACGGCTTGCCCCGCCCGCCGCTGGTCGGCCCGGTCGGCCTGCCGTACCGCCAGCTGAGCGTCGAGGATCAGCCCCGGGAGCAGCGCGCCGATCACTTCCCGGTGGTGGGGCGAGGAGTGGCGCGCGGTCCATGCGCGGGTGACCCGGGAGGCGAGGTGGTCGACGGGGGGTGCCTGGTGTTGCGTGCTGAGGGGGTAGGCGTCAACGGCCGCCTTGACCTCGCCGAGCCGTGCGTGTCCCGCTCCGGCGAAGAGGGGCAAACAGCTGTGTTGGTCGCCCGTCAGTTCTGTGAGGTCACGAACCCTCAGCACCTCCGCGAGCCGTAGCACGACGGGTAGCCGGGGGACCGAGCGCTGCCCGCTCTCCAGCTTCTTGACCCACTCTGCGGAGTACCCGGTGAGGCCCCCGAGCTGTGGGCGGCTGAGGCCACGTCGCATGCGGAGCATCCGGAGCCGTTGCCCGAAGGCGATCGGTTCGTCCTGCGGGCCGGCCGGGTCAGCGGTGGACGGCATGGCGTGTTGCCCCTCTCTGCGCTACTCGTCCTCGTCAGAGTAGGGGCCGGAGTGCGGTTGGCGTCGGAACTGCTCCCTTCGAGTGAACGCACTTATCTGGCACGCGAGTTCGTGTTCCTCGGAACGTCGGACGAGCGCCGTCCGGGCCCGCCGCGGAGGTTGACGTACACCACCGCGACGGACCAGGGCCCCGTACCCGCGCAACCGCGCCCCGTACAGCCGTGCGGGCTACTCGCCGCGGCGGCGGATCTTGTTGCCGAGCCAGACCAGGGGGTCGTACTTGCGGTCGGCGGCCCGCTCCTTGAGGGGGATCAGTGCGTTGTCGGTGATGTGGATGCCCTCCGGACAGACCTCCGTACAGCACTTGGTGATGTTGCAGTACCCGAGCCCGTGCTCGTCCTGCGCGGTGGTCTTGCGGTCGAGACCGGTGTCGGCCGCGGCGTCCAGCGGATGCATGTCGAGTTCGGCGATGCGCATCAGGAACCGCGGACCGGCGAACGCCGCCTTGTTCTCCTCGTGGTCCCGGACCACGTGACAGGTGTCCTGACACAGGAAGCACTCGATGCACTTGCGGAACTCCTGCGACCGGTCCACGTCCTCCTGCTGCATGCGGTACTCGCCGGGCGCCAGGTCCGGCGGCGGGACGAAGGACGGGATCTCGCGGGCCTTGGTGTAGTTGAAGCCCACGTCCGTGACGAGGTCCCGCACCACGGGGAACGCGCGCAACGGGGTCACCGTGATGGTCTCGGTACGGTCGAAGACCGACATCCGGGTCATGCACAGCAACCGCGGCCGCCCGTTGATCTCGGCGCTGCACGAACCGCACTTGCCGGCCTTGCAGTTCCAGCGGACCGCGAGGTCGGGCGCCTGGGTGGCCTGGAGGCGGTGGATGATGTCGAGGACCACCTCGCCCTCGTTCACCTCGACCCGGAAGTCGCCCAGGTCACCGCCGCCCGCGTCCCCGCGCCAGACCCGGAAGTGTGCCTCGTAACTGGTGGATGCGGAGGTCGTCACTCGTACAGCTCCTCTTCGGCGAGGTACTTGACCAGCTCCTCCTTGTCGAAGAGGGCCAGCAGATCGGAGCGGATGGGGTCGGTCTCGACGCGGGTGAGGTCGATCTGTGCCTCGCGGGGGTCCCGTCCGGAGCTCAGGGGCCCGGTGAGCGAGCACAGCAGGTTGACGTTGCGCCAGGAGCGCTCCATGCCGGGGCGGTCCTCACGGGTGTGGCCGCCCCGGCTCTCGGTGCGTTCCCGTGCGGCCCGCGCCACGCACTCGCTGACCAGCAGCATGTTCCGCAGGTCGAGCGCGAGGTGCCAGCCCGGGTTGAACTGCCGGTGCCCCTCGACGGTCACCCGGCGCGCCCGTACCCGCAGGTCTTCCAGCCGCTCCAGGGCCCGGGTCATCTCCGCCTCCCGACGGATGATGCCGACCAGGTCGTTCATCGTCTGCTGGAGTTCCTGGTGCAGCGTGTACGGGTTCTCCTGCGGCAGCGTCGCGTCCGACGTCCCTGCTGAGTCCGCCGCGTCGGTGTCCTCCGTGCCGAACGGTCGGAGCGCTTCGGTCACCGCCTCCTGGACCTGTTCGTCGGCCGCGACCGGGCGTTCGTCCGTCAGCCGGGCCGCGTACCGGGCCGCGTGCAGTCCCGCCCGGCGGCCGAAGACCAGCAGGTCGGACAGGGAGTTGCCGCCGAGCCGGTTGGAGCCGTGCATGCCGCCCGCGACCTCGCCCGCCGCGAACAGCCCGGGCACCCCGCGGGCCGCCGCCGTGTCGGATTCCACGGAGACGCCGCCCATGACGTAGTGGCAGGTGGGCCCGACCTCCATCGGCTCGGCCGTGATGTCGACGTCCGCCAGTTCCTTGAACTGGTGGTACATCGACGGGAGTCGACGCCGGATGACCTCCGCGGGCATGCGGGTGGAGACGTCGAGGAACACCCCGCCGTGCGGGGAGCCGCGGCCCGCCTTCACCTCGGAGTTGATCGCCCGGGCCACCTCGTCGCGGGGGAGCAGTTCCGGGGGGCGACGGTTGCGGTCGGGGTCCTCGTACCAGCGGTCGCCCTCCTCCTCCGTCTCCGCGTACTTCTCCTTGAAGACGTCGGGCACGTAGTCGAACATGAAGCGCCGGCCCTCGGAGTTGCGCAGGACGCCGCCGTCCCCGCGCACCGACTCGGTGACCAGGATGCCCTTCACCGAGGGCGGCCAGACCATGCCCGTCGGGTGGAACTGCACGAACTCCATGTTCACCAGGGGCGCCCCGGCCATCAGCGCCAGCGCGTGCCCGTCGCCCGTGTACTCCCACGAGTTGGACGTCACCTTGAAGGATTTGCCGATGCCCCCGGTCGCCAGGACCACCGCGGGGGCTTCGATGACGACGAAACGACCCGTCTCGCGTTCGTAGCAGAAGACGCCGGCCACCCGTCCGTCCGGAGCCTTCAGGATGCGGGTGACCGTGTACTCCTGGAACACCTTGAGGCAGCACTCGTGGTCGCCGGACTCGGTCGCCGCGGCCTGCTGGAGGGAGACCACCTTCTGCTGGAGCGTGCGGATCAGCTCCAGACCGGTGCGGTCGCCGACGTGGGCGAGGCGCGGGTACTCGTGGCCGCCGAAGTTGCGCTGCGAGATGCGGCCGTCGTGGGTGCGGTCGAAGAGGGCGCCCCAGGTCTCCAGTTCCCACACCCGGTCGGGTGCCTCCTGGGCGTGCAGCTCCGCCATCCGCCACTGGTTGAGGAACTTGCCGCCGCGCATGGTGTCGCGGAAGTGGACCTTCCAGCCGTCGCCCGAGTTGACGTTGCCCATCGCCGCCGCGATGCCGCCCTCGGCCATCACCGTGTGCGCCTTGCCGAACAGGGACTTGCAGATCACCGCCGTCCGCAGGCCCTGTTCCCGCGCCTCGATCGCCGCGCGCAGTCCGGCGCCACCGGCGCCCACCACGACAACATCCCACTGCTGCCGTTCCACCTGAAGCATCAGAACAACCTCGGATCGTCGAGTGCACCGCTGGCCAGGAGGTACACGTAGAAGTCGGCGAGCCCCACGCTCACCAGGGACGCCCACGCGAGCTGCATGTGACGGGCGTTGAGCTTGCCGACCCACCCCCACAGCCGGTAGCGGACGGGATGTTTGGAGAAGTGTTTGAGCCGTCCGCCCACGATGTGCCGGCACGAGTGGCAGGACAGGGTGTACGCCCAGATCAGCACGATGTTCACCAGGAAGACGAGGGTGCCCAGGCCCATGTGCCCCCAGGCGTAGTCCGCGTCCCGGAACGTCAGGGCGGTGTCGTAGGTGAGGACGACGGCGACGAGGAGCGCCGCGTAGAAGAAGTACCGGTGGAGGTTCTGGAGGACCAGCGGGAAGCGGGTCTCACCGCTGTACTTCCGGTGCGGTTCGGCCACCGCGCAGGCGGGCGGCGAGGCCCAGAACCCCCGGTAGTACGCCTTGCGGTAGTAGTAACAGGTGAGGCGGAAGCCCAGCGGGAACACCAGGACGATCAGCGCGGGGGACAGGCCCCACCAGCCGCCGAGGACCTCCCAGTTGGGGCCGCCGCGCATCGGGGCGCAGTTCTCGGCGAGGCAGGGGGAGTAGAAGGGGGAGACGTACGGGGCCGCGTAGTAGTCGGTGTTCGCGAACGCCCGCCACGTCGAGTAGACGATGAAGGCCAGCAGCCCGGCCGCGGTGCCGGCGGGGGCCAGCCACCAGCGGTCGGTGCGCAGGTGCGGGGCGTCGATGGCGGCGCGGGTGCCTGTTCTGACACCGCCGCGGGGGATGGGGGGTTCCGTGCCAGTGGCCAACGAGGACTCCACTCGGGTCGGGACTCGGGCTCGGGGCGGGGCCCCCGGGCCGCGAGCGACTCAGGGGCCGTGGCGGTGCAGAGCGCCGAGTCCCTCGTCGTCCGCGTCCGTCCACAGGGTGCTGTCGTACGGGGTGTCGGGAATCCGTACGACGTCCGGCCCGGGGGCCGGTCGGTGCGGGGCGGCGGTCGGTCGCCGGTGCGTACCGCCCTTGGTGCCGGGTCCACCGTCCGCCGCGTGGACCTCCCTCAGGAGGTCGATGCTCTCCCTGAGGTGAGCGGCGTCGGTACGGACCCGTCGGATCTCCAGTCCGTCCCGCCCGACGTGCTCCGCCAGCCGTCCGACGGTTCGGGTCAGGTCGTCGATGCAGCGCTGTACAGCCGTCAAGTCGTCGTGGACAGACATGATTTGCCCTCATTTCCGCGATGGCGGGCGGCAATGTTCATGCGCTGCGAGTGTTCCGTGTCACATCGCGACTTGGGAAGACGCCGGCCGCGCTTTCTTGACACTGTCCGGTAGTGGTGGTGGGCGTGGGGTGAGAGGGGTCTCACGTGCGCAGGTGGCGCCCGGTCCCCCGTTCGCTCCGGGCGCGGTCCGGTCGGCCGTCCACTGACTGGATTGCTTCCGGTCACCCTGGGGGTGTCGGCGACGTCCCACCGCAGGTCCGCGGCCCCTGAGCGGGTGCGATCCGCTCGATGTGCGCGGTGCGGTGCGGTGCGCTGTGGGTTCGCGCAGTTCCCCGCGCCCCTGAGGCGGTGCGATCTGCTCGACGTGCGCGGTGCGGTGCGGTGCGCTGTGGGTTCGCGCAGTTCCCCGCGCCCCTGAGGCGGTGCGATCTGCTCGACGTGCGCGGTGCGGTGCGGTGCG